>CALOEW010000018.1:0-40867 GCA_942492445.1 uncultured Gammaproteobacteria bacterium
GAGCTCGCGGAATTCCTGGACTGGTTCAGGACCCGCATTCTGCCATTGGCGGCACAGCGACTTCCTCCTGGGCCGTCATGAAAGCGATGATACTGGCAGCAGGACTCGGTGAACGCATGCGGCCGCTAACGGATGACCTGCCAAAGCCTTTGTTGCAGGTGGCTGGCAAGAGCCTGATAGAGCATCAGATCGAACGGCTGGTTGCCGGCGGCATCGGCGACATCGTGATCAATCGCTTCTACCGCGGCGACATGATCGAGGATTGTCTTGGCGACGGATCGAGGCTGCGCGCCAACATCCACTATTCCCGCGAGTCCCTTCGGCTGGAGACTGCGGGTGGAATCATCAAGGCATTACCCTTGTTGCGTGACGATTCCTTCCTGGTGGTTAACGCGGATGTCTGGACTGACTACCCCTTTTCCGAGCTGGCTGCGCTGGATGGCCGTCGATGCCTGGCCCACCTGGTGCTGGTGCCCAATGCAGAGCATCACCCCCGGGGTGACTTTTTTGTCGACACCACAGGCCGGGTCCGGGTGGACTGGCCCGGCACCGGGCAGCGCTTTACCTTCAGCGGCATCAGTGTGCTGCACCGCCAGCTGTTCGCCGGCCAGGGTGCCGGGAAGCCGTTGTCCCTGGCCCCGCTGTTGACCAGGGCAATGGGTCGCGACCGGGTCAGCGGGGAAATCTACACAGGTACCTGGTTTGACGTCGGAACCCCTGAAAGATTACGGCAATTGAACGATATAGAAAGCAGGAGGACTGTGGAGTGATACATGCTGCAATCTATACTGCATTCGGGTTACCGGAAAGCCGTAACCGCGCGACTTAGTGGCGAGGGGAGAGGCATCGTCGTACCTGACGGTGGCCGCACTGCTCGCGTGTTCAATCGGGCCCTGTTCATGTTGTTCGGCCGGCTTGCGCGGATGGACGGACAGGTGACGGCTGACGCCATCATGAACTGTAATCGCGTCATGGTGCTGATCGGGCTGGATCCGGCTGCCCGCCAGATAGCTATCGACTGCTTTAATGAAGGCAAGGCGATCACCGCGCCGGTGAAAGAGGCGACCAGGGCTCTGGTGCGGTTCATCGGCCGCCGCAGCGACCTGGCACGGGTATTCCTGAAAACTCTTGCCGACGCTGCCGGCCTCGATGGGGGGATCGGGCTGCAACAACGAATTCTTTTGCGCGAGGTCGCCGAAGTGTGTGGCTTCAACAAACCGGAATTCGAAGAGATCTGTCTGCGCCGGCTACCCTACGGTGAGTACGCCACCCGGGCCACGGAGTCAAGGCTGAACAACGCCTACAGTATTCTGCAACTGTCCCCAGGTGCTGAAGCACGGGAAATCAAGCGTGCGTACCTGCGTCTGGTGTCCCGGCATCACCCTGACAAGCTGGGTCCTCAGAATATCTCCGCTGAAGCAATGCAACAGGCTCAGGAACAGTTTGCCAATATCCGTGAGGCCTATGAGGTGTTGAGGGGTGGGCGCAAAATGCGGGCCTGAACAGGGGCCGCCCTGTCATGGCGCAGCGATCCCCGACTCTTTTTTCCTGCGATGGTACGGTACCTTAATTTCTGCAGGACAATCCCATGCTTTGTTTGTCGGGCTCGCTCCTGCGGCTCAAACCATGGCCCTTACGGTGTGCGGTTGAACGCCCCCGGGCAATACTTCTGCCGGCAAACCCGTTAAAATAACGCCAGCCGGGGCACCGCAAAGCTGCAGCCCGCAGCGGGGTAGTGCGGCTGCACCGATTACTTCAAGTCAAAAGCGAACGCCGTGGACCATGAAAGACTACCTCATTGCACCGTCAATTCTCAGCGCTGATTTCGCCCGTCTCGGTGAAGAGGTCAATGCGGTGCTGGCTGCCGGCGCTGACGTCATTCATTTTGATGTCATGGACAACCATTATGTACCCAATCTGACAATCGGTCCTCTGGTCTGCAGCGCACTGCGTAGCCACGGCATCACTGCCCCGATTGATGTGCACCTGATGGTGACTCCCGTGGACCCGTTGATCCAGGATTTCGCCCAGGCCGGAGCCGATTACATCAGTTTTCATCCGGAAGCGAGTTATCACGTGGATCGCTCCCTGCAACTGATCAGGGATCTGGGGTGCAGGTCAGGACTGGTCTTCAATCCGGGCAGCAGCATCGACTGCCTGCAATACCTGCTGGACAAGGTGGATGTTGTTCTGTTGATGTCGGTCAATCCCGGTTTTGGTGGTCAGCAATTCATTCCCTCGACACTGAAGAAACTGCAACAGGTTCGCCGCTTGATCGATGACAGCGGTTATCGGATTCGTCTTGAAGTGGACGGGGGTGTCGGGGTAGGCAATATCGCCAGCATTGCTGCCTCGGGGGCGGACATGTTCGTTGCCGGTTCGTCTGTGTTCCACAGCGACGACTATGCTGCAACCATCGCGGCCATGCGCGCCGAACTTGCCGCTGTTGACAATGGCAGATGATCGGGCCGGCGGTCAGGGATTTACATGAACGAGCAACGATTCAATGAACTGGCCGGTCAGGGCTACAACCGTATCCCGGTGGTGCGGGAAGTGCTGGCCGATATGGAGACTCCCCTCAGTACCTATCTCAAACTTGGCAAGGGCAGGTTCAGTTACCTGTTTGAGTCTGTTCAGGGCGGGGAGAAATGGGGGCGTTACTCGATTATCGGGCTGCCCTGCCGCACTGTGCTGCGGGTTGTGGGTAACCGGGTTTCGGTAGAAACCGACGGCATCACGGTCGAGCAGGTGCAACAGGACGATCCCTTCGAGTTCGTCGCCGATTTTCAGGACCGGTTCAAGGTGGCGGACCTTGGCGATGGGCTGAGATTTTCCGGAGGCCTGGTCGGTTACTTCTGTTATGACTCCGTGCGTTACGTGGAACCGGTCATCGGTCCTGCCAGGAGTGATGACGAGATCGGGAGTCCGGAAATACTGCTGATGTTGTCGGAGGAGGTGGTGGTATTCGATAACCTGAAGGGAACCATTCTCCTTACAATCAATGTGGACCCGGGCCAGGAAGGGGCTTACCGGAACGCACAACAGCGGCTCAATGAATTAGAAATGGCGCTGTCGCAGCCGGTAGAACTGCCAGCTTTCATTCCCGGGCCCCGGGTCCGGGCTGAAGATTTCAAGTCCAGTTTCGAACAACAGCCCTTCGAGAATGCAGTAAAGCGCATCAAGGAGTACATAGTTGCCGGCGATGTCATGCAGGTGGTACTGGCTCAACGCATGTCGGTACCTTTTCAGGGTGAGGCGTTGAATGTCTACCGCGCATTGAGACACCTGAATCCTTCACCCTACATGGTGTATTTCGAACTGGGCGATCACCAGGTTGTGAGTGCCTCCCCGGAAATCCTGGCGCGCGTGGAGGCCGGCAGGGTGACGGTTAGGCCCCTGGCAGGAACTCGAAAGCGAGGCAGGACTGAAGAGGAAGACCAGGCCCTGGAAAAGGAATTACTCGCTGATGACAAGGAAATAGCGGAACACCTGATGCTGATCGATCTCAGCCGTAACGATTCCGGCCGGGTTTCGAAAATCGGCAGCGTCAGGGTTCCGAAAAAAATGTTCGTAGAACGTTATTCTCATGTTATGCACATAGCCTCCATTGTGGAGAGTGAAATCCGCGACGATAAAAGCGCCCTCGACGTGTTGAAGGCTACGCTTCCTGTAGGGACGCTCAGCGGAGCACCGAAAGTACGCGCCATGGAGATCATCGACGAACTGGAGCCGGTAAAGCGCGGAATCTACGGTGGCGCCATGGGCTACCTGGCATGGAACGGCAATATGGACATGGCGATCGCCATTCGCACGGCGGTAATCAGGCAGGGCACTCTCTATGTCCAGGCTGGAGCCGGCATCGTGGCTGATTCTGTCCCTGCATCGGAATGGGAGGAAACACAGAATAAGGCCCGGGCCATCGTCAAGGCTGTGCAACTGGCACAGAATGGACTGGAAATCGGACAGTAGTGAAGGCTCCGGGCCCGGTCAGCCAGGCCCGCATAAAAAAGGCGCCCCGGGTAATCGGGACGCCTTGGAACGGGTGGTGCCATTGTTATCTGCTATTGCTCGAACGGGGCGGCAATATTTTCCTCAATAATCCGGGGCTGGAAGCTGAACAAATTGTCGTTGGCCGGATCCAGGACCACCTTTATCCAGTGATTCTCACTGCTCCCAAAGGTTTCCACCCGGGTCAGGTTCGGTACGATCGGCTCCGGGGTGGGACTCGATAATGCCAACAACCCCCGGGGCGGGGGGAGGGGGGGGGGCGGGGGCACCGGGGGGGGGGGAGGGGGGGGGGGCCGGGGGGGGGGGGGGGGGGGGGAGGGGGGGGGGGGGGGGGGGGGGAAGGAGGGGGAGGGGGGAGGGGGGAAGGGGGGGGGGGGGGGGGGGGGGAGCGTAGTGCCATGGTCGTAATTTTCTTCATTGACAAACTCCTGTGTAACTGGAAGTTGGAATCCAGAGGAGTCCGTATTCTTGATCAGGAAATGTGACGAAACCGGGTAACGCAGATGTCAGTTTTGATAAATTTTCATGACATCAGCTCTCCCGAAGCAACATCGGATCGAGGCCGGCAAGTCGAATCGGATGAGGGGATTCAGCGCTGAGTCTGAGTGCCGTGGGACTTACTCAGAGGTTCCCTGGTTCCGGGGGAGAACCATCTTTACAAATCTTGCCAGGCCATATGTCAGTGACCCGATAACTGGCTGTCGATAAAGAGTGGAAAGCAGCACTTTGCGCCTGGATCGGGTGGCGTCCACCCAGTCCAATTCCTTCCGAAGGTTGAACATAGATACCAGCTCGCCCATTTTAAGCGCAATGTCCCGGTTGGCTAGAACCGGCACGCCCAACTCCGACTGCAAACGATCGGCGAGACCGCCCAGATAGGCACAGTTGGGAATCAGCACATCGGCCCCCTGATTCCTGATTTTCATCCGCCCTTTTTCTACAAGATCGGTAAAAGTTTTCTCAGGATCTTTAGCGAGATCCAGAATGGCAATATCGTCCGGGTATATGTAGGCGGGATTGGATCCAACCAGCAGAGCGACGGCTGTTGTTGCTTCACGAATGCCGATGACAGGGATATTGACCGCCGCTTTCGCATCTTTCAATCCGGGGTCCAGCATGCAATTGATAATAACCGCATCGTAGCCTTCCTGCTCAGCCCATTTGACTTTCTCAACTACGAAGGGTGCCGCCTCTGCGGCTTCACTCAGGTCTCGAATAGACCTTGGCGCACCGGTGCAGTGGATGGCATCGACGATGGTGGACGAAGACAGAAATTCCTGCCCTTCAAGGCGGAATGGTCCTTCCAGTTCCGCAGCGGGGGCTACCGGTGTCAGAAGCAGGATGCGTGGCTGCCGGCGGTAGTCGGAATCCCCAACATAACGGGCATTGTTTGCAGCTTCCGCCTTTCTCAATTCTGATTGATTGTGCATGGTGCCCTCAGCCTGATTCGTTGTCGATTGTTCCAGAATCCGCCCGCGCACAAGGGAACTGAAGAGGCGGCCAAAACTGAATGCCGTGGCCCGGTCGCTGGTGGCGGTTTCAATTGAGTTTACCGCGACACCTCCGATGTAGCAAAGCCCGAGGTAGCGAAAAAACAGGCTGTATTTTTGCGCTGACGCCATTTATCATGCTTGGCGTCATCCGGCCCTCGATACAGGTGCCAGCAACAGGTAGTTTCGACCTGGCTGCCACGCAGGCAGATAAATTCCCGATGGAGAATCGATCATGGACCCCACTCAACTGATAGTCCCTGCAGTTCTGCTCTTTC
The DNA here is from genome assembly GCA_942492445.1 of uncultured Gammaproteobacteria bacterium. Lineage (GTDB taxonomy): Bacteria > Pseudomonadota > Gammaproteobacteria > Pseudomonadales > Pseudohongiellaceae > NORP240. Next base: position 5,777 of record CALOEW010000018.1, read on the forward strand.
TGATCATTGTTGTACTCAAGTCCGGGATCAAGTTCGTACCGCAGAATAGGGCCTTTGTCATAGAGCGTTTCGGCAAATTTCACTCGACCAAGGAGGCTGGGCTCAATTTCATCCTGCCGTTCATTGATCGCGTGGCCGCTAACAGATCACTCAAGGAGCAGGCGGTGGATATTCCCAGTCAGGGCGGTATCACCAGGGACAACATTTCCCTGACCGTGGACGGAGTGCTCTATTTTCGCGTGCTCGATCCCTATAAGGCGACCTACGGCGTTGATGATTATATCTTTGCGGTCACTCAGCTGGCTCAGACCACGATGCGCTCGGAGCTGGGTAAAATGGAACTGGACAAGACTTTCGAAGAACGTGACCAGTTGAATGCCAACATCGTCCAGTCGATCAACGAAGCTTCCGGGCCCTGGGGAATCCAGGTGATGCGCTACGAGATCAAGGATATAGTGCCGCCGTCGTCGGTAATGAATGCAATGGAAGCGCAGATGAAGGCGGAAAGGGTCAAGCGGGCACAGATCCTTGAATCTGAAGGCGACCGACAGGCGGCGATCAATGTGGCGGAAGGCCAGAAGCAGGCAGTTGTCCTGGCGGCGGAAGCCGACAAGGCTGAACAGATTCTGAAGGCCGAAGGTGAGGCCAAAGCGATCATCGCGGTCGCCGAGGCGCAGGCGGAAGCCCTGCGCAAAGTGGGGGAGGCGGCAAACACCGTGGAAGGGCAGAAAGCTATCCAACTGGATCTGGCAACCAAGGCAATCGATGCCAGGCAGGCCATTGCCAGGGAGTCGTCTATTGTGTTGTTGCCCGATAACGGCACCGACCCGGCCAGTGTGGTGGCCCAGGGTATGGCCATCATCAACGAAATGAACCGGGATGGGTCGGGTCAGTCCGGCTCGCCGGGCGGAAGAGGGGGAAGTGGCGGTGGGATGGCTTGAAAGTAACATGGCAGTTCTGCTCACCTTTGTCGGGCTCGGTTTGCTCGCCATTGAAGTGATGGTGTTGGGATTCGCCGTGGTAGTACTGTTTTTTATCGGCGTGGGTTGCCTGGCCACCGGTCTGCTGATGTTTCTGGGGATTATCCCTGCCACTCTGGTCGGGGCGCTGCTGGGCGTTGCCCTGTTGACATTACTGGCTGCAACACTGCTCTGGAAGCCCCTTAAGCGGCTGCAGGATAAAGTCGATCAGCAACCGGTGACCTCGGATCTGATCGGCTACAGTTTTACCCTGGAAACCGACGTATCCCGGCACAACCCGGGCCAGGTCCGGTTTTCCGGTATCAACTGGCGTGTTGTCAGCGATGCCGATCTGCCTGCCGGCACCGATGTCCAGGTGGTCAGAACCTCCGTCGGCGAACTGACAGTCGCCAGACTGCAGTAACCGGTGTCGGCTCTCTCAGTGGCTGCTGAATTGTGAGGAGACAAGCGCGTACAGGGCAGACAGCGCGATCAATGTCACCACCACAGCGCCTGGCTGGGTAACTGTATGAATAGGCTCTATATTCAGGAGCACAGGCCCCAGCGACCCGATGCGGTTGCCAAGCTGCCGGAGATGTTCCGGGAGACCGCCCAGCGTGAACAAAGGTACCAGTGCGAAGAACAGAACAAGCCAGGTTGCTGCCACAGCGGCGAACACCTGTTTGCGTAATCGTTCCCGGCCGGCGATGTGTGCCAGCACACACCCGGTAAAGCCATTGTCACGGACATCCGGTGGATATCCCAAAAGCCGTTCGATACCGCTTACGGACCTGTACTCCTGTTTCATAGGGCCTCCTTCTTTCTGTCACCGGCTGCGACTACACCGCCACCGGAAAGTTCCAGCCTGAGTTTCTCCATGCCGCGCCTGATCTGAGATTTCACTGTTCCCAGCGGAGTATCGAGCATCCCGGCAACTTCGTGATGAGAGAAACCGAAGCTGTGGCACAGCGTAATAGCTGCAGCTTCACCCGGGTTCAGTGTGGCTATGGCCCGCTCAAGATCCGCCTGATCCGGGGAGAGTGTATCATAGCGTTCGCTTTTTACGCTGACCAACTGCCGATAATCGTTCAATAAGGCGTGTTTACGTTTTTCTCCTCGCGCATGGATCAGAAAACGACGGTGGGCAATCCGTATCAACCAACCCTGAAAACTGCCATTGCCCAGGAAACTGTCGATTTTCTGATAGGCGACCATGAGTGTTTCCTGTGCCAGGTCATCGCTCAGATCGGGGTCATGACACAGGCGCTGCAGGAACAGCCGGAGCCGGGACTGGTTGGCAGCCACAAGTTCCGCGAAGGCCTGCCTGTCGTCATGCCTGCACACGCGATTTATGAGAAATTTTTCTCTCAAGTCGTCTTTCAAGCGGCTAGTGCCTTTGGTCGATATTCCTGTAGCCCAGTTTCATCATGATCAGATAGGCAATCCCGATAAAGACTGGAATCAACCCCAGAACCCAGGGGGGACCATCCGGAATCATCAGCAGACCAAGTACCGAGGGAATGCCGATCGCCAGCCAGATCAACCCCCTGCGTAAATCCACGGTGGGTCCGGCGGGTTCATTGAGCATCCGCAGCATGTCGGGTTCCAACGTGGCGCCCTGTTCCACAAGCTTGATCAGGGTTTCCGTCTTCAAAGTGAGTCTTCTGTTTGAGAACAGCAGCACCAGATAGATTACCAGAACCGGTCCTCCAATCCCCGCGACCACGGCCACCAGCCCGATTACGTCTCCCATAATGTCTTCTCCTTTAATGAATCTCTGATTAACAGCCTGTTTAGGAAATCTCTGATCAAGTCCCACAATGCTCCGCGTGACTTAATCAGAGGTTTCCTCTGTTGACTTCATTCCAAGGATGCATCTCAGGTGCCGATTGGATGCATGGCAACCGGGAATTTGCTGATGCCTTTGTCAAAGCGCCCGCTTTTAGAACAAAAGGACCCGCAGTCCCCAAGCCGCTGACATCCGGCAGCAAGGCTGCTGGTCGCTACGGTAAGCAGGGCTTTTTTTATCTTGAAGAAACTGACGTATACCGCTGTCCTGCGAATGAACACCTTTCCTATTTGTTTACTTCAGTTGAAAAAGGACTGAACCTGAAAGTGTACTGGAACACAGCTTGCGGGGGTTGTCCGCAGAAAGCGAAGTGTACGATGGGCAAAGAGCGACGAATCAAACGTTGGGAGAACGAAGCGGTTTTGGATCGCATGCAGGAGCGACTGGATAGTACGCCTGATCTGATGCGCACACGAAGGCAAACGGTTGAACACCCGTTTGGGACACTGAAGGCCTGGATGGGCTATACCCACTTCCAGATGAAGACGCTGAAACATGTCAGAACGGAAATGAGTGTGCATATACTCGCCTACAATATGAGACGAGTGATGAATATTATGTGTGTTGAGCCTTTGCTGGAGGCGATGCGGGCGTAGGGCCTGTATTTGCTTTTAAAAAGCCGGCAATATCGGGCCATACAGACCTAGCCAGAACCGATATAAGAAGAGAAATAAATTAGTTCAAAAACTCATTGGCTTTGATAAGCTGACAGTCGAACCGACAGAGGTCGTGTGCAGCACTCGAGAAGGAAGGTCGAGGCGATGCAGGCATAGGGCAGGTATCAATGATATTTGCCTTGAAAATACCGTCTTCAAACTTCTTATCAGAGCAAATGAGAGTCAGTCAGGAGAACAGAAAATACTTATTCAAAAATGATACAAATTTGATAAGCTGACAACCAGCCCAGGCGGAATGCGTCGATGCGCCCATCGACCAGTGTTACAAGCATTCGGGAATCGGAGGGACCTTGACCTCGGGGACAGCGGCATTTTTGTTCAATTGAGAGAAGTTGCTGATGCCGTAAGGCGCAGAAAAGTGCCACACTTCGATCGTGCTCAATATGAATATTTGGAGGTTCTCCATTCGTATATGGCGGAGGGCATCTGGGGTGTGCCACATTCGTAACAGAGGCTCGGCCAACACCGGCCATTTAAAATATTCTATAGGATCACGGCGTTTCCAGAAATAATAACAAGCTAGTACGCGGCGCGCGGCCTCGATAGCAGTCTTTGAGCCACCACGGAGTCGCTTGCTATGTTAGCGGGAGCGGTCAGAAGCACCACTTTTTGGCTCCATTTAGGGCAAAAGACCATCGACCCCAGCAGACAAGGGATACATTCAGTCCCCAGCTTTTTTCTGAGGCCCATCTCCCTTCAGAGACTCGCTCTTTGAAGCTCGCAACAACTCTGGCTAACCCTTGCAGCAAATGTCGGAGTATTGGCTGGTATCGTTTTTCTTGGCGGTCCAACAGAACACCAAAGAATTGAGAGAGATAGTAGTTTCCTGGTGCGCACTCCTATCATGTACTCATTACGGTTAAATTGAATGAAGTTCAGGGGAAGGGCAGTATCGTTACCCAGTCGTAGAGGAGTTTGGATTACGATGGGGCCAACCGGTGGTGGGGGCCGAACTGGGAGCAGAACGAAGCGGATTGGATTACGAGGCGGCCCCGGCAGCTCCCACTCGCTTTGCGTTTACTTCGATCCAAAGATAATCAACTTTTCTATGAGTTTTGGAAGGGAAATATGAACAGGGTACATAGATTGTATGAGCGCGGTAGAATACCGGGGGAACTACCGAAGAAATAGGGGCCGGGACAATCAGGCCTCCACCTGTATCTCAGGAGCGTTTCTTGAGGGAGACAATATAGAGCAGAAGAATTGCTCCAACCGCGGCCATGATAATCATTCCGATCACTCCGCCGACGATCATTCCGAGCAGATCAAAAAGGACACCGCCAAGTACCGCACCGGCTATACCAACAGCGATGTTTCCCACTATGGCATAGAGCGAGTAGGGGTCAAAGCCGATAGCGCCGCCATTTAGACAATTTGACAACTTCTTCTATCCCCGCCAGATGTGGCGGTACAACCATGAAGAAACTTGGACCGCAAAGCAGCGGTAAACTTAGAGAGTTTCTCCTCGCTATTAACACAATAATCACGAGACTCAAAGGGGGTTTGAAAGATCCTTCTTAGACCTAGTGCGTCAAATGTTGGATTACGCTGTCGAATTGCGCCGACACAAGCGACTGTGGTGTGAACAAGTTGCATCAGGGACACATGCGTTAGGGGTGAATAAGAGGCCGATATTCATTTTGTTCCTCCTAGATCTACGATCTTGCTCAAACTCAGAACCATGTGCCAGCTAACGCTATCTAACAAATGAAGGCTGCAAATGGAGCGTAGACGCGATTTGTGGCAATCCATAAATACTCCCAGTCGCAATAATTGCGCTCTTACCATCATCGCGACCACGTCGGCAGTCGATTGCTGACAGATATCCACAATGGCTCCACTTGCTTGGTAACCTTAAGGGGGTCCCAAAATCCGCGATTCCTCGTTGAGCAAAGCTTCTCTAGGAGCAGATTCGAAGCACAAGAGGGGCAAACACACGTTGGTCTGAATCAGCAGGTTCTGACCAGATTGTCCGGATACCGAAGCGAAGCCAGGAGAAGCCGAAGACTGATCTCTGAGGATATACGGACAAGGCTTGTTACGTTAATGCTTAACTCTAGACATTTTTTCTTGTCATCTAGCATACTACCGTTAAGTTGCTTCATGGCAGCTTTTGCTTCACCCGCTTTAGGCATCCGGAACGGCCCGCTTTAGGCATTTCAACAAACGCGAATCCCTTGGATCCGCCTGACTTCTTGTCAAGTACCAGGTTTGTAGATTGAACTACTCCGTGAGCTTCAAAGGCAGCTTGAAGATCTGACTCTGTTATCGTCCTTGATAGATTCCTGACTAATAACTTCATAGAGCATTCTTTCCAACTAGTAAAAGCCTCAATATATTTCGTGTTTGCTACACAATTCGTGTCCTTGAAATTTAGTAAAACAACAAGCTGAGAATCTTTACAACCAGCGGAACAAAATCTACTGAATGACCGTTTGCGGCGAGGCTGTGTGAAAAATACCAGACTGGTATAATGCACCTTTCATTCAGGAAAATCCATCATGACGGATTTCATTGAAGGAGAAAGTTGCAGCCAGACCACTTTGTTTCCCGAAAGCATTGACGATTATATTGCCGATGACAGCACAGTTCGAGTGATCGATGTCTTTGTCGATGAGCTTGATTTGGGGGAACTTGGATTCAAGACCGAACCTGAAGCCCGGGGACGTCCAGCCTATCACCCTGCCACTATGCTGAAGCTATACGTCTACGGCTACTTGAATAAAGTCCAGAGCACTCGCCGGCTGGAGCAGGAAGCCAACCGCAATGTGGAACTGATGTGGTTGACCAAGCAGCTGGCACCAGATTTCAAGACCATAGCAGATTTTCGCAAGAAAAATGGCAAGGCGATTCGTCAGGTCTGTGCGGAGTTTGTATTGCTCTGCAAACAGCTAGAGCTGTTCAGCGAATTAATGGTGGCCATTGATGGCAGTAAGTTCAAGGCGGTGAACAGCCGTGATAAGAACTACACAGCCGCCAAGCTGAAGCGCCGATTGGCGGAGGTAGAACGCAGTATCAGCGGTTACCTTGCCAAGCTGGAAAGAGCCGACCAGGGTCAATCTGGTCCGGGAGATTCCCGGGTGGAGCATCTTCAAGAAAAGATCGACAGCATGAAGAAGGAGATGCGCCGCCTAAAAAAGTGTCAAGCCGAGCTGGAGAAGACACCTGAAGGCCAGGTGTCAGTTACCGATCCTGACTCGCGCTCGATGAAGACCCGTGGTACCGGGATTGTTGGCTATAACGTTCAGGCAGCGGTGGAGTGTAAAAACCACTTAATAATAAGCCATGATGTAGTTAACGAAGGATCGGATCGCCACCAGCTTGCGCCAATGGCCAAGCAAGTCAAAGAGATCATGGAGGTTGAGTCACTCCAGGTATTTGCGGATCGCGGTTATTTCGAAGGGAATGGGGTACTGGAGTGCGAGGAGGCAGGTATTGAATCATTGGTACCCAAGCCTGAGACATCGCCGAGCAAAGCGGAAAACCGTTTTAGCAAAAAAGTTTTTGCTTATGTTGAATACCTGGATGTTTATCGCTGCCCGGCTGGTGAGCATCTGGAATGCCGGTTTACCTCGACTGAGAAAGGTAAGGATCAGCGGATTTACTGGACAACCGTTTGTGGCAGATGCTCGATCAAGGCAAAGTGTACGACGGGCAAGGAGCGCCGCGTGAGGCGTTGGGAACATGAAGAAGTTCTGGAGCGGATGCAGGATCGGTTAGACGAATCTCCCAAGGCCATGCGTATTCGCAGGAAGACTGTCGGGCATCCATTTGGCACATTAAAAGCCTGGTTGGGCCACACCCACTTCCAGATGAAGACGCTGAAACATGTCAGAACGGAAATGAGTTTGCATATACTCGCCTACAATATGAGACGGGTGATGAATATTATGGGTGTTAAGCCATTACTGGAGGCGATGCGGGCGTAGCGCCTGTATTTACCCTGTACAAGCAGACAAAATCGAGCTATACAGACCACACCAGAGCCGCTAGTAAGAAGAGAAATAAATTGGTTTAAAAACTCACTGGCTTTGATAAGCTGGCAGCCGAACCAACAGGGGCTGTGTGCAGCGCTCTGAACAGGTCAAAATCGCAGAAAAACAATTTTTGACACAGCCTCGGCCGTAAAGAGAAAAGAAAAACAAGTGAACATAGAAAAAATTAATCCGTGGCTTACACTCATATCCAATTTAAGTGTAGTGGCTGGAATTATATTTCTCGCTGTTGAGATCAACCAAAACACAAGCATGATACGTATTCAAACAGCTGGCCAAGAGCAGGAGCGGGTTGTGGGTCGGTATATTGAATCGCCAGATTTGAAAGCAATTGAAGCTAAACTTGGAAGTGTTGAAGGAACGAATGTATTCGCGGCAGAAGTGGCTCTCGTTAGAGACTATGGCTTGACTGATGAAGAAGCAATTCTTTGGACGAGATACTTGATGGACGTGTGGCTTGCAAATGGAATTAACTTCAGACAAAACGGTCAATGCGGAATAGGTGCGACCATCGCGCGGAGACCTTACAACAGAATTCTGTTTGACGAGGTAGCAAACTCTTCTGGTCGAATAGGCCGAGAATATGTTGAGTGTGTAAAGAAAAGTCTTGAGTAGAACATGCATTTTTAGAATATTCACAGTTATTCTACCGTCAGCCCCTGGCCGAACTCGGAATTAAGAGACCCGCTCAGCCTCTCCATCCTTACCTCGATAGGAGGCCGTTTCAGCCCCACCGTGAGCTTTTCACCAGTTAATGGGGTACATGCCCATCCCATCCTATCAATTGCTGAGATTCAATCTGTGAGGATTTCAAATCAGCTCCGCATCATGGATAATCGCGTTTCTCTCAGGTACGTTGCCTGGCTAACAGTGCGAGGATGCCGCGGCTGCAGGCGGCTATATAAGCGGGTATAAATGAGAGTTTCTGTTAATTTTTATTATTGATAACAATCAGATAGATCTCATATGCTGTTGATGATCGACAATTATGACTCCTTCACCTACAACGTGGTGCAATACCTCGGCGAACTCGGTGCCGAGGTGCAGGTGTTCCGCAACGATGCCATAACCCTGGGGGAGATTGAAACACTGGCCCCCGGGCACATCGTAATTTCTCCCGGGCCATGTACACCCAACGAAGCCGGTATCTCGGTTGACGTGATCAGGCATTTTGGCGGGCGCATCCCCCTGCTGGGTATATGCCTCGGGCATCAGAGCATCGGTCAGGCCTATGGCGGTAAAATTGTTCACGCCAGGAAAGTCATGCACGGCAAGCTCTCCAGTATCCATCACTGTGGCTCGGGAGTGTTCTCGGGCATCGACACCCCCTTTACAGCGACCCGCTACCATTCCCTGGTGATCGAAAGGGAGTCCTTGCCAGAGTGCCTGGAAATTACCGCCTGGACTGAAGATAGCGACGGAATCCTCGATGAGATCATGGGTGTCCGGCATCGGGAACAGGCCGTGGAGGGAGTGCAGTTTCACCCGGAGTCAATTCTCAGCGAGCACGGTCACAAGCTGTTGCAGAATTTCCTGAAAACAGAAATCTGAAGAACGAGAAATGCGAGGTTGTATATGGACATCCGGACGGCGATCAAAAAGGTATCTTCACATCAGCACCTCAGTGCCGGGGAAATGACCGCCGTAATGCGGGACATCATGACCGGCAACACCACCGATGCACAGAATGCCGCCTTTCTGGTCGGACTTCAGATGAAGGGTGTGCAGCAGGAGGAACTGCTTGGTGGTGCAATCGTCATGCGCGAGCTGGTGACTCCCGTGGTGCTGCAGAACATCGATCACCTGGTGGACACCTGCGGTACCGGTGGCAGTGGCTCCAACAAATTCAATGTTTCCACCGCTGCGGCGCTGGTGGCCGCATGCGCCGGCGCTCGCGTGGCAAAGCATGGTAATCGGGGCGCGACCAGTAAAAGCGGCAGTGCCGACGTGCTGGAGGCAGCCGGGGTCAACCTGTCCCTTACACCGGAACAAGTGGCACAGGCCATTGACAAGATTGGCGTCGGGTTTCTGTTCGCTCCCAGTCATCACGGTGCCATGAAGCACGTTATTACCGCACGAAGGGAAATCGGCGTGCGCACAGTTTTCAATCTGCTCGGGCCGCTGACCAACCCAGCCGGTTCGCCCAACCAGGTGCTGGGAGTTTTTGATCCTGACTGGATAGTGCCATTGCTGGAAGTGCTCAAAGAACTGGGCAGCCGGCACGTGATGGTTGTGTCATCAGAGGACGGGCTGGACGAAATCAGTAACTCCGCACCCACCCGCGTAGGCGAACTGAAGCACGGCGAAATAACCACGTATCGGATTTCGCCAGAGGATTTCGGGTTGCCGCTGCATGAGGATTTCAGTGCGTTGCAGATTGAAAGCGTGGAACAGAGCCTGACAATGCTGAAGCAGGCACTTGCCGGCAGCAACCAGGCGGCAGCCGATATCGTAGCCCTTAATGCCGGTGCCGCCATTTACACTGCAGGCATTGTTGACAGCCTTCCGGCCGGCGTGGAAAAGGCCCTGGAAGTCATTGCCAGTGGTCAGGCATTGACCAAACTGGACGAATTGATCCGTGTCACACAGTCATTCGCCGCTTGAAACAGGGAAACCGATCGTGGCTGAAACCACAATTCTGCAACAGATAATAGTGCAGAAAAAAAAGGAAGTCAGACAGCGGCAGACTGAGAGAAGTCTTTCCCTGCTGGACAGGGAGTTGCCCCCGTCTGACAGTCTGCGGCCGTTTGAAGCAGCACTGGCGAAGTCGATCGCCGATCGCCGGCCGGCAGTGATCGCCGAAATCAAGAAAGCCTCGCCCTCAAAGGGGCTGATCAGGCCGGATTTCAATCCCGCTGCCCTGGCCCGGGACTATGCTTCCGCGGGAGCGACCTGTCTGTCGGTACTGACCGATGAAAAGTATTTCCAGGGGCATGACGACTACCTGCGCGAGGCCAAAGCAGCCTGTGAACTGCCGGTGCTGCGTAAGGACTTTATGGTCGATCCGTACCAGATCGTGGAGTCCAGGTGGCTGGGCGCCGATTGTATTCTGTTGATCGTGGCAGCCCTGGATTCCGGTCAGCTGGCCGAGTTGTATCAGTGTGCAAGGGATCAGAATCTTGCTGTGCTGGTGGAAGTGCACAATCCGGGGGAGCTTGAGGCGGCACTGCAGCTGGGTACTCTCCTCGTGGGTATCAACAACCGGGATCTGCACAGCTTTACCACGACATTGCAGACCACCTATGGGCTGTTACCGTTGATTCCTCCCGATCGTCTGGTAATCACTGAAAGTGGCATCAACTCCCGGGACGATGTGCTGGCAATGGTGAATCACGGTGTCTACGGCTTTCTGATCGGCGAGACCTTTATGCGCGCCGAACGGCCCGGCGAAAAATTACGCGAGGTGCTATTCGGAAATGACTGAAGAGAGTGGTGAGTCCGGCAACAAACCAATGTCGGCTCGGGAGCGTCGCTCCGGGACGGGTTTCGGGCGCTTTGTTCCCGCCATTCTGAATTCCTACGACGGTATTCTTGCGACCTTGCGGACCGAGTCCGCTTTCCGCCAGGAAATGGCCACTTTCGTGGTCATGCTGCCACTCGGACTCTGGCTGGGCGAGGGCGGTGTGCAGAAGCTGTTGTTGGTTGCTCCTTTGTTCCTGGTTCTGGTGGTGGAGTTGTTGAACACGGCGGTGGAAAGTACGGTGGATCGCTGGGGCAACGACTACAACGACTTTGCCAAGGCTGCCAAGGATGCCGGCTCTGCGGCCGTGTTCCTGTGCCTGCTGCTGGTGCTGCTGAGCTGGTTTCTGATACTCCTCTGGCCGCAGTAACCGGGCCCCGGAGAGCAGGCAGCCCCCCAGTCAACCCTGAGGTTTCCGGGGTACCGGCTGCGGTCGACTTCAGCGGGTGCCGAACACGACGATGGTTTTACCCGAAACGCTGATCAGTTCCTGTTCCTCAAGGGTTTTGAGCACTCGTCCGGCCATTTCCCGGGAACAATTGACGATGCGTCCGATTTCCTGGCGGGTTATTTTAATCTGCATACCGTCCGGATGAGTCATGGCATCGGGCTGTTTGCTCAGATCGATCAGAGTACGTGCGATTCGACCGGTAACGTCGAAAAAGGCCAGGTCCCCGACTTTTCGAGTGGTATTGCGAAGCCGGTTGGCCATCTGCTTACCGATGGTAAACAGAATTTCCGGGTGTTGACGGCTGTAAGCGTTGAAGTTGGAGTAACTGATTTCAGCGATTTCACAGGCACTGCGTGCACGCACCCAGGCACTGCGCTCCCGGGTCTGCTCAAACAACCCCATTTCACCGAAAAAGTCGCCGGCGTTCAGGTAGGCGACCACCACTTCCTTGCCATCGTCATCCTCCAGAACCACCGAAACCGATCCACTGACGATGTAAAAAAGCGTGTCGCTGCTGTCACCTTCGTAAATGATTGTCGCCCGATTCGGGTAGCGTTTGCGATGGCAATGGGACAGGAAATTATCCAGATCCTGGATATGGGGTGTGATTGCCATTAGTGCCATAGGGCAGACCTCCGTCTATTTCCGTATTGTGTGCCTTCTGTGAGTTCTGATTGAAGACCACCTGCTCTGATTAATCTGTCGTCTGCTGTACCGAACAAAAATGAATCCGGCAGGATCGGATGTCCACTGACATGAGTCTGTCAGCAATTATGCCAACGCGCGACAACGCCGGAATCTGCTTGGTCCCCGATGCCTAGGTAATCGGCAGAATACTGGAATACTTGCAAGGTTCCGATGGTTTCTTTACATCGCCCACGTAACTTCGGAGAGCCCGCGTCGGGCAGCGGGCGGTGAGACGGCATCGGGATTGCGTCACGAGTGATCGACCCGTCCCGGCCGTCAGGTTCAGGCCCCGGGGACTGGTCCGGGGTAAGGCGCTCCGGGGAATCACCGGTTCCGGCCCCGGCACGCCGGAAGACCTTACTTCACGGCGTTGTGAGAGTTGTCCGGGTCCTCAGCTTGAGACAGCTCCAGTGCCTCCAGGGTGGTTCGTGGTACCGAGGTGAACGGTTCGAAGAAGCGGCGATCCACGTCGTGAAAGAAAATGCGGATGATCAGCCACAGCGTAAATGCCGCCAGTGCCACTCCGGAGGTTATGAAGAATCCTGATTCGATTCTCTGGATCGTGGCGGCAATGACCAGAGGACCGACAACCGCGCCGAGACTCTGCATGAGCAGAATGACGCTGCCCACCTGCAGCAGGTTCAGCCTGGTGTTGTCATTGGCATGGGCAAGGCAGATCGAGTACAGTGGAAACGTGGTGGCACCGAACACCAGCATGGCCGGATAGATTGTCTGACCAAAGCGACCGGACAGGATTATCATCGCGGCGCAGACGATTACCGCAACGGAAACCATCAGCAGGATGACGAAGCGTCGGTCCACTCTGTCCGACAGCCTCCCGGCCGGAAGCTGGGCTATTGCGCCCCCGACGATTGCCGCCGCCATGAAGACACCAACCCGTTCGACAGGTACGCCGTGTGCTGTGGCCACCAGGGGGCCCAGGGCCCAGAAGCCCGAAGTGACAAATCCCGCGACCAGTGCCCCCAGCACGGCAACCTGCGAGGATCGGAAAACCTGCCGCAATTGAAAGCCGGACAGCTGCACTGGTGCGGGAGCCTTGCTGCGGGTCATACCTACGGGAATGGACCCAAGGGCCAGAAGAATGGCACCGAGAGTGATCAGTTCCCGATATTCCAGGTCGAGTCCTGTCAGCAGCTGACCTGCGCCGATAGCCAGCAGGGTCAACAAGGCATAGGTCGACAGAATAAAACCCCGGTTTTCAACACTGGCACTTTCGTTCAGCCAGCTTTCAAAAATCATGTAGAGTCCTGCCAGTGCCCAGCCGGTTGTAAACCGTGCCAGCATCCAGAAAAAGGGATTTTCAAAAAAGCCCAGAACCAGCAGTGCGGCGTTGGCGGTACTGGCAAGTACCAGAAACATGCGAATGTGCCCCACTGCAGCTACCAGGCGCGGGACAGACACACAGCCGATGGCAAATCCCAGAAAATACGCGGAGCCGGTTACCCCGATAGTCAGAGAGGAAAACCCCAGGGCGTCTGCGTACAACGGCACCAGTGTGAGTTGCAGACCGTGGCCGGTCAGCAGTATGACCAGCGAAAGAAATAAAGCGAGTACGTTTTCAAATGTCTTGATCATGGTGTGGATACGACATGCAGGCCTGATATGACGAACCAGGTCCGGTCAGGGGCTGTAGTGTAACGAAACAGACGTCGTTTGTGTGGACGGACTGGCAGATTGAGTCGCCGATTTCAGGATACATCCAGCTGTGTTACCCTTGCGCGCCAACGTTAAATCCCGGAATGCGGGAACTTTTACCCAATGCTGTCGGAGTCAGGGTGTAAATGAAAACCAAGATTCGCTGGATCGAAGATGTCATGTTCCTGGCCGAAACGGGCAGTGGCCATGGCGTGCTGATGGACGGAGCGGTGGAGGCCGGAGGGCGCAATATGGGCTCGCGGCCAATGGAGATGATGCTGGTGAGTGTCGGTGGCTGCAGCTCCTTCGACGTTGTCACTATTCTCAGGAAGGCCCGTCAGCCGGTCACCGGCTGTGAAGCGGAGGTTACCGGAAAGCGGGTGGACGCGGTGCCGGCAATTTTTGAGTCGATACATCTGCATTTCAAGGTAAGGGGCAAAGGCCTGAGTGCCAGGCAGGTGGAACGGGCAGTGGAGCTGTCAGCGGAAAAGTATTGTTCGGCAAGCATCATGTTGAAGAAGGCTGGCGTCGCCATCACCCACGATTTCGAGATCCTGGAGGACAGTTGATCCTCTGATGAGGGAAGCCTGACTAGAGCCGGTAAACGGATTTCTTCATTACCAGGGCAAGAGCGGTCATAGCGCGCCTGGCGAGAAGCGGCAATTCCGTACCGCCAGCCCGCTTCGCGGCTTCTCCGTGCTGGCGTTCGTCGACGATCATTTGTTCCACAATCGCCTTGCTCTTCTGATCATTCTCAGGGAGCCCGGCAAGGTGGCTTTCCAGGTGTTCACACACCTGATTCTCCGTTTCCGCCACAAACCCAAGGCTCCACCTGTCGCCTGCCAGGCCCGCTGCCGCACCGAGACCAAACGACATGGCATACCAAAGAGGGTTGAAGACGCTGGGGCGGCTGTCCAGTTCCGACAGGCGCTGTTCGCACCAGGCCAGATGATCGACTTCCTCCATTGCTGCTTTTTCCATTGTCTGACGCACATCCTGCAGCCGGGCAGTCAGCGCCTGTCCCTGGTAGAGTGCCTGGGCACAGACTTCGCCGGTGTGATTGATTCGCATCAGACCTGCCGCATGTTTTCGTTGGCCGTCCTCCAGTTCACATTCTTCCCTGGTGTCGGCCGGATTGTCGCGACCGGCCTGACTGCTGCCTGGTACCAGGGTGCGGAGAGCCTGGTCGAATTGAACCAGCAGGTTGTCAACTGGGCTTAGATGGCGGGATTCACGCATGACGACGGATCCTTAGGTTCCCTAGTTCTGATTTTCTCTGCCAATGGCACGATAACCAATGTCGGTTCTGAAGTAAACGTTGTTCCAGTCGACACTGTCAGCCAGCTCATAAGCCAGTCGTTGAGCCTCGGTCACGGAGTTTCCCAGAGCCGCTGCGCAAAGGACTCGCCCGCCACCTGTTACTACCTTGCCGTGTTCCAAGCGGGTCCCGGCATGGAAGATTTTCTGGGACTCAGCGCAGGGACGGTCCAGCCCGGAGATTACGTCTCCCTGACGATAGGAACCCGGGTAGCCTCCGGCTGCCAGCACCACGCCCAGGGCACAGCGGGTGTCCCAGCTGGCATGGGCCGAGTCCAGCCTGCCCTCCAGGGCGTCCAGACACAGTTGTGCCAGGTCGGACTGCAGGCGCATCATCACCGGTTGCGCCTCCGGATCGCCGAAACGGCAGTTGAATTCCACTACGTTGACTGCACCGGCCGGCGAAATCATCAGGCCGGCGTATAGAAACCCGGTATAGGGATTGCCGTCTGCGGCCATGCCGGCGACCGTGGGCTCGATGACCTGGCTCATTATGCGCTCAAAGACGTCGTCGGTGACAACCGGTGCCGGGGAGTAGGCTCCCATACCACCTGTGTTGGGGCCCCTGTCGCCATTGTCTCTGGCCTTGTGGTCCTGTGAGGTTGCCATGGGCAGAACGTGCACACCGTCCACCATGGCGATAAAACTCGCTTCCTCGCCGTGCAGGAATTCCTCGATAACCACGCGATGACCCGCCTCGCCGAAGCGGTTTCCCCGGAGCATTTCCTCAATGGTTGCCGCAGCCTCTTCCCGGTCCCGGGCGATAATCACGCCTTTGCCGGCTGCCAGCCCGTCCGCCTTGATAACCTGGGGGAACGCCCTTCCGCTGACGTAGGCAAGGGCTGGCTCCACTTCCTCGAAGGTCCGGTAGGCCGCCGTCGGAATGCCGTGGCGCCGCAGAAAATCTTTGCTGAAGGCCTTGGAGCCTTCCAGCTGTGCGGCTCCTGCGGTGGGGCCGAAACAGGCCAGATCATGGGCCCTGAAGTAGTCCACTACACCCGCCACCAGCGGTGCTTCCGGGCCGACGATGGTCAGGCTGATGTGTTCGCTTCCGGCGAACCGCACCAGCCCCGGGAAGTCCATTACGTCGATTGCTACATTCTCCACGCCGGGCTCAAGATGGGTACCGGCGTTTCCCGGTGCCACGAAGACTTTCTCCACCTGCGGCGATTGAGCGACCTTCCAGGCCAGGGCGTGCTCTCTGCCGCCACTGCCGAGAACCAGAACTTTCACCAGATACTCTCCTGCTTTAACTGTCAGATTGGCGGGCAATCAGGTTGGTCGTGACCGTCAGCTAGTGGCGGAAGTGACGCACGCCGGTGAATACCATGGCGATGCCGTGTTCATTGGCAGCGGCAATGACTTCCTCGTCGCGCATGGAACCACCGGGCTGTATCACGGCGGTGATTCCTGCGGCAGCGGCGGCGTCGATACCGTCTCTGAACGGAAAGAAGGCATCGGAGGCCATTACCGAGCCGCGCACCTCCAGGTTTTCGTCCGCAGCCTTGATCCCGGCGATCCTGGCACTGTAAACGCGACTCATCTGCCCGGCCCCCACGCCAATGGTCCTGTTGTTTCTGCCGTAGACTATGGCGTTGGATTTGACGAATTTGGCGACGATCCAGGTAAATTGCAAATCACGTAGCTCCTCGGGCGTAGGCACCCGTTCGGTCACCACCTTGAGTTCTGATGGACTGATCCGTCGGATATCCCTGTCCTGTACCAGCAGGCCGCCGGTGACCCGCTTGAAATCCCAGCCGGGCAGCGGGCTCGGTGGCAGCTCACCACAGGTCAGCACCCGTACATTTTTTTTCTGTGCAGCTATCTGTAACGCCTGTTCAGAAACAGAGGGAGCGATAATTACTTCGGTAAACTGCTGTGAAACAATCTGTTGGGTGGTGTCGGCGTCCAGCTCACGGTTGAAGGCGATTATGCCGCCAAACGCGGAAGTGGGGTCGGTCTGAAACGCCAGTTCATAGGCTTTCTGCAGGGATTCGGCAACCGCGACACCGCAGGGGTTGGCGTGTTTGACTATCACGCAGGCAGGCTCCGGGAAGGATTTCACACACTCAAGAGCCGCGTCGGTATCGGCGATGTTGTTATAGGAAAGTTCCTTTCCCTGGTGCTGCCGGGCGGTGCTGATGCTTGCCTCCGGTTGCTGCTTTTCGACGTAGAAGGCGGCCTGCTGATGGGGGTTTTCGCCATACCGCATTGTCTGCTTTTTGATGAACTGGCTGTTGAAGGTGCGCGGGAAAAACTGTTCGGTATCCGAGGACGGCTGTGACAGCTTTCTGCCCAGGTAGTTGGCGATTGCCCCGTCATAGGACGCCGTATGTTCAAAGGCCTTTACTGCCAGATCGAAGCGAAACTCGTGATCCAGGGTGCAGTCGCCAGCGGACAGTTTGTCTACCAGCGCCTGGTAATCCTCGGGATTGACGACAACAGCAACGTGGGCATGGTTCTTGGCAGCTGCCCTCACCATGGTAGGACCGCCAATGTCTATATTTTCGATGGCGCTGGCCAGGTCGCAGTCCGGTTTCGCAACGGTCGCTTCAAACGGGTACAGATTGACAATGACCAGGTCAATAGGCGGTATACCGTGTTCTTCCATGACCGCCCTGTCCAACTCGCGTCGGGCCAGAATTCCGCCGTGAACTTTGGGATGCAGGGTCTTGACCCGACCGTCCATCATCTCCGGAAATCCCGTATAGTCAGAAATTTCGACGGCCTGGATCTTCTCGGCAGTGAGCAGGCGATAGGTGCCACCGGTAGAAAGGATTTCGATATCGAGACCGGTAAGGGATCTTGCCAGTTCGACAATGCCGGTTTTATCGGACACACTGATCAATGCCCGACGCACGGCAGCAGGTTTAGCTGAAGTCATAAAGTTTCAAGGATCTTGATTCTGATCGGGGGCGCCAGAGTCCCTTCCGCCGGCGTCCACCAACTTGCTGGAATTACAACAGTCCGTATTGTTTGAGTTTCTTTCGAAGCGTACCACGGTTCATTCCCAGCATGGTAGCGGCCCGGGTCTGGTTGCTGTCCGCCTTCTGCATGACGATTTCAAGCAGTGACGCTTCCACTTCGTTCATAACCAATTGGTAAATGTCAGTGGGTTCCTGATCACCTAGTTGGGCGAAATAGTCTGCCATGGCGCGTTTAACTTCCTCGCGCAACGTTGCCGGCTTTTCGTTTCCGATGAAATCGCTCAGGCCTTCGACCGGGGTGGCTCTGAAAAGAAGAGCCTCATCCTGGGAAGTCATGCGGCAATCCCTCTGTTGTCGATGGTCAGTGCAGCGAAATAATCCTGGAGAGCATGCAGCTGACCTGACGGAGTAGTCTGGCGGCTGAACAATTGCCAGAATTCCCCCGTGCCGAGGTTACTTTCAAGCCGGCTGGCAGCCAGTTGCCTGAAATACCAGTTTACATGCTTGCGAGCAAATAGCACCCCTTTGCGCTCACCGTAATGTGCATGGATTTTTACCAGGTGGTCTGTGACGGTCCTGCCGATATCGTCGCACCCGGGCGGTGCCGACAGTTTTCCGGTAATCAGGTAGAGACGAATGGCATCAAAGATCCACGGCCGCCCCTGGGCGCCCCTGCCGATCATCAGGCCGTCCGCCCCGGTCTCACGCAGCACCTGCCTGGCTTTTTCAGGAGAAGTGATGTCGCCGTTGGCAATTACCGGGATGGACACTGCCCGCCTGATATTGGCAATGGTCGCGTATTCCGCGTCGCCCTTGAAGCGGCAGGCTCGTGTCCGCCCGTGTACTGTCAGCATTTTTATCCCCGCCTGTTCCGCCACCCTGGCAATCTCCACGCCATTGCGTGTTTCCGGACACCAGCCGGTGCGGATTTTCAACGTGACCGGGACATCTACCGCCGCCACCACGGCGTGCAGAATGCGGTTAACCAGGGCCGGATCCTTCAGCAAGGCGGACCCGGCCGCCTTGCGCAGGACTTTTTTGGCCGGGCAGCCCATGTTGATGTCGATGATATCGGCGCCCATGGCAACATTGACAATGGCGGCTTCCGACATCAGGCCTGGATCGGAACCGGCGATCTGTACCACCTGGGGGCCGGCGATGTCGGGTTTGATCTGCCGCAGGCGGTTCTTATCGCTGGTCCAGCGTTCCCTGTTACAGGTTAACATTTCCGCCACGGTCAGGCCTGCACCGTTGGCGCAGCAGATTTCCCGGAACGGGCTGTCGCTCACACCGGCCATTGGGGCCAGCAGCAGGGGATTGGCGATAGTGAAGTCACCGATCTGAAGGGGCTTCAGTTCCATGTTCCGGGTCAGCGTGATGGGGAGCAGGATATTGTACCGATCTGATCACTCAGGTCAAAGCTGAAAACTGTGGCAGAGACGGGAATTCAGGACCCGGGCCTGGGAGGCGCCGCCTTGAAACCCAGCTGATAGTTTACTGCGCTGGGGCCGGGATCGGCGAGTTCCAGAGTAATCTGTACCGGAGCACCGGGTGGCATCAGGGGCATTCCCCGCAGCGCCTGCGGAAGGTATTCGTCTGGAAGAAGTTGCCGGGAATCGATAGTCGAATTGTTCAGGTCTGAAAACCGCAATTCGATAAGCGGGAAGGGCTGCGGAAACTCGGCGCGATTGCGAAATACCGCATTCAGCTCCAGGGTATCTGCCAGTTGCGGATGGCTGCGAACCACCAGGTTATCGGTCTGAATCTGCGTGGGATTCACGTAAGGGGGCAGGTCACAACCGACCAGGCTGCAAGCGCTCAGGTACCAGGGACGAAAGCCTGGATCCTGGCTCAGAACCGGCAGGCGCTGCCAGGCCAGCTGCACAGCAAAGACCAGCACCGCCAGCAGGCAGGCGCTGGCGATCAGGGCAATTTTTGATGCGCGGCGGCTGGTGTTGCGGTTTTCAAGCTCCAGGGAGTTGTCAACGTCCCGAATGGCACGCAGGTTTTCCTCACTCAGCTGTTCCAGGGAGTCCTGGTCATCGAGGCCACTATTCATGACTCTGGCGCGGAGTTGTTCCTTGCCGTTGTTGCCCTCGGGGCGGGATTTTTCAGCACATCGCGCCTGCCCGGGAGAATCGGCGGCTTTGCCGCTATTGTCCCTGCTTGACTTTGCGCCCCTGCTGATCGTGGCAGGGCCGGTATGTGGCGTCGTATCGGATTCCGACGCATTGCCCACAGACTTTGCAACACTGCGCCCACCGCCCGTCCGGGGTTCCTTCTGGCCCTGCCGGTTGTCGCCACCGGTATTGGCGCCAGAGGACGCTTTCCTGCCCTTCAGTGCTTTATTTTCCTTACCTCTGGGCTCTGACTTTTCAGGCATCGTTTCGTTTTCGCTCTTGAAGGCAGATGGCTGATAGGGATCCACTGGTAAAATCACGAAGGACTTTTCATCCAGCTCGACGTCCGCCTCCTCCCACTCGGCATCACCGGCAAGGGCGTCGAAGAACTGGTCGTCGGTGACGTTGACCTCGTTCAGTTCCGTCTC
The DNA here is from genome assembly GCA_942492445.1 of uncultured Gammaproteobacteria bacterium. Taxonomy (GTDB): domain Bacteria; phylum Pseudomonadota; class Gammaproteobacteria; order Pseudomonadales; family Pseudohongiellaceae; genus NORP240. Next base: position 26,303 of record CALOEW010000018.1, read on the forward strand.
GTTCAGCGCATCCGCCGGTTCGATGGTCTCCACGTCAAGAAACCTGGCCTCGGCAGGCTCGAGATCCTCGTCATCATACAGGAAATCGGAGTCCCGGTGCGGCTCACATGCGTCACCTCCCGGGTGTTTTTTTGACCGCTCGTTAGCTTTTTTCAATGCCTCGAGCAGGGTCGTGGAATCCGGGCCGGCTGGCAGTATCACCTCGGAATTGCCGGATTCCTTAAGCCTCGCCAGCAGGGAAGCGGCGTCGGGACCTTTCGGCAGGATCACTTCGGATGACTGAGAGCCGTCCTGTACGCGGCTCTCCGCGACAGTCGGGGACTTGCGGGCGGCCCGGTTCCGGGCCGCAGAGCTGGAAGAGCCCGGTAGCAGGCTTCCGAGCAACGACGTCAGGCTGAAACTGGAAGGCGTGGTCCCGGAGGGAAATTTAAATGATGCCCGAAGCTGGAAGCGGCCGTCATCGCCCTGCCTGGTCTCGGAAGCGGCCTTTGAGATTTTCCGCTCGCCGGCGTCGTAAATGTCGAATTCGTGGTCCTGGACATCGTGATGGGGATTGGCGACGCTGGCAGTTCTGTCATCCGCTTCAAACACGTTGAAATTGCTGTCGGTCGTCTGCTCCCTGGCAGGGCTGCCCACATCGGCCGGGTCGACATCGAACACGTCGAAGTCGCTGTCGTGAATATCCGACTTGGGGTAGAGCGCCTCTTCCTGGCCCCAGTCCTCGTCCTGGTCGTCGCCGTGGCTGAGAAATTCGGCGGGATCGAAATAGTCTCCGGGTGCGGAGATAAATACCGACTCCTCATCCAGGTGTTCCCGGTCGTCGTTGGAGGCGTGAGAGTGGCGGTCTACCAGGTTCCGATTGGCTTCAAAGATTGACAGGCAGGCACCACATCGCACCAGTCCATGAGCCGCCTGCAGCATTCGGGCACTGGTGTTGAATGTTGATTCACAACGCGGGCACTGGGTTACGTGTAAAGCCATTTTTTAACAATTGCGAGCATTTTCGCTATCGATACCTGTATTTTCCCGGTTGTAGCAAGGTATACCACCGGATGCCTACTGCCGGCTACCCGCCGCTGTCGAGGATTTACCCTGGTTCACATTTCCTGGCCGCTGGACACTGAATGAGCCACCGGCTGGCGGCCGTATACTCCTGTTTCTGGTTCATCACCGGCTCCCTAGCTATATCGTCTTGTTCCGGAAACTCTTGTCCACCGCTCCCGTTCCACGGATTCGGTCAGGTCGAACCACCGCCGGTAGTGGCTGCGGAGACTCTCAGCCTGCTCCGGTAAAATGCCTGACATGACCAGGTCGCCGCCGGGCCGGACCAGTTCGGCAAAGTGTGGCGCCAGTTGCTCGAGGGGACCGGCAAGGATATTGGCGACCAGCACGTCGGCCGGCAATGACACAGGGCTGGAAGGTATCTGTTCGGGCAGGCTGCAGGCCAGACTGGCTGCATCGAGGCCGTTGGCATCACGGTTGGCCTGACAGGCCTGAATGGCCTGGGGGTCATTGTCCACCGCCAGCACCTGCCTGGCATTCAGAAGGGCGGCGGCAATCGCCAGCACCCCCGAACCACAGCCGTAATCGATGACCAGTTTGTGCTCCAGGTCCTTTGCCTCCAGCCATTCAAGACACAGGGCGGTGGTCGGGTGGGTTCCGGTTCCGAAAGCGAGGCCTGGATCGAGCAGGATGGTAACCGCCTCCGGGTCCGGCGGCGTGAGCCAGCTTGGGCAGATCCAGAGCCGGGACCCGAATTTCAGGGGATGAAATCTGTCCATCCAGGTCGTTGCCCAGTCCTGGTCCGGCAGAATTTCACGTTCCATGTGTAAACCGGTCGCGGTTGCATCCCGGGCACGCCATTTCAGCTCCCGCTGCAACGGCTCAAGGTCCGCACCGTCAGGGAACAGGGCGCTGAGCGCTACCGTGTCCCACAATGGTGTTGTTCCGGGTTCGGTCTGAAAAACCGGATGGTCCTCGGCATCGGTCAGCGTCACCGAAGTCGCGCCGGCATCCAGCAGCGATTGTTCCAACTCCTCTGCCAGGGCAGACGGGACCCGCAAACGCAGAAGTTGCCACGGCATCAGAGGGAAAGTTTCTTTTCCAGGTAGTGAATGTTCACACCACCGGCCCGGAATTCCCGGTCCCTGATCAGATCACGGTGCAGGGGCGTGTTGGTCTTGATGCCGTCCACCAGCAGTTCGTCAAGGGCGTTCTCCATGCGCACCAGTGCTTCTTCCCGGGAGGCACCGCAGGTGATGAGTTTGGCCACCAGGGAATCATAATAGGGTGGGATCCGGTAGCCACTGTAGAGGTGGGAATCCACTCGTACCCCCAGGCCTCCCGGGGCGTGGTAAAGTTCCACCAGCCCCGGGCTGGGCATAAACGTTACCGGATCTTCGGCATTGATCCGGCATTCGACGGCGTGACCACGGATGACGACGTCCTCCTGCCGGACTGACAGGGGTTCGCCGGACGCAATGCGCAGCTGTTCCTTGACGATATCCACGCCGGTGACCATTTCCGTGACCGGGTGTTCGACCTGGACCCGGGTATTCATTTCGATGAAGTAGAACTGTTGATTTTCATACAGAAATTCCAGGGTGCCGGCCCCGCGATACTTGAGATTCTTACAGGCCTGAATGCAGGTCTGTGCCACTTCGTCCCGGACTTCCTGCGGAATTCCCGGCGCCGGGGCTTCCTCGATGACCTTCTGATGCCGGCGTTGCAGGGAGCAATCCCGGTCGCCCAGGTGAATGGCATTTCCCTCACCGTCACCGATAACCTGAATCTCGACGTGACGGGGGTTCTCAAGAAATTTCTCCAGATAGACCACGCCGCTGCTGAAGTAGGATTTCGCCTCCGACTGGGTCACATAGATCGCTTTCAGCAGCGCGGCTTCGCTGTGGACTACCCGCATGCCCCGGCCACCGCCTCCGGCTGCCGCTTTGATGATAACCGGGTAGCCGATTTCCCGGGCCAGTGCGAGGGTGCGGTCGGAATTGTCGTCAACCGGGCCGTTGGAGCCCGGTACCGTGGGTACGCCAGCCTCACGCATCACATTGATGGCTGAGACCTTGTCGCCCATCAGGCGAATGGTATCGGCGCGCGGGCCGATGAAGGTAAACCCGCTGTTTTCCACCTGCTCGGCAAAATCCGCGTTCTCGGACAGGAACCCGTAACCCGGGTGCACTGCCACCGCGTCGGTGACTTCCATGGCGGAGATGATGGCCGGGATATTCAGGTAACTTTCTTTCGCCGAGGCAGGACCGATGCAGACGGATTCATCGGCCAGGCGCACGTGCATGAGATCGCGATCGGCACTGGAGTGAACGGCGACTGTTTTAATGCCCAGCTCCTTGCAGGCACGGAGCACACGAAGGGCGATTTCACCCCGGTTGGCAATGAGTACTTTATCGAACATGCCCTAGGCAATCCTGATTAATGGCTGATCGAATTCAACCGGCTCGCCGTCTTCGACCAGAAAAGCCTCGACTACGCCGCCGTGTTCGGCCTCGATCTGGTTCATCATTTTCATTGCCTCGACGATACAGACAACGTCACCGGCTTCCACGGTCTGGCCTATTTCCACAAACGGGGGGGAGGAAGGGGATGGCGCCCGGTAGAAAGTACCAACCATCGGGGAAAGCACTTCCTTGCTCCGGGATGACTGGTCGAGGCCGGCAGGTGGGGGCACGTTCACTTCGGCAGCAGCGGGTTGTGGAGCCGGGGGAGGTGGCGGCTGGTAAGCCATCGCGGCCGGCAAAGCAGACGAGTTGCGACTGATGCGCACAGATTCCTCGCCCTCCCTGATTTCTATCTCAGCGATGTCTGATGTCTCGAGGAGCTCGATGAGCTTCTTTACTTTTCTAATATCCATTAACGGGTCTCACCTGAGGTTGTCGATGAATTAAACTCCGGCTGCCAGTTTGCGCATGGCTGCTTCCAGGGCAAGTTCGTAACCGTGGGCACCGAACCCGACGATAGTCCCCACGGCGGCAGCGGCCAGATAGGATTTTTGTCGGAATGCCTCCCGGCGGTGCAGATTGGACAGGTGAACCTCGATAAAAGGAATGTCTGCCGCCAGAAATGCATCCAGCAGGGCGATGCTGGTGTGGGTGAACGCACCCGGATTGATAATGATGAAGGCGGTGCCGTCCTTGCGGGCGGCGTGCAGTCGGTCAATCAGTTGGTGTTCGGCATTACTTTGCAGGGTGTCCAGCTGGTGGTCCTGTTTCCTGCACATCTCCGTCAGACGCCCGTTAATGTCGTCAAGCGTATCCGTGCCGTAAATGTGGGGTTCCCGATCGCCAAGCAGGTTAAGGTTGGGTCCGTGCAGGACCAGAATGTGTGCCATGGTTTGAAAAGTCCTGTCAGCAAAACCAGAAGCTGGTAAGTTTTAGTAAAGATCGGCGCATTTTCTCAGAAATTTACCGATTTTTCACCAATTTTCATGACCCCGATCTGGCCGGAATCGGGTTTAGGGGAAGAGAGGCTGGCTGGTGGATTGCGGGGGATAACAGAATCCCCACTCGGCGCATCCCTGGTATTCAATGATCAGGAGGGTGGTGGGCGGCAGCGCCGGATCCAGGGTGAGTCTGGCAGTCACGTTGCCATAGTAGGCTTCTATGTCCCCGAAAAACTGGTCGGTCTTCGCTACGCCAGCAGGGAGTTTGAATGCCACCAGCTGCCGATCGTCCCGGTCGGGAAGCTGCAGCGTGAAGTTGAACTGATGGCGGTAGAGGTAATGCTCGGGGGCGACCTGCCAGGTGACGTTCAGGGTCTGATCGTCCACGATGCTGATGAAATAGGGAAAGGCCTGGTCCAGGGGCAGCGGGCTGGGCCTGTCATTTCGATTCAGAAAGCTGCTGTTGGCGTTGGGCAGCAGTTGGGCGCCGACCGGTATTGCCAGCCCCAGCGCCAGTGCCAGGACGAGAACGGTGTGTAAAATTTTCCTGATCATATTCACGTGAGACCGCCCCGGGCCGGTTTGCCGTTCAGTTCTCCAGGCGTTCGAAAATCAGGCAGGCGTTGGTACCGCCAAACCCAAAACTGTTGGACATGATACAGTTCAGGGTTATATCGTCCAGACGTTTCATAACGATGGGCATGCCCTCCGCCTCGGGATCGAGATTTTCGATATTGGCGGATGCGGCGATGAAGTTGTTTTCCATCATCAACAGGCTGTATATGGCCTCATGTGCCCCTGCTGCCCCGAGTGAATGCCCGCTGAGGGACTTGGTGGAATTGATGGCCGGCAGCTGTTCGCCAAATATCTCACGAATCGCCCGCAGTTCCGAGATGTCACCTGCCGGTGTACTGGTGCCATGGGTGTTGAGGTAGTCGACCTGGGTGGTGGTGGTCTTCATTGCCATTTTCATAGCGCGTTTGCCGCCCTCTCCTGATGGAGCCACCATGTCGTGGCCATCCGAGGTGGCACCGTAACCGGTTATCTCGGCATAGATTTTTGCTCCCCGGGCACGGGCATGCTCCAGTTCTTCCACCACCAGAACAGCCCCTCCGCCAGCGATAACGAAGCCGTCGCGATCCCGGTCGAAAGCCCGGGACGCTTTTTCGGGGGTGTCGTTGTACCGGGTGGACATGGCCCCCATGGCGTCGAACATATGGGACAATGTCCAATGTTCGGCTTCGCCACCCCCGGCAAAGACCAGGTCCTGCTTGTCCAGTTGAATCAGCTCTACCGCGTTGCCGATACAGTGGGCACTGGTGGCACAGGCCGAGGAGATGGAGTAGTTCACGCCTTTGATCCGGAAAGAAGTCGCCAGGCAGGCGGACACCGTGCTGCCCATGCTGCGCGTTACCCGGTAAGGGCCCACGCGGCGCAACCCTTTTGCCCTCATGATATCTGCAGACTCGACCTGATCCTCGGTTGAGGAACCGCCTGCTCCCATAATGATGCCGGTGCGCTCGTTGGAGACTTCGTCATCCTTCAGGCCGGCGTCATTGATGGCATCCTTCATGGCCAGGTAACCATAGGCTGCGGCATCCCCCATGAAACGCAACAGCTTGCGATCGATCAGCGCAGCGGTATCGATATTGATGGAGCCTGACACCTGGGAACGCATGCCGATGTCTTTGTACTCCTGATTGAACCGGATACCGCTGTTACCCTCACGAAGCGATCGGGTGACAGTATCCTTGTCATTCCCCAAGCATGAAACTATGCCCAGGCCGGTAACTACAGCTCGTCGCATGGTTTACTTCTCTGCTTCCCCTTGGTCGAATTTCTGGTCGGGCCTGAAAAGACCGACTTTCAGGCCTTTTGCCTTGTAGATCGGGTTGCCATCCACCGAGACGGTGCCGTCGGCAATTCCCATGACCAACCTGCGTTCGATGACTCGACTCATGGAAATATCATAAACCACTTTACTGGCATCGGGCAGAATTTCACCTGAGAATTTCACGTCTCCGGACCCCAGGGCACGGCCTTTGCCAAGGTTGCCCCGCCAGCCGAGGAAAAAGCCGACCAGCTGCCACATGGCATCGAGACCGAGACAGCCCGGCATGACCGGGTCGCCGGGGAAATGGCATTTGAAAAACCACATGTCGGGATTGATATCCAGCTCTGCCACTATATGGCCCCTGCCGTAGGCGCCGCCTTCGGAGCTGATTTCAACAATTCGATCCAGCATCAGCATGTTATCGATAGGTAACTTGGCGTTCCCCGGACCAAACAGACGCCCATGGCCACATTCGATCAACTCAGCCTTATCGTAGGAAGGCCTGGGTATGAAATTCAGGTTTTTTTCTGCCATCGGTTGCGCCCGTCCCCGACAGTTAGGACTGTATTTTTGAAAAGTGTGCGATATTAGCGGAACAGCCTGCATTTATCGACCGGTTTTTGACTTGTATCGATCTCTGACCGACGCACTGCGGGTTAGGCAGCCGGTTAACCTCACCTTATCATGAAGTCTGCTAGACTTGTGCTGCAAAAAACACGGAAGCGGCCAGCGCGGTCGGACATTGGCGGAAACTGAAACCGCAATGGCCCGGCTTCCCGGCCCACAGGTTCCAGCCAGGGAAACAGCCAGGTAGAAATTGATGATAGTTCCCGTAATTCTCGCCGGAGGCGTGGGCAGCCGGCTCTGGCCCCAGTCGCGGGCGCTGCTTCCAAAGCAGTTCATCCAGTTTCCGGGCCAGGAGCGCACTCTGTTTCAAAGCACTCTGTCCCGCTTAGGAGGGCTGGACCAGCTGGAGCCTGCCATAGTGATCTGTAATGCAGATCACCGCTTTCTGGTCGCCGAACAATTGCGTCAGCTGGGGTCGGCCGGGAGTTCCATCCTGCTTGAGCCCGTCGGCCGCAACACTGCGCCTGCCGTGGCCATGGCGGCATTGCAAGCTACCGGTAATGGTGATGACCCGGTAATGCTGGTGTTGCCTGCCGACCACCTGATCAGCAATCAGAGTGCTTTCCAGGCCGCCATCAGACTGGGTGAGCAGGTGGCTGTGGCGGAGCGGTTGGTCACCTTCGGCATAGTACCAGGTGTCCCGGAAACCGGTTACGGGTATATAAAGAAAGGGCCGGAGTACGACCTGCAGGGTGTCTTCGGCGTGGAAAAATTTGTTGAAAAGCCGGATATTCAAACGGCCAGGGCCTACCTTGCCAGTGGTCACTACCTGTGGAACAGCGGCATGTTCATGTTTCGCGCTTCGGTTTTTCTCCGCGAGCTGGAAAGTCACGAGCCACAGGTATTGCGCTGCTGCCGGGAGGCCTTTGCCGCTATCGAGAGTGATCTGGATTATCTGCGCATTCCGGAAGCACTGTTTCGCGACTGTCCATCCATTTCCGTTGATTACGCGGTGATGGAAAAAACAGCGCTGGCGGCAGTAGTGCCCCTGGACGCCGGCTGGAACGACCTTGGTGCCTGGACGGCGCTTTGGGAAGTTGCCGGGAAAGACGGCGACGGAAACGTGGTCAGTGGCGATGTGCTGATCGAACAGGTGACAGACAGCTATATTCAGGCCGATTCGCGGTTCGTTGCCGTACTCGGAGTGAAGGACGTCATAGTCGTTGAAACTTCGGATGCAGTGTTGGTGGCCGGCAAGGACCAGGTACAGGGAATAAAGACGATCGTCTCCAGGCTGGAGGCGGATCAGCGCAGCGAAAGTCAACATCACGACCTGGTTTATCGACCCTGGGGGTCCTACCGTTCCCTGGAGAATGCCGCGGGTTACCAGGTTAAGCACATCGTTGTGAATCCCGGGCAGGCACTCTCCCTGCAGATGCACCATCATAGGGCAGAACACTGGACGATCATTCGGGGCGAGGCCCTGGTTACCCGCGATAACGAAGTTCACCGGGTCGCAAAAAACGAGTCTGTCTTTCTGCCTCTCGGTTGCCGGCACCGGCTGGAGAACCGGGGACAGGAGCCGGTGGAACTGATCGAGGTGCAGCTTGGCGACTACCTGGGTGAGGATGATATCGTGCGCTTTGACGACGTCTACGGGCGGGTTGGCAAGGGCTGACCGGGGTGATTCAGTCCGGTGCACCGGGGTGCTCCAGCTGTCGCTGTGGCAGTCCAGATTGGTGCAGTCCACAACCCGCAACTCTAAACTGGCAAGCTATTTGCTGCTTTAAGCCCGACACCGGGAATTCCTGAGGAGGATAAATTACCATGCCGATAATCGAGAAGTGCCTGTTTCCGGCAGCGGGCTACGGTACCCGCTTTCTGCCCGTGACCAAGTCAATGCCGAAGGAGATGTTGCCGTTGGTCGACAAGCCACTTATCCAATACGGAGTCGAGGAAGCCATGGAGGCTGGAATACAAGGCATGGCGATTGTGACCGGCCGTGGCAAACGCGCTCTCGAGGACCACTTCGATATCAACTACGAACTGGAACATCAGATCGCGGGAACCGGCAAGGAGGAACTGCTGTCGGAAATACGCAATATTATTGAGACCTGCACGTTTTCCTATACCCGCCAGGTGGAAATGAAAGGCCTCGGCCATGCCATACTCACCGGGGAGACGCTTATCGGCGAACACCCGTTCGCGGTCATCCTGGCTGACGACTACTGTGTGGCGGAAGGCGACGGTGTGCTGACCCAGATGGTCAAACTTTATGAACGTTATCAGTGCAGTATCGTTGCCATCGAAGAAGTCCCGCGGGAGGAGACTTTCAAGTACGGGGTGATCGAGGGGGTGATGGAGGAGGACCGTATCTGGCGGGTGAAGTCCATGGTGGAAAAGCCGGAGCCGGCAGAGGCTCCCAGCAATCTTGCAATTATCGGCCGCTACATTCTGACACCCGATATTTTCGAACTGATCCGGACCACGCCGCCGGGCAAGAACGGCGAAATGCAGATTACCGACGCCATTATGCGCCAGGCCGAGCAGGGCAGGGTAATCGGATATCAGTTCAGGGGCAGGCGTTTCGATTGCGGCAGCGTTGAGGGATTCATGGACGCCACCAACTACAACTACGCCAATTTTTACCAAAACAAAGACTGAAGCCAGCAGGCGGAGAAGCAATGACAATGGAGATTACCTGTTTTAAGGCCTATGACATCCGGGGGCGGATCCCCGATCAGCTCAATGAGGAGATTGTCTACCGTATCGGCAGGGCCTATGCGACCTTTCTGCGGCCCGCGGTGGTGGTGGTGGGTTACGATATCCGACTGACCAGCGAGTCTCTGTGCAACGAACTGACGCGGGGGCTGACCGACTCGGGGGTGGACGTAATCAATATCGGGCAGTGCGGGACCGAAGAGGTCTATTTCGCCACGGCCCACCTGCAGGCCGACGGCGGCATCGCCGTAACCGCCAGTCACAATCCGAAAGACTACAACGGCATGAAGATGGTTCGCGAGCAGTCCAAGCCCATCAGCGGCGACACCGGATTAAAGGATATCCAGGCGCTGGCCGAGGCAGGAGAATTTCCCGAGGCCGCACGCCAGGGTGAGGTAAGCCGTCAGGATACCCGGGAAGCCTATGTTGAGCACCTGTTGAGCTACATCGAGGTGCCGGGAATCAAGCCCCTCAGGATTGTCTGCAACGCCGGTAACGGAGGCGCGGGTGTGGTGATCGACGCCCTGGAGAGCAGGTTGCCGGTCACGTTTTTCAAGGTTCATCACCAGGCGGATGGTAATTTCCCCAATGGCGTACCCAACCCGTTGCTTGAGGAAAACCGCCATCCCACTATCGATGCGATAAAGGCGCAGCATGCCGACCTGGGCATCGCCTGGGACGGCGACTTTGACCGCTGTTTCTTCTTCGACGAGAACGGCCGCTTCATCGAGGGTTACTACATCGTCGGGCTGCTGGCCGAGGCGTTTCTGAGCATCAACCCGGCTCGAAGATCATTCACGACCCGCGCCTGACCTGGAATACCATCGATATAGATCGAGGCCGCCGGCGGCCTGCCGATTCAGAGCAAGACCGGCCATGCCTTCATCAAGGAACGCATGCGGCTGGAGAACGCGGTCTACGGGGGTGAGATGAGCGCGCACCACTATTTCCGCGACTTCGCCTACTGCGACAGCGGCATGATCCCCTGGCTGCTGGTGATCGAGCTGATGAGCAAATCCGGCAAATCGCTTTCCGAGCTGGTCAACGAACGCATGGCCGCCTTCCCCGCCAGTGGCGAGATCAACACCGAAATTGCGATCCACCGGCGTTGCTGGAGCGGATCGAGGCACTACTACCGGCGCGCGGAGTCATCGACCATACCGACGGGCTCAGCATGATTTCGGGACTGGCGCTTCAACCTGCGCATGTCCAACACCGAGCCGGTGGTGCGCCTGAACGTGGAGTCCCGTGGCGACTCCGACTTGATGCGGCTGAAAACCCGGGAAATACTCGAGGTTCTGAAGCTCATTCGCGAAATGCAGAATTAGAGGAAAATGAGCATCAGCACCAGCGCAATGGGGATCAATATAAACCCGTCTCTCTGAATGTCCTTATCAATGGCCTGACGCAGGTAGAGGAGTCCTCCAAAATGAATAAGTTCCTCTCCGGGATGCTCTGCCCAGGTTACTATGAATCCTGGAAAAGACCCGGTCTTCATCACATTAACTTTTCCAGGGTGCACACCAGGGCAGTGGCCTTAAAGTCGTCGTGCCATAATCTTGCCGACCAGTGTGCATCCATGGTTACATCGGTTTCTCTCTCATCCTTTCATTCCCGGGGAATGCAGAGGATGGTTGGTTCTACATACGCAGCCCCTCTTCGCCATGGATGTGATTGGAGCCAAAGACCGATGATGTTCGCGGACTCCATCAATTCTCCCGATTTCCTTCTCCACAATTTGGACCCGTTTTAAGGTCTCTTCTGCCAGGATATCCTCTGCCTCGAAAATGATCATTACGAGATCCTGGTTTCCGAAAATTTCTTCGATTCTGTCGGTGTTAACCATGGAGTTCATGGTCTTGGGAAAATAGTTTTTCAAATCGGGATCGATTTCCAGCTTGAATAGAAGAGTGAGAAAAAACCAGGGGTAAAGAGTACCGATACTCCTATGATCCACCAGCGGTATTTGATGATTCTTTTATGCATGTTTTTGTAATTGACTCATATATTTTTTAGAATGAAAGTGTCATGGCAAGGTATCCTGCATTTGAGTGGGACCCACCATATCGAAGAGAGATTCTGAGGGCCAAAAAAACCGTGGTACCCTGCGCTATTTTGATTCCGTCCAGTGGCTAACCATGACACGGAGGGCTGTGGGACCCACTCTTCGGTAGTGATATTGTAAACCACGGGAAATTCCAGTTCCAAAGCATCATGCAGGAAATTCCCTTTTTAAGACTTGATACTATGATAGAACTCTTCCAGCTGGTAATTGTAAAGTCGGTTGAAGGCTCCAATTTGTTTTTTTACGGTTTCATTCACCAAAGCACCGGTGATTGGGATTCCGGCCTCCATAAGGGGGACAAATTGGGCCGGTCCGCTCGAAAGGCTGGGCTCGGTCTCCGGGATTGCGTATTCGAGAATGTATTTTCCATGGTAGCCAGCTATAACAGTCAACCAGGAGGCTCCCACCTCTATTTCGCCCGCATAGCTTAGTTCGGGAAAGGGGAGGTACTCCTTACTTTCACGCTCTTCAGTGGGGGCCATCCAGGCTGCCTCAGCCCTGATAATCCATGATCCAAGCGGGATGGAGAAATCTGCTCCTGCCATATTTATCCGATAAGCTTTTTCATAAAGATCCAGAGCCTGAGGTTCTAAAAGAATGGTATCCATCACGAAGGAATCAAAGGCTATACCTGGCCAGCTATGGTAGCCATGGAATCCGTATAAGGGATGCATCCATGGCCGGGGTATGAAGATCCAACTTTGCCCCGTATGGGTGCCTACCTACAATTCCACTCCCGGATAGTCTGGTTCGAGGAAGGAGACATAAGGCGGCATGGGGACCGGATCGATTAGCAACTTCCCACTCTGGTACATGGGATTCCAGGTTGCGGTAAATTTCAGGGATTTACCAGAGTTGATCCGGCCCTGTAAGGCCCAGATGCCCAAATACCTGTCGTCCGGATTGGGAGATCACATTGTGGGATCCGTTGGGGTGATCTTGTCAACAGGATTAAATACGGAACCTTTTCCCAGGGGGGAAATCAATTTTCCAAACCTGAAACCAGCCGCACCAGTCTGCAAATCCACATAAGCCTCCCGGATCTCCATGTCTGAAAACCCCTCCTGCCATTCCGATCCAAACCTGAAGCGGATATCGGCTTTGGCGGTAGCCACACTACCCGCTTTGGCTTTCAGCAATAATCCCGCCTGACCGCGGCACTCTGCAGGTATACATCTTTGAAGTGTGCCCAGATAGAGGGCCGAACGTATAAAACTCGATGCTAGAGTTCTTGCTTCCGGTATCAAGCAAATCTCCTGAGAGAGATGATTCAAAGATTCCTGCGGCAAAGCATAGAGTTCCATAGGTATAAGTATAGATGTTAGAAGTACCCCTTTCATAAATTCGAATGTAGTGCATGAGTTTACGTCCATCGCCCAAACTGTGTGGTTCGGACCTCCTTTTATCCCTTTCCCGTTCAAGCCGACAAGCCTGAACCTTTTGAGGGAATATTTGCTATTTTTATGAACATGAAGGAACTGATTGAATCCCAACGCAACTATTTCCTGGCCGGACACACCCTGTCAATTTCTGAGAGAAAGAGGACCCTTCGCAAGCTACACAAGCTGCTGCTTGAAAATGAAGGAGTACTGGCCGAAGCCATTTACAAGGATTTTAAAAAGCCTTTTCAGGTGACCCTGGAAAATGAGTTAAGTCTTCCCTATGGAGAGACCAATGTTGCTATACGTCGCCTGAACAGGTGGAACCGTCCGCGCAGACATGTGACCAATCTCTCCAACTTTCCGGCCCGGACAAGGAGTGTTCCGGTGCCTTTTGGAGTCACCCTGGTCATTGGTCCCTGGAACTATCCCTACATGCTTTTCCCTCATACCAATGATATCTTCACTGGCCGCGGGAAATACAGTGATCCTGAAACCCAGTGAAATCACAGGACACTCTTCCGCTGCCCTGGCCAGATTGATCAATTCCAATTTTCCCGGAGAGCTGGTATTTGTCCAGGAAGGGGGAGTGGCTGAGACCACAGAATTGTTGAAGCAGAAATTTGATAAAATCTTCTTTACCGGCAGTACCAGGGTGGGTAAGATCGTTATGAAGGCAGCTGCGGAACAACTAACTCCGGTTACGCTGGAGCTGGGAGGGAAAAATCCGGTGATTGTGATGCCCGACTGCCATTTGAAAAGGAGTGCACAGAGGATTGCCTGGGGCAAACTTCATAACAATGGGAATGCCTGTGTATCGCCCGACCATCTTTATGTGCATGAGGATATCAAGGATGAATTTGTACACGAGCTAAAGCGGCATATGACCAGAATCACAGGCCCGGATTCAGGCAAAGTCCTATCCTTCCAAGGATGGTAAACGAACAAAACTTCGACCGGGTGCTAAGCTTTATCGATCCTGAGAAAGTGGTACATGGCGGGAGCTCAGACAGGGGAGATCTCTACATTGAACCTACCATCCTGGATGGGGTAGAGCCGGGCGATAAGGTGATGCGGGAAGAGGTGTTTGGACCCTTACTTCCTATTCTGACCTACAAGAATCTGGATGAACTGCTTAGCTTGCTGAAGACCAAGCCGGCCCCTTTGGCGCTCTATGTATTTACCAGGAATATATCCAAGGCAAAAAAAATCATGAAGGAACTGCCCTCGGGCGGAGGCATGATCAATGAAGTGGTCATGCATTTTATCAATATGAACGCTCCTTTTGGAGGAGTTGGGGATTCAGTAGGAATCGGGCATTACCATGGAAAACCAGGTTTCGATGCTTTCAGTCATCATAAAACCTTGATGATCAAACCCACCTGGTTTGAACTTTTCCTGAAGTATCCTCCACACCGGAAGATCTACTATCGGATATACAGGTCGGTCCTTGGCCGGTCTTTCCGTAATTTCTGGAAATAAGCTAGTCGAGAGTCTTTAAATATTCGCTGGGAGTCCTGACCGGTCTTTTCCTTGAAGATGGTATTGAAGCTCGACTTGGAGTTGAATCCTGGAATCGTAGGCAATGGCC
>CALOEW010000019.1:0-11291 GCA_942492445.1 uncultured Gammaproteobacteria bacterium
CTTGAGATAGAAGTGGAAGACGCGGCTCCCGGCATTGTCTATGCCATTGTCGTCTACTTTGACGGACCAGGTGTCGAATTTGGCGACATGACCACAAACCAGTTCGGCGAGGCATCGGCAGAGTTTGAAGTAGACGACAATGTGACCGGGATCGATCTGGCGCCATTGCTGCCCGCCGGTAAGACAGTTCTGGATATCAGCGCGGTTGAAATTCTTCTGGACGACATGGTGGTGCTTGAAAGCAGTTTTAGTGACCAGGCGACTGTCGACCCTGGATCCACTCCGGATGATACCGGCAATAGTGGCAATGATGGCGGTACCACGCCTGACACGCCCGCCGACGTTGAGGCAAGCGCGATACTGAGCCTGGCAGGAAGCAGTGTTCATGGCGAAGCCGACATACGCATCAGAAGCAATGACGGCTCAATTGAGCAGAAGTTTCAGGTGGAAATCGAGGATGCATCGGCGGCAACCACCTACTCGATTCTGGTATTTTTTGGTGCTGAATCAGTCGACTTCGGCACGCTGGTTACAGATTCGCTGGGCGAGGCGGAAGCGGAATTCGAGGTGGATGACAACATTTCAGACCGCCCCCTGGCACCATTGTTGCCCGACGGGAAAAGCGTACTGGACATCAGTCTGGTGCAAATCCTGCAAGGGGGTACGACAGTTGCGCAGGGAAGCTTTTAGGGAACCAGAGCGGCCCCCGGCCCGGCGCCACAGACTGCCCGGGCCAGAGTGCACCGAAGTCTCAAGAACTCCGGGCGTATTGCTCCTATAGAAACTTCCATCGGCCTCCAGGTCCCGGTTGAACCATCGACAGCAGATACGACATTCACTGGATGCGTAGAGGTTCCTTGGTTTATTGATACGACCCCTTGTCAAGTCAAGGTTGCTGGATTGAACTCACCGGTGCGTACAGACGTACCGGACAGAGAGGACAGAAGAGGTGGTGCTGGAAGTAGCGGAAAGTTAAATTCTACAGAGACAAAAGGACAAACGTGATGAAATACTCATTGCATACGGTCGCAATTTTTATTGGGTTCCTGGTTTTTCAGCCTCAGGTCAGCGCCAATTTTCATCTCTGGAAGATCAACGAGGTATTCAGTAATTCCGACGGAACAATCCAGTACCTTGAGCTTGTGACTGCGTCCGCCAATGAGCAGCTGTTGTCCGGGCACACGGTTGTGAGCTCAGGGCCCGACGTGGCGACAGCGGAGTTTACCTTCAATGAAGACCTGGCAGGCAGTACCGCCGGCCGGACCGTTTTGCTCGCGACACAGCGTTTCGGCCTGCTGACCGGCGTAGAACCCGATTACGTGATTCCGGACGGCTTCATCGCCACCCGGGAGGGCACCCTGAATTTTGCGGAAGGTGTGGATGTACTGACTTATGAAACCGGGCAGTTTCCGGTCAATGGAGCGCAGTCACTCAACGGCGAAGGCCAGACACAGGTTCCCACTCCCACCCGGTTTGATGGCACCATGGCTTCATTGACGGAACAGGTCCTACCCTACGCCAGTGTCGATCTGACAAACAGTCAGCTTGAAATTCCCGTGCTGGATGCTCCTGGTCTCGGTGTGTTTTCCCTGACCATGGGAATCAATTTCGACCTGCTGGAGTTCCAGGTGCTGGATTTCTTTCAGTACGACCAGGATATTCTGCCGGGGAATCTGCCGGCAACCTTCGATGGCAATCTCAATATACCCAGCCTTGTATTCCTGTCGGACAGCTTCCAGGTTCGTCTGTCTCTGGTGCAGGACTCGCCTCTGGTGTTCGGTAACGCACAGATTCTGGATGTAACGCCGGTTCCACCGGACCCCATGCCGGTGCCGGAAACCGATCCTCTCGAAGCAAGTATCCTGCGCGGCGAGAATCTGTATCCCACGCGGTGTGCGGGATGTCACGGAGTAAACGGAAGTGGCTCGTTTCAGGCTCCCGGCCTGTCCTCTGCCAGCGGCTGGTCGTTTGAGGCCCTCAGGGCGTTCATCAACAACTTCATGCCGTTTGGAAATGCCGGTGGATGTACCGACAACGGGAATTCTACCTGTGCCACCGACATGGCCAACTACATTCGAAATACCCAGTTCGCAAATCCTGCTCCCCCTGAAATGCCGATTCCCTACTGATTCAGGGCTTCTCATAATAATTGTGGCACGGCGCTGGAGACCGGAGGCGAGGTTCGCTGGAAAAACCGTTATCCATCGACTGTTCCTCTGGAGGGAATTAATCGCAGCATCCGTAGTTACTGCACAGGGAAGGGGGTGATTGCCCGGCCAGGGGCAAGGGGTTACGACCTGTGTGGCCGCGCCAACAGCCCGTAAAATGAAACCGGGCAGAAGAGAAATGAAACTTTCGTTTCTCTTCTGCCCGGCGGTTTACGGACTAAACGTTACGACCTGTTTAATCAGTGCCGACCTGTCAGGTTAAAAGGTCGGTGTCCAGTCAATGGAGGCATAGAACTGTCGCCCCCACGGAGTGGTGAGCCTGGATTCGAATCCGCCAAAGACGGGCAGGCGCTGGGGTCGCTTGTCGAACACGTTGTTGATACCCACGGAAACATTGACTTCCTGCCCGTAAAGTTCATCCAGCTGAATTCCATAACGGAGATTGGAGATGCGCTCGCTACGAATTTTGTCAGGCGCCTGCAGGGGACCGTCCGGACGAATGTCTCCGTAGTAGTCGATTGCAAAACCGTCGAAATTCATGCTGCTCCAGTAGCTGGTGGAGAACGACCCACTCTGGTTTCCTCTGAACCAGCTGAAGATCAGGTTGGCCTTGGTATCAGGCAATGGCGGAACGATACCCGTGCTCCAGTTCTGGTTACCCAACGCTTCTTTCTTACCACCGGTCAGGTCCTGGTAGTCGAAAGTCAGGTAATGGGTGACCTGAGCCGTGGCTGTAAAGGTACCCCAGTTGTTGGTGTTGAAGGTGTAGGTTCCATTGAAGTCCAGAGCGTCGATCCACACCGAGCTGATGTTGGCAGGCTGCAGGTAGACTTTCTCCACCTCGCCGGTAAAGAAGCGGGCCACCTTGTTGGCCGTGGGGCCTGCCGGACCGAGCGCAGCGAGCCAGGCGTCTGCCTTCTGTCGGCTGGCCGAGCCGGGGGTCGGATCGTAGTTGGCCGCCGTCTGTCCCGTTGCCGCCAGCATCTGTTGGTACTGGAACTGCACCGTATCCTGGGCACTCAGGGATCGAATCCGGTCGGTGTATTCGATCTCCTGGTAATCCAGCGACAGGCTGAGCCCGGCCAGTGCGCCCTCCGGTTCCCAGGTAACGCCGTAGTTGATCAACTCGGAGGTCTCCGGCTGCAGAGTGGGGTTGCCGGAGCTGCACGACACACCCCCCGCCAGGTCGGTGTTGGTGATCAGGTCCTTGCCCACGTAGGTTTCGAAGCAGCTCTGATCCGGTATGAACGGACGGGCATCGTAGGGAGTCGGAGCCAGGAAGCTCTCACCCCAGGAGGCACGCAGCGCCAGGGTGGGCAGGGCCTCCCAGCGGACCGATACCTTCGGTGTGGTCGCTTCTATGCCGAAAGTCTGGAATACCTCGTTGCGCACCGCGAACTGGGCATCGACGGTTTCCCACAGCGGTGCCTGTATTTCCAGAAAGGTGGCGTAGACTTCAGAGTTGTAACGCTCATAGAAAGGTGGTGCTGCGCCCATCGGGGTACGTAAATAGTCGAAGCCCTGAACCAGTGCCACAGAAGGTTCCGGGAAGGACTCCGTTATTTTTTCGCGCCACTGGAAGCCGACCGCCGTCTGGATCACGCCGAACGGCAGTTCAAACACTTCACCAGTGACCACGGTTTCGAATATTTCCAGCGATTCTGCAGTGTTACGGAAACCGCTGTTGAGGTACCAGAGCCACTCGGTCAGTTCCGGGGAATTGGCAGTTTCCGGCGTGTAATAAGGCGAACGGGGGTCGGCGGAGCCGAAGGGGTTGAACCATTCGTCGCCATTAGGCCCGCCCATGCCGTTCAGGGCCAGTTGCAGCTTTTCGGTCGGGATGGTGTAGTAATCGTACATGCCACCCGATTCCTGCTTGTTGTAGCTGGTGAAGCCGGTCCATGAGCCGATGATGTCGTAGTCAGCCTGGACTTTGGCGGAATTCACCCAGGTTCGGTAGTCGTTATGGCGACTGTTCTGGCTGTCGAGTGCGGAAGGCCGGACCGAGAACGCGTCCGCGAAGACGTGCCAGGAATAGGGCCCCACATCCACCCCGTAGGGGTTGGCCGGGTGGTCGGCGCGGATCAGCGTCACCGAACGGTCGTTGGTGCCATAGGAGCGGACGGCCAGTTGTCGCTGTGGGTAAGCCGCATAATTGAGGCGCAATTCACCACTCAGCCGCAACCAGTCGGTGGCTTCCAGGTTCAGTGCCTGATACAGGTTGAAATCCTCCCGCTCGGAGTTGTAGGCACTGTGCAGTGTCCACTGCCAGGAACATTGACCACCGGGAAGACGGTGGCCCGACGGTATCGAAGTGTAATGCTGGCCTTGCGCGGGATAGCCGTCGTTGAAGGTTTCGCAGCTGGGGTCGGTGAACACGTTATTCACCAGCAGGGTGCCGTTGTGGTTACCGCGGATATTGATGCCGGGATCAGCGCCTACAATTTCCACGAAGGAGCCGGGGTTGCCCGACGGCGCCGTGGTGGCGGATATCTCCATCTCCCGGGAGCGTTCGTACATCCCCAGGTGGGTACTCTTCTTGTATTCGAAGGCGCCCACGTAGTTGAGACCGTTGTCGAACGATTTACCCCACAGGAAGGAGGAGTTGATGTTCTCGAAACCTGGATCGTCCGGCACCTGGTAGTAGAGCTGGGTACGGAAGCCGTCAAAATCCTTAATGGGGATGATATTAACCACCCCTGCCACGGCGTCTGAACCGTACAGCGCCGAACCACCGTCCAGCACCAGCTCCATCCGGTCGATGGCAATCTGTGGCAGGTTGCGGATCAGAACCGGCGACAGCAGGCGCGAGCCGTCTATCATGGTCAGGGTGGAGTTTTCACCCAGGCCGCGCAGGTTGAACGAGGAACCGTAGCCTGAAGTACCGCCAAAGGGGTTGCCGACCACGTCGACATTCGCGGTATAGGTCAGGTCGCGGATGTATTCGCCTATGTGCGGGTTGCCAGATTCAAACATGTCCTCCGCCGAGATATTGTCCACCGGGGAGTTCTGAGTGAAGGCACTGTTGCGGATATAGCTGCCGGTGACGACGACTTCCTCTACGTCGGTGTCATCCTGCGCCAGCGCGGTGGATGCGCCTACAGTGAGCGTGGTAAGCAATGCAGAGCGAACAGCAATACTCAGCCTTTTCTTGTGTGAGTGATGCATCTTTTATCTCCTAGACTACGTCAGATTTATTATTAAATTACTAATTACCTCCGTACTTCTTAGAAATATTAACTGCTCTATTTCTAGTTTTTTTAACTTTGAATGCTGCTATAAAGTGGAACTGCCTCCCTTCTGGTCGGTATTTGACTGATCAGTCTGGCCCGGTCAGGAGCCTGCGCTGGTCGCTCGTGAAACAATTTTAGCAAGTCGAACTGATTGCTGGCAGTGAATCTCCATGCCCTTGATCTTCACCAATATCGAAATCGGGGTTGCACTGAGACCCGGGCCAGCTCGACGTGAGGGTTGAGACCCGGAGTCAGTATAGTACACATCCGGAAAGCAGCGTGAGTAGTTTTGTTCGCTGAAGAACGCTGAAAAAATGCTCAAGTATCTTTGTATTTAACATCAGGGGTTTAGACAGAAAGGCCCTGAAACACAGGGCTGCGTAAGTAAAGTTGTAGGTGGCTGGATTAACGAGTGACAGGTCCAATATGAAAATATAGGTTATATATAACAGTAGCATACGGCCGGGTTAACTGCCTGGAATGACCCACAAGGCGCTACATCCAATCTGAGTTTCCCTGATGAAACCGGTGTCTGCCCCTTGTGAGGGCGGTAACTGTCTGGGTAACAGTGGGTATATAGGTAACACATGCAGTCACCCGGGCCTGCAGGGGTCCACGAGTATAAAGACAATCAGTTAAAAATCATTGATGTCCCGCTTTTATAGAAGTACTAATTCTGCAGGGAAAAAGGCTGGGCTTCTCTGGACGCGAGAGACCTGTGGATGAAGGCTTTCAAGGAATCCGGGAAGGATTCTGCTCCTCCAGTCATCAATGGCGGGTTTCACGGAACCGATGCCGCCGATGTGCCCAGGCTTCTGGCGTGATAAATCAGCAAGTTCTGAATTTGAAATATCAGAGAGCGTGTGGTTTTGTTTCCGTGGTCCGGGGGAATAGGAGTTGCTCGTGGATTCATGTGTTCGTGGCTCCGGGCGGTGCGGCCGGCAGGGGTATCCTGTGGCTGTGGACCGCGCCCCTCCCGGCCACACCTTGGTTGCGTGCGGGCCAGGATTGCAGTCTGCCAGCGCTGGTGGCCGGGATGATTGAGGCCTGGTGATAACTCCAGCTGAACATAGCCAGTAACGACGGGGAGCTGGTGAGGCATTGGAAGTTAAAGTCGTTGATTTGGCGGTGAAATTGGCCGCTAAACCGGCGTCAACGGGTTCATTGCTCACGAAACTGGACAATCTCTGGTTTCACGGATACCTTTTTGTTTGGTCTATAAGCACGCTCGGAATAGTCAGATACATCCTCCCGGGACCCGGGCAATAACTGCCGGATAAAAAAGACAAGAGGCTATTGATGGAACAACCGGACAAAGAAACGCTGACTCGCAGAAAGTTCATCAGGAGCGCGGCGTCCACCACTGCTGTTGGGGCGGCGACAATTGCAGGGAGCAACGGTATGGCTGCTGACCAACATGCAGAGCATGATCACCAGGCAGTGCCGCCCGACATCGCCCTGCGGGTGCGGGCGCTGGAGACCGTGCTGAGCGAGAAAGGCCTGATTGATCCGGCGGCAATCGACGAAGTCGTGGAACGTTACCAGAACCAGGTGGGGCCGCAGAACGGTGCCAGGGTAGTGGCCCGGGCCTGGTCCGACCCGGACTTTTTAGACAGCGACTGCTGGCAGACGGTACTGAAGCCATCGGCAAGATGGGCTTCCTGGGCCCCGAAGCTCATCATATGGTGGTGGTGGAGAATACGCCCGGGGTGCATAACCTGGTGGTCTGTACCCTTTGTTCCTGTTACCCATGGGCGGTATTGGGTCTGCCGCCTCGCTGGTACAAGTCGGCAGCCTACCGCTCCCGTGCAGTGATCGATCCCCGTGGCCTGTTACGGGAATTCGGCCTGGTGCTGGAGGATGACACCGAGGTGCGGGTCTGGGACAGCACCGCCGAGATGCGCTATCTGGTGCTTCCTGAACGGCCTGCCGGTACCGACGGCCTGAGTGAAGAGGAGCTCGCTGACCTGGTGACCAGAGATGCCATGGTGGGCGTTGGCCTGGTCTCGGCAGGAGGCCCGGCATGAACGGCATTCACGACATGGGTGGAATGGACAACCTGGGTGCTCTGGACATAGAACCGGACGAACCGGTGTTTCACGACCCCTGGGAGGGCAGGGTATACGGGCTGCTGATGAGCTGGAACACCTGGGGACGCTGGAGTCAGTGGGGCAGCTTTCGCTACGCCCTGGAGCAGATTGATCCCGCTGACTACCTGAGCTGGACCTATTACGAAAAGTGGTTTTCCGTCCACGAACGCAAGGCTCTTGAAACCGGCGTCGTGACCCCGGAAGAGTTGCAGGCAGGTCGGGCCGATCCGTCTGTGCCGATGCCCGAGCTTTCCCCCTATGATCCGCCCACACTGGGTTCGAGGAGGCTGCAGGTGGACGTGCCGGCAGACTTTCAGCCCGGTGACAGGGTGCATGCCCGTGAGTTGAACCCGGATGGCCATATCCGGCTGCCACGCTATGTGCGGGACAAGACCGGCGAAATCGTCAGCGACAACGGTGTGTATGCCCTGCAGGACACTGATGCATCCGGAATCCGGCTGGGTAATACGCCACAGCACGTCTACACCGTGCAGTTTTCCGCCCGGGAGCTATGGGGGGAAAGAGGCCGCGTTAATGATTTTGTCCACGTTGATTTATGGGAGAGCTATCTTGAACATCCATAAGATCCCGGCCGGCATTGACCTTAAAGATCTGCCGGCGCTGCCACTGGATGATGATGGCCCGGTTTTCGCCGAACCCTGGCAGGCCCAGGCGTTTGCCATGGTGCTTGAACTGACAGAGGCGGGACGCTTCAGCTGGGCTGAATGGGCGTCAGCCCTGGGCCGGGAACTGCAAGATGCCGCTGCGGCCGGCAATCCCGATGACGGCTCCCGCTATTACTATCATTGGGTAGCCGCCCTGGAGAACCTGGTGCAGCGCAAGGAGCTGGCCGCTAAGGAACAGCTTGAACAACGCAAAGAAGACTGGGGAAAGGCGTTCAGGAATACGCCACATGGCAAGCCGGTAGTGCTTGAGTGAGCAGGTTATAGATATTACCCGGAAGAGAAGTGGCTCCAGGCGGCCAAGCCTGGTAAGCGGGGCGTGCCTGGTTTTGGCACCCTGTCGGAAAGGACTTCCACTGGATACGTATGAGGGGCTTTCCCAGAGATTCCTTAGTTGTATCAGATGCGCTCCAAAATGATGACGAGATAACAAGTATAGGACCGCTGAATGCAAACCTGCAGAGCAGTACCTCCGGCAAGATTCTGCCAGTAAGAGCCTGGGAGTGGCAGGCGGGTCAGGCGGCTCATAATGTACAGTAGCGGCTTGGGAAACGGACGTACGTATGCCGACAGGTCGATCACTTCCAATAATCGGAATCCCTGCCTATCAGCCAGAGCCAGAAAATCCTCCCGGCTAAGCAGTTGATTGATCTGCCAGCCATGCCTAAATTGCTGAATCCAGACATTCGCCTCAGGCGACGGGGTTGGATTGACAAAGTCATCGCAGATCACGAGTCGGCCGCCCGGCAACAGGTTTTCCCGTGTCCTGTTCAGGAATTGATCGGGATTTTGGCAATGCACAAAAGATTCGATGGCACACGCTGCATGGTGCTTTATCGGCACCGTGAAAGACTCAAAACTGCCAGTGACAAAAACAACATGTTCTCCACAACCCAGCCGCCGTGCCCGCTCTTGTGCCAACCTTACCTGGTGGCCACTGATGCTGATTCCCAACACATCGGCGCCCAGCGTGTGATGCAGCCACGTAGCGGTTCCGCCAACACCGCAACCAAGATCCATTATGCGGAAGGGCTCAGTAAAGTGATTGACTAATGGCCGTATCGAGTCAGCCACACGTGCATTCAGCTCTTGGAATGCCTGTTGGCGATTGGCGACCTCTGGCGTCCAGATGGCCCTGTGAATGGCTGCCACATCACCACTACCCCCAAACTGCAAAAATTTGCGAGTATTGGCATCATAGTAGTTGGCAATATCGGCGTCATTGGAAATGGGCATAGGCAAGCTATTCGGGGATTTGATTCAGCTGCATCGAATGGTCTCCGTGTCTTTTTTATAATTGGAGATGCAAGGGTGACGTACACGTTTTAGCCTAAAGATGAAACATAGTGCCAACCCCCCGTTTGGGGGGTCCAGATCAGTTAACGAACTCAGGTGAGTTCATTTTTTTAAACTCGGGTCAACAGTCGGGCATTCCATGGTTTACTTTTGGTCTATGATACAGGCTTCGATAGACACTCACTACTCCATCGAGATCGCGTACTTCTCCCTGAGAAAGGTAAGATTGACGAGCAGCTGTAATCCAGACGCGACGGATTGCAAAAAGGGGGATTTTGACATGGGATTCCTTTCATCCTTGAAAGAATATTTCCTGAAACACAGTTTAGCAGGTATTTTAAAAGGTACTTTACCTTTTAATAATTTTGGTTTGCCGTAGAGAAATAATTAATTAAGTGACTTCAAAGACTTACAAATATAGGCAGCAGGGCGGCCGTTCTTATAAAGTATACCCGCTAATAATTATTATGAGGTCGAAGACCTCATTAACAGACTGTTAGGTAGCCAAGCGAACATCGAGTGGACGGATAAAACTAAATGACCAAGCACATTGATAAATTTAAGTCTGATCTCGATAAACTGATTTCCAAAGGAGAAAAACTTCAGAATGCTATCAACAGGGAGTGCTTTCCTCACGAATTTGAAGAAGCTGTGGAAGAGTCATTTCCTGACAAGAAAAAGAGGAAGGCCTTTATTGAGACAATCCCTTCATTTAAGTCGGATTACCAGACTTGGTACTCCAGAAGCTAAGACTTTGATTTCTCAGCTACTACCAAATCGCCTAGATGATTTCGTAAGACACTATCAGAAGCCCAAACCTCGCAAAGATATTGACTATGAAAGTTACCGAATTGAAGACTATTTCCAAGGGCTGACAGTAACTAAAAGTTACGGAGACACCGTCGTAGGACCGAAAGCGGCTATTCCACATTTCGAACAGCAGCTGGCAATATTGAAATCAGTCAAGCCTAAATTCGAAAGCTCACTTTTTGAAATTCAGCAATTAGTCCAAGCTGACCTATTTGATTCTGAGCTCGATGCCGCTCGGGAATTGTTAAAGAACAAATTTGTTAGAGCGGCCGGAGCTCTCGCTGGAGTCGTACTTGAAAGCCACCTTGGACAAGTGTGCCTGGACAAAGGCATCAAATTCCGGAAAAAGAACCTCAGTATTTCAGATTTCAATGATGCATTAAAACAACACGGAACCATTGGAATCTCTGATTGGCGCTTTATTCAGCATCTAGGGGATCTAAGAAACCTCTGTGATCACAAGAAATCTGACGATCCTACCGCAGCTCAAATAAAGGATCTTATTGACGGCGTGGAAAAAATTTCAAAGACAATATATTAATGGCGAAAAGTCTACCTAACGAATAAGGATAAGTCGCGCGTCAGCCGCGACTTATCCTGTTGTTGAAGGAGCCCGTCCCGGTTAGTACTCTTTATAGGAATTATATTCGGTGAGAACATCGGTTGCCGCGCCGGGTATCCGACGGCGACTTTTCTCAGGCGAGTTTACGCCTCGCCCTGGTGACGATCAATTCGCTGTTGCCTTAATCAATAAACTTCATTGCCTCCGCGTAAAGTCAGTGGGGGTTCTTGTTGCGCTTCTCTTTATCCCGGTTGCAGCTTGCGCTGAGCAAAATCTATGATCTTCATCGGGGCATGACACTTTTTGCAGAGGAAGCTCGGACGTGGTTTTTCGGCGAGCTTGGGAATAACAACACGCAGAACCCACTGCACCGTTTTCAATTGCCGTTTGGCATTGCCGTGCAAAAACCCGTAGTCCCGTGCCCGCCTGAATCCCTTTGGGCAAGGTGT
>CALOEW010000020.1:0-45505 GCA_942492445.1 uncultured Gammaproteobacteria bacterium
CTTGCGCAGGTATGGGGCAAGCAGCAAAGCCAGGAGCACGTAGCCGCCGGTCCAACCCATAAGGTAATAAGTACCATCGCGACCTATAAAGGAAATCAGTCCGGCCATGGAGATGAACGAAGCAGCGGACATCCAGTCCGCGGCTGTAGCCATCCCGTTGGCTAGTGGCGGCACGCCACCGCCGGCTACATAGAACTCACTGGTGGAGGAGGCGCGTGACCAGATGGCGATCCCGATATAGAGGCTGAAAGACAGAATGACAAATGCAAAGGTCCATATTTGTACGCTCATTCCATCTCTCCTTGTGCAGCTTTGGCAGAATTGGCCGAACTTTCATTGTACTTTGCATCCAGCTTGTCCATCAGCCTGATATACGCGAGGATAAGAATTACAAAGACAAAAATTGAACCCTGTTGCGCGATCCAGAAACCAAGTTTGAAACCGCCAATTCGAAAGTTGTCGAGAAAATCAACCAGTAGGATTCCGCAGACAAAAGAGATGAAAAACCAGATCGCCAGAAGGGAGATTACGATCTTCAGGTTTCCTTTCCAATAAGATTGGGCGCTATCGTCAGACATCGTCGACCTCTTTATTATTGTTATGCAAATTTTAATTGTAATGCAACGTACAAGGGATCGAGCCGGGTCTCATCCAGAGTGGAAAACGACCCCTGGCTTCATCCCGGATGGTATCACTTTATGCATGGCAGGTATAGCGAGGAGCGTAAGACAGCTGGCCTGCAAATGAACAGGAATGCGTTGATTCAGTCAAGTTCACTGCTCAGGTAGGCAGTCAGCTTCGAATGGATGTGGTCAAGCCCTTCGCCGGTATCTTCGCGTGTCGCTTTCAGGTAGTCAAGGTAGAAGTGGCGCAGGACTTGTCTGTCGAGGTGGGCGAATCTCTCGACCAGGCTGTTAATTCCGTCGTCTCCCTCGATCAAAACCTGGTTGCAAGCTGTCTCAAGCTGCCTGTTCCGGCGGCTGTTATCCCTGGTCGGGTGCAGGACCTCGTTGATTTCCTGTTCGATATCCTGCAGTTGAAAGTCTCTCATCAGACGCCCGATGTATTGCATCTGCCTTCGGCGTGCCCCATGGCTGTTGGGGAGCTTTTTGTACTCTCCTACAGCGTTGCGCAACTTGTCTGACAGCGGCAGACGTTCTAGCTGAGGAACGGACAGGCGGGTCAGCCTGGCGCCCAGTGTCTGCAATGCATGCATCTCTTTCTTGCGCCGGGTTTTGCTGGGTAGTTCCGGAATATTGTCGTTCTCTTCGAAATCCATGACTGGCAGTCGTTGTATGTCGTCAATGGGTGGAATCTGATCAGACCTGGAGGCGCCGGGTCACATATAGAATACGGTCGCCAGACCCAGAAAGGCGAAAAAGCCCACTGAATCGGTGACAGTAGTCAGTGCAACTGAGCCCGCCAGCGCAGGATCGATATTTATACGTTTCAGAAAAATTGGCAGGTAGGCGCCTGCCAGCGCCGCTGTAAGCAGGTTGAGCATCAGCGCGAAGGCGATTATACCGCTGAGCAACAGTTCTTTGTACCAGATATAGGTAACCGCGGAAATTACGACAGCCCAGAGCAGGCCATTGAGTGCCGCAACGCCCAATTCCCGGGTAAGCAACCAGCGGGTGTTGGTCTGAGTGATATGTCCAAGGGCCAGGCTTCGCACTACCAGGGTCAGGGTCTGGCTGCCGGCAACGCCCCCCATACTTGCGACGATTGGCATCAGGACGGCCAGGTACACCACTGAGTCGAGCGTATCCTGGAAAAGGTAAATGACTATCGAAGCGTAGATGGCTGTCATCAGATTTACGCCAAGCCAGACTGCTCGTCGACGCGCTGTTTTAAAAATCGGTGCAAACGTGTCGTCCTCCTCGTCCAATCCCGCCATACTCATCAGAGAGTGCTCGGCGCTGTCTCTGATGACGTCCACGATGTCATCGATTGTGATCCTTCCGACCAGTCGACCGTCGTAGTCCACCACGGGAGCTGAAACCCAGTCATGCTGTTCGAACAGCTGAGCAATCTGAATTGCTTCCATATCGACTGGTATGGCCTCGATATCAGTGCTCATCACCTCTCGAACAGTTGTTCCCGGGCCGGAGACCAGCAGTTTTCTCAGTGGTAGAATTCCCACGAAAACGTCATCACGATTAACCACCAGGATATTGTCGGTCATTTCCGGAAGCTGAGCATGCCTGCGTAAATAGCGCAGAACCACGTCAATGGTATGGCGGGGCCTTACGGTGATCGTGTCCGTATTCATCAGACCGCCTGCCGTATCCTCCGGGTAGGAGAGTACCTGCTCCAGGCGCTGGCGATCCTGCAGGTCCATGGATTGCAGGACTTCGGCGGTAACTTGCTGCGGAAGCTGCTGCAGTATGTCCACCTGATCGTCAGTTTCCAGACCTTCAGTTAGTGCTGCAACTTCCTCCGCATTCAGCTGCTTCAGAATTTCGCTCTGAATATCCTCATTGAGGTACTGAAGGACTTCCCCTTCGGATTCTTGATCCACCAGTTGCCAGAGTACATTCCTTGCTTTGGGCGGGGTCGATTCAAGAAGGTGCGCGATACCGGCGGCAGGCAGCGTATTCAGCATGTGGCGCACCTGAAACGCAGAACCACTGTCAAGCGCTTTGGTCAGCTCCAGTACGTGGTCCTTGTGCAGTATGCTTTCGATGCTATCAGACACCGTTGAATTACCCTTGGCTGTAGAGAAACCTGTTGAGAGAGTTCAGATTCCAGAGAAGTGAGAATTGGTATTCAGGGCGGGTCGCAGCGGGTGCTCCCTGAACTTTGCAGGGCCCGATTCTACTCTAAAAAGAAGCCATTTAGAATCGAGAAACCGGGAATTGGTGATAGCGTCCTCAGGAAGTCCCTGGTTGATAATGGTACAGATTCCCGAGGAGCAGTGTCGTCATAACAGCCTGTTAATCAGAGGATTCTCAGGCAGGGAGAAGACCTGGATTATTGCTCCTCTTCGAATCGGTCGTTTACCAGTGCGATTATGGCAGCAACAGCCTCTTCTTCGTCGTCTCCTTCGGCAATAATCCGCAAACTGGTACCCTTGACTGCTGCCAGCATCATCAGCGACAGGATGCTCTTTCCGTCTACCATTGTCTCATGACCGATTTTAATACTGGACCTGAATCCAGAGGTAAGCGCGACCAGCTTGGCCGCCGCACGGGCGTGCAGCCCAGCTCTATTGATAACTTCAACGGTTTCTTCAATCATTGCTTAACTCTGCCCGGGCAACTCACGATGCCTGACCTGGACGTTTTTTATATGGTCCCTGAAATAGTGTCCGAGCTTTTCGCACAGATACACCGAGCGGTGCTGGCCACCCGTGCAACCTAATGCGACCGTAATATATGATCTGTTGTTTTCCTCAAACCTGGGTAACCATTTCTGCAGGTAATCCTTGATATCCGCGAACATTTGCTGGACTTCCTGCTGGGAATCCAGATAGACGATAACTTTTTCATCCAGGCCTGAGAGGCTGCGCAATGGTGTTTCCCAGTAGGGATTTGGCAGGCACCTGACGTCATAGACGATATCCGCATCGACGGGAATTCCGTTTTTGAAGCCGAATGATTGGAACAACAAAGCCATTCCCACATCAGATTGTTCGACAATCCGGCTCTTGATGGCATCTCTGAGTTCGTGAAGCGACATCGAGCTGGTGTCAATGTTCAGGCTTGCCATGAGGGAAATTGCTTCCAGCAACTCGGCTTCTTTGTCGATCGCCTCGCGTAACCCGAGGCTGTCGTTGGACAGGGGGTGTTTGCGGCGACTTTCACTGAAGCGTCTGAGTAGAGTCTGGCTGTGGGCATCGAGAAAAATAATATCGATGGAGAGGTTTTTCTGTTTAAGCTCCTCAATAATGTTAGGCACATTCTGCAAATCTGTAGAAAT
Organism: uncultured Gammaproteobacteria bacterium; assembly: GCA_942492445.1. Lineage (GTDB taxonomy): Bacteria > Pseudomonadota > Gammaproteobacteria > Pseudomonadales > Pseudohongiellaceae > NORP240. The sequence goes on from CALOEW010000020.1 coordinate 3,922, forward strand.
GTTCCTTGCGTCGATACTAACGGCAATTTTTGTGGCGACGGAATTTTCGGAAGTCAGGCGATCCGCAAGTGAAGGAAGCAGACTGGCGGGAAGATTGTCGATGCAGTAGTAGCCACGATCTTCCAGAATGTGAAGAACCGTACTCTTTCCAGACCCTGATCTACCGCTGATGATCAATAGTTTCATGCAGTCAGATTTCCGCTTCCGGTATTATGGCCGGTTCAGTCAGCCGATCCTAATGAGTTGTGGCAACGTTGTACAATTCGTCACCGTTATGCGAATTTCGCAATATAAAGCAGAAATTTTCATCACTGAAAAGCTCGGCTACTTTTCCGAGAAGCTTGACATGGGTGTCAGATTCTTTATCTGGAACAATCAGTATGAAAAGAAGGTCAACTGGCAATGAATCAACAGAATCAAAATCAACAGGTTCCTCAAGTGTCATAATGCAGCCTATGATTTCATTGCATTCTGGAATTTTGCAGTGGGGGATTGCAATCGCGTTACCTAATCCGGTGCTGCCCAGGCGTTCTCGCGCCATGAGAGCATCGAAAATCGTATTCGCATCAAGGTAACCGACATCTTCCTCTATGTATTCGGCGATAGTCTTGAGCAGTCGCTTTTTGCTGACGCCATGAACGTCACAGTAGCATCGTTCGGGCGTTAGGATATCTTCCAATTGCATGTTGGTTCTGATTTTCCTCTATTTAGTCCGGTTTGATATCCGCAGTCAGTCAACCAGGCGTTTTCGTTCGTTGGAAGGTGGAATTGACAGCGATTCTCGGTATTTCGCAATCGTCCGCCTGGCAACATTGATGCCCTGTTCCTCCAGAAGTTTGGTAATTTTACTGTCGCTCAGCGGCTTTCTGACGTTTTCCGCCGCTATCAATTTCCTTATGATCGCGCGAATGGCTGTGGATGAACATTCGCCTCCACCAGCAGTTGATACATGACTGGAAAAAAAGTACTTGAGCTCGAAAATCCCGCGTGGTGTGTGCATGTATTTTTGCGTGGTAACCCTGGAAATAGTCGATTCGTGCATGTCCACCATTTCGGCAATGTCATGCAATACCAGTGGTTTCATTGCTTCTTCCCCGAAATCCAGAAAGTCCCTCTGATGCTCTACAATTCGTGTTGCGACTTTCATCAAAGTCTCGTTTCGACTTTGCAGGCTTTTGAGAAACCACCTTGCTTCCTGGAGATTATCCCGCAGGTAATTGTTTACATCACTGGTGTCGGCGCGCTTCACAAGCGCCGCATAGCCAGGATTAATCCGGAGTCTCGGTGCGATATCCGGATTGAGCTCCACTTTCCACTTGCCTGATTCCGGTTGTTTGGAAACGATTACGTCCGGGACAACATAAGTCGTAGTGGGCGGTGCTATATCCGAACCCGGCCTCGGATCCAGACCTTCAATAATCGCAATGGCTCGTCTGAGTTCGGTCTCCTTCAGCTTGGCACGACGCATGAGTTGTGCATAGTCCCGACTTCCGAGCAAATTCAGGTGTTCGGAGACGATGGTTCTGGCATTCTTGATATCGTCCGCCAGGTCTGGATCGTTCAACTGACTTAGTTGAATAAGCAGGCATTCCCGAAGATCACGGTAGCCGACGCCGATCGGGTCGAATTGCTGAATTCTGTGCAACACCGCAAGGACTTCGTCAACCTCCACTTCCAGCTCTGGAGGCAGGCCGGAGTGAATTGATTCGATGTCCGTCGTGAGCATTCCATTGGCATCAATGGCTTCGATGATGCTGTAGGCAATTTCCTTGTCGGTGTCGGACATCGGGGTCAGGTTGAGTTGCCAGAACAGGTGATCCTGTAACGACTCCGATTCCGCATTGCGTGAGTCGTAATCTGGTGCTTCCTGCTCAGGAGAGCCACTGCCGGTGGTGTAGGTGGTCTGGTAGACGTCGTCCCAGTTGGTATCGACGGCCAGTTCACCCGGAATGGTATCCGACCAATCCGACTCGCCACTGTCATTGCTTTCGCTGGCAGCTCGGTTGCTATCGTGACTTTCCGAAATTTCATTCCGGCGACTTTCATCGCCTTCTTCATCGCTGTCCTCCACCAGCTCCAGCATTGGATTCGATTCCAGCACCTGGTGAATTTCCTGTTGCAGATCCAGGGTGGACAGCTGGAGGAGTTTGATCGCCTGCTGCAGCTGTGGCGTCATGGTCAGTTGCTGACCTAGCTTTAGCTGAAGCGATAGTTTCATGGTTCAATCATCTACAGTAACAGACTCCGCCGACCTTGCTGCCGGCGGGTCACTATAAGTTTGTGGTGGCGGCGAGGTCTTTGGAAAGCACCAGGCCGAGGTGTTAGTATAGCAAGTTCCATGCCTGCTATGCATACAATTATAAAGGCAAAGACTTTGAAAAAAAGCTCGCTGGATCACGGGCTCGGAAGAGGGTATGGCGGCTCGAATGGAGCGCTCGAAAATCCACTTAGATACGAAATTGCTCGCCCAGGTAAACTTCCCTGACCAACTTATTGTTGACTATTGCCTGTTCATTACCCTCGGCTATTATACAGCCTTCACTGACGATGTAGGCTCGCTCACAGATATCCAATGTTTCGCGGACGTTGTGGTCGGTCAGGAGGATGCCAATACCCCGGTCCTTCAGATGCAGGATAATTTGTTTTATATCGTTTACTGAAATCGGGTCAATTCCTGCGAAAGGTTCGTCCAGAAGGATGAACTTGGGGTCCGCAGCAAGGGTTCTCGCAATTTCAGTTCGACGCCGTTCGCCACCTGAAAGACTCATGCCCCGGTTTTTGCGGATATGTGTGATGTGAAATTCCTGGAGCAGGGCTTCAAGTTTCTGCATTCGTCTTTCAGAATCCAGCTCCTTTCGGGTTTCAAGTATAGCCAGGATATTGTCTTCAACCGAAAGAGTTCGAAAAATTGATGAATCCTGGGGGAGGTAGGCGAGCCCCTTTCTGGCTCGTTCGTGCATGGGCAGTGTGGTGAGGTTGGACTCGTTGATTTTTATCTGTCCGCTTTCGGCGCCGATCAAACCAACTATCATGTAAAAGCAGGTGGTTTTACCCGCTCCATTCGGACCTAACAGACCGACGATTTCACCCCGATGCACCCGCAGGGATACATCTCTGACAACCTTTCGCCCTTTATAACTTTTTGCCAGGTTGGATGCCTGCAGGATATCCATTGGTTTCTTCAGTCAGAAGGGGAGCCGGTCAGGGATGCACGGCCGGACACGCCTTCGCAGGGGCCTGTGGTTTCCGTGAACCGGCTATCCGTATAATACTTGATCGCAGCGCAACTGAGAACGTCACCGGCGCTTCGCAGAATGGCGGATCCCACGAGTTCCACGACGGGTTCCCCCTCCACGGAATAGAAGATTGATTCGCTCTCTCCCTCGACAAAATCACCATTTCCGTCCAATTGCTGCCGATAACGGGCGGGAGAGCCTTGCATGGTTACCCGACGAATGGCGCTTGAACCGGCTTCGCTCTCAAAGGTCGCACTGTCACCACTGATCTGCATAGTGCCTTGTGTCACTTTTACGTCTTGTTCCAGTGTGATAATGCGTATATTGCCCTCCATACGGCTGGTGGATCTGCCCAGTGAGCTGTAAACGATATCCTGTTCCTTGTCTGATTCGAGGCTCAAGGCGATCGGGCCGCTGAACAGTAATAAAATCAGAGCCGTACTGAGGAGTTCAGTCGTTCGAAACAGCATATCTGCCTCTTACGTTGCCGTGGAACAAATATTCCTCTGTATTAAGGTTGACACGCATACCTGTTGCAGACTGTTCAAAGCTGTCACCGGTCATGGTGACCTCCGCTGCAGTAGTTAACAATTCCCCGATGGGATCAATAGTAAGTACATCTGTTACCAGCACTGTGGGGTTGCCGAGGTCATCCATCCGGTAAACTTCCACATCGCCATACAGTATTATTTCCTCAACAGACTCCGCAGTTTGTCGCAGAGAAATAATTCTGCCCGATCTTGCCGTGATGTTCCAGCGTGAGTTGTTTTCCTGATAAAGCTGTATGAAAGGGTCCTCCAGTGCCGTTTCCGAATTCAGATAACTCACCTGACGACGGGCGCTCAGGGTATATCGGACCCTGCCTGACTCGTCGAATTGAACTGAGTTGATCCCCTCCGAGTACCCATTGTAGTCGATTTCAGGCTGTGGCGGCACGGCACCGGGTAATTCCCGGCGTTGTTCGAAGATATCCGTGCCCAGAAATACAAGGACAGCCAATACACCAGGTATAAGGATCAGATTGATGCGTTGCATTGTAATCAGGGTCGCCCCAGATGTTTGTCGAGTACCTGTGAGTAGTTGCCTTGTGCCTGCATCAGAAAATCACAGATTTCCCGCACCGCACCCTTACCCCCTTCGGTTTCGGTGAGTAAATCGGCATGCCTTTTTGCCTCGGCATGCCCGTTTGGAACCGAAATGCCCAGAGCGACGCGGCTCATTATTGCAATATCCGGCAGGTCGTCTCCTGCAAAGGCAATCTGCGCCTCACTGTAGGCTCCGTCGCCAGTGAATTCACTTAGAACGGTCTGTTTGTCCTCGCGACCTGCAAACAGAAACTGAATGCCGAGTTCCCTGGCACGCCAACTGAGTGGCAGGGAGTTACGACCGGAAATAATACCTACCGCAACACCTGTTCCCTGCAGAAGTTTGATACCATGACCATCCAGAGTGTTGAAAACTTTTAGCTCCTCTCCGGAGCTGCCGATATAGAGCTTGCCATCAGTCAGAACCCCATCCACATCCAGAAGCAGCAGCTTGACATTGTGGGCCTTGCGCAACACTTTTTGTTCGTCGGTTTGAAAAATCATCCGCTTTGACCCAATTGTTAGAGGAGTCCGATTGAATACCGAAAAGCTCTGCGGCATCAAATTAAAGGTTCCCTAGACAACGTTTGCCTGGAGAAGGTCGTGCATTTTCACGATGCCACGGAGCTTCTCACCGCCATCCTTGACCACCAGGGCGTAAACTTTATTATCCTGCATAAGCTTTGCCGCTTCGACAGCCAGGGCATCTTCCGGAATGTGCTTGTAATTCTTCGACATGACGGCTTCGATTCGGGTCACTTTGATATCCTTGCCGGCATCAATGGCGCGCCGCAGGTCGCCGTCGCTGAAAACACCACATATCTCACCTTGTTCGTCAATTACCGTAGTCAGTCCAAATCCTTTACGAGTAATCTCTAACAAGGCATCGCTTAACAAAGTATGAATAGCCACTTTCGGAATGCTCTCGCCAGTGTGCATGATGTCCGATACTCGCAACAGCAGGCGTCGGCCCAGTCGGCCTCCGGGATGGGATACTGCAAAATCATCTCTGGTAAAGCCGCGTGCTTCCAGTAGCGCCATTGCCAGTGCATCACCGAGAACCAATGCAACAGTGGTACTAGAGGTAGGTGCCAGGCCAAGTGGACATGCTTCCTCTGAGACGCTGACGTCGAGCTGCACTTCTGCCGCTTGCGCCAGGGGCGAGGAGGGATTGCCGGTCATGCATATCAGAGGAATCGCTTTTCGTTTCAGAACCGGCAGCAAAGTCATCAGTTCGACGGTGGTGCCGGAATTGGATAGAGCGATTACGACGTCGCGACCGGTGATCATGCCAATGTCACCATGACCGGCCTCGCCAGGGTGAACAAACATGGCTGGAGAACCTGTGCTCGCCAGAGTGGCGGCAATTTTTCGCGCGATATGGCCGGATTTACCCATTCCGGTGACAACCACTCTGCCGTCACAACTCAGCAGCAACCGGCAGGCACGTTCAAACTCAATATCGATACGATCAAGCAGCGATTTAACTTCACGATACTCGATTTCGATAGTTCTTCTGGCGCTGGCGAGAAATTGTTCGGAATGGTTCATGAGCAAAAAACTGTCATAGTCACATCTGAATTACCATAATGCTGAACCAGGTAAAATAGGAAGCCAGAAGTATCATGCCATAGACCCGGCCTATCATCTTGTCATACTTAATGGCCCGGAAGCAGAACCATGCCAGCAGAATCGTCATGAGCAGCATCGCCAGGTAGTCGCGCTGCAGCAACATAAGCTCCAGTTCAACGGGTGCGAACAGGCCGGGAAAGGGAAGTACAGCCAACAGATTTAGAATATTTGATCCAACAATATTGCCAATGGCCAGTTCGTGGTGGCCCTTAAGCGCACAGGCGGCAGAAGCAGCCACTTCGGGAAGGCTCGTGCCAAAGGCTACGACAGTCAATCCGACAATAGCCGATGAGATTCCAAGGGAGTGTGCAATGTTTGAGCAGGCATTGACAATGGCATCGGCGCTCAATACAAGTAGCACCAGACCCAGCCCCAGGTAGATACTTGCCCGCTGATTGGTCATGTGCAGGAGATTGTCGTCTTCCAATACCGGTAGACTGCTGGATTTGACCCGGTTTCGAAACAGTTTATAGCCAAAAAACACGGTAATGGACATGAGGACAATGGCATCCACAAATCCCAGAAAGAGATTGGAAAATAAAAGCCCGGTAACGATGGTGACCATCAAAAGCGCCGGTATTTCCTTGTGAAACAGCGACTTGGGAGGTTTTAAGGGGCTGATCAGCGCGGCGATTCCAAGGGCAATGCCGATATTGAAGATATTCGATCCAAGCGCATTGCCGATTGCGAGCTCCGGCTCATTTTCGACTACCGATGCTGCCGAGGAAAAAATTTCCGGTGCCGAAGTGCCGAAGGCCACAATGGTCAGACCAATCATCAAGGGCGAAACCCCCAGGTTTCGTGCCAGGGCAGATGCTCCGAAGACAAACTTGTCGGCACCCCAGATAAGTCCGACGAAACCGAGGACTACTATGACTGCATCTAACACCATAGAAATGTCTAGTGAAATTTGATAAAGCGCCCAATTACAATGGCCTTTAACCCAGTTTGCAAGTAATAATTTATTGAAGCGGTCACTTATTGTAAAATTGCGTCCTGCAAACCCTGCAATAACGATCCGCAAAGCCCTACTTGCCCATTGGTTCGCCAAGTGACACGAGGAGGTTGCACCGGGTTAATTGGTCGGAGATAACCAGATGAATACATTGAAGAAGTTGATTTTCGTCGCGTTGCTGTCGCTACCCGGCATCGGTATCGCCCAGGAACCACCGATGACGGCTATGGCAACGGTGCAGAGCGGAGTGCAGATTCTGCTCGACACAGTTCAGGAGTCGAAGTCCTATTTTCTAACGGACCAGCGCCGCTACTTCAACGAAATTGAATCTGCGTTAAGTACTATCGTGGATTTTGAAGCCGTCGCCCGAGTGGTAATGTCGCGTTACGCCGAGGACGCAACCGGGGAACAGATAAGCCGTTTCGGAGAAATTCTGAAGTCTACCCTGACGCGATTCTATGGTGCTGCACTGGTTTCTTACAATGGCAAGGAACTGGCTTTTGTTCACTCCAGCAACCAGCCATCCGATCCCCGCGCAGATCGTGTGATCGGTATGGAAATCAAAGGGATTGGCAACGGGAACGGTAACGGTAACGGTTCATTCAGGTTACAGTACCAGATGTTTCTCAACGAGAATGACGAGTGGAAACTTAAAAATCTGAGTCTTGGTGGAATCAACCTGGGCCGGCAATATTTCACGCAGTTTTCCGCGGCTATGGCTCAGTACAACAATGACATCAACCTGGTGCTGGACAACTGGCAGTAACGCGAATCGAGGCCCAAATTGAATTCTGACGCTATCATGCAGCTTCTGGCTGCAGAACTACCCGAGTGTGAAATAAAAGTCGAAGGTGGGGACGGGAAGTATCTGGTCACTGCCGTCGGTGATCTGTTTGATGGAATGAACGCAGTAAAGCGTCAGCAGAAAATTTACCAGATACTCAATCAGCACATCGCAAGCGGAGCCATTCACGCCGTAACCATGCGGCTGTTTACGCAGGACGAGTTCAGCGCACTTTCCTGAAAGGTGATTGAATTCATTAGAGGGCTTCAATGGACAAGCTAATTATCAATGGCGGTGTATCTCTGAATGGGGAAATTCGAATTGCGGGCGCCAAAAACTCGGCCCTGCCGATTTTGGCTGCATCGCTGCTTACCCGGGACACGGTTGAAATCCGCAATCTGCCTCACCTGTACGATATAACCACCATGCTTGAATTACTCGGGTGTATGGGTGTCGAGCCAATCGTCGACGAGAGGCTCAGTGTGGAGATTAACAGCAGTACTATCAACAGTTTCAGCGCACCCTACGAACTGGTAAAAACTATGCGGGCATCCATATTGGTACTGGGTCCACTGCTGGCCCACTACGGCCAGGCGGAAGTGGCATTGCCAGGAGGTTGCGCCATCGGCAGTCGGCCTGTCAATCTGCATATCAGTGCACTTGAATCCATGGGAGCGATAATCAGGGTCGAGGACGGTTACATCAAGGCCACTGTCGATGGCAAGCTGAAGGGCAGCCATATTTTCATGGATCTGGTGACAGTTACTGGAACCGAGAATGTCATGATGGCCGCCACGCTGGCCGAAGGACGAACGGTTATTGAAAACGCAGCGCGCGAACCGGAAGTGGTCGATCTGGCAAACTGCCTGATTGCGATGGGTGCAAGAATAGAAGGGCAGGGCACCGATACTGTTATAGTGGATGGTGTTTCTGAACTGCATGGCTGCAGTTACTCAGTGATGCCTGATCGGATTGAGACAGGAACCTATCTGATTGCGGCTGCAGCGACACGGGGGCGCGTGCGTGTAAAGGACACCCGTCCGGATATACTCGACGCTGTACTGGCCAAGCTTGAACAGGTTGGTGCCGACATCAAAGTGGGCAAGGACTGGATCGAGCTTGATATGCACGGCAGACGCCCTCGCAGTGTTTCCCTGCGCACGGCGCCTTACCCCGCATTCCCCACAGATATGCAGGCACAATTCACGGCATTGAATGCAGTAGCTGATGGCACCGGGTCCATTACCGAGACGGTATTCGAAAATCGCTTCATGCACGTTCACGAAATGAACCGCATGGGTGCTTCGATCCGGGTGGAAGGTAATACAGTAATAGTGGATGGAGTGGAAATGTTGAAAGGTGCACCGGTCATGGCTACTGACCTGAGGGCTTCAGCGAGCCTGATCATTGCCGGCCTCGTGTCGGAAAATGAAACCCTGGTCGATCGCATCTATCATATTGATCGTGGCTATGAATGTATTGAGGAAAAGCTCCAATTACTGGGCGCCAAAATCAGGCGGGTACCATCCTGAGGATCCGTCCAAGGCAACCGACAATGAGTGAATCAAACCTGGTCATTGCGCTCACGAAAGGGCGTATCCTTGAAGAGGTGCTGCCGCTTTTCAGGCAGGCCGGTATCATACCAGCCGAGGATGTCTTCAGCAGCCGCAAGTTGATTTTCGACACCAGCCTCGACAATGTCAGCCTGATGATAATTCGAGGGTCGGATGTGCCAACCTACGTGGAGTTTGGCGCTGCTGACATGGGAGTCGTCGGCAAGGACCTGATTCTTGAGTACGGCAGCGAGGGCTTTTACGAACCTCTGGATTTAAAACTTGCCACCTGCCGGTTGATGACTGCCGCCCCGAAAGGAACCGATCTGGATGAGCTGCGTCAAACCCGGAGCCGGTTGCGTGTGGCGACCAAGTTTATCAACATCGCCAGGCATTATTTTGCCGAGCAGGGGCGGCAGATAGAATTGATCAAGCTAAACGGGGCACTCGAGCTGGCGCCGTCCATGGGGCTTGCCGACGCCATCGTGGATATCGTCGACAGCGGCAAAACACTGCAGGCAAATGGTCTGGAACCGCTTGAACTGATTACCCAGGTAAGCTCCAGAGTTATAGTCAATAAGGCCTCTCTGAAAATCAAAAACGCGGCGATTCGCGAAATTCTTGGCAAACTCAAGGCTGCTGTCGGACCCTGAGCAAGCGTGTGTTGGCATGACTTGTCAATTCCAGGTCCATTTACTCAAGTTCAAAGGGTGTGACGTTGATGATTGCGGAAAAAATCTCGATCCGGGCACTTGATTCCGGTGATGTGGACTTCCAGCCGGCACTGGAGTCTGCTCTGGACAGGAATAACCTGGTAACCAGTGATGTTGCCGAAACTGTGGCTTCCATAATCAGGGATGTCAGATCTCGAGGAGATGCCGCGCTGGTGGATTACAGCAATCACTTTGACAAACGGTCGGCGACCAGCATGACCGATTTGACTGTAACCGGCGACCGGCTGCAGTCAGCATTAGCAAACCTCACAGCCACTGACGACCAGGCGCTGCGACACGCGGCAACCCGGATCCGCTATTACCATGAGAAACAGAAGCAGACCTCCTGGCGATATGAAGAAGCAGACGGTTCGGTATATGGCCAGAAAGTAACGCCTCTGGCAAAAGCCGGCGTCTATGTGCCCGGCGGTAAGGCCAATTACCCGTCGTCCATGTTGATGCTGGCCATTCCAGCGCAGGTGGCCGGAGTTCCGGAAATCATCGCCACGGTGCCGACCGAGTACAGGGAGCGTGCCGATCCGGCCCACAATCTGGTGTTTGCAGCCGCCGCGCTGGCCGGGGTCGAAAAGGTGTTCAGTATCGGCGGTGCGCAGGCCGTGGCTGCCCTGGCTTACGGTACCGAGTCCGTTCCCCGGGTGGATAAAATTACCGGGCCGGGGAATATTTATGTGACTGAAGCCAAGCGTCAGGTATTCGGCGACGTGGGGATCGATATGTTGGCCGGGCCTTCGGAACTTACTGTGATCTGCGACGGCAGCACCGATCCTGACTGGATTGCCATGGACCTTTTTTCTCAGGCCGAGCACGACGAGCAAGCCCAGTCAATTCTTATCTCGCCGGATTCCGGCTTTATCAGCGCAGTGCAGGACAGCATCAACAGACTGCTGCCCGATATGGAGCGTCGGGAAATCATCCACACTTCGTTACGGGACCGGGGTATCCTCATCAAGGTAAAAAACCTGCAGGAAGCCGCCGAGGTAAGCAACAGCATCGCACCGGAGCATCTTGAGCTCTCTGTTGCAGATCCGGATGGTTTGTTAAACCTGATTAATAATGCGGGAGCAATTTTTCTCGGCAGCTACACGGCCGAAGCGCTTGGAGACTACTGTGCCGGCCCGAGTCATGTGCTTCCTACGTCAGGAACCGCAAGGTTTTTTTCCGCATTGGGAGTCTATGATTTTCAGAAGCGTAGCTCGGTCATCAACTGTTCTCCCGGTGGAGCAGCCAGGATAGCTGGTACCGCTGCAACCCTGGCACGACGCGAATCACTTCAGGCCCATGCTCTGTCGGCAGAATACCGTCTGGGCAGAAACAAATAAGCAGCAAGGATCAAGGAGCAAAAACCATGGCCTGTCCAAATCCCAGCACCGTCGGCAGATTCAAATAGCGCCCTTCGCGATATACCTGCACAACGACCCGGTCCCCGGGGCGCTTGTTCTGAAATTCCATGATAATAGTCTCCTCATCCACAACGGGAGTATCATCGACCCGGGTTATCACGTCACCAGGAAGGATCCCGGCTCTCTGGGCGGGTCCCCCTTCATCCACGTTTTCGACCAGCATGCCGTGAATGTCGGGCACACCGAAAAAGAGCCGGCTGGTTTCCTCGTTCAACACTTCCCCGGTAAGCACTCCCAGGTAACCTGGATTATTGGCGATTGCTTCCGCAACCAGTTCCTCCAGAATCGCTATCGCGGTACCCACAGGGGTGGCGAATCCGATGCCTTCGAAACGGCCGGTTTCAGAAAAGATAGAGGAGTTGATGCCTACGAGGTTTCCGTTCCTGTCAATAAGTGCTCCTCCGCTGTTACCTGGATTGATTGCGGCATCCGTCTGAATCAAAGTGGTTTCGTCCTGATCGCCCTGTTTCTCGACGATGGCGCTGATAATGCCCTGAGAAACTGATTGGCCGATATTACGCGGGTAACCGATGGCGAATACAACATCGCCGACATCGAGTTCCCGATCATCCCCTCGGGGTATGGGTGTCAGGTTATCCATATTAATATGCAGTATGGCGAGGTCATTGGTTTCGTCGAATGCAACCAATGTGGCCGGTGTGCTGCGTCCGTCTGCCAGTGTTACCACCGTTTCGAACATGAGCTGGCTGACCACGTGGAAGTTAGTCAATACAAAACCATCGGAATTGACGATTACACCTGAACCGAGGCTGCTGTCCTGTTCGCCGAAATTCAATCTGACCTGATCCTCGGATATCTGCTCGACGCTTTCGAGTACCGCGGGAGTTGCATGAATACTGACGACAGCCGGGGCGGCTCTGTTGATAGCCTGAGAGAAGGACAGTGCCTGCGAAGCGGCAGGAGCAGGAGTTTCCAACAGTCGGCGAAATTCCTTCATTTGCTGCATTTGTTGAAATTGCATGATGACAACCGCGATCAGGATGCCGGAGAATACCGGCCAACTGATAAACTGGAGAAATCTTTTCAGTTGTTCCATCATGTTTTTCCACGTCCCTGGCGGCAGGGTGCAGACGACACCATAGTCTGTGTTGTCTGATTATTCACTGTTCCGCTTCCTGTCAATATACAGTGTCTGAGGAGTTGTTGTCATGCCAGCCATGTTGAAAGCCATCGAGTCGGATCTCAACGCCTTGCTGAAACCGGAGCTTTTCAACGATTATTGCCCTAATGGTCTTCAGGTGGAAGGCCGCGGGCGGATAAGCAGGCTGGTCTCCGGAGTAACCGCCTGTCAGAACCTGATTGACAGGGCGGTCGCTGCAGAAGCCGACATGCTCCTGGTACACCACGGCTATTTCTGGAAAGGTGAGGACCCAACCGTCACCGGCATCAAGCGCACCAGGATACAGGCGTTGCTGGAAAATCAGCTCAATCTCTTCGCCTACCATCTTCCCCTGGATGTGCACCCCGAGCTCGGCAATAATGCTCAGCTGGGGAGGCTGCTGGGGCTACAGGCAACTGGAGAATTTGGTCGTTACCAAGGCAGAAACATCGGTTTGTTAGGGGAGATTTCCAGTTCCTTAACGGTTCAGACTCTGGTTGACTTGATTGAGAACCGGTTGCAGCGCAAACCACTGGTGATTGAGGGCAATTCACCGGAGGTCAGAACTGTTGCCTGGTGCACGGGAGCCGCACAAGGTTACATTGAAGAAGCGGTTGACTCGGGTGTGGATGTATTCATTACCGGTGAGGCGTCGGAGCCCACCGTACATATCGCGAGGGAATCAGGAATCTGCTTTATCGCTGCTGGCCACCATGCGACAGAACGCTACGGCGTCCAGGCAGTAGGCAACTACCTGGCTGAGACGTTTCAGCTGCAACATCAATTCATAGATATTGACAATCCGGTTTGAGGCTTGTCACTCACAGAACGACTCCCGCACCCGATCAGATCACTTTGTGGTTCCGCATCAGTTTGAGTACACGTTTCAGACACTCTTCAACTGAAAGTTCGGATGTATCCAGTTCCAGGTTGGTGTACTCCGGCTCGTCGTAGGGAAAAGATAAGCCGGGGACATCGGCGGAATCGCTGTTGTCGGCTGCTGCGTAGAGGCCGCTTGGGTCTCGCTGCATGCAGACTTCCAGGGGCGGATTCAGGTACACGATCAGGCAATTGTCCTTCCCTATTACGCTGAGCGCATGTTCCCGCGAGTCCCTGTTTGGCGCGACGAATGAGGCACAGCAGATCAAGCCTGAATCGTTCAGAAATTTTGCGACATTAGCACTGCGACGCAGGTTTTCGGCCCGTCCTTCGGCGTCGTGGGAAAGGTCTTTACTGATTCCAAGTCGCATGGTTTTTCCATCGAGCACGGTACTGACCCTGCCCATGTCGAACAGTTTACGTTCCAGGCCATGAGCGAGGGTGGATTTCCCGGACCCGGAAACACCAATGAACATGACGGTTACCGGCCGTTGCCCGTACCTGGAGGCCAGTTCCTCCCGGGTCACATGGCTTATACTATGTCTTTCCTGGCTGATTTCTGTTTTGTGTTCGGCGGTGTTGACCATGCCCGCGCCAACCGTAACATTGGTCAACCTGTCGATCACGATAAAACTGCCGGTGCTGCGATTGATACTGTAACTGTCGAAACAGACCTGCCGGTCCAAGGTCACTTCACAAAGTCCGATTTCATTGAGATCAAGGCCTGGAGCGGGGTGTCTATCCAGGGTGTTGACGTCTACCCGGTGCCTGATGGAACTGACCCTGCCGGAAATCGAAAGGGTATTCAGCTTGAAATCGTAAAGCTTGCCTGGAAGAAGTGGCGAGTCCGCCATCCAGACCAGGGTTGCCTCCAGAGTGTCCTTGAGTGTTGGCAAGTTGTCCGTATGGGCAATCAAGTCGCCGCGACTGATGTCAATTTCGTCTTCCAGGGTCAGGGTAACTGCCATCCCGGCGTGTGCCAATTCCAGTTCTTCGTCGAAGGTAACTATGGATTTGACCCGGCTTGTTCGTCCAGACGGCAGTGCTGTGATTTCATCCCCTTTGCGGACCACACCGGATTCGACTGTACCGCAGTAACCCCTGAAGTTGAGATTGGGTCGATTGACATACTGAACCGGAAAACGCAGATCGCGAAAGTTCCTGTCGGCGGCAATTTCCACGGTTTCCAGAGTTTCCATCAGCGCCGCACCATCGAACCATGGCATTGAATCACTGCGGTTCACCACGTTGTCGCCCAGTAGCGCCGAAATTGGCAGGAATCGGATATCCGGGAGGTCCAGTTTCCTGACAAAATTCAGATAGTCGTCTCGGATTCGTTCGAACACGTCCTGGCGGTAGTCCATGAGGTCCATCTTGTTGATGGCTACGATTACGTGCCTTATGCCCAGCAGGGAAGCGATATAGCTGTGTCGTCGGGTCTGGGTCTGAACGCCATTGCGAGCGTCAATAAGGATGATTGCCAGATCGCAGTTTGACGCGCCGGTAGCCATGTTGCGGGTGTACTGTTCATGACCGGGTGTGTCGGCAATGATGAATTTACGCCGGGCAGTCGAGAAGAACCGGTAGGCGACATCGATAGTAATTCCCTGCTCCCGTTCCGCCTGCAGGCCGTCCACAAGCAAGGCCAGATCCATGCCGCCCTCCACGGTGCCGGATTTTGCGCTGTCGGCCCGGATGGCGGCCAGTTGATCTTCGTAGATCATTTTGGAGTCATGAAGCAGGCGGCCTATCAGGGTACTCTTGCCATCATCGACGCTACCGCAGGTCAGCAGCCGCAGCAGCTCCTTCCTCTCGTGTTGGGCGAGGTAGGCATTGATATCTGTAGCGATCAGTTCAGATTGGTGAGACATTGAGGTTTTTCGTGAAAAATGGGATATACGGTGATTGCGCCAGCCAAGCGGTTAGAAATAGCCCTTGCGTTTCTTTTCCTCCATGGACCCGGCGGAATCTGTGTCAATGAGGCGGCCCTGACGCTCCGAGCTGGTAGTCAGCAACATCTCCTGGATGATTTCCGGTAATGTTGTGGCACTGGATTCCACCGCACCGGTCAGAGGGTAGCACCCCAGAGTGCGAAACCTGACGGTTTTAATCCGTACCTGACTTTCATCCATGATCGGCATGCGATCATCGTCTACGAGAATGTCCACGCCATCCATGTTTACCACCGGCCTGGGCTTGGCGAAGTAAAGCGGCACGATATCGATGTTGTTGAGGTGAATGTATTGCCAGATGTCCAATTCAGTCCAGTTTGACAGCGGGAAGACCCGGATGCTTTCACCCTTGTTGATTTTACAGTTGTAAATGTTCCACAGCTCCGGGCGCTGGTTTTTCGGATCCCACTGATGATTCCGGTCCCGAAAGGAAAAAATCCTTTCCTTGGCCCTGGATTTTTCTTCGTCCCGGCGTCCGCCTCCGAATGCGGCGTCGAACCGGTATTTGTCCAGGGCCTGCTTGAGGGCCTGGGTTTTCATGATGTCGGTATGTTTTTCGCTACCGTGTGTAAAAGGCCCGACGCCGGCTTTCACTCCCTCCTGATTGATGTGTACAATCAGGTTGAGGCCCAGTTTTTCCATCTGCCGGTCCCGGAACTCGATCATTTCCCGGAACTTCCAGGTGGTGTCAACGTGCATGAAAGAGAACGGCGGTTTCCCCGGGTAAAAGGCCTTGAGGGCCAGGTGTAACATGACCGAGGAATCCTTGCCTATGGAATAGAGCATTACCGGGTTGTTGAATTCGGATGCAACCTCCCGGATGATATGGATGCTCTCAGCTTCGAGTTGCTTGAGATGAGTAAGGCTGTATTCGGCCATCGTAGCTATTGAAGAGGTCGAACAATTCGCGGTGAAATCGGGGCAAAGCCTGGCAGACCTGGCAGACCTGACAGAATAGGCAACGAGGCGGCGAGCCGCCCCCGCCATTCAGATGGTCGACTACCGGTCATCACTAAGTTCGTATCGACTCTTTTTTCCCCCGGAATCGTCTGAGGATTCGCTATCTTCCCCGACGGTATCATCCTTCTCAGCCTCGTCATCCTGATCCTCGACCTCAACTTCAACCTCATCGTCATCCTCACCCGCTTCCGTCGTGATTTGCTGCTCGTCATCCGCTTCGGTGATGTGTCGCTGCTCATCGTCCGATTCTGCGGACAGGGAGGGGGTCGTGGTCTTCGGGCTGTGGTTCGTCGTCGTCCCCTTCCGTAGCAGCTTCCTCTTCGCCCTCGGATTCGGACGTATTCTCGCTCACATTCCTGTCAGATTCATCAGCCAGTTCTTCCTGTTCAGCGGATTCTTCCTGCGGAGGCACTGTCATTGTGCTCAGACTGGCCTTCTCAAGTCCAAAGTCCTCGGCCAGCGCGCCTTTCTGGTCTGGGGACAGCTTGGTGGCATAGTCTTTTGGCGGCGTAAACCCGAGCGCTTCGTCTCGTGAGCCCGCGGTGTCAAATACTGCGTCCGCTCCCGCAGGCAACAGCTTGTTGGCTACCTCCGCAGTGCACAGATCCTGTGCTCCCGCCGCAAGATGCTGATACACATCCCGGTAACTCTGGGTAAGTTGTTGAACCAGGTCCGCGGTCACGTTGAAGTGCTCGCTGACGTCGTCCTTGTACTGATCGTGACGTTCCTCCAGGCCCTTGACCTGGCCCTCAAGCTCCTTGATACGTGTTGGAGTCCCGCTCAGGCGATTTGCAGACAATGCTCCCACAATAATGCCTAGAGCGAGGCAACCAATTGCGATTAACCAAACCATAAATTATGCAGCCTTTAATTAGATTGGATTTATTTGAATTTTATATTTTTATTAGATTGCATGAGCGAGGTAGTATAACTGGTCTGGCAGCGTTTCGCCGTAAAAAATTTTACTTTACAATCCTCCGATTCGTCATTTCCCCTGCATCTGATTTCGTTCGACCATCCATGACACCTCAGCAACGCTATCAACGGGACCTCGATGAAGGATTGATTCAGGCAGACGAGGCACAGCATCAGGCTGTCAGCAGGCTCGAAGGGCTCTACCGGACCCTGATTTCCCGTCGGGAATCAGAATCCCGCACTCTCAAAACCTTGCTGCACAGACTGCGCAACGGTAACAAACCCCGCAGCCCGCGTGGCCTCTATTTCTGGGGCGGAGTGGGACGAGGCAAGACCTACCTGATGGACGTTTTTCATGATGCCCTGCCGTTTCCTGACAAGCAACGAACTCATTTTCATCGGTTCATGCGGCGTGTCCATCAAGATCTGCGCGATTGTAAAGGTGAGAAGGATCCCTTGCGGCAGGTTGCCAGGCGCATGGCCGAGCAGGCGACGGTATTCTGCCTGGACGAATTTTTTGTTTCCGACATCGGTGATGCCATGATCCTCGCCGGGCTGCTGGAGGCATTGTTCGAGAGTGGTGTGGTGATGGTCACCACGTCGAATATAGAACCTGGGCGGCTTTATGAGAACGGTCTGCAGCGTGACAGGTTTCTGCCCGCCATCAAGCTCATTGGTGACCATCTCGAGGTCTGTCATCTGGAAGGGGGCACCGACTACCGTTTGCGGAATCTGAGTCGCGCGGAGCTGTACCATCACCCTCTGGATGCCGCTGGTATTGCAATGCTGCAGGAAACTTTCACCACTCTGGCACCGGATTTCGCCGCAGCTGAACAGAATCGGGAGATCGAAATTCTGGGGCGTTATATCCGCACCCGGTACCTCTCCGATGATGTTGCCTGGTTTGACTTCGACCAGCTTTGTGGTGGGCCGAGGAGTGTGCTCGACTATATTGAGCTTGCCAGAATCTACCATGCGGTGCTGGTGGGTAATGTGCCGCTGTTGGGTCCGGAACGTGAAGACCAGGCCAGACGGTTTGTCAACCTGGTGGACGAGTTCTACGATCGCGGTGTGAAATTGATCATGACCGCAGCGGTGCCCATGAATGCCCTCTATACCGGCACCGGTATGCGGATGGAATTCCAGCGCACCGTCAGTCGCCTGCTGGAGATGCAGTCTCATGATTATCTGTCCCGCCCCCATCTGGCTGAATAAACGCTGGGCAAATAGCGCAGGTCTGCGGTACAGTTCTGAGTCCAGCAAGCCCGCGGGGCGTGGCTGTCGGGCAATTTTCTTGCCGGGGCTATTGAATATTCACCGATGCTCCGGTAGTATTCGCGCTCCTTGTATCAAGGCTCCAGAAATCAGGCGTTAGACGATGAAAACTTACAGTGCAAAACCAGGTCAAGTTGAGCAGAACTGGCTGATTATCGACGCAGACGGATTGACATTGGGTCGCATGGCGACAGCAATATCCACTCGATTGCGTGGTAAGCATAAACCCGAATATACGCCTCATGTGGATACCGGCGATTATATCGTCGTGATAAATGCCGAAAAGGTCCAGGTAACCGGCAACAAAGCCGAGGATAAAATGTATCACGCCCACTCCGGGTTTCCTGGTGGCCTGAAGACCCACTCCTTCAGCGAATTGCAACAGAAAGCGCCGGAAAACATCATCAGGCTGGCGGTCAAAGGTATGCTGCCGCGTACGCCGCTGGGACGGGCTATGTTCAAAAAGCTCAAAGTTTACGCAGGGCCGGAACATCCCCACAGTGCCCAGCAACCCCAACCGATTGAAATATAAAGAGGTATAACGCGCTCTATGGCTGCGACTCAATATTACGGAACTGGTCGACGCAAGACTTCGACGGCGAGAGTCTTCCTGAAGAGTGGCTCTGGCAACATCACTGTTAACAAACGCCCCCTGGATGGCTTCTTTGGACGGCAGGTTGCGCGCATGATCGTCCGGCAACCTCTGGAACTGGTTGAAATGTCAGAAAAATTCGATATCGATGTCACCGTTCGCGGTGGCGGCAGTTTCGGCCAGGCAGGCGCAATCAGGCATGGCATTACCAGAGCTCTGATAGAGTATGACGAGGAGTTGCGACCCACTTTACGTAAAGCCGGGTTCGTTACCCGGGATGCCAGAGCTGTGGAACGCAAGAAAGTCGGTCTCCGCAAGGCGAGAAAGAAGCCACAGTTTTCCAAGCGCTAATCAGTTTCTAGTTTACAGACCTGTGTCTAATTCGACGCCGGCCCGCCCATGGGGTTCGGCGTTTTTTTATTCTAAAACAGTGTGTTAGCTTGGGAATATTGGCCATCTCTCAGCCTGCACTAAATAAACTCCACTTGAAAAAACTAGCAAAATTAACTAACATGCGGCCGGTTTTGCTGGCCTCATTGCAGGCGATCATAATCCGATTCCACACTTGAGCAAATTGACCCAGACAGCGGCTCTCCCCGAATTTCGACAGCTGCACACCGGCTCAATGCTTGAATTTGAATTAGCTGGCTCTGACAGGAGATTTAAAAGGTGACTGACGACAGTACTAATACTGGCCGCAGGCGTTTTTTGGTGGGTTCTACTTCTGCCGTTGGTGCAGTTGGAGTCGTAGGGGCAGCTGTACCCTTTGTCGGTTCCTGGAACCCGAGCGCCAGAGCGAGGGCGGCTGGTGCCCCGGTTCGTATCGATGTAAGCAGGCTCCAGGAAGGTGAAATTCTGGGACCCATCCCCGCCTGGCGCGGACGGCCGATCTTCATTGTAAAGCGCACGGAAGAGGCACTCGAAGCCCTTACCTCCATGGCTGATCGGTTGACGGATCCAGATTCGGAACAACCGGAGCAGCCTGCATACGCACAGAATGTCTACCGCTCCCGTCGCCCGGAAATCCTTGTGCTGGTGGGTTTGTGCCCACATCTGTTCTGTTCTCCAACGCCACATATCGAGTTACAGGCCGAACCGTTCGATCCCAATTGGAATGGTGGGTTTTTCTGCCCCTGTCATGGCTCCCGCTTTGACCTGGCGGGACGCGTCTACAGCGGGTCGCCAGCCTCGCGGAATATGGAGGTTCCCCCTTATTCATTTGAAAATGACAATGTTCTCGTTGTCGGCGTAGACGAGGAGAACCCGGCATGAGCGAATATGAGTGAGACACCAAAAGTCATGAATGAGACTAACACCGAGTCCGGCACTGCCGCGGACCATGGCAAGCTGGTAACGGGCCTGATCGGATTCAGGGACTGGGTGGATGCGCGCCTTCCCATCGTAACTGCCTGGGAAAAGCATCTGAGTAAATATTACGCTCCCAAGAATTTCAATTTCTGGTATTTCTTTGGTGTGCTTTCCATGGTGGTGCTGGTTCTGCAACTGCTGACCGGTATCTGGCTCACCATGAATTACACCGCCAGTGCAGACGACGCATTCGCCTCCGTTGAATACATCATGCGCGATGTAAATTTCGGCTGGCTACTTCGCTACCTGCACTCTACCGGCGCTTCCGCCTTCTTCCTGGTGGTATACCTGCATATGTTTCGCGGACTGATGTACGGCTCCTACAAAAAGCCGCGAGAACTGATCTGGGTATTTGGAATGGCTATTTACCTGGTGCTGGTGATGGAAGGATTCATGGGCTACGTATTGCCATGGGGTCAAATGTCCTATTGGGGGGCCAACGTTATTGTGTCTCTGGTGGGTGCCATTCCGATCATAGGCGATGACCTGCTGATCTGGGTACGAGGCGATTTTCTGATTTCTGACGCTACCCTGAACCGATTTTTTGCACTGCACGTCGTTGCGTTGCCCATTGTGCTTCTGGCACTGGTAGTCCTCCATATTCTGGCGCTTCATGAAGTGGGCTCCAACAATCCAGATGGCGTGGATATCAAGAAGAACAAAGGGCCTGACGGTGTCCCCCTGGACGCAGTCCCATTCCACCCTTACTACACTTTGTACCATGATCTACCGGCAATAATCGTATTCCTTTTTGTGTTCTGCTTCGTGGTTTTCTTTGCCCCTGAAATGGGTGGCTACTTCCTGGAAATCGCGAATTTTCAGGAAGCGGACCCGCTCAAGACACCTGAGCACGTGCCTCCAGTGTGGTATTACACACCGTTCTATTCCATGTTGCGGGCAGTTACCTATCCGTTGCTGGGTATTGACGCCAAATTCTGGGGCCTTATCGTGATGTTCAGCGCTATTGCGATTCTATTCGTGCTGCCATGGTTGGATAAAAGTCCCGTAAATTCCATGCGCTACAAAGGGTGGTACAGTCGGGTCGCGCTACTCCTTTTCGTTGTCAGTTTCCTGATTTTAGGCGTCCTGGGTACGCAGACCGTCAGTCCTGCCAAGACTTTCCTGGCTCAGGTAATGACGGTAGTGTATTTCAGTTATTTTATCCTGATGCCGTGGTACACCAGAAAAGAAAAGACCTTTCCGGTGCCCGAACGTGTCACAATGGGGCGCTGGATTACCTTGCCACAGTTAGCCATCACGCTGGTGCTGTTGATTGCCCTGGTGTTTATCCCGCTGACTGCGGTAGCGGCGGAGGCAGAAAATCTGGATCTGGAGCACGCGGCAGTCGACTTTGAAGACAAGAATTCGCTGCAGAGGGGCTGGAAATACTACATGAACTATTGTGTGGGCTGTCATTCCCTGCAGTATGCCCGATATCAGCGAACCGCCGATGATCTGGCTGTTACTGCCGACCTGGTGACGGAAAATCTGATTTTCAACGATGCCGCCATCGGGGACCTGATGGAAAACGCCATGACCATAGACGATGCCAAAGTATGGTTTGGTGCCCCTCCGCCAGATCTGACTCTTATCGGTCGCGTGCGGTCCGCGGACTGGCTCTATACCTACCTGAAATCGTTTTATAACGATGAGTCCAGACCTTTTGGTGCCAACAATACAATTTTCGCCAATGTCGGTATGCCAAACGTTCTGCATGAACTTCAGGGGGATGTCGAGTGCGAAATTCATGCTGACGAGCATGGAGGAGAGTCGTGCGAACTTCAGCACGTCGACGGAACCGGCTCACTGTCCGAAGAGGAATTTGACCAGGTCGTTACTGATATCGTCAATTTCCTGTATTACATTGGTGAGCCTGTCAGGGAACATCGCAAGGATATTGGTGTCTGGGTCCTGCTTTTCCTTGTCGTGCTTTACGGGTTCGTGTGGGCGACGGCCAGGGAGTTCAGCAAGGATTACCACTGACAGCTCTTGGGCAGAGGAAAAATTATGGGTGTGGTAGCTAAGCGGTCATCGATGACCTTTTATTCCGATGGCAGGAGTCATTATAGTCACCGAGTGCGAATCGTGCTTTCGGAGAAAGGCGTTACGGTTGAGACTATCGATGTCGATCCCGAAAACAAACCTGAAGACCTTACTACTCTGAATCCTTATAACAGCCTGCCCACACTGGTTGACAGGGACCTGGTTCTCTATGAGCCAAATATCATGATGGAGTATCTGGATGAGAGGTTTCCCCATCCGCCTCTTTTTCCAGTGTACCCGGTTGCCCGTGCGCAAAGTCGGTTGTGGATCTATCGAATCGGCCGGGACTGGTGTTCGTTGGTGGATACTCTGATGTCCGGCAAGGGAAGTGCGGCATCGCAGGACAAGGTTCGCAAGGAACTGCGTGAGAGCCTGGTGTCAATCGCACCGATATTTGCTGAGAAGCCGTTTTTCATGAGCGACGAATTCAGTATCGTGGACTGTTGTGTCACACCTATCCTGTGGCGCTTACCGGAAATGGGGATAGAGTTACCAAAATCCAAAACTGTTAAACCTCTGATTGATTACCGGGACCGCCTGTTCGAACGAGACTCCGTACTGTCCAGCCTGTCAGAACAGGAAAAGGAGATGATTTAACCCTGGCACCTGCTTGCAGGTATAATCAGTCAGTGATTTCTATCCTGCTTCACAGTAAGGTGTATCGAAGGCCGGGGGTGTAGGCATGACAATGAGTTCGAGTCGCCCGTACCTGGTCCGGGCTCTTTACGAGTGGATACTGGATAACGACAGCACCCCCTACATACTGGTCAATGCCCTTGGTGAAGACGTGCAGGTGCCGAGAGAACATATCAAGGACGGCCAGATCATTCTCAATATTTCCCCCACCGCAGTTCAGGCACTTAATATCGACAACAAGGCCATTCAATTCAGGGGCCGGTTTGCGGGAATCCCTTTTCAGGTATTTGTGCCCATCGAGGCTGTGCTCGGAATCTATGCCCGGGAAAACGGGCAGGGAATGTTTTTTGAAGTCAATGAAAACGAACCTCAGCCCCCAGGGCCGGGCAAGTCCGCCGATACTCAGCGACCGAAGCCGGGGAAACCCTCCCTCAGGGTGGTCAAGTGATTTCCCGGCTGATTAGCACAAGCGCTGCGAAATTGTTCGATATCAGTTGATGTATTCAAAAACCTTCACGACCCGAGTCACACCGGAGATGTTCCTTGCCAGGGCCGCCGCGTTGTCGCCTTGCACCTCGCTGACTAAACCCATCAGGTAAACAGAACCGTTTTCGGTGATTACGCGGACCTGAGACGAGGGCACCGATTTATCTGCCAGCAGCTGAGTCCTGACCTTGGTACTGATCCAGGTGTCATTGCTTCGGGACAGCAGGCCGGTCTTTCCGATAATTTCCAGTTCATTGTGGATGCGTTTGATTTTGATGCTGGCCTGGGAAGCAATTTCAGTAGCTCTCTTTTTCAACTGCTCCGACTGTACCTGGCCAACTATTAGAACTACACCATTGTGGGAAGTGACATGGAAATTGGCATTTCGCAGCTGTGGTTCCTGGGATTTAATGTTAACAATCACTTTTGTTTCAATAGCCTGGTCTTCTATTCTGGCACCGGTCGTGCGTTTACCCGGATCTTCCAGTAAGCCTTCCGGGCCAGTTGTTTCCACAAGTATGGTGGTGCAGCCTGAAGCTGCTACAATAGTTAACAGAATTATCAAACTTTTCAGATAACGCATTAATCGTCACCTCCGAATAACTGTATGTCGATCAGATCGCAGAGACAGTGCAGTGCCAGTATATGTACTTCCTGCACTCTCGCTGTGGATTGTACGGGCACGCGAATTTCCACATCACTGCTTGCCAGCAACCCGGCAATTTCGCCTCCATCCCTGCCAGTCAGTGCGATTACCTTCATTTCCCTTTCGTGTGCCGCATGAACTGCCTGTGCAACATTGGTGGAATTTCCGCTTGTAGAGATTGCCAGCAGCAGGTCTCCTTCTTTGCCCAGGGCTCGAACCTGCTTGGAAAAAATCTCCCGGAAATCGTAGTCGTTGGCTATCGATGTCAATGTTGAACTGTCTGTCGTAATGGCCAGAGCCGGTAACCCAGGTCTTTCGATTTCAAATCGGTTGAGGAGTTCCGCTGCAAAATGTTGTGCATCGGCTGCGGACCCTCCATTGCCACAACACAGTATCTTTTTGCCATCAAGTAACGCCTGTACCGACAGGATGCTGGCGTTACTGATGGCCGGAGCCACATACTCCAACGCTTTCTGCTTGGCCTCTATGCTGGCCTGAAAATGTTGCGCGATGCGCTTCTGTAAATCCACCTGATTCTGTCCTCGAGGAAACTCTCGATCCATTTGTTCACTACTGGGGACCCTCTGATTAAGTCCCACAACACTCTAGCCTTCAGACAAGTCTGCTGGCGAGGCGCATTGCCGCCGGCATGCGTCGGCCTGTCAAGGCAGTGCAACGAAGCCAGCGGGCTTGTCTGAAGGCCCCTTCGGGCGGAGCCTGTCGGGCGTCGCTGCTTCGTTGCCGTGCCTGGCAAGGAAGTGACCATTCCCGGCGTAAGGCGCCTCACCCGTCGCCCGACAGACTCCCGCAGAGCATTGTAGGACTTACTAAGAGGTTCTCTAGTTATCGGCAGAATTTCCGACTTGTTTTGTGTGTCTCAGAGCAGCCAGCCAGCGTCAGATCGAATTTCAACTCGAACCTTCTGGAAACTGTCAATCCGGCACAATTCAACTACTCACTATAACGGAATGCATCTTTCAGCCATTGGTAATTATATCCCCGGCCATTGCTGGCTGGGGAGACTCCTACGATATCAAATCGGCACGGGATGTCATTGCATTGGGGGTTTTTCATCAGGAAATAGCGAGCGCAGCGAATGATTCTTGTCTGTTTCTGCAGCGTGACCGTTTCAACCGGAGTGCCGTAAGTATCACTTTGTCGCAATCGTACTTCGACGAACACCAGCGAATTCCCATCCCTGGCTATCAAGTCAATTTCACCCTGACGGCAATGATAGTTCAGCATGAGGGTTTGCAGCCCGTAACCAGACAAGTACCGGGCGACCAGTCGCTCGGCTTTGCTTCCCTCATGTCGGCGTAATCGATTGGGTAGTTTCAATGGCCCGTCCCTGAGCGGCAGAAACTGATCAGTAAAGTGCCACTCCTTCGATGTGCTCCAGAAGCACCGCCTGGCCGTCGACGAATACGGCCGTCTGTGGAACCCGTTGTATAATGCCATTGTGTTCCATCGACAGCGTGCCGGTCACACCGCGAAGATTGACTATGTCCCCCGCTGCCAGTTGTCCGAGTCTGGTGTAAAGCCTGAAGCTGTCCACACCAAGAGCTCGTAATCGTTGCAAAGCACCCTGGGTTGGGCGCAAGGCCTGCGCCATGGTTTGTTTCAATTGGTGTTGTTCCAGTAGCCAGGGTGTATCAGCAAAAATAATTCCGTTCAGGTCCTGGTTGGCCAACTGGTTGCTGCTGCCGTCGTTAATCGCTGGTAGCGCATAAACGGGTATGTTCTCGGCAAAATAAAAGCCAAGGTGGGTTTGAGCTGCCGGCCCTGCCGGGCATTTGCCATCAAAAAGATAAAGTCTATATCCTGCCGACGTGAGGGAGTGAACAGGAAATCGTCACGGGGGAGCAGTGCTTCAATACGTGCCGCCCGGTCTTCGCTGGCGTCGATGGCGAGCAGTCGTTTGACGGTGTCTGCATAGTCGCCGCCGTCATTGTAAGTGACACCTGCTACAACATTGCCTCCCATTTCTGTCCAGGTGGTGGTGAATGACTGTTGCAGGCGTCCATAGTCGGCACTGTCTGGCGCTATGACGGCCGCATTGCGGTGGCCCGCGCTCCAGGCCTGAACGAGCGCCTTGCGAATCTCGTCTTCGGATGCGAGCCCGAACTGGTAGAAAATCTCCGAGTTGCGGGATTCGAGATCCGTGTAGTTCAGCGCCAGGGTCGGCACCGGGAGTGCCGGCAAGCCGTTGAGCTGTTGGACCAATTCCTTGTTCAGAGGGCCTATTATCAGGTCGGCGCCGGATTCAACAGCGCTTTCATAGAGTCCTCGAATTGTGTTTGTGCCGCTGGATGTCAGAAACACTACTCGCCGGGACGCTCCCATCGGTTTCCCATGGCCTGATACTAAGCAGAGAGAAATCCTTCCTGTACTGCGCGCCCGATCTGCTCCTGCAATGGCAGCAACGCAGGGCTATATGCCGCGGGGACTGACTCTGCCACACCGTGCGGCAAGCTGCTGCAGGGAAGCCGGGAGCCTGTTAAGGGCATCATGCCTGTTCCACACTGACCCCCAGCGTTCCAGGGCAGCGAGTTGGGACGGGACACTGTGTTCCTGGCTGCGCATGGCGCGTGCCAGTTCCACCCAGCCGCGAAGCTGGTAATTACCGGCGCGGTCCGCAAGTTGAGCCAACTCCAGGTCGGACAGCATCTGCAGAGCCTCCCAGATCAGATCATGGGATCTGACTATCTCCTCGGTCTGGCGATAGCCGTTGAATTCGGCCAACAAGAGCACCGTTTCTTCGTATCGGCCCGCCTCTATCAATGCGCGTGCGCGCCGCTCGTTGAACTGTTGGCGCAGGGCCGGTGACTGTCCGCGGCAGGGTGGAAGTCAACTCATTTTCCAGCCAGCTCTGAGCTGCCTCAGGGTCTGCGGAGGCCAGCGCCAGGTCTGCCTGAACAATTGCCAGGCGCAATTGCAAGGGGCTTTCGAGGTATTCCAGCTGGTCGATTCCCGCCACTGCCGCTCGAGCCTGCTCGAAGCGTTGATCATAGATAAACAGCTCAGCGGCACTGATGCGGTAACTATAGGCGCGGCGTTGATCGCTAAGCTCAGCAAGTTGCAAATAACCGGACGCCGTTTGAGGCGCGACAGGTTCAGCGCTCTGTGGCATCGTGACTGGTGATTCGGCGACATTGCAGGATGCAAGCAGGAGCAGTGTCAGCAAGAGACCGGTCAGGCTGCGCCCGAATAGCTACGAGCAGTGCAATATGCTAATGAAGGGTTCCCTCGGTCTTGTTATCGAACAACGGGACCGCGGTCTGGTCACAGGACGAAGTGGGATTCCTAAAAGACTAATACCGAAGCAGACCTACGGTAACAAATCAACTGGATATCAAGACTACCGCCGATGCGGGCATAATGCCGGGGATAATTGGAACAGGGTTCCCTGGATGGAGAGTGAACACATTTTGATTTCCGGTAATAAAATTGACTCCGGTGTTCTATATGTCGTTGCTACACCCCTCGGCAACCTGCAGGACATCACTGCGCGAGGGATTTCCGTGCTTGGACAGGTGGACCTGGTTGTGGCTGAAGATACCCGGCACAGTGCCCGGTTACTTGATGCACTGGGTATCCGTACCCCGCTGATTTCCTTCCATGATTTCAGCTCCTCTGACCGACTTAAAGGATTGTTGGAGCGATTGCGTCATGGCCGGTCGCTGGCGCTGGTTTCCGATGCGGGAACACCCTGTATTTCGGATCCAGGGTATGAACTGGTCAGGCTTGCGCGACTTTCGGGGATCCCGGTGGTGCCGATTCCCGGGGCCAGTGCAGTAATTGCAGCTTTGTCGGTTTCCGGATTGCCCAGCGACCGCTTTGTATTCGAAGGATTCCTTCCTGCCCGGACACGATCCCGGATTACCCGCCTGAAAGAACTTGCAGGAGAAGCGCGTACTCTGATTTTTTATGAGGCGCCTCATCGGATCGTGGAGAGCATTGAAGATCTGAAGACTGTAATGGGATCTGACCGGGAGCTTTGTCTCGGGCGTGAGCTGACCAAGAAATATGAAACCTCCCGACTTGCGACCTTGGCGGAGGTTCTCGATTGGCTGCGCAGCGAGCCGCAACAGCAGAAAGGTGAATTCGTGCTGGTGCTTGCGGGACAGCCCCGGGTTGACCAACGTGATGAAAAAATGCGCGAGGGACTCAGAGTGTTACGTATGCTGAGTTCTGATCTGTCACTGAACCGGGCCGCCCGTCTGGCCGCTGAGATTACCGGTGCCTCCAGGAATGCGCTGTACAAAGCAGCTCTGCATGAAAACTCTGGCACTGACCCGGGATCCTGACAACACCAGGGCCATCAGCAGGTCCTGGATCGGCAACGCTGCTTGTGAGTCGCTGGTAACTGCAATACACTGGTGACGAGTCAGCCGGGCAGTTGCTGCCTGTCGCTTCGAAAGGAGTGTCAGGGAGAGGAAAGTCCGGGCTCCATAGAGCAGGGTGCCAGGTAACTCCTGGGGGATGTGAATCCACGGAAAGTGCAACAGAAAGTATACCGCCCGGCCACTCTCGAAAGCGGTCAGGTAAGGGTGAAATGGTGCGGTAAGAGCGCACCGCGCGGCTGGTAACAGTGCGTGGCTTGGTAAACCCCACCCGGAGCAAGGCCAAATAGGAATCCTATGGTGTGGCTCGCACTGGATTCGGGTAGGCTGCTAGAGGCCCGTGGCGACACGGGTTGTAGATGAATAACTGTCCCCGACAGAACCCGGCTTACAGGCTGACTCAATTTTTTTCAAGCTCCCAGAACCGGGCGGCTCCACTCCGTCGTTCCAGCCATTGAGCTGACGGCGCTTCCTTCTTCTCTGGACGCCCGGTCCGGTTGCGGTCCCGGGCCATTCGGATGGCCACGGGAGTGCACGCTGAACTTCCCCGCAGTCAATTGCGAATTTTCCGACACATAAAAAACCCTGTCGTCCACATCCGGCTTTTTCTTTAATTATTTTTCCAATAAGTGCTTGCAGAAAATTCAGGCTGCTCCTATAGTGTCAAAAAGTGGGGAAAAGTGGGATTATTTGCATCCAAGTGGGATTCTGGTGGGTAAATAGGGAAAAATCTCCACCGATAGAAACTGGCAACTTACGGGGACAGCTGTGTTTCGTGGTGTCAATACCATAAACCTTGATGCCAAGGGGCGTATGGCTATGCCTTCCAGGTATCGGGATCAACTGCAGAGCCATTGTGGCGGACACCTGGTGGCAACGATTGATACCAGCGCCCGGTGTCTACTCCTCTACCCGGTCCATGAATGGGAAGAAATCCAGCGAAAGATCGAATCACTTCCCAGTTTCAATCCGAGCTCACGCAGGGTGCAGCGCCTGTTAATCGGTCATGCCACTGATCTGGAGCTGGACAACAGTGGCAGAATTCTCCTGCCCCAGGCGCTGCGCGAATACGCCGGGCTGGAAAAACACATTGCCCTGATCGGCCAGGGTAAGAAACTGGAACTCTGGGATCTGGATAACTGGACCAGGCAGCGGGAGGAATGGCTGTCGGAGGCCGAAACCGAGGGAGACGACATTCCGGAAGATCTGCAATCCCTGTCCCTTTGATTCGAGAGTAGCGCCATGAGAGAAGATTATGCTCACCACAGCGTGCTGTTGGAGCCGGCGGTCAATGCGTTGCTTGTGGATCGCTCCGGCTGTTACATCGACGGGACATTCGGGCGCGGAGGGCATTCCCGGCGGATCCTGAAAGCGCTGGGGGAAGGAGGACGGTTATATGCACTCGACCACGATCCTTCGGCAGTGGAGGCCGGACTGCGTACTTGCGGCACAAGATCCACGCTTTTCAATTACGGGTAGGAATTTCGCCGATCTGACCGCATTCGCCGAGTCTCATGGATTGATGGGCAAAGTAAGTGGGATTTTGCTGGACCTCGGCGTTTCGTCACCTCAGCTGGACGACGCCAGTCGGGGGTTCAGCTTTCAGCAGGACGGCCCACTGGACATGCGAATGAATCCTCAAGTCGGGCCAAGTGCGGCGCAGTGGTTGAATACCGCCGGAGAGAAAGTTATTGCCAGCGTGTTGAACCAGTACGGTGAGGAACGCTTTGCACGGCGCATGGCCAGAGCAATTGTAATGGCCCGAGGTGAACAGCCGATCGAGCGGACTGCCCGGCTGGCAGAAATCATAAAGCAGGCCAATCCCAGCTGGGAACGCGATAAACACCCGGCAACCCGCGCGTTTCAGGGTATTCGAATTTACATTAATCGAGAACTCGAAGCCCTTCGACAGGTGCTGGGGGAGGCCCTGCAGGTTCTGCGTATCGGCGGCCGCCTGGTGGTTATAAGCTTTCATTCACTTGAAGATAAAATAGTTAAGAAATTCATATCGTTGCAGACAAAAGGGGATAGCTTTCCAAGAGATCTGCCGGTTATGCACAGTGAATTGAGGCCAACGCTCAAGGCAATAGGTAAGCCCATGCGTCCCGATGACATCGAAATCTCGAGAAATCCGCGGTCCAGAAGCGCGATCATGCGGGTTGCCGAGCGAATTGCCTGAGCGGATGATTTGGCGGAATCGCGTATGATGCACATCGAACAAAGAAACAGGGATCCGCGCCAGGCAGGTCGGCGTCCCGATTCCGTGTGGCCTGGTTGGTCTTAAGACGTGGTGCATCCCTGGCGTCGGCGTTGCTGCTGTTGACGCTGGTGTTGTTTTCTGGCCTGTCGGTAGTTTATCTCACTCACCGGGACCGGGTGTTGTTCAACGAATTACAGGTCCTCAGGGATCAGGCCAATAAACTGGACATTCAGTGGGGGCAGTTGTTGATCGAACAAAGCACTCTTGGTGTCGGTGGGCGCGTCGAGCAACGTGCTACTGAGCTTCTGGGTATGCAGATTCCTGAAGTTGAAAAAATCGTCATGGTGGAAAATGAGCCTAGACAGTCCGAAAAAAAAGACCGCAGGTGCCTGGCGTCTGTATCTGGTGTACTTCACCCTGATTCTGTGCGTGGGCTGTTATCGGCTGGAAAGTCGGCAACCTCCATATTGTGGAGCGAGATTTTCTCCAGGGTCAGGGTGATGCCCGAACAATACGGACAGAGCCTATTGTCGCGCACAGAGGGATTATAACTGATCGTAATGGTGAGCCCATGGCGGTAAGTACGCCAGTGAAATCCATCTGGGTAAACCCTCGTCAGATTGCCAATGATCCAGAGTCTATCGGAAAACTTGCCAGGGCGATGGGTCTGAACGAAGAAGTGCTGGCCAATAATGTCACTGCTAATGCGGAACGTGAGTTTTTGTATGTTAAACGACGTTTGTCGCCTGCTGATGCGGACACGGTTCTGGCAATGGGTCTGCGAGGTGTGTACGCCCAGCAGGAATACCAGCGCTACTACCCTCAGGGTGAGGTGAGTGCTCACCTGGTCGGCTTTACCAATGTTGACGATCAGGGGCAGGAAGGCCTGGAACTGGCCTACGAAGACTGGTTAAGTGGAAGACATGGCAGCAGTCAGAGTCATGAAGGATCGTCGTGGCAATATCATCGAAGAGTTAGTGATTCTGGAAACAGCGCAGCCGGGGCAACAATCTGCAACTGAGTATTGATTCCAGAATTCAGAACCTGGCCTATCGGGAACTCAAGGCGGAGTTCATTAAGCGCCGGGCAAAATCCGCAACTGCAGTGGTTCTGGATGTCGCTAGTGGCGAAGTGCTGGCAATGGTCAATCAACCATCCTATAACCCAAATAACAAGAGCAGTATCAGCGACTTCAATGTTGTGCGTAATCGGGCCGTCACCGATGTTTTTGAGCCGGGTTCGACTATCAAGGCATTTACTATTGCTGCGGCACTGGAAAGCGGCATCTTTGAGCCTACAACGACTTATTGAAACCCGCGGCTGGATGATGGTGGGAAGAGATGAAGTCAGAGACAGTGTTAATTATGGAACATTGAGATTTAGAAAAGAATTATTACCAAGTCCAGTAATGTTGGATCAGCCAAGATAGCATTGCAACTGGGCCCGGATGTTATCAGAGATATGCTTGCCAGAGTTGGGTTTGGGGAAGTTACCGGAATAGGTTTTCCCGGCGAGCGGGGCGGCCTATTGCCTTCGATTCGAAACGGCTGGAGTCGCATTGAAACAGCAACCCTCTCCTTATGGCTATGGGCTATCGTCTTCGGCTTTACAACTTGCCCAGGCTTATCTTGTTTTGGCGGATGGTGGAGTGAAAAAGCCACTTTCCCTACTGCAGTTAAACGAGCAGGAAGTCGAAAATTTACCGCGCCAGCAGGTTATGGGTGAAAGAATCAGCCGCCAGTTAATCACAATGTTAGAAACAGTTGTCGATCCGGCTAAAGGCGGAACTGCTGTTGATGCGCGTGTACCTTTTTACTCTGTTGCCGGTAAAACAGGGACTGCCCGGGTAGTGGGTGAAAATGGTTATGAAGAGAATATTCATAATTCATTTTTCGTTGGCATGGCACCGGCAACCAATCCCCGGATTGTTGTTGTGGTAGTTGTGAATGAGCCCAAGGGTGAGGAACATTATGGGGGGCAAGTCGCTGCGCCGGTATTTTCGCGTATTGCTGCCGGGGCTATGCGACTGATGAACGTTCCGCCAGACTTGATGACAGCAGCAAAGGGGGCAGGGGAAACCTGATTCCGCTTTATGGACACAGCAGAAGATATCGTGAGTGCAGTCTCACTGGGGCAACTTATCTCCGGCCTGGTGGAATTACCTGAACCCTTGCCACCAGAGTTGAGCGTAGCGGTATCTGGAGTAAAGATGGACAGCAGGCTTCTGCAGGCCGGTGATCTGTTCATCGCCTGCTTCGGGCGTAATCATGATGCCAGGGAATTCATCGACTATGCACTTAGCAAGGGAGTGGCTGCGGTGCTTGCCGAATCCGGAGGCGATTGGCAGGGCATTCAATACCGTGGCAGCGTGTCGGTTATCGCGATTGATAATCTTGCCTCCAGAATCAGTGAAATAGCAGGGAAGATATTATGGCAATCCAAGTGCCAGCCTGCAGGTTATTGGAATAACTGGAACAAATGGTAAGACCAGTTGTAGTCAGTTCATTGCCCAGGTTCTGGAAGCGGGTGGTGTCAATGCTGGAGTGATGGGGACGCTGGGATACGGGAAAGTCGACCGTCTAAAGCAGACCCCGCATACAACACCGGATGCGGTGGTTGCCCAGATGGCGCTGGCAGAACTGAGGCGAGAAGGCGTCGATGCCGTGGCGATGGAAGTCTCCTCGGTCGGCCTGCACCAGCATCGGGTTCAGGCAGTTCAATTCGACATGGCCTTGTTTACGAACCTGTCCCGGGACCACCTGGACTATCACGAAAGTATGGAGAACTATGCTGAGAACAAGCGAAAACTTTTCACCTTCCCCGGCCTGAATGCGGCAATTATCAACCTTGACGACAGCTACGGGCTGTACATGATGGATGCCGTGTCACGGGATGTGAAAATTCTGACTTACAGCCTGGATAATCACACGACTACAGTTCACGCGAAAAGCTGTGAACTGGACAGGCATGGGTTCAAAGCGCAAGGTGGTCACTCCTATGGTGAAGGAAATATCAGATGTTCCCTGTTCGGTTATTTCAATATCAGCAACGTGCTTGCCGTCATTACCACGTTGCTTAGTTATTACGAAAGAACAGGAGCCGTGGATCTGGACAAGTTACTGGTCAGCGTTTCGTCTATTAGACCGGTAAACGGGAGAATGGAAATCATCGGCAGTAGCGACGAACTGACCTGCATCGTCGATTACGCACATACCCCGGAAGGGCTGAGGAGTGCACTGCTGGCGATTCGCGATCACTTCGATGGCGAAGTCTGGTGTGTGTTCGGGTGTGGTGGTAATCGCGATAGAGGCAAGAGACCGATGATGGGGGAGATTGCCAGGGCCTTTGCCAACAGGCTGGTAGTTACTGATGACAATCCCCGCCATGAAAATGGTGAGGACATCGTCCGCCATATCCTGTCCGGCATCGAAGAATCTGGGGACGTGCAGGTGATTCGTGACCGGAGCTTCCGCGATCGAACAGGCCATCGCAACCGCCCGCCCGGGGATATTGTGCTGGTGGCTGGGAAGGGGCATGAAAACTACCAGGATATCGGCGGACGAAAAACGGTATTCAGCGATGCCAGTCAGGTACGCCTGGCTTTGCACGATCAGCAGAGCGTTGAGACAAGGCGGGGCGAAATTGATCGGGGCGATGCGTCTGAAGGATATTGCCGATGCGCTGGGTGGAGAATTCACCGGCCGGGATGTGCAGTTTACTTCGGTCTCCATCGACACCAGGCACTGCAGGCCGGTGACTTGTACGTAGCCATAAAAGGAGCGAACTTCGATGGCAACGATTTGTAGCTGACGCCGAGCGGAAAGGTGCCTGTGGGGCCATCGTCAGTCACCATCAATGCCGGCACTACCGCAACTGGTGGTCGAGGATACCACGCTTGCGCTCGGTCAGCTCGCGGCAATCAACCGGCAGGCCTCCACCGCGCGAGTGGCAGGTATCACCGGCAGTCAGGGTAAGACAACGGTAAAGGAAATGGCCGGCGCAATTCTGTCGGTTGCTGGTGAAACGCTGGTGACACAAGGCAACCTCAACAATGCGATCGGGGTACCGCTGACCTTGTTGCAGTTCACTGGAGGGTGAACACCGGTTCGGGGTCATCGAAATGGGTGCCAACCATGGCGGGGAAATTGCCTACAGTGTCAATCTGGTTCAAGCCGGATGTCGCCATTATTACCAATGCGGCGCGAGCCCATATCGAAGGGTTTGGCAGTCTAGAGAGGTAGTCGCTGCCAAGGGAGAAATTATCGACGGTCTCGGTCCGGTGGCACCCTGGTATTGAACCGGGACGATACTTTTTTTGAGGTCTGGAGCAAGCGGGCTGCGGACCGGCGAATCGTCAGCTTCTCTGTCGGCAACACCAAGGCAGACTATTACGCCGAGCACGTACAGCATCTTCGGGGAAGGCGGGCTCTGTTTTACGCTGAACACCCGGACGGTGGGCATGTCGTCAATTTGAATCTGTTGGGGCTTCACAATATCGGCAATGCCGTGGCTGCAGCGGCCGTTGCCATGGAAGCGGGAGCCAACCTCGATAATTCAAGGGCGGTCTTGAGAGTATCAGGCCGTTCAATGGCCGCCTTCACATGGTAGACACCGATCTCGGTGGATGCCTTATCGACGACAGTTACAACGCCAGTCCCAGAGTCCTTTAAGGCGGCAATCGATGTACTCGCAGGGATTTCCAGTCAGACGGATTCTGATCGTGGGAGACATGGCTGAACTGGGTGAGATCACCGAAGTGGCTCACCGGGAACTGGGTGAGTACGCGAGGCTGGACGGTGTGGATGAAGTCTGGAGTATAGGCAAGGTCAGCCGTGAAAGTACTCTAACGTTTGGCCACGGCGGCCGACATTTCGACGACAAACACGAGATTATAGATGCCTGCAAGGACAGGTTGCGAATCGGTTCGACTGTTCTGGTAAAAGGGTCTAGGAGTGCCGGGATGGATGAGATTGTCCGGGCATTGGGGCGCAGCCGGGATGACGGAAAAAAAGATAGAGGCTAACTATGCTTGTCTGGTTGTCTGAATACCTGATGCAAATTGACAGCAACTTCGCTGTCCTCCAGTACATCACCGTGAGGACAATTTTCAGTGTGCTCACGGCACTGGGTGTCTCTCTGATGATTGGTCCGTTCATGATTCGCAGGCTCAACATCACCAGATCGGTCAGGTAGTGAGGGATGATGGCCCTGAGACTCATTTCAGCAAGGCTGGTACGCCGACTATGGGCGGTGCGCTAATCCTGGTCAGCATCGGACTGAGTACGCTGATCTGGAGTGACCTGCAGAACCACTACGTCTGGATTGTCCTGCTGGTTACCATGGCTTTCGGCGCGATAGGCTGGGTCGACGATTACCGCAAGGTTTTTCGCAAGAATCCCAGGGGACTGTCGGCGAAATGGAAATACTTCTGGCAGTCAGCCATCGGAGTGGTCGCCGCATGCTGGCTATACCATTCCGGCCCAGGGATCGCGGAACTGTCCTATATCGTCCCGTTTTTCAAAGATGTCGCACTTGACGTGGGATTCGTTTACATACTGGTCAGTTATTTCGTTATCGTGGGAAGCAGCAATGCAGTAAACCTCACTGATGGTCTCGATGGGCTCGCAATCCTGCCAACGGTTATGGTCGGTGGGGCGCTTGGCGTAATTGCTTACCTGAGCGGAAATGTGGTGTTCTCGGAATATCTGAACATTCCCTACATTGTTGGAGCCGGGGAGGTGGTGATTTTTTCCGGTGCCCTGCTTGGTGCCGGTCTTGGATTCCTTTGGTTCAATACCTATCCTGCTCAGGTCTTCATGGGCGACGTGGGGGCGTTGGCCCTGGGTGCCGCTCTGGGGACCATGGCGATAGTATCTCGCCACGAGATCATCCTGTTCATCATGGGCGGAGTTTTTGTAATGGAGACCGTGTCGGTAATTCTGCAAGTCGCTTCATTCAAACTCACAGGCCGCCGGATTTTTCGTATGGCACCCCTTCATCACCATTTCGAGTTGAAGGGGTGGCCTGAGCCGAGGGTAATTGTGCGCTTCTGGATTATTACGGTAATGCTGGTGCTGTTCGGACTGGCTACTCTGAAATTACGATAGAGATGGCCGGAATTAAATTGTTGGCAGAACGCAGTGACGAGAAAATATCGGTGATTGTAGGGCTGGGAAAGACCGGATTGTCCTGTGCCAGGTTTTTCCGGGAACGTGGCGTACCCTTCATGGTTGCCGACAGTCGGCCAGAACCCCCCGGGCTGGCAAAGTTTGTCGAGGAATTCCCCGGTATATCCTGCGAGCTGGGACAATTCCGGGACTCGACATTCTGCAACGCGGCGGAGTTGATTGTAAGTCCCGGAGTCAGTCTGCGGGAACAGGCCATAGTGCTGGCGAGAGCAAAGGGAGTGCCGGTAACCGGTGACATAGATATATTCAGCAGGGTGGTGAAAGAACCGATCATCGCAGTGACAGGTTCGAATGGGAAAAGCACGGTCGTGTCCCTGGTGGCAGCTATATTGCGGGATGCAGGAAGGAAAGTGGGATTGGGCGGCAATCTGGATGGCTTCAATGCGAAACCGGCACTTGATCTGTTACACGGGAATGAATCGCCACCGGACATCTATGTTCTGGAACTGTCCAGTTTCCAGCTCGAGACAACCGCAGATCTCGGTGCTGAAGTGGCTTCTCCTGAACTTCAGCGAGGATCACATGGACCGCTATACATGACTCGACGAGTACCTGCAAGCCAAGCAGCGAATTTTCTATCGGGCACGAAAAATCGTGGTCAACCGGGATTGTCCTTACAGTCAGCCACCCGGATCAGGCCAGAGCGAAGTCGTCAATTTCAGTCTTCAGGAACCGGCGGTTGGAGAATTCGGTCTGCGGGAAAATCAAGGAAAGACCTATCTTTGTTACGGCGATGAATTATTGCTCAATGAAGAGGACCTCAAGGTGTTCGGTCGTCACAACGTAGCCAATGTTCTGGCGGCCATGGCCATTTGTCATGCCCTGCACGTGGAGCTGAAAAATATTGTCGAAGCGGTCAGGAATTTCAGCGGCCTGCCTAATCGCTGTCAGTGGATTTTGAACCTGAAGGGTGTCGACTTCTACAATGATTCCAAGGGCACCAATGTGGGTGCCACGATAGCAGCTATTGACGGCCTGGGTCAGACGCTTGACGGGGGGGTTGTTCTAATAGCAGGGGGTGTGGGGAAGGGAGCTGATTTTTCAGCTTTGATCCCTGTGGTCGAATGTCATGTCAAAGTCGTGATATTGATTGGAGAAGCCGCCAAGGAAATCGCCAGAGTACTGAAGGGTCGGACCAGGGTGTTGTTTGCCGGGACTATGGATGCGGCGGTGGCGACTGCTCTGGCGGAATCAACGCCGGGCGATGCAGTCCTGTTGTCGCCTGCCTGTGCGAGCTTCGACATGTTCGCCGATTTCAATCACCGTGGTCAGGTTTTCGAAGCTGCAGTCAGGAGTCTGCAATGACTGTTAGAGGTGCTGTAATGAACCCGGGAGTCGGTCAAGCTGGCCGGGTCGGCAACTCGCTACCGATCAATGGATTATTATTGGTAACACTGCTGTTGCTTGCCATTGGACTGATGATGATGACTTCTGCGTCCATTGAATTATCAAATAGCCAGTATCAGGATCCGCTGTATTTTTTTAAGCGGCAGGTGATTTTCGCCGGCGTCGGTCTGATCGTCATGCTGGTAACCATCAGCATGCCGACGCGCAACTGGTATGCGGCCAGCGGGTTGTTGCTGTTTCTTGCCTATGCGCTTCTGGTACTGGTCCTGATCCCCGGAGTTGGAAAGGTTGTTAATGGCAGCGCCCGCTGGATCGATCTGGGGCTGTTCAACCTGCAGCCGTCGGAACCGGCCAAGCTGTTTCTTGTGCTGTACCTGGCGGCGTTTCTGGAACGCCACCACGATGAGGTCAGGGAACGCTGGTCCGGGTTCATCAAGCCGTTGCTGATCATCGGTGCCGCGCTGATTCTATTACAAAGGGAACCTGATCATGGTGCCATTGTGATCCTGCTCACCACTGCGTTCAGCATGGTTTTCCTGGCCGGTGCCAAACTGCACAGGTTTCTTCTGATTCTGGCGGCATGTATTGCAGGATTTGTGATTCTGGCGATCAAATACCCCTATGTCATAGAGCGCTTCACCTCGTTCAT
Organism: uncultured Gammaproteobacteria bacterium; assembly: GCA_942492445.1. Lineage (GTDB taxonomy): Bacteria > Pseudomonadota > Gammaproteobacteria > Pseudomonadales > Pseudohongiellaceae > NORP240. The sequence continues at coordinate 42,900 of CALOEW010000020.1, forward strand.
GAACCCATGGGCGGACGAGTATGTCTATGGAAGCGGGTACCAGTTGACGCAGGCCCTGATCGCTTTCGGGCGTGGCGAATGGTTCGGTGTAGGCCTGGGAAACAGTATTCAGAAGCTCTATTTCCTCCCCGAGGCCCACACTGACTTCGTTCTTGCGATTCTGGCCGAAGAACTGGGTCTGGTCGGGGTGACGGTGCTGTTGGCGCTGTTGGCAGTACTGGTGTATCGGGGCCTGGCTGTTGGCAAGGAGGCTGAGCGCAAAGGATCTTTCTTCCAGGCACTGCGCCTATGGAATTGCGGTGGTTTTCGCCAGCCAGATTCTTATAAATGTGGAGGCGTCAACACCGGCCTGTTACCGACCAAGGGACTCACTTTGCCATTCATTTCCTATGGTGGTGCAAGCCTGATCGTCAGTTGCATGATGGTGGCAATACTGATTCGAATTGAATATGAAGCCAGAAACCACTGGTACTCCTCGGAGCAACCAGCAATAACTACAAATGCAGAAGGAAGCTGAAACAGTGTTGATCATGACAGGTGGAACCTGAGGATACATTTCCTCCCGCGCTTTCAATTGCCGAGAAATTACAGGGAGAGTCGGCATACAGGTTCGATGGCTGAAGGATCCTAGCGCTGGGCGATGCAGACCCGCAGAACCTGGCCATGTTCGTCAGCGCGGGACAAGTGGACATGGACCCTTACATCGACCGGGCGAGCAAGAAACCCAAGGGCGATGCGGCCAAGGGTGCCGCCTACTTCAACACGATGTGCGCCAACTGCCACGGCAAGGATGGCAAAAAGCCCAAGGAGATGAAGCCCTTTGCGAAACAGATGGCAATCCCTGGGAGGTCATGCACAAGATCCTCAACGGCCAGCCGGACGAGGAGATGCCTGCGCTGCGGGCCCTCGACCGCCAGGTCGTCGCGGACATCTTGAGCCACATGGCAACTTTATCGGAATAGGCCTGCGGCGGATGCGAGGAACAGGGCCGGGCGCTACTGGGGCCCGGCCCTTCTGCAGCTGCGAGTCCGAGTCGAAAATGGAGCGGGTGAAGGGAATCGAATCCTCATTAGAAGCTTGGGAAGCTCCCGTTCTACCATTGAACTACACTTTTTCAGTGATGAATAGGCCTGAGGGGGGGGGGGGGGGGGGGGGGGGGGGGGGGGGGGGGGGGGGGGGGGGGGGGGGGGGGGGGGGGGGGGGGGGGGGGGGGGGGGGGGGGGGGGGGGGGGGGGGGGGGGTTTCTAGTGAATCGAGAATCTTCGCGCAAGTGCGTTGCTTCCGAAGCCCCCGTTTCCCGCAGCGAAACCGACAAGCGTTTTCAGCCCGCTCACCGCCTGCCAAGATACATGTTTTCCACATCCGCGGCGTAATGCTCCAGCACCTTGGACGCTTCAATTTCCATGGTCGGCGTGATCAAGCCACCTTCCAAACTCCAGGGCTCGGAGAGATAACGAGAACCTTGCGTATCTTGGCATAACCGGGAAAGTCACCGAGCGCCGCCTTCACGCGCCGACCCGCCCGCGCTCAACACCTTGCTGTCGCGCAGACTGGCCGATGCCAGCGGATCGACCCCCTGCTCCTGCGCGAACCCGGCCCAGTGATCGCGGTTCAAGACCAGCAGCGCGGTGAGATAGGGCCTGCCCTCTCCCACCACCATGACCTGCTCGAACAAAGGGTCGAGCACAATCGCCGACTCCATATCAGCCGGTGGGATCTTCTCGCCGTTCGACAATACCAGGATGTCCTTGATACGGCCGGTGATATAGATATGGCCCGACTCGTCGATACGCGCCTGGTCGCCCGTGCGCAGCCAGCCGTCGTGCCCGATGACCTGTGCGGTCGCCGCATGGTTGTTCCAGTATCCGAGCATCACCCCTTGGCCATGAAGCTGCAGCTCGTCGCCTTCGTCGTTCTTGATCTCTGACTCCCTGGATCGGGATGTCGATGCCATGAAGATGTACATCCTGGATGGTTTTCGAACTGACGACCGGGTACGCCAACTACGGTCAGGCTGGCGAATTCCGGGCGCGATGGGCATGAAGCACGAGACCGATGAATACCCGCAAGATCTCCACGATTGGGAAAAAGCCATCAGGGGGATCGTGACCCTGATCCCAAGCTGCCCAAAATCGACACCACCATTTTTTTAGAGAGCACTACCACACTCTAAGAAAGGCCAGAACAGGCTTCCCAAGGGCCAGGGCCCACGCCTTCTGCCGGTGTAAAAAGCGTTTCCAGCCGATGCTGACAGTCATCTCGAACAGCTTCTTCGCCAGGCTGCCTTTTTTCTCCATCTGGTCCGAGATGCGCCCGTATATCCGCTCGAATATGCGTGGCACCGCGACCAGAATCGTCGGCCGGATGGTGATCAGGTCCTCGCCAAGCTGTGCCACTGAACGCGCATAGGCCACGCTGGAACCGGACATCACACAGAGGTAATAACCGACGGTCCGTTCCATCGTATGCGAGAGCGGAAGAAACGACATGAACACATCTTCCTGATAACAATCGAGCAACGCAAGGCCGCCGTGAGCCACCGACAGCATATTCAGATGACTGAGCATCACCCCCTTCGGCCTGCCGGTGGTGCCGGAGGTGTAAAC
>CALOEW010000021.1:0-9160 GCA_942492445.1 uncultured Gammaproteobacteria bacterium
GCTCGGCGAATCGTACGCGCCCGGACCGAACCGGAGCAGGTTGCCCAGCAGGTGGAAATACAAGTCAAATATCAGGGTTATATAGAAAGACAGCAGGAAGAAATCGACAAGCTCAAAAAGCAGGAAAATACGGCATTGCCGTTGGATTTTGATTATCGGCAGATGCAGGGCCTTTCCAACGAACTGAAACAGAAACTGGAGGCGGCGCGCCCGGAAAACATCGGCAGGGCCGCAAGAATTCCCGGCATGACACCGGCAGCAATTTCGCTGCTGCTGATCTACCTGAAAAAATACCACGGACTTGACAAGAAGGCAGGTTAACAGGAGAGAGTAAGCTGACCGATACCGCCTTACGTCACCGGTTGCAATCCGGCATCGTCCGCCTGGGGTTGGAAGAACGTGCCGATTACCTCGATGCCCTGGAAGCTTATCTGGAGCTGCTGCAGAAGTGGAACAGAAGTTTCAACCTCAGTGGCATCAAAGATCCCTGGCAGATGGTCACTCGCCATCTTCTGGACTGCCTGGCAGTTTCTCCTTACCTGACGGGAACCCGGATCCTCGATATGGGTTCGGGTGCCGGATTGCCGGGAATACCATTGGCCATATTCAATCCGGAAAGGAAATTTGTCCTGCTTGACAGCAATGGCAAGAAAACCCGCTTCCTTTTTCAGGTAAAATTGGCGCTTAACCTGACCAATGTGATGGTGGAAAATAAGCGGGTTGAAGACTATCAATGTCCCGGGCAAATTGATATCGTCATCAGTCGGGCCTTCGCCTCGCTCGGCAAGCTGGTGCAGCTTTCCTGCAGTGCTACCGGGGGGCAGGGTGCCCTGCTGGCTATGAAAGGCAACTATCCGGATGACGAAATAGCAGGATTACCCGCTGGATTCCGGGTGGCCAGGGCTATCGAGCTTCATGTGCCAGAGGTCCGGGAATCCCGTTACCTGATAGAGATCCCTTTAGCGTTCGGTAACTGACCGGGACATTCCACCAGTGCGGACCAGTGGAGCTTGATAGAGTGGCAAAGGTACTGGCAGTAACTAATCAGAAAGGTGGTGTAGGCAAGACTACCACCTCGGTAAACCTGACTGCGTCTCTGCAGGAAACCCGCAAGAAAGTTCTGTTGATCGACCTGGATCCCCAGGGTAACGCTACTACGGGCAGTGGCATCGACAAGAACGCTCTGGAAATTTCCGTTTATGATGTACTGACAGGACGTGCCGGCTTTGACCGGGCGGTTATCCGTTCTGAAGAAGTCGGTTATGATCTGCTGCCTTCCAATGGCGACCTTACCGCTGCCGAAGTGGAGCTGCTGGGGTTTGATAACCGGGAGCGGCGATTGCGAGAGATAGTGGACAGCGTCCGGGACCGCTATGACTACATTGTGATCGATTGCCCGCCTTCTCTCAATATGCTCACCATCAACGCCATGGTTGCCGCCGATGGGGTGCTTATTCCAATGCAGTGCGAATACTACGCCCTGGAAGGGCTGTCGGCACTGATGGACACGGTTACCGCCATCCGGGACAGTCTCAATCCGGGGCTGGAAATAGAGGGTATTCTGCGAACCATGTATGACCCTCGCAATAAACTGACTACCGAGGTCAACAGTCAGCTCTTCAAGCATTTTGGCGATATTGTCTATCGCACCGTGGTACCCCGTAACGTAAGGCTGGCGGAAGCACCAAGTTATGGTCTGCCGGTTTTGAAGTATGATCGGCAGTCCCGTGGGGCGATCGCCTACCTGGCGGTAGCCGGCGAAGTGTTGCGCCGAACGGATCGTGAGGAACAACCGGCGGCGTGATTGCAGCATCAACGGGGCGGTATAACCAGGATGACAAGATGGTGATCAAGGCATGACAGCGAAAAAGAAACTTGGGCGCGGTCTGGATGCGTTACTTTCCCGGTCAACTGCGGGAAGGTCAATTTCAGCTCAGCAGGACTCCAATGGCGGAGTTGTCCAAAATGATGTCAACGAAACGCCCACAGCTTCCCTGGCATCTGAAACTGGCAGGACCGGTGACGCGGATCTGAGGCGGATCTGAAAAATATTCCCGTAGACCTGATTCAGCCCGGGAAAGTATCAGCCTCGAACCGATATGCATGAAACCACATTGGAGGAACTGGCCAACTCCATCAGGCAACAGGGGGTCATGCAGCCTATTGTGCTTCGTCCGATTGCTTCAAACCGGTACGAAATCATCGCCGGAGAACGCCGCTGGCGGGCTACCCAGCTGGCAGGCCTGCACACGATTCCGGCCATTATCAAAGTTGTGAGTGACGAATCGGCCGTTGCCATGTCACTGATAGAAAACATTCAACGTGAAAACTTAAACCCGATAGAAGAAGCCATGGCCCTGAAAAGGCTTCAGGATGAATTTGAACTGACCCAGCAGGAAGTGGCCGAGGCGGTTGGCAAATCCCGGGCCACCGTTACCAACCTGATCAGGCTCATCGGTCTTAATGCTGATGTCAGGCGCATGCTGGAACATGGCGACCTGGAAATGGGCCATGCCAGGGCACTGCTTTCACTCCCGGATCAGCAGCAGTCTGAAGCGGCACGCACGGTGGTCGGCAGGGGATTGTCCGTGCGCCAGACTGAATCGTTGGTTCGACGTCTGCTTTCCGGCACCGGAAACAAGCGTGGCAAATCAGTCACCGATCCTGATATCAAGAACCTGGAGGAGGATCTGTCGTCGCGTCTGGGTGCCAAGGTACTTATCCAGCACACGGCAAAGGGGCGTGGAAAACTCGTGCTCAAATACAACAGCCTCGACGAACTGGAGGGCATTCTGGAGCACATCAAATGATGCTGTATCCGTGTTGATTAGGGCCATTAAAGTCCCTATAATGCGCGTTCTTTAAAATGACCGCAGCGTCAGGGCAGCTGATTCTGCCAGCAAATCGGGGTTGCAGATCAGGGTATAGCGCAAAGCGAAAATGTCCAATTTGAAGGCCCCACCGGTCCACAGGGTGATTGTGGCACAGCTGGTAGCGACAGCTTTGATGGCGTTAACATTCCTGGTTTTTTCGAATGTCGTAGCAGCATACTCGGTTTTTATCGGAGGGCTGGTCAGCGCCGTTCCCAATGCCTATTTTGCGGTACAGGCGTTTAGGTATCGCGGCGCAAGGAACGCTGAAAAAGTCGTAAAAAGTTTTAGGAAAGGGTATTTCGGGAAGTTGGGCATTACCGTGGTGCTGTTTGCCATTTCCTTTACCCTCGTCACAACGATCAATGAAATTGCCCTGATACTCGGGTTTGTAATTGTCCAGTTCTGCGGCACCATGATGAGCGGATTAATCGATTACAGCCCGCGAGGCAGCAACGGCTAGATTACTGGAAACTAGAGAGACGCAGAGTCAACAATGGCAGAATCGGCAGGCCTGGAACACGGCGCTGAACAGACTGTTCAGGAATACATCCAGCATCACCTTTCTTATCTGACATTCGGACGTAACCCCGATGGCCATTGGGGGTTCGCTCATACCGTCGAAGAAGCCAAGGAAATGGGTTTCATGGCCCTGCATGTGGACGTGATGGCTTGGTCACTGCTGCTGGGAGGTGGCGCCCTGCTGTTTTTCCGCTACATCGGTAAAAAGGCCACGTCGGATGTACCCAATGGCGTACAGAATTTCGTGGAAAGCATCTTTGAATTTGTCGATGCCCGGGTACAGGAAGGTTTCAATCACAAGAATCCGATGATTGCACCGCTGGCACTGACGGTGTTTGTCTGGATTCTGCTGATGAATTCCATGGATCTGGTGCCTGTCGACTGGTTACCGGGAGTCGCGGCCTGGTTTGGCGTTTTTGTCGGCCAGGAACACATGTCATTCAAAGTTGTTCCTACCACCGACCCAAATGTGACCCTGGGCATGTCATTCAGCGTGTTCATACTGATCATCTATTACAGTATCAAGAACAAGGGCCTGGGCGGGTTTCTGGGGGAGCTGGCATTTCACCCGTTCGGTAAGTGGATGATGCCGTTCAATCTCCTGATTGAAATTCCGACACTGCTGGCCAAACCCATATCCTTAGGCCTGCGACTTTTTGGCAACCTCTATGCCGGTGAGCTGCTGTTCCTGGTGATTGCGGGCCTGCTGGGGCTCTATCAACTGCCGTTCCACTTCATCTGGGCGGTGTTCCATATTCTGGTGGTTCCGTTGCAGGCATTTGTATTCATGATGCTGACAATCGTGTATCTAAATGCCGCACACGACTCACCACATCACTGATTTTGATTACTTCTGAACTGAAGAAAACCTGGAGGAAACGATGGAAATAATTCTCGCGTCAACGGTCATCGGCGTGTTCTGGCTGCTCGGATTGGGCGCCCTTGGCACCGCTATCGGCTTCGGTATATTGGGAGGCAAATTCCTGGAGGGTTCTGCCCGTCAGCCGGAAATGGCTCCCAAATTGCAAGGCAGTATGTTCCTGGTGGCAGGTCTTATCGATGCAATCACCATGATCGGTATTGGTATCGGCATGTGGTTTACCTTCGCCAACCCGTTCCTGGGACAGCTGGCCGGCTAATTACACTGCTCTGACAAGCGGGAGAATACGCTGTGGATATAACCCTTACCATTATTGGTCAGTCGATAGCCTTCTTTGTTTTCTGGTGGTTCTGCCAGTCCAAGGTGTGGCCGCTGTTTGCCAATGTGCTGGAGGAGCGGAAGAAGAAAATCGCAGATGGTCTGGAAGCGGCCTCCCGTGCTGAAAAGGACCTGCACCTGGCGCAGGCTAGATCCACGGAGCAGTTGAAAGAAGCCAAGGTTACGGCAGCGGAAATCATCGATCAGCGCTAACAAGCGTGCTGCCCAGATCATCGATGAAGCCAAGGATCAGGCCCGGGAAGAAGGAAAGCGCATTATTGCTGGAGCTCACGCGGAAATTGAACAGGAAATCAATCGTGCCAAGGAGCAGCTGCGTGGGCAGGTTGCCAGTATCGCAATCGCCGGGGCCGAGAAGATCCTGGAGAGATCCGTGGACCGGGCCGCCAACGAGGAAATGCTCAACAAGCTCGCAGCAGAGCTCTAAGAAAAGGTAGCTATGGCAGAACTGACTACACTGGCAAGACCCTACGCAAAAGCGGCTTTTGAGGTGGCGATGGCAGACAACGACCTCGAAAGCTGGTCCAAGGTGCTTGGTAATGCAACTGTCGTGGCTCAGCACGCGGAAGTGAAATCCTTTCTGGCCGCGCCTTCGTTGTCCAGCGAACAGGTGGCACGGATGTTCATCGACATCTGCGGTGAAGGCCTGAATGAAAAAGGCAGGAACCTGATACGTCTGCTGGCAGAAAATAAGCGCCTGGTTTTACTGCCGGAAATCTCCGAGCTGTATGAAATCCTCAAGGCAAACCAGGAAAAATCGCTGGATGTGGAAGTCACTACCGCCTTCGAAATCAGTTCAGAAGTTTCCAGCACCCTGGTCGAGGCACTTAAAAGGCGTCTACAGCGCGATATCAAATTGACCACCCGTGTTGACCAGTTCCTGATAGGTGGTGCCCTGGTCCGTGCCGGGGATACCGTGATCGACAGTTCGGTCCGCGGCAAGCTGGCGAAATTAGCTGAATCAATGAATTCCTGAACAGGTCAGGAACAAAGGAAACAAGCATGCAACAACTGAATCCATCCGAAATCAGTGAAATTATCAAGCAGCGAATCTCATCGCTGGATGTTGGGGTGCAAGCCAAAAACGAAGGGACTATCGTCAGTGTGTCTGACGGTATTATCCGTATTCATGGTCTGGCAGATGTAATGTACGGCGAGATGATCGAGTTCGAAGGCGGCCTCTACGGTATGGCGCTGAACCTCGAGCGCGACTCGGTCGGTGCCGTGGTACTGGGTGACTACCTGGGAACTGACAGAAGGCCAGACCTGCCGTTGTACCGGTAGAATTCTGGAAGTGCCGGTGGGTCCCGAACTGGAAGGTCGGGTGGTTGATGCCCTGGGTAAGCCCATTGATGGCAAGGGTCCAATCAGTGCCCAGCTTTCCGATCCGATAGAAAAAGTGGCACCGGGGGTTATCGACCGGAAAGGGGTTGCTCAGCCGGTGCAGACCGGTCTCAAGTCGATTGACTCGATGACCCCGATCGGACGGGGCCAGCGGGAGCTGATTATCGGCGACCGGCAGGTGGGAAAAACCGCTATAGCAGTGGATACCATCATTAACCAGAAAGGTAAGGGCATTAAATGTATCTACGTGGCGGTTGGTCAGAAGGCGTCCTCGATTGCCAACGTGGTCAACAAGCTGGAAGAACACGGCGCCATGGAATACACGATCGTGGTTGCCGCCGCGGCGTCCGATCCTGCCTCCATGCAGTTTATTGCACCTTACTCCGGGTGCTCCATGGGAGAGTACTACCGGGACCGTGGTGAAGACGCTCTGATTATTTATGATGACCTGACCAAGCAGGCCTGGGCCTACCGTCAGATCTCCCTGCTGCTCCGCCGTCCACCGGGTCGCGAGGCCTACCCAGGTGACGTTTTCTATCTGCATTCCCGGTTATTGGAGCGAGCAGCGCGAGTGAATGCCAACTACGTTGAGAAATTCACCAACGGTGAAGTCAAGGGCAGGACAGGTTCGCTGACGGCTTTGCCGATCATTGAAACCCAGGCGGGTGACGTCTCGGCCTTTGTTCCAACCAATGTGATTTCCATTACCGATGGTCAGATTTTCCTGGAGACAGATCTGTTCAACTCCGGTATCCGACCGGCGATGAACCCGGGTATCTCCGTTTCCCGAGTGGGCGGCGCAGCCCAGACCAAGATCATCAAAAAGCTGGGTGGTGGAATACGTATTGCACTGGCTCAATACAGGGAACTGGCGGCATTTGCGCAGTTTGCTTCCGACCTGGATGATGCGACCCGGTCACAACTGGAACACGGTCAGCGAGTTACAGAGCTGATGAAGCAGAAGCAGTACTCACCCTCTATCAGTCGCTGAAATGGCTGTATCCCTGTACGCAGCAAACGAAGGGTTATCTGAAAGACGTCGAACTGAACAAGGTTCTGGATTTCGAATCATCCCTGCTTTCCTACATGAACAGCGAACATGGGACATTGATGCTCAAGTATCAACGAGAGTGGTGATTACAATGACGAGATCGAAGGTCAGTTCAAGGCGGCAATTGGAGAAATTCAAGTCAACTCAGACCTGGTAAGGAAGAGACTTTCGAAGTCACGAGATAGTAAAACCGGATGATGCTCTTTGTTACTAGAGATTACCGAATAGTAGTTAAACGTCAGGTAAATCGATGGCCGGCGGAAAAGAAATACGTAGCAAGATCTCGAGTATTCAAAATACTCAGAAGATCACCAGCGCCATGGAAATGGTCGCGGCCAGCAAGATGCGCAAGGCTCAGGACCGTATGCAGCTGGGCAAGCCCTATGCCCAGGCGCATTCGTTCTGTAATTGGCCATATTGCCAACTCCACGCCGGAGTATCGCCACAAGTATTTCGACACCGTGAAGTGAAGCGAGTTGGTTACATCGTTGTTTCAACTGATCGAGGTCTGTGTGGCGGACTGAACACTCAATGCCTTCAAGCGTACAGTAGCCTCCATGAAAGAGTGGTCCGATCAAGATGTCGGAATTGACATCTGCGTGATTGGCGCCAAGGCCGCTGCATTTTTCAACAATTACGGCGGCAATGTGGTCGCTTCCGGTGCGAAACATCGGTGATGCGCCGGAAGTATCGGATGTCATCGGCGCCGTGAGAGTGATGTTGGAGAAATTTGACGATCAGGAAATTGATCAGCTTATGTTGGTCAGCAATACCTTTATCAACACGATGGCTCAATCGCCAGATGTTGAACAGCTGCTGCCTTTGCAACCATCAGCTGAAGAAGAACTGCAACATCATTGGGATTACCTTTATGAGCCCGATGCGAAAGAATTACTGGATGGATTGTTAGGTCGCTACATCGAGTCACAGGTTTACCAGGCAGTCGTGGAAAACAATGCCTGTGAACAGGCGGCCCGGATGATCGCCATGAAGAGCGCACCGACAATGCGGGCGATCTTATCGACGAGCTGGAGCTTATCTATAACAAGGCCAGACAAGCAGCGATTACCCAGGAATTGTCAGAAATTGTTAGTGGTGCTGCTGCGGTTTAGAAGCAGCGCAGTGAATCGAATTTAATATTGGTCTTTGAAAAAAGACTACAGAAGAGCTACAGATTATGAGGAACCGAACATGAGTAGCGGTCGAATCGTTCAGATTATTGGTGCGGTAATTGACGTTGAGTTTCCACGGGAAACTGTTCCGCAGGTATATGATGCATTAACAGTTGATGGAACTGAGATCACGCTCGAAGTACAACAACAACTCGGCGATGGCGTAGTGAGAACTATTGCCCTGGGCTGCACTGAAGGTCTGCGTCGTGGTCTGAATGTTGAAGATACAGGTGCGCCGGTTTCTGTTCCCGTCGGTAACGAAACTCTGGGCCGCATTATGGACGTTCTGGGAACGTCCAATTGATGAATGTGGTCCAATCTGGTGAAAAGGAGCGTATGCCAATTCACCGCGCAAGGCACCCAGCTATGAAGAGCTGTCCGCAACCAATGAATTGCTGGAAACAGGCATCAAAGTTATCGACCTGGTATGTCCTTTCGCGAAGGGCGGTAAGGTTGGCCTGTTCGGTGGTGCCGGTGTGGGCAAAACCGTAACCATGATGGAGCTGATCAACAACATCGCCAAGGCACAGTGGCTTGTCCGTGTTCGCCGGTGTCGGTGAGCGAACTCGGGAAGGAAACGACTTCTACCATGAAATGCAGGAATCCAAGGTTATCGATCTGGAAGGTGAATCCAAAGTATCCATGGTATACGGGCAGATGAATGAGCCCCCTGGTAACCGCCTGCGAGTTGCCCTGAGCGGTTTGACCATGGCAGAAAAATTCCGTGATGAAGGCCGTGACGTTCTTCTATTTATCGACAATATTTATCGTTACACCCTGGCTGGTACTGAGGTATCAGCGCTACTGGGTCGTATGCCGTCAGCGGTGGGTTATCAGCCTACACTGGCAGAAGAAATGGGCGCCTTGCAGGAACGTATCACCTCAACTAAAGACCGGCTCTATTACCTCTATACAGGCGGTATATGTTCCCGCTGATGACTTGACTGACCCGTCACCGGCAACAACCTTTGCTCACCTTGATGCG
>CALOEW010000022.1:0-6497 GCA_942492445.1 uncultured Gammaproteobacteria bacterium
ATGGACAGGATTCTGTGCATCATGATCATCTCGAATACGTTGATTGGAGGGAAGAACTCAGAGTCTTCTGTTTTTCCAGAGCGGTACAATGGATACAGCAGCCAGCCCCAGGACAACGTAAGCGAATGCGTTGCCATTGATTGCCTCTTTGCGGGTGATATGCGCAGGACCATCCTCACCTTGCGCATACTGTAAGCATAAACCACGCCTGTCGACAGAATCTATCAATTCACTGCCAACTTCGCGTCAAGGCTTTACAGGAGGCAGGCCAGGAATCATTACCAGAGGGCAATGTAATGGTAGATCACTGTCGCTGCGGTTCTTTCCGTATGACAAGCAAGCTAGAAACCAATCAATTCAGCATGCAGGTTTTGCTTCTTCGCAGCATTCACAAATTCAATGGAATTAATGGCATCCGGGTTGTATTCAATTAGCAGTAGATGTGGCTTTTCGTCATGACAAGCCGCTGCTATTACACCATCCATTGCCAGCAGGACATCACGTAACTTCTCACGTTCATCATGTGATGTATTTTCATCGATATGTACAGTAACCTCTGCAAGCTTGGTATCCATGCTGGAGCCTCCTTCTTGATGCTGTTTGTAGTTCAATTTTGTAGTTTGAAATTTCCTCGGAACAAATGCTTGCATAAACGCGAAGAAAATGCATTGAGGGAGATCAAGGATTTATCGAGTAAGAGTGCGACATAGTGTCGCGTTGTGGGTAATAGAATCGTTTGGAAACTTTTTCGATCTTATCGATGCAAATCAGAAAGGTTATGAAGGAAGTACAGGCAGAGCACCCAAAATCGAACACGCTCGAACCGGGCGTGACGAAATCCTCAGTGAATTCCCCCATAAACCCTGACAAATTGAATAATTTGGCATTGCATTTTCTACCAATCCATAAAATACTATCAATTATCAGCAAGGTAATGAGCCATGATGACTACAAGAAGACAACCGGGCGACAGGCGATGGTTTCCTGCTGAATTCCCGCTGACAGACTGCAAGGGGCTCCTTGTAGCTGTTGATCGCCGTCGACTGCCGAATCGTCGAAGAGAGAATAACCCCTTGGTGGGCGATGACAGCCGCACCGCATCTGCTCCGTAAAGCTCCGATTACAGGATCTCCCGGAAGTGTAAGCCAAAAATCTGAACGTCTGCGTTTGTTATGGGTTGTAAGACGCCTGCACGTTGTGTTCTTCTGCAGCCTGACAGGCCTGCGACTGGGGGGGGAGTCATCTGTAAACCCCTAACAAGTATTGCCGTTCACGCCTGGCAATCATTACACGCCTTTCGGCCACTGGCGTGTAATCATGTCTCACAAGAAGCGAGATGTTTAAGAAACGCTAACATCGATATTGTTCATTCTTCAGGGATTTGTAAATGATCGGAACAGCAATCGCTACGGCGGGACGCATCCTGTGGCGGATGCTGGAGCGCCAGGGTATCGACCCGGCGCCACTGTTCAAGGAACAAGGACTCGACCCCAATAGCCTGGATAATCCACTGGTTCGATACCCGGTGAAGGAGGCAACCCGTGTCTGGACGCGTGCAGCGGAGATGCTGGAGGATGCTGCCTTTGGCCTGACCATTGCAAAGGTGTGGCAGCCGAGCGATTTTCATGCGCTCGGATGTGCCTTTATGGCCAGTACCACACTGCGTGACGCACTGAATCGTCTGGTACGTTACAACCCGGTGGTGTACGACGTGATCAGCTACTCGCTTGCAGAGCGCGGCGGCCGGGCGATACTTTTATACAACCCGGTGCATGGCAAACTCGACGAGCCGGCGATTCTCGAGGACACCCGATGGGCCGTTGTCCTGGATGCATGCAGGCGAGTCTACGGAGCAGACCTCGATCCGCTTGAGGTTACCTTTTGGCATTCCGAGCCGGAGTCCGCCAGGGATGAATTCCTCTCGTATTTCCGCTGCCCGCTGCGCTTTGGCGAAGCGGTCGCGAGTATGACCTTCCCGGTAGAGGTTCTCGACAGGCCGCTGCCTGCAGCCAACCGTGAACTGGCACTTGCCCAGGATCGTACCCTCAGCGACTACGTCGCAATGCTGCAACGTGACGACATCGTTTCGCGCACCAAGTTGGCCATTAGCGATAATCTGCCTTCGGGTAATTTTACCAGCGAGGCAGTGGCTGCCGAACTACACATGAGTCCTCGCAGCTTGCAGCGCAAGCTGTCTTCCGAGAACACCACGTTTCGCAAACTCGTCGAGGCAGTGCGCCAGGAGCTGGCAGAATCATATCTTGCCGATGGCAACACCCCCCTGATGGAAATCAGCTATCTGCTCGGTTTCTCAGCGCAATCTGCATTTTCACGCGCATTCAAGCGCTGGACGGGTTCCACGCCCCAGGAGTTCCGCGGCGGTACCTGATTATTATCTACGTCAGTCCACCTGTCTCGAGAACCATTACAGCGCGTATAATCCCTGCTTGTGATGGTGTCTATGGCTCAAGGGTTTATTCGTGGCCGTCGGCAAAATCGTCGTGCAGGTGAATGTTCACCACCTTCATAGCTATCCCATGGGCGTCAATCTCCTCGTTCGCCTCCATGTTCCATTGCAGGAAAGAACCCTCGTTCAGTTGCCGCACTGCACACTCCAGGCATGACACCGAGAAATTACGAATAGACTCCTGGAGAAATGACTGGAATAGGTTGCCCGCTAGACTATTGCCTGTTGGCGCTTATGGTCAACATGATGTCATGTAGGGGTAAGTGTGCAACGCTGGTTATTTGTACGGTTACCCATATTGGCTATTGGGAAGTTTATGCGCCGGCTGTGGCGTACGAAATCAGTTGAGAATAAATAATGTTCTACACCCTGCTTGTTGATGCGAATGTCAGTTTCCGACAAGCACTCTCGGATGTATTGCATGTGTACTTTCCATCGATTGGTGTCGAGGAAGCGGGAGATGTGGCTGAAGCACTGAACAAGGTGGAATCCCTGCACCCTGATATCATCTTCATGGACAATCAATTGCCTGAAGAAAATGGACTGGATCTATCCAGAGAGATAAAGCATGTGTATGACGACATTGTGATCGTTATTCTCACCACCAACAACCAGCCGGAGTACCGTCAGCAAGCCTTACGGAACGGGGCAGACTACTATATCTCAAAGGGGGAAGATTCCTGCATGGAGGAGATACTGACTCAGATCGAGGGAGTTCTGGACAGCAGGGTTACCCGTCGTTCAAAGTAACCACGCCGCCGGGAGTCCTGACCTGGCAGTTTTCCAACTCAACCGGATATGACCGCCACCCGAATTTGGGGTTGAGGCTACACCGATCGTGCAGTAAACCAGTTGTCCAGGTAAATTACCCGGGTATTCTGATTGCAAGCACTGAGTCCGAAGCACCACTTGCCGTCGTTCCGGCACCTTATTCAGGTCGGGAAAGCAACAGAAATACAGTGATTGCCTATATTGTCCGTTGATGTAGTACCGTTGTCGATTCATTCCTGCCCTTCATGGGTAAAAACTACCGGGATGGCAAGTTCGCAATTTGACGTTTAGACTCATCAGATAATGGCCTCATCTGAAGCCGTCATGCTGTCTGCCTGAACGGTAAATGAATACAGAGCTAACCTGGCATTCACTAATAGAAGAAAATCAGTCAAAATGCTTCGGTTGCGGACAACTACTATTACTAACCCAATGACGCCATATAGTGATTTGCGCTGTGAGTAATCTCATTTCCCGACATGGTACTTTCTCGCAGTTAATTGCCTTTCAGCTCGTGCTGATGTTGCTTCTGGTGTTCCCACCACCTGCACAGACTGCGGACGTGGTGGATCCTGACTACATTCCCCAGGCCAAGGCAACACTGGATCGTATCGAAAAACAGCTTGTGTCCGCAGAAACGGCAACCAGGGAGGAGCTCAAAGTCTACGAAAACGAGCTCGATAGTATTCGTTCCCCTGCGCAGAGGTGTGTGGCGACAACAGATAAAGAGCTTGTCAAACTGGAAAAAGAGCTCGCGATACTCCAGCCCGGGAAAGCCAAGGACGCCAATGCGGAGAAGACTGCAGAGACCAAGCGCGATGAACAGGCACCGGAAGCGATCTCGCCCGAGATCGCACGGCAACTGAAAGAACAGCAGGACAGGAAAGCAAGCCTCGCTGAGCAGCTTGCGACCTGCAAACTGATTCTACTCCGCGTCGGGGACCTGCAAGCACAGGCAGACAGTTACCTGGGTGATATCCGGACACGGCAATTACTGGCCCGCGGCCCCAACCTGATCGAGGTCGTTCAGACAAACCTGGACGAACCCGGGCACTGGTTAGACTTCACGACCCGGCTGGCGGTGAAATCCACCGGCTGGGATGCGGTCCATCCCGTGCACCTGCTAGGCGCCGCAGCGGCCGGTGTGTTGTGCTTCATTCTGGGCAGCCTTGTCCTGCGGAGAACCCGAACCCGGGCGACCCGCATGAAGGTGCAGGAAAAGGAAGTGTCGGCAGGCCTGGTACAGGCCGCACTTGCCTGTTTTGCCAGCTATGCGCCCGTTATCCTTGCCCTGGGTGGTATCAGTGCCTATTTTGTACTCATCCCGCGTGCGGATGGTGATTTATCCTTTGTCATCTATCTGGTACGCAGCTTGCTGGCTTATTTCATCATAGCAGCCGGTATCAGAACTCTGCTCAGCCCCTGTCCACCTGCGAGCCATTATCTTGCGCTCGATAAATCCATTGCGCAGCAACTCAGCCGGCGGAGTCGTGTACTTGTACTGGTTGCGCTGTTCTGGTGGCTGTTACAAAAACTCCAGGCTGACGGCCTGATCGATGAGTCCATGTTCACACTGGCCAGACATGGCGTCGGCCTGGCCTGGGTCCTGAATGTCATCTGGGTTATCTGGCTGCTGCGCCGTCTCGAGGGCTGGCGGGACAAATGGACAGTACCGATGCTGCTCAGCCTCGCATTGCTCAGTGGTCTGGTCGCCAGCTGGATTGGCTACATAAACCTGGGCGACCTGGTAATAAGGGGCATCAGCAGAACCCTGATACTGCTTGGTCTGGTAATGGTACTGGGCCAGTTTTTCTCTGATCTGTTCGATGGCCTCGATGAGGGCCGTTATCAATGGCAACAAACGGTACGCCGGGTCGTCGGGCTCAAGGGCGAGGAATATATACCCGGTCTTGACTGGCTGAGACTGCTTGTGAAACTCGGGCTCTGGATTGGCACGATTATGCTGGTGCTCAATGTCTGGGGTGCCGAGGAGACCCTGGGTATTATTGTACGGTTCTTCCGGGACGGTTTCGTGCTTGCCGGAATTGAGATTGTTCCCGGCCATCTGCTCTGGGCGATCCTTGTCTTCTCCGCGCTGCTCAGCCTGTCACGCTGGATGAAAGTGCGGCTGAATACGAAATGGCTCGCCAAGACACGCATGGAGCACAGCGCCCGGGAGGCGCTGGTCACCACCTTTGGCTATGTCGCTATTGCAGTTTCCATCCTCATTGCCCTGTCAATCGCCGGGATCAAGTTTACCAATCTGGCCATCATTGCCGGTGCACTGTCGGTGGGTATCGGCTTCGGTTTACAGAACATTGTGAATAATTTCATATCCGGCCTGATCATGCTGGTGGAACGCCCTGTCAGAAGCGGAGACTGGATCGTTGTCGGGAACACCGAGGGCTATGTCAAGGACATCAGCATCCGCACAACCACTATCCAGACTTTTGACCGGGCCGAGGTAATCGTACCGAACTCGGATCTCATCTCCGGCCAGGTGACCAATTGGACGCTGCGCAGCCGATGGGGACGGATCAAGGTACCTGTTGGTGTTGCCTACGGCAGCGATACAGCCATGGTCAAGGCTACCCTGCTGGAAATCGTGAACAACCATGATGAAATTATCAAGGGCAACCCGGAACTGTCTGAGCCACGCGTTCTGTTTATCGGCTTCGGTGATAGCGCGCTCAGTTTCGAGGTACGCGCCTTCGTTCGTAATATCGAACAACGCTGGAACGTGATTAGTGACATCAATTTCGCTATTGATGAGGCGTTCCGCAAACACGGTATTGAGATTCCCTTCCCGCAGCGTGATCTCAACTTTCGTGGACCCTTGCAAATCGATCGTGACCCGAAGGGGAGGGATGAAGTACCCGGTAGCGGGGCGCCTTCCCAGCCATAGCGTATTCGTGGTAATGCGTGTAAAAACGGTTCTTTATTCTGTAACAACAGGGGATCTGGATTATGTTGCGCCTGTCGGTTCAAGCCGTCGCTCTATTGCAGTTCCTGCTGTTGCTGGTGGGTTGTGCTGCCTCACCACCGCAAACCGAGCCACTCGACTACCGCGCCCGGGCTGAAACCCAATCCGATGGTGGTGTACGGGTATCAGCCGTGGTCCTGAGCCCAGAGGAAACAGTGGACACCTTTTCCATGCCGCTCGCACAGAAGGGGATTCAACCCGTGTGGGTGGAGATCGACAACCAGGAAGAGGAGGAATTTGCACCAATGCTGCTCAGCATTGACCCGGATTACTTCA
>CALOEW010000023.1:0-36538 GCA_942492445.1 uncultured Gammaproteobacteria bacterium
TCCCGCACCGCGTGGGTTGTCCCTCGAAGGAGCCCGGCGTCGCGTCGCTCACGGGCCGTGGAGGCGCTCGAGCTCGGCGTCGGTCCGGGAACTTCTCGGGACTGAGGATCCAGCCTCGTGGACCCGGAGGAGCTGTCCTTCCCGTCTGCATGTGTCGGCGGCGGGCCGGATCGTGAATGATGTTCGCGGTGTTTTCCATGATCGATTTCCTCCTTCGAAGTGAACTCGCCGGGATTCCCGATCGGGTCGCAGGATTCCCTCACGTCGGCCTTTCCGAAACTCGTGGGGTTTCGGCCCTTGCCTCTGCGAACCTCAGGCCCCGCCTTGTCCCGAGTGCTGGCCATTGCGTTTATTGCATAGCCCGTTAAAGCGCCCAGGAAGCCCGTAGACGGCTTCGGAAGCGCGCAGCCGAAGACACGCGCGGACCCCACAAAACCCGCGACGGAACTCCTGAGCGCTCAGACGAGCTATCCGCGAATCGTCCGTCCGTCCGTGATCTCCGCCGCAGGAAACCGGCCCAGGATGTCCTCCCGGACCCGATCCCAGCATGCCCCGCACACGACCACGGACCCGGGTTCCCCGGCGTCTACCAGGACGACCCGTCGGTAGTCCGGAGCCTCCCGGCACCCGCGGCAAAGAGATCTCCCGGCCCACGGCCCATCGCAGAAGTTGCCGTTCCAGCTGGGGCCGGAGGGAACCTGATACGTCGTCCCACATCGATGCCGCCGTTGCGGTCCGCTTCCTTTGCTTTGCCATGATTCACCGTCCCTTCCTTACCTTGCGACCGAAACCCGGAACCCACGTGTTCGACGATGACCCGATTCCCGCGGCGCCCATTGCAGGCCTGGCAAGTAGCGCATACGGTCCGGTGGCCGGCTGCCGATACCCGGGGCAGACGATTTCCGTCGGCAAGACGGGTTCCTCGGCCTGCCGGGTCCGAAAGCATTTCCAACCGGCCCATGTCGCTTCCTCGGGCTCCTCCCGGGTGTCGGCGGCCATCAGGAAGCCCCGTAGGTTGACGGCCTGCGGATGCCGCCAGCTGTGGGTATACCCCGTCCAGCCGGCCAGCTGGCCGCCCGGGAATTCGATCCCAGACATCGCAGGGGACCGCGGCCGGGTCCCCGTAGGCTCCGATCCGCAAAACGCGACCACGAAACGGCAGGAGCTCCGACGCCGCATCCATCGGGTCGTCCAGCCGGAGCTCCCGATAGGCGCCCCGCTTGAAGGCCTGATAGACCGCTTTCGGGGCGCGTGCGACCGCGACGTAGCATCGGCCGTCGTTGTTACGGCCGTTGCGGGCGGTGACCGCAAATGGACGCATCCTGCCCCGTCCACGTTGCGAGGAACGGATCGATATCCTCCCGGAGAATCCAGGATTGGACCATCGACCCGGTTTCGAATTTCTCGAGGAACCCTCGAAGCCGGTGAACACGACGACGATCGGAGCTCCATCCGGAACGGACCGACACCGTGGAGCGAGACCGCACCGACACTTGCGGGCACGATGTCCCGCGGGGTACGATAAGGGCCATAGCGCTCCTGTTTGCTGTGGCCCGGGTCCCCGGTAGTTACAGCTACGCGGGGACCGCTTGGTTTAGGGCGGGTGATTCAACCTCTCACCTTAGACGCCCAATACAAGGCGTTCGCCTATATTTTCAGGTAAACGCGAATCGCTCGCGATGCAAGGACCTCGATTTCGAGCGTTCTGAGACACCCCGAGGGGGTGGGGGGGATATGAAGTGGTCCACTGGCCCCGCTGCCCCAGGGGACGTACCGCACATCCACTCCGGGAATTTTCGATTCCGGCTCGGCCCCTGAGAGCGTATCGTGACACCAGGAGGCCATGGCCGTACCTACCCCAGAGTTGCCTGACCAGGCATCCTTTGAGCACTGGTGGAGTGAGAATCACTTCGGAGAGAGTGCGCAACTGAAGCGAAAGCTTTACGAGGAGTAATTTGTATCACGGTGAGGGACGAGGGGTGGGGGCGCCTTGACAAGGAGGCGGAGCGGCAGAAACAGGTCGAGATAGCGGTTGTCATCGTCGTCGTGTGGCTTCTGTCAGTCGGAGCCGTGTGGCTCAGTTGTACGGACTCGTGAGCCATGCCTACCCAGCCCGCGACGCTCGCTCTCCTCGGTCTCGGCCTCGCCGGAATCGCAGTCGCTCGGAGGAGACGGCGGAAGGCCGAATAGAGCCTCTTGGATGGACTCAGATCGGACGGGACGAGAAGCTGTAGTGTCGTTGCGAGGCGGGAGGAAGACAATGGGTAGATTTACAGGCTACGCATGCGTCGTCGCCGTCGGTCTCGCCGCGGGATGTCGATCCAGCTTCGAGCACAGGTTCTCTGCTGGTGAGGCCGTCTACCACCTCGACGGGGAGAACTCCATTCGCGCAGAAGTGGAGAGAGTGATCGTCTGGCCAGGGCACAAGGTCGGGTTCTATGTTAATCTCAGAATCTCTACGACCGTGAGATCCGTTTCAAGAAGCACTCGGTTGCCCTTGAGTACAAAGGCCGCCCGTACGTTGCACGCGACTTAGGCCTTGTGGGCCGTGAGTCCGACGTGAACCTCCTCCCGGGCGCGCTCAAGCTCGGCGGTGGGCGTTCACATCGAGGAGACCGCGACTCCGGGCACCTACGACATCGTCATTCGGGGATCCACTTCTACGATAATGGGCGGCTCACGCCATTAGGGAAGGACTTGGTGATCAAGGTTCGGGTTCCATCTCGGTCGGCCGGCCAAATGGAATCCTCTAACGGTCCAAGTCGGAGGGTCTTTTCCTCGCCATCCGGCGTCCCCCGTGTCGGACTTGGGTCTCGTCGTTACCTCCGGCCTCAGGCTGGCCAGCCTCTTTCACCTTGATTCCGATTGCGAAACCGCCGAGAGCCAGGTTTACCTTGAGAAGCATGTCCGAAACGGTAGCGGTGCCCACCGCGAACGGAGGCGGAAATGCAGGAGCAGGCATGAGAGTTGGCGCAGGAATTCTCGATGGCGTGGTCTTGTCCGTGGCGGTGCTGGGTGTAGCCGGAGAGGCCGGGGGCGCTCTCGACCCGTCGGTGTCGTGCGCGGACCTCAATGGCGATGACGCGTTAAACGTCGGGGACCCAGTGCTCTTGTCGCGGTACCTATTCCTTGGAGTCCGCCCCGGCTTGCGCCGGAGCGACGGCTTCGTGCGGCGACCTTAACGCTGACGGAGAGACCGACATTGAGGACGTGCTGGACCTTCTGGATTGGCTCTTGTCGGGAGCGCGGAGATCACGTGCGCCGTCTCTTGCGAGAACGCGGAAGCCCCAGGACATCGAGGGCTTCACGTTCCTGGACTACAACGCCCAAGGGTATCCGAGTACAGTCACGATCAGACCGAAATCGTCTTCGTGTACCTACCGGGTGGGACGTTCAACATGGGAAATGAGGGGGAGGAGCCGTTTCATCTTGATCGCGAATCGCCAATCCATGAGGTGACGCTGAGTCCGTTCCTGATCGCGAAATACGAGACGACACAAGGTGAGTGGCTGGCAATTATGGGAGAGTGGCACACGGAATTCGAAGGCGAGCTTGCCGGTGGAGCGTGTCTGCTGGAAGGACATCCAGGACTTCGAGAAGAAGACGGGGCTCCCGGCTTCCCACCGAGGCCCAGTGGGGTATTCCTGCCGCGGCGGAACGGAGACAGCATTCTCCTTCGGCCCCGCGGATAACTGTGACCCGACTGGGAATGCGCACACCGGGACTGGGACGCCTATATGTGGTACTGCGGAAATTCCGAATCCCGGACACACGAGGTCGGCAGGAAAGCTGCCGAACCCTTTCGGAATTCCGACATGCATAAGAACGTTTGGGAATGGTGTGAGGACATGTGGGACGGCGGCTTCTACTCCACACCGCAGGCGACGAGGCCCGATCCCTTGTGCACCACCGGCTCAATCTTCCCTGGAGTGTATCGAGTAATTCAGGGCGGTGAATTCGGGGGACCACGCACGCGGTGCCGCTCTGCGCTCGCTATTTTTCTCGACGACTGGTGGTTCGACGGACACCTGGGCTTCCGCGCCGCCCTATTGACCTCTGCCGTGAGCCCACAATGCTCCTTTTCTACACTTCTTGTGTAAGTTCAGTTGGCGTCGTCAAATAGTGTAAGCTGGCCTTTTCGGTTATCCCTCTTGGGCAACCTGCCGGTGGCCTTCAGAGCCCTCACGCAGCGTCGAACGTAGTCGGAATCGGGCTCGTGGCGAGGCACTCGCCAGGGCGCGAACTCGGTGACTTGGTGCGTGTTGATCGCACCGATCCGTACCAGGCCCAGTAGCGCGTTGTGGCTGATGTCCGGATGCGACATCGCCTCGTTCATGGTCAGGTGATCCGGGTTCTTCTTCCGGGTGCCGCCTTTGATACGGTGGTGCTTCCGGAATTCCGTCACGCGGTCCTGAGTCCAACAAAGCCCCTTGGGGGTCTGAATCTTCTGCATATTGAGGATCCGCGCTGTGTCATTGTCGGGCAGCTCCCGGGCGAGCTTCCGCACGAGCTGAAGGAGAAGCCGAGGGGAGCCTTGTTCCCTCGCGGCTTTGCTCGTTTCGGCACATGGATTCGCGAGTGGACTCCGCCTCGCCAGTGAATAGTGACCTCGAGTCGTTTCTCCTCCGGCTCGTCCTTGACCAGGACATCCTCGATGGCGGCGCGTAGGGCTGCTTCTTCGGCTTCGGATCCGCCTTGGGGTGATCCCGGACGCTCAGGGAAATCACGAGCGAGCTCGTCGAGACGCTGACGCTGCCTCTCCGTCAGATCGTCCTCCTCCTCGCAGAGTTCCTGGGTCTCGCTCCTCCATGAACCTCCCCAGCTTCGCGTTGAGGCGTTTATCAACGTGTCTGCCACCAAGCGATTCTTGGGGTCACAACGATCGAACTGCTCGAAGGCGCGATCCGCCTGATATTGGGCGGCTTCAAGCGTCAGTTGGGCGTTCTCGATCTCCTGGGCCTTCTCCGTCCGCCGGCTCTCGGCCGCAGCCACGGCCGCTTCGATAGCGAGAGGCTCTACCGCCTTGGAGAGCTCTTCTCACGCTGATCGATGGCCTTGGAGCCGAAGGAGAGGCAGCGCTTCGATCCCTTCTCGTAGCCGCCGTCACGGGTAGTACAGAGCGCTCTGCGCCTTGTACCCGACGTAGATTCTCGCGCACACTGCCGGCGGCGCAGAAGTCGACGGGAGGGCAGGCCCTGCTCGAATGGCACCCGCGATTCTCTTCCATCTTTCGCACGGGCCTATTTTCCGAAATCCGGGCGCAGTTTTCCAATTATCCGGTCCCGAGACGTGGGCCGGGTGGTGATCCTGGATGCACAGGCCGCCTCTTCTACCGCCGAGCCCTCACCGACACGCTTGACTTGCCGTCGACGTAGTTGACCTTGGTGAAGCGACGACCCCAAGCTTGTCTAAGCCCCCATAGATTGGGTGGCGGAAGATCTTGTAGATCGTCTTGGAGGCGGGTACCTCCCATCGGATCTTCGTGTTGTCGTGGAGCTTCTTGACGGGAAACAGGGTCTGAGTGTCCTGGTACCACAGAGCGAGTTGTCGAACACTGGTTGAGCCGGGAGAATCGATCGAAGAAGGTCTCGACAGCAGTCCGCACCCGTTTGTCGGGATCGAGAACGATCCTGCCCTCCACGTCATGGACATAGCCCGCTGGGAGCTGAAACTTGAGCTCGCCTCGGGCCGCCTTGGACTCCCTACCACTGAGAAGGCGGCTTCGAATGATCGTCAGCTCCATTTCCGAGACCGTGCCCTTGACCCCCATGACCAACCGGTCATTCGGCTGCCTGAGATCATAGACCTGCTCCTGGTCCGCAATCAACGTGTCGAAATGGCTACAGAGCTCAAAGAGCTGCGCGCCCAGTCCGTCGAGTTCCGTGACAGCCTCGGGGCGTCCACACTGAGGATGATCCCACCCGCTTCCATCGCCACGGAAGCCAGAAGCTGCTGGAATCCGGGCCTATCCGGCGTATCCCCCCGCCGACATTCCCAGATCGTCGTCGATCACGCTGGGATCGCGCCAGCCCAGGGCAATGGCTCTCTCACGAAGTCCGAGCTGGTTATCCTCTGGGCCGACTCAAACAACGGAGGACGGCCATGGGACGCTCGATTGCCTCGGCCGCGCCGGCGTGGGCGCTGGATGTACGAGCTCGGATCGAAGAGTGGCGCAGGAACAAGAAGATTGGAGCTCGGATCCCGGAGTCTCTATGGGCTGCGGCGGTCGTCTTGCCCGCAAGCACGGGGTGAATCCCGTGGCCCGATCGCTGGGCCTGGACTACTACAGCCTCCAGCGTCGCGTGGTCGGCAAGGAAGCGACCTCCAGCAAATGCCATCGAGCTGGAATTCAAGGGCAAGAATGTCCTGCTGGTGGATGACTCAATCGTGAGAGGAACCACCTGCAAGCAGATTATACAGATGGCCAGGGATGCCGGCGCAAGCAAGGTGTATTTTGCTTCCGCCGCACCGGCAATACGCTATCCCAATGTTTACGGTATCGATATGCCGGCTGCCAGTGAATTGATCGCCAATGGCAAGACTGACCGGGAAGTGCAGGAGCTGATTGGCGCCGACTGGCTGGTATACCAGGATCTTTCCGATCTGATCGCCTCGGCACAGGAGGGTAATCCGGCGATCAAAGAGTACGAGTGCAGTGTATTTGATGGCAAGTATGTAACCGGGGACGTCGATGAAGTCTATCTCAAACGATTGGAGAACAGTCGCAGTGATCAGGCGAAATCCCAGCGCAAAAATTCCGGAATGGGCAAAGAGAACAGCCTGATCGCCGACCTGCAGGATTAGGTGGCAACAACAGCATAGGGAAGCAATGGCATGTTATCAGTAAACCCACAGGGCAATGTGAGTAGCAAGGTGGACAGCACGAGCGCGGCCATAGAGAAAAAGGTCAGTGTTGCCGTGGCTGAGATCGGCAAGGCGCTACTGGGAAAGGAGCAACAGATAAAGCTGGCGTTGTGTTGCATGTTTTCCGGTGGTCACCTGCTGATAGAAGATCTGCCGGGTATGGGGAAAACCACATTGTCGCATGCTCTGGCCCGTGCCCTTGGTCTCGCCTATAACCGTATACAATTCACCAGCGACCTGTTGCCGGCAGACATTCTCGGCGTCTCTATTTTTGACCAGTCCAGTGGTGGCTTCAGTTTTCATCCGGGTCCGATTTTCAGTCAGCTTATTCTGGCCGACGAAATAAATCGCACAACACCGAAAACCCAGAGTGCGCTTCTCGAGGCCATGGAGGAGGGGCAGGTGACAACGGAAGGGGAAACACGAATGCTGCCGCGACCGTTTTTTGTGATCGCGACCCAGAATCCGGTCACGCTGTCAGGCACCTTTCCCCTGCCCGAATCCCAGTTGGACCGGTTCCTGATGCGTCTGCACCTGGGTTATCCCCATCAGCAGGCCGAAAGAGCACTGCTGGAACGGGATGACCTGCTGGATACCACGGAAACAGTCTCACAGTGCCTTTCGTCCGCGGATATTGAAAATTTCCGCCAACTGTCTGCCCGGGTGCACAGCAGTGATTCGCTGCTGGACTATGTGCAGCGACTCATTGCCCATACCCGCAATCGTGAGGACTTCCACCTGGGCCTGTCGCCACGTGGCAGTCTGGCCCTGATGCGGGCCGCCCGCACCTGGGCGCTGATGAACGGGCGTCGACATGTTATCCCGGAAGATGTACAGGCGGTATTGCCCGCCGTTGTGGAACACCGGTTACGGGCTGTGACCGACGAAGATGGACATACCGGTGCGTCACTGGCGCAACGGCTGTTGAATGAAGTGGATGTAATCCGGTAAGCCCGCCTGACTGGTGCCTCATCCAGGCACACTGGCCCGCAGAGAACTCCAATGGTCAACTCCAAGCGAAATTCCTGGTTTTCCGAGCGGATGGAAAGCTGGTCTGAACGACGGAATCCCCCTGCCGACAGTGCCGTTCTCAATCGCAAAAATATCCTTATCCTTCCCACAACCCAGGGGCTGCTGTTTCTGCTGGCGGCAACGATTGTGTTTCTGGCCTCGATCAATTACGAAAACAGTCTTGCTTTCGGCCTGGCTTTTTTCATGTTCAGCCTGTTCATTGTGTCCATGTTCCACGGATTCAACAATGTCAACGGATTGCAGTTGACGGGGCAACCTGCCAATCCGGTATTCTGCGGGGAAGACGCTGCGTTTCAGGTGTTGTTGAGTCGCCAGGGAAAGCGTAAGTACGAGGCCCTGGAGCTTTACTTCCAGAGTTCACCGGTCAGCAAGGCGAACCTGATTGTCTACAACGAAGAAAAGCTGTCTGTGTTCAGCCGCACTGGCGTGCGCGGCCTGTACCCGGCGCCCAGGCTGTATATCCGCAGCCGGTTTCCTACCGGGTTATTCACTGCCTGGTCGGTAGTGAACCTGAAAATGCAGTGCCTGGTTTACCCCAGACCTGCAGCCGTTTCCATGTCCCAGGTTCTGAACAGCAGTAACAGTAACCAGGAGACGGCGCTGGTGCGGGAGGGAACCGAGGATTTTTACGGATTTCGCAGCTTCACACCCGGAGATTCCTTGCGGCAGGTGGCATGGAAAAACGTGGCCCGGGGGCAGGGCATGATGGTCAAACAGTTCGTCGACTACCTTGACGAGCGTCTGCTGCTGGACTGGGACATGTTTTACGGTTTTAGCGACGAGGACCGCTTGTCACGACTGTGCTATTGCGTGCTGAGGCTGTCAGCCTCGGACAGCAGTTACGGGTTGCGCCTGCCAGGTGTGGAAATTCCCCCGGATTCCGGTCCGCAGCACAAGTTGAGAGTGTTGCAGTGCCTGGCGCTGTACGGGAAATCCGACCTCAGGAACCCGGCACCGGGCCGAACGGGGGAGGGCTAGGAGTGGATATCACTTACCAGATTCCCCGCCGCAGCCTGATCTGGGTGCTGAGCGCTGTTGTCATGGCTCTCGCGCCCCATGCCTTGCGTTTACCGATGTGGATAAGCGTTGTGGCGACCGCCTGCATCCTATGGCGAATCCTCATCTTTCTTGGCAAGCTGGATTATCCGGGTAAAGTGGTGCGTGTTGTGGTGGTCCTGTTTATCCTGGCGGGTTCCGCTTCCCAGTTGCGTTCACTGGAGATCGGCCTCGATGTGGCTGCCAGTCTGCTGGCTCTGGGATTTATCTTCAAACTGGTGGAGATGCAGAGTAAACGTGACATCTATGTAGTGCTGACCCTGTGTTTCATCATGGCACTGGTCTCATTGATCTATTCCCAGAGCATGGTGACTACCATGTACCTGACCTTGATGGTGATCGTCATCATCGGCAGCATGGTGTCCGTAAACCGGACAGCGCCAGGTTGGCAAACGGCCCGCCACCCTGGGAGTGGCGGTGAAAATCACTGCCCAGAGTCTGCCGTTGATGATTGTCCTGTTTCTGGTCTTCCCGCGTATCGGACCATTGTGGGGAGTGCCGGCCCAGTCGACTTCCACCACCGGTGTGTCGGAAGTGATGTCACCCGGCGACATCAGTCAGCTGGCCCAGTCCACTGACCTGGCTTTTCGGGTTACCTTTGAAAACGGGCCGCCGCCATTGCACGAAAACCTTTACTGGCGTGGTCTGGTGCTCGACTATTTCGATGGGTCCACCTGGAGTCGCCTGGGGCGCTCGGCGCTGGCCCAGGCGGTAGCCAATGCCCCCATGGAAATCGACTATCAGGACCGGCTGCAGGTGGAAGGTACACCCATCATTTACAATGTCATTATGGAGCCTTCGCAGCAGCGCTGGATTTACGGCCTGCATCTCGCCGAGCCTCAGACCTCGGAGATAACCAGGGGGCGAAACTTCGAACTCGTAAATCGGGTCGAAATCAATCAGCGGTACAGCTATGACCTGCTCTCCTATCGAAATAATCAGACCGATCTGCTGCTGCTGAACAGCACTCGCAGACGTGCCCTGTCATTGCCCCAGGGAGGTAATCCCCGCAGTCGGGAGCTGGCCGCGTCATTGCGTGCCGGTGTCGAATCCGACCGGGATTACGTCTATGCGGTCCTCGCCAGTTTCCAGCAGCAGTTTCGTTACACTCTCAGACCCCCGCTGTTGGGTGCGGAACGTATTGACGATTTCCTGTTCAATACCCGTGCCGGGTACTGCGAGCACTTTGCCAGCGCCTTTACTTTCATGATGCGGGCAGCTGGTGTGCCGGCCCGGGTTGTGGTCGGCTATCACGGCGGTGAATATAACCGCTTTGAAGATTACACCATGGTTTATCAGTACAATGCCCACGCCTGGTCGGAAGTCTGGCTTGAGGGAGAAGGCTGGGTCCGTTTCGATCCCACTGCAATCGTTGCGCCGGCTCGCATATCCGAAGGATTTGAAGCCGCCCTGGCTGACGATCCCGATTTTCTGACTGATTCCCGGTTCTCACTGGCCCGGTTCCGGGGCGCCGGGTGGCTGAACACAATGCGATTGCGCCTGGATGCAATCGAGTACCTGTGGAACAGGCGCGTGGTAAGTTACAGCATGGATCGGCAGACCGCTTTTTTCCAGAAATGGTTTGGAACGACAAGCAGGACCGGGGTGCTGATTGTGCTGGGGCTGTCCTGCCTGTTGAGCACCGCCCTGATAGCCCTGCTGGTGATCAGGCGGGCTTCCCCTGCTGCCACTCGTCAGATCGATCGTCTCTACCGCGAGTATTGCCGGCAGCTGGAGCGCATCGGGCTGGCCCGAAAGGCGGGCGAAGGTCCGCTTGATTATTACCGGCGTGTCGCCGAACAGCGTCCTGATCTCGACCCGGCTGTGGCTCGAATTACCCGCCTTTACATGGAAATCGCCTATCAGCCGGAGGACGACTCAGGCAGGCGCGGCAGTACCGAAGACCTGAAGCGGACGCTGCGTGAGTTCAGGAGCAGGCTCGGTAGGAAACCCCGCTTTCGTGCCGGTGCGGCGGGTTGATGAGTCAGCTTGCGGGAGAATCCGGACGCTACAGGCTTTGTTCAGGCTGACCTATCCGCCGGCGAGTTTCGCCTGGAAACCTTCGCCGGCCAGGTATTGCCGTATTTTTTCCCGTTGATTGCCCTGGATCTCTATACTGGTCTGGTTGACGGTGCCACCACATCCGCAATGTTTTTTCAGGGCCGAAGCCATCCGTTGCAATTCAAGTTGGTTCAGCGGAAGACCCTTGATGATTGTGACCTCTCTGCCGCCGCGTCCTTTGCGTTCCCGCCAGATGGTGATTGGCAGCGCCGACGGCTGGTGCTCTTTGCTCAACAGTCTGCACCGGCAGCCCGCTGCCGGCTGTCCACAGGACGGGCAAAGGCGACCGGACTCGGTGGAATAAACGGAGCGGGAAGTTTTCTCCATGTGGCAGCGGCGAGAGCTTTTCAGGTCCGATAAAGAGGCGGCAGACTGTACGGTTCGGTGCGTCGGGCTTCCCGGGAAATATCCTGCTTCAATCGCCGCATTGCAATCAACTGCTGCTCCACCCCGGCACTGTCGATCCTGGTTTCTGTGGTGCTGTTGTAAAGGGCCGACTGTACTGTCACGCAGAAGCGGCTCAGCGGCGAGCCCGCGGACAACCGGATGATATCGTCCATGCTGCGGATCGGGGCGGGAGTGTAAAAGTGGGTTGCCCACGTCAGCAGAGCCGCCCTGATACTGACGGGATCACCGTCGCGTAAACTGTTCAGCAGGGCACCGAAGGCGATGCGCTCGTTGTTTTCCGGTTTGCGGGAATCGCTGATGCGCTGCACCCAGGCCCTGATCAGGGCGCCCGGATCGATATTGAAACTGCGAATCACAAGCAGATAGATGCTGGCGAGCACAACCAGCACGGCCGCGCCGATAAACAGATTGAACCAGACAACCGGGATATTGATCAGTGAGCCTTCGTTCTGTGCGTCTATCATCTCCTGGTCCAGCAGCGGCGCAGCGGTTTCGCTTTCCAGCACTTCACCCCCGTCATCCACCAGCTGCTCTGCCGGCAGGTCGCCTTCAATGGTAGCGATACTCAGGCGTGAAGCCGGAATCGTGGCGTAACGCAGTGTGTCATTTTCGATGTCCCACCAGGGAACGGAGAGTTCGGGAATTTCCACAACACCCGCCCGGGTGGGAACGAAAGCCGTGGACTCGGTACGGGTGCCGACGATCTCCCCGTCGACAAAACTGCGATCGATTTCCGCCGGCTCGGCGTACAGGTTGGCACCTTCTACCTGTTCGGGGCTGAACGGCGGCAACATGGCCCCGTCAAGGCCTTCGGCAACCAGGTTGACGGTCCGGGTGACTGTCTGGCCTACCTGGAGATTGCTGATATCCTGATCCCAGGATTCCTCAATGGTGACATTGCCGGAGGGGAGCCAGGTACCCAGCCCCTGTGCCGATGCGGGACGTTCCTTAACGTCGACGGTACTGCCCTCGATGTAGGCAGTCACGCGTTGGGTGTTGAGATTGCGAAATACGAAATTGCTGGAACCATCGGTGACTTCGCCGCGGAAAAGAATATCCGGAATTTCCAGCGGACCGCTGCGCTGGGGGAAGATCACGTAGCGCATTTCGTACACGCCGTAACGGACCCCGTCGATCAATCGTTCATACTGATTCGGAGAGCCGATAAGCTGAATGACTGTGTCGGGCATTTCGAGCTCGGTAAACTGAGGATTACGGATGCCGCTTATGGTGTAGAACAGCCGGATTGTAAACAGCAGCTGTTCCTGCACGAAAACACTTTCCTTGTTGACCTCGGTTTCCAGATACAACTCGTTGTCACCCTGATTGGAGTTCGGGCCACGGTCCACAACGGTGAGAGCAATCGGATCGGTCAGCTCGGAACCCACCTGTATTGGAGGAATTTCAATTTCTCCTTCGCGGGTGGGAAACAGGGTGATGACGTAGTCGGTCCAGGATTCAACCTGATTGTTGATACTGCGGATCTGCTGCGAGGTGCGCGAGGACAGGACATCAAAATCCTCTCGCAGCGGCGACAGGTCGGGCTGGGCATTCTGCTGCTGGAAAACCCTGATTGTCAGCTGCACCGTATCGCCACGGGCGACCTCGTTTCTGTCCACACTGATTTCAACATTCTGGGCGCTGACGTAGAGTGGAATCAACAGCAGTGCGGCGACAATGAACCGTAAGGCGTTTACCATATCTGCTCCCCGGAACGCAGGTTGTTCGCGGTACCATCCAACTGCCGTTGGCGGTACTCGTAGCGGAATTTGCGCTGCAACAGTTCGCCAGGATCATCCTCGATCCGTCGCAGCCACTGCTCCAGGGATTGTTGTTCCTCGAACTCCTCGTTGGATTCATCGCTGGGCGTGTTCTGCTCACTGTTACTTTCGGAACTCTCCTGCTCCTCGGGCTGTTGCTGCTGCTGTTGCTGTTGTTCCTGATCCTGATTGCCTTCCTGGCTTTCCTGCTCCTGCTGATCGCTGTTTTCCTGGTTTTCCTGTTCCTGTTCTGACCCGTCCTGCTGTTGCTCGTCGCTGCTGTCTCCGTCGGATTCGCCCTCCTGGCTCTCCTGTTCCTCCAGTAACTGTTCGATAATCTCCCTGTTATGAATGGCGTCGGCGTGATCCGGCTGCAGCTCCAGAGTCTGGTCATAGGCGGCGATGGCTTCCGCGTAGTTGCCGCTGAGGGCCAGGGCATTGCCGCGGTTGTAATGGCCATCAGCGCTGATGTCACTGCTGTAAGCGGCTATGGCGGACTCGTAGTTTTCCGAACGGTACAGGGCGGTGCCCTGCCAGTTCTGATTTTCAAACAGCACCGCGGCATCCTGATAGTTCTCAGATTCCATGGCGGCGGCACCCTGTTGATCGGGAGTCTGCCACAGATCTTTCCACTCCCAGGCGAGGGCCTGGCGGGTGGGCGTCAGGGTTCCCGCCAATGTGAACAGCAGGGCGAAACCGAAGAGCCAGCCGCGCCGAAAGCTGAGGGCTGCAACAGGCAGGATAAGGATCATCAGCCAGGGGCCGGCTTCGTACCAGATATCGAATTCTTCTTCCACTTCGCTGAGGTTTTCATCGAAGAACGGTGAATCGGCCAGCAGGTAGTTGATGTCCGCATTGGACAGCTGGATGTCGTGATAGCGCCCGCCGGTGCGGTTGGCCAGGGACTGCAGGACGTTACGGTTCAGGGTCGGAACCACCATTTCGCCGTTTGCATCGGTCAGAAACCCGCCGTCGCTGGTGCGAATCGGTGCTCCTTCCTCGGTGCCTACGCCCATGACCAGCAATTCGTAATCGGTTTCACCCAGCTGCTCGGCGAGCGCCTGTTCTTCGGCAAACCCGGCTATTCCATCGGTAATCAACAGGATTCTGCCACGACTGGCTTCCACGTCGTTGAGCAGAGTCGTGGCTATTTCCAGGGCCGCGCCCGGGTTGCTGCCGAACAGCGGCATGATGTTGGGTGACAGGGAGGGAACCAGGGCGGTTATGGTAACGGTGTCATCGGTCAGGGGGGTGACCGCGTGGGCATCTCCGGCGTACACGACCAGGGCGGTCTGACCCTCATCGCGCTGGTCGAGGATATCCCGCAACTTGCGTTTGGCCAGGTCGAGGCGATTGGGCATGTGATCCGGTGCGAACATGGAGAGAGACAGGTCCAGCACGATAACCAGGGCGTCCTCCCGTTGCTGCACCGGTTGTGGCAGTTTCTCCCAGACCGGGCCGGAAAGAGCGACCACGGTCAGTGTCCAGACCACCGCCAGCAGCGCCAGGGGCGTGTGCTGGGCCGCGCTCTTACTGCGATCCAGGAGAAATGGCAGCAGCGACTTGTCGATAGCCCGGTCCCATGCCGATACCGACGTATTGATGCGTAACAGGGCCAGCAGAAACAGGGCGACCGGAATCAGTGCCAGCAGCCACAGGGGGCGCAGAAAATGGAAATCCTGCCAGTTGGGTAGCATAAGTTCCATCAGTTACCGCTCCCCGCTCCGACGCCTTCCGCAGTCGCCTCGACCACAGCCGGCGACTGCCTGCCAAACAGCAATAACCAGGGAATGGAGGCCGCCGCGAGAAAGAAACTGATCAACAGCGCAGCACCAAGTGGCCAGAAAAACAGGATCTTGGTGGGCCGATAGGTCTGCTCATCCTGCTCGATGGTCTCAAGTCTGTCCAGTTCCTCGTAAATCTCCACCAGGTCGTTGACGTCACGGGCCCGGAAATAGCGTCCTCCGGTAGATTCGGCGATCTGGGTAAGGGTCTCCTCGTCCAATTCGGCAGAGGGATTGACTGACCTGGAACCGAAAAACGTCCTTTGCACCACCTGGTCGGCGCCGATGCCGATGGTGTAGATTTTGATGTTTTCAGTCTCGGCCAGCTGGCCCGCCTGAACCGGCGATACGGAACCGGCGTTGTTGACACCGTCAGTCAACAGCACCAGCACCCGGCTGTTTTCCGGCCGATTACGCAGATGTTTGACACCCAGCCCGATGGCATCGCCGATGGCGGTGGCGGATTCTTCGATAATGCCGATTTCAGCCTCCTCCAGCAGCGTACCGACGGTGTCGCGATCGAACGTAAGCGGTGCCTGGACATAGGCATGGG
This sequence comes from uncultured Gammaproteobacteria bacterium, assembly GCA_942492445.1. Classification (GTDB taxonomy): domain Bacteria; phylum Pseudomonadota; class Gammaproteobacteria; order Pseudomonadales; family Pseudohongiellaceae; genus NORP240. Next base: position 15,519 of record CALOEW010000023.1, read on the forward strand.
CGGCAAACAGGATCAACCCCAGGCGGTCGCCCTCGCGACGCTCCACGAAATCGCTGACCACCGCCTTGACGACGTCGATGCGGGAGACCTGCCGGTTTCCCACCAGCATGTCCTGTGCCTCCATGCTGCCGGAGATATCCACCGCCAGCATCAGGTCTCGGCCGGTGGAGGGCAGCTCCACGGGCTCTCCAAGCCACTGCGGCCGGCTGGCCGCCAGAACCACCAGCAGCCAGATCAGAGTGCAGCAGATCAGGTTCAGCAGCCGGCTGCTGGTAATGGAGTCTGTGTCGGACTGCAGCCGGGTCAGTTTTTCGAAAAAAGGCACGAACAGGGATGCGTCCTGACGCGGGGCACGGGCCATCAACCTGTAAACCAGCCAGGGCAGGGGCAGGGCTAGAAAAGCGTAAGGCCAGGTGAACTCGAGCATAACAGACCTATCAGGCGTGCAGTTTCTCGGGGGATTCCGCCCCGGAACGGTTCATGTACAGGCTTACCATCCAGCGTTCCCCGAACTTGTGCAACTGCTCTGCATCGATGTCGCAGCGGGGCTGGAAGCGACCTTCAGCCAGTGCATTGGCAATTTCTTCGGTCATCAGCGAAGAGTCACCTTTTTTCCGGATAAAATCAACCCAGGCCCGACCGCTGAGGCTGGCTACATTGTGGTGTGGAAAGTGCCACAGCGCAACCCGGCGCAATACGGCATTGAGCTGGTTGAGGAACAGCAGACGTGCCCTGTCGGCCTGCTGGGCGTCATTGTTCCGGTCAGCCTGGAAGGTGTCGTAGACCCGGTCCAGTTCCTGCAGTGCAAAGGCACAGATCCGCCGCTGCCGTCTGCTCTGCATCAGCCTGGCCACCAGCAAGCCCAGCACGATCAGGAGTGCCAGCGCCACCAGCCACCAGCCAGGAGCCGGAGGCCAGAAGGAAACCGGCTCGGGCAGGTGGATGTCGGCCAGCTGCTCTAGGAGTTCTGCACTATCCATTGTCTTATCTGTTCGACCGTGGGTTGATTGGTTTTAAGTCTGAGCATCGGAATCTTCAGTTGATCCAGTTCGCCGGTGAGGGTTTCCATGCGCTCCCGGAACAGGTCCTGATAGCGCTCCCGGATCCGGTGGTTGAAGGTGTTCAGGGCACCCCGGCGCCGGCCGTCGGTTATGCTGTAATAGCCGGGGACCGGCAGGACTTCCTCGAGGGGGTCGGAAACGAAAACACAGACTACGTTGTTGTGGCGGGATAATTGATACAGGTATTGCAGAGCCCGGTCATCCAGCGTGGCAAAATCTGAAACGATATACAGAGTACTGCCGGGCTTGGTTATGCGCCGGATCTGCCCCAGTGCATAGGCCAGCCCTGATTCGAAGCCGGGATCGACGGGGGTTGTGTCATCGTGGCTGCGGTTCTGAAGACGCTGGTTGTACTGGTAGACCAGGTTGAGCAGGTGCAGCGCCGAACGCCGGCTGCGCCTCGGGCGCACCAGGTTGGCGTTACGCTCCGAGAAAACCAGGCCTCCCACCCGGTCGCCATTGTCAATGGCCAGCCAGCAGAACAGGGCGGCCACCTGGGCGGCAATTACCGATTTGAAGGCCACCTGGCTGCCGAAAAACATGTTGCTTGACTGGTCAACCGCAATAATAACCGGTCGTTCACGTTCCTCCCGGAATACCTTGGTGAATGGCCGGCCGGTACGGGCTGTAACCCGCCAGTCGATGAGGCGGATATCGTCGCCCTGCTGGTAGGGGCGGAATTCCTCGAAATCGATCCCCCGACCACGCATTTTGGACAGGTGCAACCCGGAGATCCCGGCGATAGAGCGGGTATGGGCCATGTACTCAAGAGTCTTGGCCGCATAACGCTGAATCAGCAGGTCCTCAAGTTCGACAACCGCGCCTTTGCACTGGTAGCGACTGTGCAATGAATCCAGTTGCAATGCCATGGGCATGATGGGAATCCCCTGGCTCAGGCGGTGGGCACGCGTTCGCGGATTGTCTCCAGGACCTTGTCGGGAGTGACGCCGCTGGCCTCCGCCTCGAAGCTCAGCAGAATCCTGTGTCGAAGCACGTCGAACATGACTTCCTGCACGTCATCCGGACTGACGAAGTCCCGACCCTGAATCCAGGAGTGGGCCCGCGCGCAGCGATCCAGGGAAATAGTGCCCCGGGGGCTGGCTCCGTACTCCAGCCACTTGACCAGCTCTTCGCCATACAGCTCCGGTCTGCGGGTCGCCATGATCAACTGGATGATGTATTCCTCGACTTCCGGTGCCATGTGCATTGCCAGGATTTCCTGGCGTGCTTCGAACAGGTCGGACTGAGCGATGATCTTCGGCGGGGCGGGGATCTTGTTCTGCGCCTCGTCCCGGACCAGATGCAGAATGTCCCGCTCCGCCTCGATGAGCGGGTAATCGATGGTGACATGCATGAGAAAGCGGTCGAGCTGGGCCTCGGGCAACGGGTAGGTACCCTCCTGCTCGATGGGGTTCTGGGTCGCCATCACCATGAACAGGGGAGGCAGGGTGAAGGATTCACGGCCCACACTGACCTGATGCTCAGCCATGGCCTCCAGCAATGCCGACTGCACCTTGGCCGGCGCACGGTTGATTTCATCAGCCAGCACCAGATTGTGGAATATGGGACCCTGTTGGAAGCGGAACGACCCGTCCTCCGGCCGGAACACCTCGGTACCCGTAATGTCGCTGGGTAACAGGTCGGGAGTAAACTGGATGCGGTGAAAGTCACCTTCGATGGCTCTGGACAAGTCTTTGATAGCTTTCGTTTTTGCCAGTCCTGGCGCACCTTCCACCAGCAGGTGTCCGTCGGCTAACAGAGCGACCAGCAGGCGATCCAGCAGTTTTTCCTGGCCGATAATCTGGTGCGAAAGCCAGTTCTTCAGCTCTGTTATCATTTCGTGGTGACTCATATTATTGTTCTCGATCTTCCGAAGCGGGCAATTTAAGGCGAAGTTCCGGATTTTAAACGTTTTCAGGGCGATGTCTAGGGAGACTTTGTTCCAGGTTGTAGCTTGCAATTTCCCCATTGGGGCGACAACGAAGTGACATCAGGCTACGGGAGTAAACTGTTTATGAACACGCTGATTGTCTATTCAACCTCGGGATGCCACCTGTGTGAACAGGCCGAACTGCTGCTGTATCAACTGGCGGAAGAAATGACGCTGCAGTGGCAGACTGTCGATATTGCCACTGACGCAAAGCTGGTGGAGCGCTACGGTATCCGTATTCCCGTCCTTTATCGCCAGGACCTGGAGCGGGAACTGGGCTGGCCTTTCGATGTCGGCCAGATCCGGCGGTTCGTTTCGAATTCGGTGTAAAAAAAGTGCCGGGTCATTTCTGGCCGGGATTACGAATTCAGTAAGTACTCGGATTCAGGCCGCTGAATGCCTTCCGGTCGGTATTTTGTGGGACAGCAATGGTGCCAGGTAAAACAGTAAACGGGGGCGGCAGGGGTCAGTCGGCCAGTCTGAACAAACGTCTCGCATTGGCGTTGGTGTGTTCGGCCACAGCCCCGGGAGCCTCGCCCCGGCAGAGCGCAACCCTGTCGAGCACCTCCACCAGAAAGCGGGGCTCATTGCGCCGGGAACGGGGCACCGGCTTCAGGCTTCTTGGCAACAGGTACGGCGCGTCGGTTTCCAGCAGCAGCCGCTCGCGGGGAATCTCGCCCACCAGCCCCTGCAGGTCGCGACCACGTCTTTCATCACAGATCCAGCCGGTGATCCCGATGTACATATCCAGATCCAGGTAGTCGAACAACGCTTCCCGGGTGTCGGTAAAACAGTGAACCACGCCTCCGGGCAGGTTTGAGCGAAAGGACTTGAGAATCTGGTAAAAGCGTTCGTGGGCATCCCGCTGGTGCAGGAAAACCGGTTTCTGAAGCTCACAGGCCAATTCCAGTTGCCTGGTGAATGCGTCCTCCTGCCGGTCACGGGGTGAGTAGTTGCGATTGAAGTCCAGACCGGTCTCACCAATAGCGACTACCTCGGGCAGTCTGGCATAGCGGCTTATGGCCTGGCAGGCTTCGGTGTCGAAATCAGCCGCCACGTGGGGATGAAATCCCGCTGTAAGGGTCAGGAAGTCCTTATGGCCCCTGGTCAGCGACAGCGCTGCCTGCACCGACTCGAGGTCAGTACCGGTTACGATGATATGCTCGATACCTGACGCCAGCGCCTGATCGAGTACCGTGTCCAGATCGTGTCGGAACGCGCTGTGGCTGAGGTTGGCTCCGATATCGATCAATGGGTGGGAAGGGGAGAAGTCATGGGGGGCTACTCTACCCGTCGCCGGGGGCGAGCTCAGAGAACTCCTGAATAAGTCCCGCAGAGCGTTGAGGGGCTTGTCCAGAGGTTTCCAGGGTCTGCAACACGCCGTGACCCGCAGCCGTCAATGTCGGCGGCCGGACCACTGCCGGTTTTCCTGCACTGCGGCCCCGTATGGAAAAACCCTGGCCGATAGCTGATAATACGCCGGCATTGTTATGGCCGCATCCCTGCAGTCCACTGCGCAGTCTGACACCCGCCGGTAAATTTCCGGCACTTCAAATGAACGATCAAGTGGATGGAAAGTACCTTGGAGAAAAAACAAGTAAACTGGTCCGAGCTCGGGTTTCGCTATCGGAAAACGGATTTTCGTTTCACCGCCTGTCACAGCGATGGCAAATGGTCCGACGGCGAACTGGTGGAATCCGAGATGATCCCCATCCACGAAGGCGCCCCGGCTCTGCATTATGCCCAGCAGTGCTTCGAGGGTCTGAAGGCGCAGACCGCGCCCGACGGCAGGGTGCTGCTGTTCCGGCCGGAGCTCAACAGCGAGCGCATGAATCAGGCGGCTTCCAGGCTGCTGATGCCGGAAGTTCCCCCCGAGCTTTTCATTCACGCAGTTGAGGAAGCGGTGCGCGCCAATTATGCCTGGATCCCGCCCCACGGGTCAGGTGCTTCACTATATATTCGTCCGCTGCTGATCGGCGTTGGAGAAAACCTTGGTCTGCGTCCAGCCCGGATTTTTGAGTTCCGGGTCTTTGTTTCGCCGGTAGGGCCCTATTATTCAAGTAATGGCCTGGGGGTAATCTCCCTGGCTGTGTCCGATCTCGACCGGGCCGCTCCACATGGCACGGGCAACTACAAGGTAGGCGCCAACTATGCCGGCGGGCTGCTGGCCACCCGGGAGGCCCAGGCCAGGGGTGCTGATGAAGCGCTGTACCTTGATGCGGCTCAGCGACGCTTCATCGACGAGGCCGGTTCGGCGAACATCCTGGTCTCCATGAGCGGCAGACGCCTGGTCACGCCAAAATCCGACGCCGTGCTGCCCAGTGTCACCCGTCGTTCGCTGATGATCCTGGCCGAAGACCGGCTGCACCTGAAGACGGAATGTCGACCAATCGATCTGCGCGCCGAGCTTGCGGACTTCGAAGAGGTGGCTGCCTGCGGCACTGCCGCGGTGCTGTCGCCGGTGGGCCGGATCTGGTTCGATGGCAAATGGCACGGATTTTACAATGGCGGCGATTCCGTGGGGCCGGTCATGCAGGAACTGTACGATCTGCTGGTCGGCATTCAGCGCGGCGAACTGGAAGATCCCTACGGCTGGACCCACGAAGTCAGTTTCTGACCGGCGCGTCAGCAGCCGCCGCCCGGCAGCGGCTCGGTTCAATACCGCGCCAGACTGTCCCTGTCGCCTTTTCAGGCTGGCCTGTGGCCTGCCCGCCGTGGTTGTCCGGGCGCTGATATCCGACCGGACAACCGATGATCGCTGCGCCGACTGCGGTAACAAAAACTTGACCGATCTCTGACTAGCCCTTATATATGTGCGCTTTGCAAAATTCATGCAGCGCAAGACAATTCAAGGAAGTCACAGTTTCAATGTCAAAATCTCTGGTCATCGTCGAATCTCCCGCCAAAGCCAAGACTATCAATAAGTACCTTGGGCCAGAGTTTATCGTCAAATCCAGTATCGGGCATATTCGCGATTTACCAACCTCAGTGTGGCGCTCCTTCAGGACCCCAAGGCGCGCGCTGCCGCCGCGGCTAAAACGCGAAAACTCAGTGTCCAGTGCAAAAATTGCGCACAACAAGCGGAAACAGAAAAACAGCAGTCAATCACGCGCATGGGGTATCGATCCCGAACAAGACTGGAGGGCCAATTATCAAATTCTTCCCGGTAAGGAAAAAGTAGTCAGTGAGCTTCAAAAGCTTGCGCGGAATGCAGATGAAGTCTATCTGGCGACCGACCTTGACAGAGAAGGAGAGGCTATTGCCTGGCATTTAAAGGAGGCCATTGGCGGCGACCCCAATCGCTTCAAGCGCGTTGTGTTCAATGAGATTACTAAACGCGCCATCCAGGAGGCATTTTCAGAACCTGGGTGAGCTGGATATGCGTTATGTGGAAGCGCAGCAGGCAAGGCGATTCCTCGATCGGGTGGTGGGTTTATGGTGTCTCCACTATTATGGGAGACAAGGTTGCGAGAGGCCTATCTGCCGGGCGGGTGCAGTCTGTGGCTGTACGCTTGGTTGTGGAGCGTGAGCAGGAGATCCGTGCTTTCGTCCAGAGGAATATTGGGAGGTCTATGCCGATCTCGAGTCGGAAAGGCGGACGCGCTGCGCTTCCAGGTGGCCAAACAAGGGCGGCAGCAACTTCCGTCCTGTTAGTCAAGCGGAGGATACCGATGCTGCCCTGGCAGTCCTGCGAGCGTGCCGGATTTCAGGTCGCCCAGCCGTGACGACAAGCCAACTTCGTCCAAGCCGCGGCCACCTCTGATCACGTCGACACTGCAACAGGCCGCCAGCACGCGGCTCGGCTTCGGGGTCAAGAAAACCATGATGATGGCTCAGCGCCTCTACGAGGCCGGTTACATCACCTACATGCGAACCGATTCCACGCATCTCAGTGACGATTCCATATCCATGGCCCGGGATTACATCCTTGACGCTTTTGGTGACCGCTACCTTCCCGCCGATCCGGTACGCTACAGCTCAAGGGAGGGTGCCCAGGAGGCCCACGAGGCGATCCGGCCCACTGATGTGAATATCCGGGCCGAGCGGCTGCAGAACATGGAACAGGATGCGGTTCGCCTGTATACCCTGATCTGGCAGTTTTTCCTGGCCTGCCAGATGCCTCGTGCCGAATACCTGAGCTCCACCCTGACCATCGGCGCGGGAGATTTCGAATTGCGGGCCAAGGGCCGAATTATGAAGTTTGACGGCTACCTGCGTGTGATGCCGGGCAAGGAGGACGACGTGGTGCTGCCCGCCCTGGAAGTCGGTGTTGAGCTGTCCCTGAAGCGTCTGGATCCGGTGCAGAATTTTACCCGTCCGCCGCCCCGCTATACCGAAGCCAGCCTGGTGAAGGAACTGGAAAAACGTGATATCGGCAGGCCCTCCACCTATGCCGCCATTATCTCCACCATACAGGACCGCGGCTACGTGAAGCAGGAAAACAAGCGTTTCCATGCTCTGAAAATGGGGGACATCGTATCGGAACGGTTGCTGGAGAGTTTCAGTGAACTGATGGACTACGATTTCACTGCGCGCATGGAGGACGCCCTGGACGATGTCGCCAATGGCAAACGCAGCTGGAAAGACCTGCTGGACCAGTTCTACGACGGCTTCATCAGGCAGCTGGAAAAGGCCGAGTCGGACGACGACGGCATGCGTGCCAATAACCCTACGGACACCGACATAGCGTGTCCGAAGTGCGGGCGGAAGATGCAGATTCGTACAGCGTCTACCGGCGTATTCCTGGGCTGTTCCGGGTATTCATTACCTCCCAAGGAACGGTGCAAAAGTACCATCAACCTGACACCGGGTGATGAAGCAATCCGCACCGACAACGTCGAAGAGGCGGAAGAGCAGGAGAACCGGCAACTGCGGCATAAGCGCCGCTGCGGTTTATGCGGCACGGCAATGGATGCTTACTTGATCGATGAAAACCGTAAACTTCATGTCTGTGGCAACAATCCGGATTGCCCGGGTTACGAGGTGGAGGAAGGTAAATTCAAGATCCGAGGGTACGATGGCCCGGTGATCGAGTGCGACAAGTGCGGCGCCGAGATGCAGCTCAAGAGCGGCCGTTTCGGCAAGTATTTCGGTTGCACCAGTGAATCCTGCAGTAACACTCGCAAGCTGTTGCGAAATGGTCAGCCGGCACCTCCCAAGATGGATCCCGTGCCGATGCCCGAGCTGCAGTGCGAAACCGTTGAGGATCACTACATTCTGCGCGATGGTGCGTCCGGCCTGTTCCTTGCCGCCAGCAAGTTTCCCAGGAATCGGGAAACCCGGGCGCCACTGGTTGAGGAACTGCTGGTGCACAAGCAAGAGATCGACCCCAAATATGCCTACCTTATGGACGCCCCGACCGAGGATGACCAGGGCAACAAGACGCTGGTCCGTTTCAGTCGCAAGACCCAGGAACAGTATGTGCAGACCGAAGTGGACAAGAAAGCCACAGGCTGGAAAGCATTCTACCGGGACGGCAGATGGGTGGTAAGCCGGCCGGACAGCAAGTCAGGCGCACGCAAAAAAGCCGGAACCGGCAAGACCGGCAGGAGAGGAAAGGGAAAAGACCCCAGGGGAACCTCTGATTAAGTCCCACAACGCTCTGGCCGCATGCCCTGGCGAGGCAGCCACTGGCGAAAAGGCTTGCGTACCGGTGTGTACATGCAGCATTTAGGGCGATTTTAGAGGGCTGGCGCGCCCATCCGCGGGCCTGTCGGACGTCGCTGCTTCGTTGCCTTGCCTGGACTATTTACGCCGCACGGCGCCTCACAGCAACATCCGACAGACTCCCGCAGAGCGGGACTGAAGCAGAGGCCCCCTGGAAAACAGGCTCGCCCCTCACATCTGCCGGCGAATCACGCCCACGCTCACCCCTTCGATGTCAAAGGGCTGTGTCCGCAGGTCCACCTCAATCGGGGCAAACTCGGTATTTTCGGCGATCAGGTTGATCCGATGACGGCTGCGGGTGGTCTGCAGGCGTTTCACAGTCACTTCTTCACCGAGCCTGGCCACAATGATGTCGCCATTGTTGGCACGCGTGGTTTTGTGAACCGCCAGCAGATCTCCCTCGAAAATGCCCGCATCCACCATGCTGATGCCTTTTACAGTCAGCAGGTAGTCGGCCGGTGGGTTGAACATCCCGGGTGGGATATCGCAATACTCGGCAATCGATTCCTCGGCAAGGATCGGGCTGCCGGCGGCTACCTGCCCGATTACCGGGAGTCCCGTGTGTTCCGGCAGGGGCAGGCGGATGCCCCTGGAGGTTCCCGGCAGCATTTCGATGGCCCCTTTGCGGGCCAGGGCACGCAGATGCTCCTCGGCGGCATTGGGAGACCTGAACCCCATTTCATGGGCTATCTCTGAGCGGGTTGGCGGGAATCCGGTGTCCTGAAGATAGGCCCTGATAAAGTCCAGAATCTGTTCCTGGCGCGGAGTGAGTTTGATCATGACGATTACCGTGAAGCGATATGAACTGTAATTATATACAGTTATCCGCCGATAACCAAACGACTTGAATGGCGCGAATCAGTAGGGTGTTGCCACGCGCCGGGGAGTGCGGCCGCGCTACAGGCAGGAGGGGGGTTAAAAAACCTGGAAGTCATCGCCCAGATCGAGGATCTCGGGCTCCACGTCTGTCAGTGCGCCTGACCAGTTTTCCGGGATGATGTCCTGATCGTAATACTCGCTGTCTTCTTTATTCAGCTCGTAAGGGGAGCGCCAGTCTTCCGGCGCCTCGGCGGGAAGGAGAGGGAGCTGCTGCCAGGTGACGAGATCGAATTCACCAACCTCTCCGTCGACATGCTGATATTCGATCGTACCGCTTTCCTCATCCAATGCCACCACTTCGAAGATGGCACCGGTGGTCAGATCCTGGTACCAGGATGAAATTTCAGCTGCCAGATGTTTCATCTTCCACGCTCCTCAGGCTGGTTGTTTGTTGCCGGATTCCTCGTTGTCAGATTCCTGTTCTGGACTGCTCCCAAAAAGGCCCTATCGGGCTCCTGTGATTCAATTTATACGCTGGTTATTGCACGGGAAGCAAGGAAAATTGACCAGCCGCTGTCACCGGGAAAATCCACAGAGGTTTCAATACCGACCGGGCATCTGTGATAATCCCACCCGATTCGGATACCAGTGAGTAAAGAAAATGAGCGCACAAAGAGGGAGCCGGCGTACTGATGCTGGACGTGACGGGGCTGCAGTTGACGGCCGAGGACCGGGAGATACTGCGTCACCCACAGGTGGGTGGAGTAATCCTTGGTCTTCACGGCCGCAACTATGCATCCATCGATCAGTTGCACGACCTGGTGGCGGCCATCAGGGAATGTTCGCCGCACGTGCTGATCGCGGTGGATCAGGAAGGAGGTCGGGTGCAGCGATTCAAGCAGGATTTCACCCGGCTGCCGCCGATGCATACCTTCGGTCGCCTGTACCTGCGGGACCCGCAACAGGGCCTGGCATTGAGCCGGGTCTGTGGCTGGCTGATGGCCGCCGAAGTGCTGGCCTGCGGGCTGGATCTGAGCTTTGCACCGGTGCTGGATCTGTACAATCCGCGGAGTCGCATCATTGCCGATCGGGCATTCGCAGCGGATCCGCAGGCAGTTGCGGTGCTGGCCGGGGCTTTCATCGAAGGGATGCATGAGGCAGGCATGAAAGCCACCGCCAAGCATTTTCCCGGCCATGGCAGTGTCGTTGAGGATTCCCACGTCGAGCTGCCGGTGGATCCGCGGAACCTGGATCAGCTGATGGCGACGGATCTGTTGCCGTTTCGTCTGTGTGTCGGACAACTGGACGCGATCATGCCCGGTCACGTGGTCTATTCGGGTACGGATTCCCATTGCGCCGCCATGTCCAGGATCTGGTTGCAGGATATCCTGCGCCGCCGGATGGGCTTTCGCGGTGTCGTTTTCAGTGACGACTTGAGCATGGCTGCCGCCGGTTCCGAGGGCGATGTCCTGCAGCGAGCCAACCTGGCATTGCAGGCTGGTTGCGACATGATTCTGGTCTGCAACGACCGTCCCCAGGCCCGTGCCGTGCTGGACTGGCTTGAGCACAGCGGTGTCAGCGGTTGCCAGGGACTGCTTGCCATGCGTGGCCGGGCCGGATTCGGCTGGGACGCGCTGCACGCCACGTCGCGGTGGCAGCAATCCAGTGAACAGATCGCGGCACTGATGGCCGCAGGGGGCCTGAGATGGCAACCTGGCTGCAACAAACCCTCGGTATCGCCAGTGTCCAGGAACTGGGCTGGGGCTGGCGAATCCTGTTGATCGTTTTCCTGACCCTGGTGGCGCGGGCCGTCGCACTTCGTGTCCTGGTCAGCGCGGGAAAACAGTTCCGGCGCACGGAGAATATCTGGGACGATGCGCTGCTCGAGTCAGCCCGACCGGTGATCAGCTGGTTCATCCTGATCCTGGGACTGTACCTGGCAGCCGAAACAGCGAAACAAAATTATATCGATTCGGCGTCTGCTGGCCTCTGACAATATCGATGCGGTGCGACAGATTTCCACCGTAGTGCTGGTGATGTTCTTCGCCAGCCGATTCATTTCGCTGGTGGAGAAAGCGAAACTGGAGGAGCTCAATGAGTCTCCAGCCGAGGCGGGCAAACTGGACGCCACCACGGTTACCGCCCTCGCCAAGCTGCTGCGTCTTACCGTGGTGATTACCGCGGTATTGATCGCGCTGCCGACTCTGGGTATAGAAATCACCGCGCTGCTCGCCGCCGGCGGGGTCGGGGGTATTGCCATCGGCTTTGCCGCCCAGGACCTGTTGTCCAATTTTTTTGGCGGACTGATGATCTATCTCGACCGGCCTTTCGCTATCGGTGACTGGATTCGCTCGCCGGATCGGGAGATTGAGGGCACCGTCGAGCATATCGGCTGGCGGCTCACTATAGTGCGCACCTTCGACAAGCGACCGCTATACGTACCCAATTCGGTGTTTACCAAACTGGCGCTGGAGAATCCGTCGCGCATGAGCAATCGCCGTATCTACGAAAGCATCGGCATTCGCTATCGGGATGCTGACCGCATGGAGGCGATTGTCGGTGAGGTGGAGAATATGCTGCGTCAGCACCGGGAAATCGATCAGAATGAAACGTTGATCGTCAATTTCAACAGGTACGCACCCTCGTCGTTGGAGTTCTTCGTCTACTGCTTCACCAGGACCACCAACTGGGTCCGCTACCACCAGATCAAGCAGGAGGTGCTTTTGAATATTATCCGGATCGTCCACTCCCGGGGTGGCGATTTTGCATTCCCCACCACCACGCTTGACGGGATCCAGCCGCTGCTGGAATCAGCTCGGGGAAATCGGGTTTCCGAGGAGGGCGCAGAGTGACGCCGGATCAGGTTCGCGGAGTCTGGAAACGGTCACACTGCCTGTATGACGAGGCTGCGGTGGAGGCAGCGTTGGATCGTATGGCAACGGAGATCAGCAGCCTGCTGGCAGCAGAAAACCCGATCCTGATGTGTGTCATGCATGGCGGCCTGATCACGGCAGGCAAGCTGGCCGGACGGTTGCAGTTTCCAATGCAGATGGATTACCTCCATGCCACACGGTACCGGGAGCAGACCCAAGGCGCCGATGTCCAGTGGCGGGTAATGCCATCACTGGAGTTGCAGGGGCGGGTTGTGCTGTTGGTGGACGACATACTCGATGAAGGGGAGACCCTTGCCAGAATCCGGGAATACTGTCTGGGGCAGGGGGCCGACCGTGTCCACATTGCCGTATTGATAAACAAAATTCACAATCGCAAGAATCCTCACTGCAAGGCGGATTTTGTCGGCCTCGAGACGGTAGACCGTTACCTGTTCGGGTACGGCATGGATTACCGCGGCTACCTGCGCAATGCCGCGGGCATTTTCGCCATCGACGACAGTGACAATCAAAATAGTGTGAACAGGCTCCAGGAAACCTCCGATTAAGTCCCGCAGAGCATTGTGGGACAACCCAGGTATTTCACCAGGCCCGCGCGGCGCCCAGCGCACGCCCCCGGGCGCCGGCAGAAGCCGACAGCCAGCAAGACGACGGGCCGGCGGAGCCAGGCGACCCGGACCACCCCGCACCCTGGGAAACAGCGGAATTCAGAGGTTCTCCAGGTAAGTTCCACCAGCCTGGGCAGGGCGGTGAACAGCAGGGCTGCCCTGACCGGGCGCGATTCCATGGCTTCGAACAGCGCCCGGTAATTGGCCAACTGTGGCCGGTGCAATTGAAGCTGGTGGGTGATAAACGCTTCGTCACCACCGGCAGCGCCGGGTTCAGCCGTCTTGTAATCCACGACCCAGCGGTTACCGTTTTTGTCCACAAACGTCAGATCGACGACGTACTGGTAGTGTTGACCTGAAACAAATCGGGAAACCGGTAACTCGGTGGCGCTCTCCGCCAGTTCCGGATCAAACAGCCATGCCGTCTCCGGACTCTCGAGACATTTTCTGAGGTCGGATTCGATCCGCCGCACTGCTGACTCCAGCGTGTTTCTGTCGCTGATCAGACCTGCCAGCTGCATACGCCAGAACTGCCGTATGCTTTGTAAACGCACTTCATTATGGAATACCGAAGGTTCCTGAATGGCGGTTTCAAGGGCCTGGTGAATCAGGGTCCCGATGGTGGCTTCAGGCTCATGCCGGGTAGCCCGATCTTCCTGCAACGGCACTGCCTCCCCGGCCTCCCGGGTATCTTTTTCCGCCTCGGTGACGAGCGCCAGCGTTTTTCCGGTCAATCGAATCGGCTGCGCAAAACGCCGCACCGGTGTTGTCGCCTGGTCCGCCCGGGCATGAGGGAGCGTGGATTCGGCCGGACCCTGTTCACTCAGTATTTGTTCCAGTGCCGCGGGATCAAAGGGCTGATCGTTTATCTGCTGCAGTTGCGGCCAGATGTAACTCAACAGGCTGCCACGGGGCGGTTGTGCCTCGCCACTGGTGTTTCTGCTCAGCGTGGCGCTGAGGTGAGCTGTTTTGCGCGCCCTTGTTACGGCGATATACAGCAGGCGCACTTTCTCGTAAGCGGACTTGAGAGACTGCTCGTGACGAAGCAGTCCGTAAAGCGGGTCGTCATCCCTGCCGGTCGCGGAAAGTGCGGCAATGAAGAGTCGTGGCTCACCCTGGTGATTAACCCGTTCATGCCACTGCAACAGCGGCTTGTCATCGGCTCGGGGAGCGCCTCCGAGTGCGGGAAGAATCACGTGATCGAATTCCAGGCCCTTGGCTTTGTGCATGGTGAGAATACTGACGGCACCGCCTTCGGCATCCCCGCCTGTGGAGGGCAGGAAAGTTTCACCGACCTGTCGGGCAAACTCCCGGTAATCGCGCAGGCTGCCGCCGACCTGATGCCGGTCCAGCAGGTCGAAGTAGTGAGCAACACTGGCCTGCTCAATTTCACTGCCGGCCAGGGCGGCGCCGTCGAGCAGCGTCCAAACGGATTCCACCAGTCGGCGCAGATCGCAGCGGAACCGGTGGCGCAAGCCATACGCCATGATACGCACGAAGTGGTCCAGTCGCGCCCTGCCGTCGTCGGACAGTTGTGTCAGGTGCTGATGATTTTCCAGCGTCAGCCAGATGCTGCCGGGCTGCTGGCTGGAGAGAACGTACAGATCGGCCAGTGCCAGCCCGCACCAGGGTGCACGAAGAATTGCCAACCAGGCGATACGGTCCCCCAGGTTGAGCAGCGCCCGGGTCAGGCTCTGTAAATCGTCGATGACCGGCAGACTTCCCATTCTGTCGATGTCGGTTGCATGCCAGTGAATGCGTGCGCGGCGCAGGGCTGGAATCAGATCGGTCAGGTGCGAGCGACTCTGCACCAGGATTGCTACCGATGCGCCAGGGTCGCTTTCCTTCAGTTCCGACACCCGGCCCACCACCTGCTGCGCCTCCCATCGCCGGGCCATTGCCTTTTATTCCGGCGTGTGGCTGACCAGAGCCAGGGAAACCCCCGGGCCTTCCCGGGACGGATTGCTGGCCACCGACGGCGTGTAGGGAACCGCGCCTCGTGACGGATCGGGCCGGGCAGGGAATGCGGTGCCGAATACCTGATTGACCCAGTCCACGATGCCAGCCTGAGATCTGAAATTGCTGGTGAGAGTCAGAGGTGTGAGCGGGATATCCCCCAGTCCCTCTTCTTGAACACTCAGATAAATACCGACATTGGCATTACGAAAACCGTATACCGATTGCATCGCGTCACCCACGAGGAACAGGGTTCTGCCATCATCAGGCTCCCAGCCGGCGGTGAGTTTTTTTAGCAGGTCGGTCTGTAACCTGGAAGTGTCCTGGAATTCATCCACCAGAATATGGCGAATCCGGTAATCCAGGGCGAGCGCGAGGTCGGTTGGCTCGTCGTCAGTACCCAGGGCCGTAAGGGCGGCCGCGGCGACCTGGGCGTGGTCCACCTGGCGGTGGCGTTGAAATGCCAGCAGCAACTCGGAACTGAGGCGGGTCAGAATTCTGGCCAAAGCGGTCAAAAATGTCCATTGTTCTTCTTCCAGGTTGGGGTCTGGCAGCAGGCGAAGATAGGCGATGTCGTCCAGAAGTGTCTGTTGCCCGGAAAGTTGCACCAGAACATCTGACCACAGCTGTTTGCGTTGCCGACAGATTGCGGTTTGTTCCTTGTTGCCGGTGATGGACGCAGGAAATCCCTCCCGGGTCGTGATTCTGGCCCGCCAGGCGGGCGCCTTGGCCCGGGTCAGAAGCAGGAATTCCAGCAGCAGCCAGAGAGGCATTGCTTCGGCCTCGCAGCCCGGCAGCGACTGCAGCGGCTGAAAGTCGTCCCGGTAATGGGGGTGGTCCGGTGGCAGATGCAGCGCGGCGTGGTTGATCAGTTCCACCAGCGCGGTCTCATGGGGCAGCAGTTGCGAGCGCAGGGACGCCAGAGACTCCTCGATAAGTTCCAGCAGCGCAGTTTGCAGGTATTCCCGGTCTATCAGGTTGCTGGCGTGGATGCCGAGGATATGGGTGAGCCACTGGTCACGGCTGTGGAGCAGGCCGGAAAGCAGCTGTTCCGCCTTTCCCACGTCGTTATCAAGGTGGGTGAGCAGTTGGGCGATATCCGCGGCGAGAGGTGTCGCGGTGTTCAGTTGCTGCAGTGTGCTGCGGACGGCATCGCTGAAACAGCGGGTCATGTCGTCGCTGAGATTGGGAACGCCGCCGACGCGGGAAAGCAGAGGTATCCGGGTGGCGAGGCTGAGGCAGAAACTGTCGATTGTCTGAATTCGGAGTCGTGCCGGATTTTCCAACAGCTGCCAGTTTCTGCTCCGGTCCCGCTCGAGGACTGCGGCAGCGACGCGATTCCGATATCGCAGCAGTTCGTTGTCCTCGTCCGGCGTTGTGGCTTCTGCCGCATTGTGAAGGGCCTGAATGATCCGGCCTCTCATCTCGCTGGCGGCTTTACGGGTGAAGGTGATAGCCAGCACCTCTTCGGGTGCATCGCAGGTAGCGAGCAGCCCGAGAAAACGCAGGCTCAGCAGTTCGGTCTTGCCCGAGCCCGCCGGCGCCTGAACAATAAAGGACCGGCTTACATCCAGTGCCTGCTCGCGGGCCATTCTGTCCGGCAGCACCGTCACTGCGGTTCCTCCGGGTCCCCGGATTCCTGCCGGGAATCCCGTGGCCCCAGCTCCTGAATGCGACACAGTGGTTGCAGGTCACAGAAGGCGCAGGTTTTCGCGGCATTGACCGGATCGACCCTGGCGACTCCTTCGCAGAACTCGTCCGCCAGTTTCGCCAGTTTGAGGTGCCAGTCTGCGGTCAGGGCGCTCCAGTCCTGCTGAAATTCCTTCTCCTCGCTGACGGATTTGACATCGGGGTGAAACCCGGAGTTGGCGGCAAGTCCGGTGTAAGCGGTTCTGGCCACATGGAGTTGAGCAAACACGATGGCCTCCACCGCTTCCGTGGTAGCGCCACTTACCGCAGCGTGATAAACCGGCAACTGCAGATTTTCCGGGCGTGGCTTCAGCAGTCCGTTGAGCTGGGGTATGGATTTTCCGGTTTTGTAGTCGATCAGCGCCAATGCGCCATCTGCAAGTTTATCGATACGGTCGATCTTGAGATCGATCTGCAGCTGCTGGTGCTGCCAGGTAACCGATCGTTCCGTGGCAAAAACCTGAAATTCCGGCCGTTGAGCCTCCATTTCAAGAAAGCTGTCCAGTAGTGCGATGATACGGTTTCGTTCAATGGCGCTGAATCGGGGCGTCATCAATTCCGGGAAGCGACTGGCGAGAAACTCCAGGGCCTGTTGCGCACAGCGGTTGATCAAGTCCTTGCGCGCCGTCCCCGTCAGGTTCTGTAGTTGGGAGAGACTGCGGATATCTGTGAACAGCTTTTCCAGCGCGATATGCAAAGCGGTACCCCGGTACCGGGCATTCAGCCCGTTGCTGAAGGATTCGGGTTGTCGCGCCTTGAGCCGGTGTCTGGCGAATGCCCGGAAGGGGCAACTGGATTGATCGCTGAGTATTGCCTGACCGCCACCCGGATTCACCGTGTCTGCCAGCGGCACCGGGTCATCGGCAGGCGGTGTCAGCAGCTGGCGGCGGCCGGCTCCGGCCAGAGCCAGGCGGTTCAGGTAGAGGCGCCTGGTATCAGCCACCTCTGTTTCCTTGAACGAGGCTGCCAGGCTGCTTGGGCGGAACTGGTCGTCTCCGTCGCTTCGATGATAGCTGGCATGGATCTCACCGGACGTGGAACGGCACAGAATGGCGAATTCCCGCCGGGCGTTCTGCAGTTGAATGTCGCTATGGCTGCCGGGAATGCGGGCCGCTTTCTGGGCGCTGTGCAACAGGAACGGTGAGGGATTCGGAGCCGGTGGCTGGGATTGGTCGCTTAAATCAAGAAACCACAGATGATCGAATTCGAGGCCGACAGCGTCACTGTTACTTAAAAGAGATACCCGGCACCCGGCATCAAAGCTCGATTTCTGTCCGGCAGTCTGACACAAACTGAGAAGGCGCGAGCGTGCGGCCTGGCGATCCAGCGGCCCCAGAAGTACGCTCATTCGGGAATATTCGACAAGCAACTGGCGCCAGCGTTCAACGAGCCTGGATTGGATGGCGTCCTGCTCAGCCAGGGGACCCGGCCAGCCCAGAGTTTCAAGCTGGCCCCGGAAAAACTCACTCCAGTAAGTGGCATCCCGGGGGACACGGGTTCCGCGATTCTGACTGTTCAGTTGAAGCAGGGCACCTGCCAGTTGCGGGCAGAAATAAGGTTTATGCTCTCTGCTCATGATGCGCAGTAATTGGGACAGTGAACAGGTGGCGCTGACCTTCTCTCGAAGGTGGAGTTCCAGTTGAATGCGCTGTTCCCGTTCCTCCTCCCAGGCCAGCAATGCAGGCGATTGCAACAGGCGGCAGAAGTCGGCACTGTCCTGGGTTTCATCACCCAGGTTGAGAATCAGCAGCGCTTCGCCGATCAGGCCACTGTCAGTGAGCGGAATCGGGTCCGTTACCCTGTTGAAGGGGGAGCTGAGTTCACTGACAGCGAGAAAACTGAAGGGCGAAAAAACATCCAGGAAGATTCTCTCCAGAGTCTTGAGCTTGTGGCTGTTGCCCTCGAACAGGATGCCGACCTGCTGGTCCGGATGCGCATGAACTATCCCAGCGGCCCAGTCTGCACAAGCCCGACATTCACTCGCAAAGTCGTCAAAAGAATGGAAAACACCGGAAGGAACAAACTCCTGCCCGACCTCGACACTGCGGACAATTCTGCTTTCTCCGCTCCTGCCAAGTTGACTGATAAGCGCCGAATAGAGTGGGGGTGGCTGGTAGAAATTCACCAGTATCACTCGCGGCGGCGGTTCGAAAAGGCCCGATTCAAGTGCCCTGACCAGGGACCTGGTTGCGTCGACCAGGCTGACAAGATGCCTGGCATGACATAGTTCCAGGAACCGTTGCGACCATTCCCGAAACTGGTTGAATTCGGGGATACCGCTGGCCGGGGGTAGCGCATCCACCTGCTCGCCGTCATCGAGCCAGAGTCTGTAAAGTCGGTAGGCACGCTGCGCGGAAGCAGCAGTTTCATTGATGTTGAGCAGGGGAATTTCGCGTTGTGACGCTTCGATGATGCCCAGCCAGAGCAGAGTCTCTTCGTTGCTGTTCAGCAAACGCTGTGAGGCGAAGGGTGGTTTGCCCCGGCTGCCCAGGCGTTGCCACTGGTGTGCGATCCAGATATCGACAGCATTGATGTCCGGGGTATACCAGCAGCGATTGGACCGGCTTGCGCCGTAGCTGGCGAGCAGGGCGTCACGGATGCGCTGGTTGGGCACAAGAATCAAATAATCTGCTTCAAGATACTGATCCAGTGCCCCATGCCCGAGCCGGAGTTCCGCTGCCATAGGCTAGACCTCGTCCCGCCTGCGTCTGAATTGCAGTCGTCCCGCCCAGTTCAGGAATTCCTCGCCGTTGCCGCGAAAGACGATTCGATGCAGCTTTTTTTCGAGCTGGAATTCGTACATGGGATCGTAGTAGTGGCGCAGCAGTTTTTCGATCCAGACGCGATGTGCGTTGTTGTCCTGCTGATCGAATTGCTGGTGCAGGGCTTCATTGAGATCGGCATTGACCTCCTCGAACAGGTCTCGGCCCAGGCGTCGTTGAATACGCTGAAGACTGGTTCTCAGGTAGTCGCTGAACTCGATTGCTGCAGTACTCCGGTTGCTGGCTGCAAAATCGAGGTAGTTCATCTGCACGTAGGCGTGCAGCACGGTATCCACACGGTCTGTCAACGGTTTCTCGATGACTGCAAGCGGCGCCTGCAGCATCTGCCTGAACAGAGCCAGTGGAATGGAAACGGAACCGATGGCGTGACCTTCGTCCTCCAGGACCAGTCTGTCGAAATTCTGCCACGGTAATCTGAGTAATTGAATGGCGAGCCGGTTTTCAAAGTTGATCTGAGCAGGCTGCGGGTTCACTCGGCGCCCGAACGCCGAGCCTCGATGGTTCGCCAGCCCTTCCAGGTCGATGCCTGCGGGCACGCGATTAGTCAGGCTGGTTTTGGCACTGCTGTTTCCCGCCCACCACCAGCAACCTGCTGCGGGTACTCACCTCCCTCAGAGTCTCAGTGAGGAAGTGCCGCATGGCCTCTGTCGCCACCGGAGATTAGAGGCAGGAGGTGGCCAACCTCGGCAAGCCAGGCCTGGACTGTGCGGGAGCGCAAGCCTCCGCGGAAACAGAACACGGCGGCATCCGGGTGCGTCTGGATGAACTCCAGCCACTGTTGCATGCGCAATTGACGCGTTGCGCCGCTGACCAGTTGGTGCCCCAGTCTGATGGCGGCATCCTGCCCCGCCTGACGATAGCTCCGGCCGACGGCCTCGCGTTCACTGTCATCCAGAAGGGGCAGGTTGACCGCTGCGGGAAAGCTGCCGCGCGCGTATTCGACTGGCGCCCGGACGTCTATCAATGGCGTTGCGTCGATCAGTAAGCGCGGGTAACTTTCGGCGGGAAGTATCTTCGACATGTAAAAAGTAACGTTTTCCGTGTCTGCCCCGGGACGGCTGTAGTCCCTGGAGAACCTCTGATTCATTATGACACAGACTGCCAATGAGAAGTGCCACTCAGAACCAGTGGCTCCGCCAGTTTAACACCGGGCGGCCGGCGGGCCAGTGCGTTGTTCCGGTCGCTGCGGCAGGCCTGCGCGGTCGTTTGCACCGGGCAGCCCGGCCCTTTCAAGCCTGGCAGTGGCGCAGTACCATGAACGACAGGAGTCAGGCTGGAATTTCGGAGCGAAGGTGAACGACCACGGCGACAGGCAGCGGGGAAAAGAGCCTCACAACACCGAAGAACACCCGGAAACGGTGACTACAGCAGGCCCCGACCCGGAAACACTGAGACGCCGATTCGACACATCCGGACCGGCGCCGGTGCACCTGTGGGACCCACCCTACTGCGGCGAGATGGCAATGCGTATCGCCCGCGATGGGACCTGGTACCATGAAGGACGACCGCTTCGGCGCGAGGCTCTGGTCAGGCTGTTTTCTTCGGTTCTCAAGAAAGAGGGCGACCGCCACTTTCTGGTGACGCCGGTGGAGAAAGTCGGGATCCAGGTGGATGAC
>CALOEW010000024.1:0-9584 GCA_942492445.1 uncultured Gammaproteobacteria bacterium
CGCTGGGAATGAACCAGACATTGGACATTCGCGCATAGCGATTGACCGGCATCAGGCTGTATCCTTCGACACCTTCGACTACCAGAGTCTCTATGACCAGCTGACCACCAGGCTTGAGGCATTTTTTCAGCTGCAGCAGGTGATCGATGGGTGAGCGTACGTGGTAAATGACACCCATTGAAAATACCGTGTCGTAGAATTGAAAGGGGCCCGGATACTCTTCCAGACGCACCGGCAATACATAACAGGGCAGGTCCGGCAGGTAGTTTCTGACGGCCAGAAACTGCATTACATACAACAGGTAGGGTTCAAGGCCGATTACCAGGCCGGCCCCCGCACCCAGCGCCCGCCAGCAGTGGTAACCGTTACCACAACCCACATCCAGTACGCGCCGTCCCTGCAACGAATCCAGGTAGGGGGACAACCGATCCCATTTCATGCCGGATTGCCACTCGGACTCCACCCGCAACCCGAACAGTTGGAAAGGTCCCTTGCGCCAGGGGATGAACTCACGCAATGAGGCTTCGAGCTGTTCGATCTGATGCGAGCGAACCGTGGCAGTGCCCACGGTCACGCTGGTTTTCAGGTCGATCACGGTGGGTTTCAGGGCTGGCAACCGCTGCAGAATTTCCAGCCAGTGGGGCAGATCACCATGCTTGAAGGACCTGATCAAGCCGGGTTCAGTCAGTGGAGCCAGAGCTTCCAGCTGCGAATCACTGCAGCCCTCGCGCAAGCCTGCCAGTCGAAAAGGATCAGGCTGATCTGTCACTTGATCGCCACCAGTGAGGCGAAATTAAAACACTGAAACCAGACGTCGATGGACCTGAAACCCGCATCCAGGGCCCGCTTCTTGTGAGTGCTGATGGGTTCGGGAACAAGGACATTTTCCAGGGCTGAACGCTTCTTGCTGATTTCAAGTTCTGAGTATCCCATACGCTGCTTGAAGCCGTGATAGGCATCGATGAAAAGCTGGTCCAGGGCTGCATCTGGAAAGCGGATTTTTTCCGAGAGAATCAGAATCCCTCCCGGCAGCATTCCCGAATATATTCTCGCTATCAGTCCTGCCCGTTTCTCCGGGGCAATGAACTGCAGAGTGAAGTTCATGACCACGACCGAGGCCCGTTGTATGTCTGTATTCAGAATGTCTTCACAGTTCAGATCCACCAGGGGTGGCTTGTCCTGCAGGCCCTTGAGGTTATGCCGGCATTTTTCCACCATGGCGGGGGAATTGTCCACGGCGACGAGCTGGTAATCATCGTGAGGTACCTGCCCGTGAATGGCCAGTGTGGCAGCTCCCAGTGAGCAGCCCAGATCATAGATGCATGTACCAGGCAGACAGTACTGCCGTGCCAACAGTCCTGTCATGGAAATAATGGTGGCATAGCCGGGAATCGACCGATTGATCATGTCCTCGAATACCTCAGCCACCTTTTCGTCGAATACGAAACTTGCAGGTGCCTTGTCGGAGGCGAACAGAGTGTCTTTCCTGGAAGTCAAAATCAGTTGCCTGGTCCGGATCTACGCGGGTTATGTTCCCGTAGCTTGTTCAATCAGCCGGGATAAACTATTTTAACCCAACCTGGGGTGCGACGGGTGTTGCGGAGCTGCATCAATGGAGGCTCCCCGGGGAATCGGGCCGATTCTGCGACCGTTGCCCATCGCCGGAGCAGCCCGATCCGAACGGCACCAGCCGCAACGGCGGAATCAATCAGAGAGTCCTTAATGTCATCAGAACAGATGAAGCCCGCCAGGCTGGTGCAGCAGTTTTTTCCGGAAATCAGCGAAACCGTAAAGTTGCATGGCGCACTGGACCTGGCCTGTGGAACCGGTCGCAACGGGTTGTTTCTTGCCAGGCATAATATTCCGGTAGTGTTTGCCGACAACAACCCGGCAGTACTTGAAAAAATCGTTGGGGAATCGGACCAATGGAATACCCGGTCTCAGTGCTGGGAAGTTGACTTTGAAGATCCCGGGCAGCAGCCATTGGCTGGTAAAAAATTTGACGTAATCCTGGTGTTTAATTACCTGCACCGGCCACTGATTCCGCCTATCAGAGAGAGCCTGGTGGCAGGCGGATTGTTGCTGTACGAGACGTTCACGGTTTCCCAGGCAGCTGTGGGTCGTCCGTGCAATCCGGACTATCTGCTGGAGTACGGAGAATTGCGAAACTGGTTCCGGGGATGGGAAATTTTAGCGGACTTCGAAGGCTCGGAATCGTCGCCCACGCGGCACTTTGCCAGCCTGGTGGCACGAAAACCGGGCTTATGAGTATTTGGAAATCAATCAGTGGTGGGAACCTGGAAGTGAAAGTCATACCTCTGAATTTTGGTGACCGATCCAGCAATCTCAGGCATATCGACTGTGAGGTAAAACGGTCGTCGCGTAAAAGCCTGGCCATTCATATCGGTCATCGCAGGGTGGAAGTTCGCTGTCCAGCGTGGGCCAGCAGAAGGGAGATCCGCGCGTTTCTGGAATCCAACAAGGAGTGGATCGAGCAGAAGCTGCGCGAAGAGGCACAGCGGTACCGGGAATCCTTGCGTATTGTGCACGGGCGCAAGATATTCTACCAGGCCCGGGAGCGTCGTATCGTGTTTCAGGAGTACTCCCGTCAGCGTATTGTGGTAACCCGGGATGAATTCGTAATCCAGGGGCCGGGACTGACTCCCACCCGGGCCAGGGAACAGGTGGAGCTGTTCCTGCAGGACAGAGCCAGGCGCTATCTTCCCGATCGAACACGAGCACTGGCGCAGTACCTGCGAGTCAGCCGGCGCCTCAAGGAAGTAAAACTGCGAAAGACCAAGACCAAGTGGGGCCATTGTACCTCCACCGGGGTGGTACAGTTCAACTGGTTGATAATGCTGGCTCCCAACTCGATCATAGACTACATGATCGCCCACGAGGTCTGCCACCTGGTCTACATGGATCACTCGGCGAATTTCTGGGCGCTGGTCGAGTCAGTGTGTCCCGAATATAAGTACTATCGGGAGTGGCTCCAGGTACATGAACACCGGCTTTGGTTGTAGCAGCTGGTCTTCCTTAAGGAACCTCTGATTCTTCAAGTCCGCGGATAAACCGCAGGTCACGGACCGGATGGCCCAGTTTCCTGCCACGATGTTCGAACTTGGTAACCGGCCTGTCACCGGGGGTCGCGAATTTTCCCACACCGGCACAGTTTATAAGTTTTCCGTTGGCTTCCAATGTTTCCAGCATCTGCTCTGCGTAGGGCAGCCAATCGGTAGCCAGGTGCAAGATTCCGCCAGGCTTCAGCCTGCTGACCAGCAACTCGACGAATTGTGCCTGGATCAGACGCCGCTTGTTATGCCGCTTTTTGTGCCACGGATCGGGAAAAAACACCTGTACTTCGTCAAGACAGGCGATTCCGAAACAGTGCTGCATCACCTCGAGGGCATCGTGATTTACTACCCGGATATTGGCAATTCCCTCTGCCGCGATTCCCAGTAGCAGTTTGCCGATACCGGGTTTGTGCACCTCAATACCGAGAAAATTTTTGTCCGGGTGGCTTTTTGCCATTGCCAACAGGGAATCGCCCATGCCGAAGCCAATCTCCACGACCAGTGGATTGTCATTTCCGTACAGGCCCCGGGTGTCAAGTGACTCTGCCCGGTACTCTACCAGGTAATCGTCGGCGAAGTCCTGAAGCGCCCTCTGTTGCGAGGGGGTAATGCGTCCGCCACGGATCACGTAGCTGCGGACAGGTCTTCTGTCGCTGTCAGAGAGTTGCGATCGCGATTGTGTCCTGCCACTTTCGTTACCTTTCATAAACATCCGCTACTTGCCGTTAGACAGCCTCCAGAGTCTCCAACTTATTGGATAGCAGGTCACAGGGTCGACCGGCGCTGAGACGAATACTTCCATGATCAGGTTCTATCAGGCTGCAAACGATTCAGACCAGGCAAACCAGGCCAGGGTCGCCCAGCCGGCAAGCAACGCCAGGCCGCCAATGGGGGTGATGGCGCCCAGCCAACGGACACCGCTCAGGGAAAGAATATAGAGGCTGCCGGAAAAAATCAGGATCCCGGCCAGCAACAGCAGGCCACTGCTTCGCAACAGAGGCGATGCAGGGTATTGAACACTCAGTATGCCGATACCCAGCAAGGCCAGGGAATGATACATGTGATATTGCACACCGGTTTGAAAAGTGGACATCAGCTGAGCCGGAAGGCGGCCGTTCAGAGCATGGGCGGCAAAGGCCCCAAGGGCTACCGACAGGAAGCCGTTTACCGCGGCGAGTACGAGAAACAGTTTAGGCATGGGGTGGATTGTGTCTGTCAGTGGCATACAATTCAAGTTGACAGACAACAGGTCCGCCCGATTGTTGCCGGATTCTGCCCGGGCAGGGAAAGAAAACAGAAAAGCCGCCCCCGGGGGCGGCTTTTCTGTTCATCCGCAGGTTACTGTCAGGCTTCCATCATGGCCTTGACCTTGTTCATGGCATTCTTTTCCAGCTGGCGTATTCGCTCTGCCGACACGTTGTACCTGGCAGCCAGGTCATGCAGGGTGACTTTCGAGTCACTAAGCCAGCGACTGGCAAGAATATCCCTGCTGCGCTCATCCAGTTCATCCAGCGCCAGGTGGAGAGTTCTGTTGGTCACTTCTTCCCACTCGGCTTCCTCCAGATTGGATGCCATATCGGAATTCTGGTCTTCCAGGTAATTGACCGGAGCACGATAGCTTACATCGTCGTCAGCTTCCGGCTCGATATCAAAGGAGGTATCAAACGCACTCATGCGACCTTCCATCTGGCGCACTACTTTGGCATCCACGCCCAGATCCCGGGCTACCGCCTCGGCCTCTTCGTTATTCAGCCAGCCCAGCCGCTTTTTGGAACTGCGGAGATTGAAAAACAGTTTGCGTTGTGCCTTGGTGGTGGCAATCTTGACGATTCGCCAGTTCTTGAGAATGAACTCGTGCATCTCTGCCTTGATCCAATGCACGGCGAAGGAAATAAGGCGTACACCAACTTCCGGGTTGAAGCGTTTGACAGCCTTCATCAGGCCGACGTTGCCTTCCTGAATCAGATCGCCCAGGGGCAGCCCGTAACCGGAATAGGTTTTTGCCATGTGGACCACAAACCGCAAATGGGAAAGCACCAGCTGGCGGGCTGCATTCACGTCGTCCTCGTAAAAATACAGATTAGCCAGCTCCTTTTCTTTTTCCGGAGTAAGAACAGCAATACTGTTGACTGACGCGATGTATGCGGTCAAATCACGGCCCGGTACCATCGGGTCGATCGCCTGCAAACTTCTGCTAGATTCCATAATTCTCCTGAATCACCTCGACTAGGAATTGTTGCCTGTTATATAGACCTTATTTTAGCACCCATTATTTCATGCTGCCACGTACCAATCGGTCAGCGAAACAAGCTGTAAAACAGCGGGTTACAGGTTCCAGTAATCCGGAGGACAGTGTTGCATGACGAATCTGGCCCGTTGAACGCATGATTGGGGCGGTTAGTGAGTAATTCAAGAGTCTGGGGCAAATCTCGCGGCTCAATTCAGGGGGGCGTGGCACGCAGCCTGGCAAAAGTGAAAACCGCGGCTCCCGACCAGCCAAGCAGGCTCCCCAGCACCAGCATTGCCAGGGCATCCGGAAGGGTAAAGGCCCTGATCTGGAACTCGGAATTGTATAATGACAGCAAATTGTCAAGATAACCTTTGATTGCCAGCTGCATGACCATGATCAATAGACAGGCCAGCAGGGCTCCTGCGAATCCCAGCACCAGTCCGTTGTATAGGAACGGGCGGGCTATATAACTGCTGGTGCCTCCCACTAACCGGATTACATCAATCTCCTGCCGGCGTTGTTCAATTCCGGACCTGATCACATTGCCGACGATCAACAGCACAGCCAGACCCAGCACGATGGACAGTAGCAACCCCAGCTGCCGTATCAGTGACTGCATGGCGCTGAGTCGCTGGATCCACAACAGATCGACGGTCACCGCCTCGACCTGGGGTAGAGCCTGCAATTCCGCTGCGAAGAGTCTTACCCTATCAGGATCGCTGGATGCCAGGGCCACCGACAGAGAAGCTGGCAATGGATTCTCCCCCAACTCCGCCACAATAGCGCCTAAGCCCGAGCGTGCCTGAAATTCAGCCAGTGCCTGGGACTGCGAGGTATACTCCACAAAATTGACGGATTCGCGTGATAGTAAGTCATCACTTAATTGCCGAGCTTCTTCAATACTGACAACATCTGTCAGGAACAGTGTCAAGCTGGCGCTGTCCTGAAAATCAGCATTGAGGTTGGAAAGGTTGTCGGCCAACAGGCTGAACAGAGCGGGCAGCACCAGCGCTATGGCGACGACAAAGACAGTTGTTGCGCTGGTGAGTGGGGTTGCGAGGTTTCTTTTCAGGCAGTTGCTCAGTGTTTCCAGATGAACGAAGACGATTTCGCTGCCCGGCCTCTCACCGACAGGCCTGTTACGATCGGCTGCAGGAGCTTTAGGCCTGGTTCGCATGAGCGATTTGCTCCCGGTTTTCAACCAGCCGCCCTTCCTCAAGGATCATGACGCGACGTCGTCGGCTGGCTACCAACTCCAGATCATGACTGGCAATGAGAACACACACGCCTACCTGATTGAACTCCTCGAACAGGTCGAATATATCCCGTGACAGCAACGGGTCAAGGTTGCCGGTTGGTTCGTCTGCCAGGAGTATTGCCGGGCGATGCACGACTGCCCGGGCGATGCCGACGCGCTGCTGTTCCCCGCCGGAAAGCGCGCCCGGGAGCAGCTTCTCCCTGCCCAGCAGCCCCACCTTGTCTAGTGCTGCCCGTACGCGGCGCTCCAACTGCTGGCTGGAGTAGCCACATACTTTCAATGGCAGAGCAACATTTTCAAACACGTTCCGATCGAAAAGAAGCTGGTGATCCTGAAATACCACACCGATCTGGCGCCGATGAAAGGGTACTTGACGTCGACCAAGGCGATTGAGGTTGCGTCCGGCAACAAAAATCTGCCCCTGGCTGGGGCTTTCCATCAGGGTTATCAACTTGAGCAGAGTGCTCTTACCGGCGCCGGAGCGCCCTGTAAGGAACGCCATTTCCCCTTTCTGTAGCTCAAAGGAAACCCGGCTCAGAGCTTCTTTTCCGCTGTCATAGCGTTTGCTGACGTCGTCAAATTTGATCATTCAGTGAACAGGGCTTCTACAAACTGCTCCGCGGAAAAAGGGCGAAGGTCATCGATTTTTTCACCGACCCCGATAAAGCGGATCGGCAACCCAAGTTCCTTGGCGATGGCGAAAACCATGCCGCCCTTGGCAGTACCGTCCAGTTTGGTCAGACAGACACCGGAAAGATTGACGGCCTTGTGAAAGCTGCGGGCCTGATTGAGGGCATTCTGGCCGGTCGTTGCATCAAGAACCAGCAGAGTCTCGTGAGGCAGCGAGTCACCCTGTTTTTTCAGAACCCGGACAATTTTTTCCAGCTCCTGCATCAAGTTGTCCTTGGTATGCAGTCTGCCGGCCGTATCCGCTATCAATACGTCGGCACCGCGTGATTTTGCAGACTGGTAGGCATCAAAAATCACCGATGCGCTGTCCGCTCCCGTCGCCTGGGCCACTACCGGAACGTTGTTTCTGCTACCCCATTCCTGGAGTTGCTCTACAGCTGCGGCCCGGAACGTATCCCCGGCTGCCAGGACCGGTTTGAGTTGCTGTCCCTCCAGGTAGCGGCATAGCTTGCCGATGGTGGTGGTCTTGCCAACACCATTGACCCCGACCACCAGAATTACAAACAGGCGCTCTCCGGAAATCTGCAGCGGCTGGTCCACCGGTCTCAACAGCGTAACCAGTTCCGCCTTGAGGGCCTCCAGCAGGACTTCCGGTGAACCAACCTGTTTACGCTTCAGGCGCTGCTTGAGGTGGCTGATTATCTGGTCGGTTGCCTCGATGCCCACGTCTGCGGTAAGCAACCTGACTTCGATTTCCTCCAGCAAATCCTCGTCGATTGCGCGGGACCCCAGAATCAGGGCACCAAGGCCGGAACTGAGGGCCGCACGAGTCTTGCCAAGTCCGGCAATGAGGCGGCCAAAAAACCCCTCCTTCGCCTTATCCTCTGTTTGCTCTTCAGCCCTCGGGGTGACCGAGGGCCCATTCTCCTTTTCCTTTTTTTGTTCCGGGGCCTGCTTCTTGCTGAAACCGAACATTACTTTAAACTTCCATCTGGCGGATACCCATCGGTATCCATGGTTGCGAGAGCAGGCTATCCTACCACTACAGCGCGGCGCTTTACACGACGTGCCCGGAAACCGGGAATAGCACCTGCCTGAGTTCAGTTGGTCACCCGGAGTTTTGTGAACGTGAGATCGTCAACCGGTAATCTGCGAATCATAGGCGGTCGCTGGCGCAGCCGCAGGCTGAGTTTTCCCCTGGTTCATCAGTTGCGTCCCACGGCCAACCGGATTCGGGAAACGTTGTTTAACTGGTTGCAGAATGATGTCAGCGGGGAATTTTGCCTCGACCTCTTCGCCGGCAGCGGTGCGTTAGGACTGGAAGCCCTGTCACGAGGGGCGCAACAGGTTTTTTTCCTGGAGAAAAATCCGCAGGCGGCCAGAGCAATTTCAGAAAACCTGGAGACTCTGGGAGCGGGCCAGGAGGCAGTCATCTGTGCCGAGGCACTACGATGGCTTGCCGATCCCCCGCGGAACATTCGCTTTGGCATAGTATTTGTCGATCCACCCTATGCCGAGAATCTGGAAGCGCGCGTGTGTCAGGCATTGGAAAGTTCTGGCCTGCTAAAGCAGCGGGCACTGGTTTATCTGGAGTCGGATAAGGATTTGCAGGAGAATCTGCTTCCGGACAATTGGCGTATCTTTAAGAAAAAGCGCGCCGGAGCCGTCTGTTACGTGTTGCTGGAGCGTCGAGGTGAGCAACCAGGTGAATAGTTTGGCAGAAGCAATAGGCAGGGAGATGTCTTTGCATTTAATAATTTTAATCACTTCACCTTTCTTATTAACCCATTATTAAACAATACTACCCAATCAAATTTTCTAATAATCTCATTATCAAACTTAATGTACTTATATTATTCTCCCTCAATATTAACAATCTTTTCCTTCTCCATATGTTTTATAGATTTATACATTCCCTCCACTTTAAAGGTACTAAATCTATTTTGCACTCTTTTATAAATCTAGAGGTTTCTTTCTTTTTACCCATTACATTTTTAGAAATAGAAAACCATAAATTTTCAATGGCTCTTGTTGCACCTACATAGAAAAGTCTTCTTTCTTCTTCAATATTTTCATCCATACTATTAATATGAGGAGTAGATTTTCTTCTGTGCAGTTTATTATAAATACATTTTTAAACTCCATGCCCTTTACGCTGTGAACAGTACTTAATATAACTGCTTCCTCGTTAACATTTTTCTTATTTTTTAATATTTCTTCTTTAACTTCTTCTATATGTACTAAAAATGTTAATATTGTTTTATATTCTTTTGCCGCTTCTTCAAATTCTTCTAAAACTTCTTCCATTTCAGAGATATCTATCTTAAAATTTGTTACAATATTCTCTAAGATAATCATGGTACCCTAATTGTGAAATTATAGAATTTACTTT
>CALOEW010000025.1:0-10503 GCA_942492445.1 uncultured Gammaproteobacteria bacterium
GCCATCGACCCGAAAACCGGCGAAACAGTCTGGTCCTATCGGGAGCCCAGAACCGGCCGTGGGGAATACTCCATGCGGGCGGATTACGGCAAAGGTGTCGGGTTCGGCTACGTGGATGGCCGTGGTGTTGTCTACATCATCTCCCCGGGGTTCTTTCTGACGGCCCTGGATGCCAAGACGGGTGCTCCGCTGCAGGGCTTCGGGCGGCCGGTGCCCATCGACGGCTTTCCGGAGACAGGGGTGGTGGATCTGCTGGCCGACCTGGGCCATCCCTACGACCCGAATGAGGGCATTCCCCTGGAAGTTGGCTACATTACCTCCTCTTCGCCTCCCATCGTAGTCAACGACACCATCATCGTGGGCAATTCCGCCGAACAGGGTTATCACCAGTCACGCATCGAGAATGTTCCCGGAGACATACTGGCCTACGATGCCAGGACCGGTGCGTTCAAGTGGAAGTTCAACGTGATTCCCCGCCCTGGCGAATATGGCCACGAGACCTGGGAAAACGATGCCTGGCAATGGACCGGCGATGTCTCGTCCTGGGCGCCTCTGTCAGCAGATCCGGAAAACAATCTGGTCTTTGTTCCCACCAACGGGGCCACCATCGACTACTACGGGGGTTTCCGTCCCGGGGACAATCTGTTCGGCACCAGCCTGATAGCACTGGATGTTCGTACCGGAGAGCGGGCCTGGCACTTTCAGTTTGTGCATCACGATATCTGGAACTATGACACGCCCACGGCTCCGATTCTGCTGGATCTGAACATGCCCGGGCGGGGTCGCGTGCCCGCCGTGGCCCAGGCCACCAAACAGGGCTTTGTGTATGCCTTCAACCGGCTCAACGGGGAACCCTTGTGGCCGATTGAGGAGCGACCGGTGCCCCAGTCAATCGTGCCGGGAGAGCAGTTGTCTTCCACCCAGCCGTTTCCCACCCGTCCGGCTCCGTTTGAAATGCAGGGCATCGAAGAAGGCGACCTGATCGACTTCACCCCACAGATGCGCGCCCAGGCCCTGGAGGTGATGGAGGACTACCTGATGGGTCCGCTGTTCACGCCGCCGATCCACGACACCAACAACCTGGGCAAGTTTGCCACCATGAACTGCCCGGGTGGTGCCGGTGGAGCCAATATCAACGGCCCTTCGGTGGCTGATCCAACATCCGGCGTCATGTTTGTGGCCACCCACAACTCCTGCTTCGCCCTGCGGGTAATCCCGGGTGAGGAATCCGATCTGTTGTTTCCGGAGACGACCGGCGTGACCTTTTCCCGCTACGCCAACTCGGCGCGGGGTGCCACCGCGCGTCCGCCACGCCATCCCAGCGGTTTGCCTATAGTGAAGCCACCCTACAGCAAGATCGTTGCCATCGACATGAATACCGGTGAGCATCTGTGGTGGATTCCAACGGGTGAGACCCCCGACCGCTACAAAGACACGCTGCAGCAGGCCGGCGTTGATCCCGACGCTGTCGGCAATACCGGGACCGGCGCCCTGGTTCCCATGGTGGTTACCGCCAACATGCTGGTCTACTCCGACGCCGCCAGTGATGGAACCCCGAAACTGTGGGCGATCGATAAGACCAACGGTGACATCGTCGGCGAGATTGAGGCACCGGCCAGGAGCGGCTACGGCATGAGTTCCTGGGTCCATCAGGGTCGGCAGTACATCATGCTGCAGACAGGCTCAACCCTGACTGCCATGGCCCTGCCGGATGACAGCGCTGCAGCCGGTGGCGCTGCCCACTGACGCCGGCTTGACGAGTGACAGAACCCGCGGGCAGCAGTGTCCGCGGGTTTTTTATGCCTGGGCCAGAAGGTTCCAGTGGTTTGATCCAAATCAACTATTCCCCGTTTAAAGCCGCGATTTCCCTCAACTGCGACATCATGTCGCAGGTCTACCTCCTTTAAATTCCGTAGACTGGCGCCCAATTCAATCACCACACAGAAGCAAACAAATTCTGAAGGAGAGGTTATGAACAAGTTTGCAATACGGTCCTTGCCGTTTTTTATCCTGCTGGGCAATGCCGCTCTGGCACAGGAGGATGCACAACGGGTTCAGGAAATCACTGTGGTGGGCGTTCGCGATACGCATACGGTGGTGACGGAAGATACCCTTGTGGCGCCGCCGGATACCGCGCAGCTGCTGCGCAGAATGCCGGGGGCCAACATCAACAAAAATGGCGAATTGACCGGGATCGCCCAGTACCGGGGCATGTACGGTGATCGCATCCGGGTTTCGGTCAATGGTGCACAGATCAGTGGTGCCGGACCCAATGCCATGGACGCCCCTCTGCACTACGCACCGGTGGCGATTCTGGAGTCCCTGACCATCAATCGGGGTATTGCCTCGGTCAGTTCCGGGCAGGAAACGATCGGCGGTTACGTTCAGGCTCAGACCTACAGTGGAGAATATGGCAACTCCGGCGACTTCGAATTCAACGGCCGCACCTATTTCGGTGCCCAGTCGGTCAACGACGGCTCGGTGGCAAGTGGCTTCTTTTCCCTGGCCAACCGCAATCACCTCTTCCGGTCCTTCATCATGCAGGAACAGGCTGAGGATACAGCCTTTCCTGGCGGTGAGATCATCCCCTCCGAATACGAGAGGGAGCGCTTTGACCTGGGGTACAGTTTCCGTTCCGTCGATCACGAGTT
Source organism: uncultured Gammaproteobacteria bacterium (assembly GCA_942492445.1). Taxonomy (GTDB): domain Bacteria; phylum Pseudomonadota; class Gammaproteobacteria; order Pseudomonadales; family Pseudohongiellaceae; genus NORP240. The sequence goes on from CALOEW010000025.1 coordinate 2,652, forward strand.
TACTCTTGATTTCGCGCGCAACAATACCAAGGACGCAGGCACCGCCTCGCTGCCTATGGACATTCTTTCCGTGGACAGCGACCTGTTCCGGTCCAGCTATACCTGGGAAGGGCGTGATACCACCGTGCGAGGCCGCCTGTCCTATGCTGACAACGAACATTGGATGAGCAACTACCACCTGCGGCGCCCACCTCAGGACAATATGATGACGACCGGCGCCATGCGGTATCGACGAAACTGGGCTGTCAGTGAGAATTTCGGTTTCGCTCTGGAAGCGGAACAGTTCGTCAGTAACGGCAGCTGGCTGTACGGTGTCGACGGTAACCTGACCGAGCATCGCTCACTGATTACCAATCCCAATGCCCCGCCTTTCTACATTTCCAACTTCAACGACACCAATCGGGACGTGTTGGGTATGTACCTGGAACGCAGCGTTTCCCTCGGCGATGCCACCGGGTTGGATGCCGGAGTTCGGGTTAACCGGGTGGATATGGATTCGAAGCTGGTTTCGGCAAATCTGAACCCCATGAACATGCCCTCTGGAATGCCCGCCATGATGAACATGATGGCCAGTCAGCTGGCGGACCGATTTAACAACAGCGACCTGGACCAGAAAGACACCAACCTGGACTGGTTTTTCCGCTTCAGTATCGAAGCCGGGTATGACACCACCTGGTATGCTGGCGCCGCCCGCAAGACTCGGTCGCCCTCCTACCAGGAGCGCTACCTGTGGATTCCCCTGGAGGCTACCGGCGGGCTGGCTGACGGAAAGACCTACGTGGGTAATCCGGATCTGGACCCGGAGGTGTCCCATGAAATCGAGCTGGGTTTCGATCGTGAATCCGGCCGCTACAACGTCTACCCACGAGTGTTTTACCGGGAAGTGACCGATTACATCCAGGGTACGCCGGCGTCCGACATGCTGGTGCGCAATTTTGCCCAGCTGATGGCCAATATGGGCATGGGATTGCCGGATCCACTTCAGTTCCGCAACGTGGACGCCTCGTTTTACGGGTTCGACCTGGAGTCGGATTTTGCGCTCAGCGACCGGGTCACGCTGCGGGCCATCGCCAGCGTCGTCCGTGGTGAACGGGACGACATCAACGACGACCTCTACCGCATCGCTCCCGACAACATGGTTCTGGCGCTGGATTACCAGGGCGGCAACTGGGTTGGTACGTTCGAGTCGGTCATCTATGCGGACCAGGATCGCATCTCAGATACGAATATCGAGCAGGAAACCGACGGTTACACGATCTTCAACCTGACCGCCCGAATCAATGTTTCGCCAGATCTGGAAGTCGGGGTCGGTATCGAGAACCTGCTGGACAAGGAATACGAAGATCACCTGGCCGGCTATAACCGGGCTTTCAATCCCGATATTTCATTGCGTGACAGGATGCCGGGGCTGGGTCGTAATTTTTACGGCCGACTGATGTGGTATTTCTAAGGAAGCGTCTTAGTCGAGGCAGGTGTCCTGTTGCCCTGGGAGTTGAGCGGACCAACTTACCAGGGCAGGGCCGTATTCAATTGTCCGGAAACCTCTGATTGAGTGCCATAGTGCTCTACGGTGTTCAATCGGAGGCGGCTTACGCTGTTCAGACTGTTCAGGTATCGATTAAGCCGGGTCCAGACGCAGAAAATAGCGGGGCGGGAACCCGGTGTGGAACCTGAACGCCAGGCTTACTGTGTATATACTTCGGACCATCTCCTCCTCCGCGCCTTCCAGCGGCACCGCGCGGTAAGGCTCGAACCGGTCTTCCACCTTCACTTCGATCGCGGGATTCTCCAGGGCCTGGTGATACCAGGCACGAGGCCAGTGATTGGCTGCCACGTAGGCGTTGCCGTCGATTTCCACGAGGCGGACGACACGCTCATGACGATTCTGATTCTCATCGAAAGTTGCGACGATTATGGTGGACTGATTCTGCGGCTGGTTGTAACCGAGCGTGGCTTCAAAAATCACCACCTGTAATACATAAACAACTGCCAGTGCCGCCACGACGACAACAGTCCACTTTTTCATTTTTCTGCTGTCCATGGATAAACCTCCAAGCCAACGGCAATGTCACTTACCACTCACAACCGAATTCGCAATCTGCGCGGCTACCCGCCGGTTGGGTTCCGGGCTGAACGCCGACGCATTGCGGTGCCTGCTCAGTGCCCGTTCCCTAGCAGGCTGTTGAACAACGTGATGAGCGCAGCCAGGGCGAGGCAAAAACTGGCGAAAAAGCGCAGTTCACCGGGTGTAAATGAGCATTTTGAGCCAGTTTTTAACGAAGCACTGGCAAGCGCAATAGTTTTTCAACAGCCCGTTAGGGGACCAGCACGATAGATCCGGTGGTCTGGCGCGCTGCCAGATCCCGGTGTGCCTTGGCGGCGTCTTTTAGTGCGTAGTGATGATTCACCTCGATTTTGACCGCGCCTGATTTCACCACCCTGATCAGGTCGTTGGCCATCTTCCGCAGCTCCTCGGGGGTGCTGGCATAACTGAACAACGTGGGTCTGGTCATGAACAGCGAGCCTTTCTGCGCCAGCAGGGCAGGCGGAAATGGGGGTACCGGACCCGAGGCATTGCCGAAGGTGACAAAAAGCCCGCACTTCTGCAGGCAATCGAGGGAGGCAGGAAACGTATCCTTGCCAATGGAATCATAAACCACCTTGACGCCTTTACTTTTGGTGATGGTTCTGACGCGCTTGACGAAATCCTGCTGCGTGTAATTGATGGGGTAATCACAGCCATGGGCTTTGGCCAGCCTGGCTTTGGCCGGCGAGCCAACCGTACCGATCACGATCGCTCCCAGTGATCTGGCCCACTGGCAGAGAATCAGCCCGACCCCACCGGCGGCAGCGTGCACCAGGATGGTGTCACCTTTCCTGACCCGGTGCGTCTGACGGATCAGGTATTGCACAGTCAGGCCTTTCAGCATCATCGCCGCAGCCTCGTCGTCGGAAATCTCCGCCGGGATTTTCACCAGTTTTCCGGCATCGATATTGGCCGCTTCGGCGTAGCAACCGGTTCCTGCGGTCCCGGTCGCAACCCGGTCGCCCGTTTTCAGGCCCTTGACTCCGGCTCCCACCTCGGTGATGACGCCGCACATTTCGCCACCTGGAGTGAAAGGCAGGTCCACGGAATAGAGACCCGTGCGTTGATAGATGTCGATAAAGTTGACGCCGATGGCCCTGGCCTGCACGGTGACTTGTCCCTTGCCGGGCCTGCCGAGTTCCACCTCCCGGAATTTCATCACCGACGGTCCGCCGGTTCTTTCGACTAGGATGGCTTTGGGCATATCGGGGTCCCCTGTGGATGAAATTACTTCCGCAACTTGCCCTGTAGTGAGCAAAAAATCAACCTTTTGCTATTCCCGACAAAGTCATCCAAACCTCTGACTCTATCAGCGTATTCAGGATCGACTTCAAGGCGTATCAACATATTGCTTACTGATTCACCACCGTGCAGTTTTCGCCAGCGGTTTCCGCAGGATAGGGCAGCAGGAATTTCAGATCAGTCCGTTGCTTCAATTCAGCGCGACGGCTGCGTCCGTTGATTGGCCCGAGGCTGTTTTTTCTGGCTGAGTAGCTGGAAGTTGAGACCGGCGTGGTTGATCAACCGGCGGATGAGCTTTTTGCCAAAGGCCGTGGCCGGTGTCCAGAAACCACCAGGCAGAGTCTCTTTGGGGATATCGAAGGCCAGACACAGACCTGCCTGGGCCAGCATTTTCGCGGTTGCACCGTAGCCCGGATCGCGATTGCCGGTGACCCGCAACATCAGGCTATCACCCCCCTCGGTGATACCAAGAAAGCGCAGATCGAAATAGCCGATACGCTGCTCTTCGGCAGAGGGGCCCTCTCCCGGTTTCGGCAGAAACTTCAGCGCCAGCCATCGTGCCGGGGCAATGGCCATGACCACCTGCATCAACCGCAGCCCCCAGGCGATCCGCCGGGCTTTCAGTCTGCCTCTGTCCTTGCCGGTCAGCACTGCCTCGTCGTACAGAAAATTCTGGTGATAGGGAGGGGCAAGCAGGGCATTGCTGCGCAACACGACACGGGTGTTGATTGCAGCCATTACAAAAGGCGCGGTCCAGGAATCGAAATCGGCGTCGTACTCCAGTTGGACCGAATGCTGGGCTGGCCTGGCTCCCGTCGCGTGCGGACAGAGCGAGTAGGGATCCTGCAGCTCCTCGCGGAGATGCCGGTCACCGGCTGCCTCCCGATAAACATTCATCATGCTGGCGATGGTACCTCCGGAGGCGCCTCCCTTGAGTCCTTTGACCCGCATTTTCACCTGCTGACAATAAGTGCCGAACTGCCTTTTAGCGACCTGCTGGAGGAAATAGACACCCAGGTCCGAGGGGATGGAGTCAAAGCCGCAGCAATGCACGATGCGGGCCCTGGTGCGCCGTGCTACGGTACCCGTCGATCATGCGCTTGATCCACTGCGGTTTGCCGGTCAGGTCACAATAATCGATGCCATTCTCCACACAGACCCGAAGCAAGGTCTCGCCATACAATGCGTAAGGTCCGACGGTACTGACCACTACCCGGGTTTTTCTGCACATGCGACGCAGCGCGTCTTCGTCTCCGGCTTCCGCCACGATGCTGGCGGCTGCGTTATGTGGCTTTCCAGGCTCAACTTCACCTGATTAGGTTTGCTCTTCGAGCGTCCCGCCATGGCCCATTTCAGCCCCTCGTCCTGTAGTTCCTCGTCAGTAGTGGCAGAGAGAATTTTCCTGACAAAACTTGTGGTTCTCGTAGATGATGATGTTTGCAGTACTTCTCTCTCACAGTCCGATACTCCATGCCCAACCTGCAGAGGGGCAAAATGGACTCACACTGGAGCGTTGTCAAGAATTGTGGGGTATCAGCCCCGGGACCAGGTCGGTGCGATGCACCGGCGAATGCACCTTGAAGTGGCGCACACCGTCAGGGTAGCCGGCCTCAAATCCCCATCAGATCTGAATAAATTATGTAAAAACAACGTGTTGAAAAACTGGCCCGCGCCTTGCATTGAAAATACTGCATCTCTCCTCAGCCTTGAATGAACCTTGTTTAATGCTGCTTTTCAGGCCCCTCATGGGGCCTTTTTTTACCCTGTTTTTTGCACCGGTGACGGCTATACTGACATTCCAGTTGCCAGCCTAAATCTCTGCCGGGAATCGATCTGACGTTGGCCAATTTAATACTAGTGGAAACCGCAATAAACCAGCCGATGGTCTGTTTCTCTGCTGCTGGCTCTGATGCTGGTGTCCTGGGGTTGTTCCGCCCAGTTGCCCCGGCAATCCTCCGCTGATGCCGTCGATGGGGAATCCGTCCTCTACGTGGGCGCGCGGCTGTTAACCGGCGACGGGCGGATGATTGAAAACGGAGCGCTGCTGGTGACGGGAAGTTACATAGCCGCGGTGGGCCGCGAAGACGCTATCCCCATCCCCTCCGGCACGACGCGCATCGACCTGAGTGGCAAACCCTGATGCCGGCATGATCGACGCTCATGCTCATCTGGGTTATGAGGGTTACACCAGTTGGGGGCGCCGACAATTATTCCCGGGAAACCCTTGTCGATCACCTGGAACGCTACAGCTATTACGGGTTTGCCGCGGTCTTTTCCGCCGGCAGCGACCCACAGGAGCTGGCCCTGGAAATACAGAGTGCCCAGCAACAGGGCCGGTTGAGTGGCGCGCGGCTGCTATTTGGCGCCGGAATGGCCCCACCGGACCAGGGGCCCAATGACAGGTTCCTGGAACACGCCCTGGCGATTCGGGAGAGCAGCGGCATGACAGTGTTGATGGGCTGGCCAGTGCCGAACAGGCCCGCGCCGCGGCAAACGCGGTCGCCGCAAAAGGCATTCCCTTTATCAAGATCTGGGTGGACGACAGGGGCGGAAGCCAGCAGAAACTGGCTCCTGAAATCTATCGACCGCTGCTTGAGGAGGCCCGGCGACTGGACCTTGAGGTGTTCGTTCATCAGCAGTATCCAGGCGATATGCCGGACCTGCTGGACGCCGGGGCGGACGGTTTTCTCCATGGCCGGCTGGGGCCGGATCTGGACCGGGAACTGGCGCAGCAGATCGCTGGCGCAGACGCTTTCGTGGTGCCCAACCTGGGGCTTGCCGAACTGCGCCGGGAACGCGTGGCGGATGACCCGTTTCTGCAGGAATCGGTGCCGCCCCAGGTGATTGCGCGGCTGGGCAACAGTTTTGATCAACGGCAGGCCACTCCAGCCGGACCGGATCAGGAGCGGCAGCTGAGGGAGTCCATGGGCCACCTGCTGGCAGCAGGGGTGGATATCCTGCTGGGAACCGATGCCGGCGCCGTGCCTGATCACTTTTTCGGCTACACCGGGCACCGGGAACTGGAGATTTTTGTCCGCCTGGGCATGTCGCCCATGCAGGCTGTCATGGCAGCCACCAGCAGGCCGGCGCAGCGACTGGGGCTGGACGATCTCGGGACGCTGGCGGCAGGAAAACTGGCAGACTTCATTGTCCTGGATGCCAATCCACTGGAGAATATCCGTAATACCCGAACCCTATCCCGGGTTTACCGGGCCGGTGAACTGGTTGACCGGCAGGCCCTCAGGGAGGGTTGGCGACTGTCGGATGCGCCGGAACTGTAAATTGCACCCCTGTCGGTGCATTAGACTTGAAAAAATCCTTGTAGAGGCGTAACTTGCGGTGGAAACCCTGTTATGTCCCCCGATTAAAAATAGAAAATGGAGGATTCCATGAAGAAGCAAGCTCTTGCAGCCTTGTGCCTCACCTGCAGCGGAATAGTGGCAGCGCCGGCCCTGCTGGCTCAGAATTCCGATATCCCGCGCACCGAATACGGTCATCCCGATTTCCAGGGCACCTACACGTTTCGCACCATTACCCCGTTGAATCGCCCGCCGGAACTGGCCGACAAGGAGTATCTCACGCCCGAGGAAGCTGCAGAGTGGGAAGCCTACGAGAATCAGCGTCAGAACCGTGATCTGATCATCGACTCGGTCGGCGGCGCCGGGTATCCACCAGGGGTGATTTCCTACAACGAGTTCTGGTATGAGCGAGGCAGCGAAACCATTTCGTCCCGTCGTACCTCGCTGATTTACGACCCTCCCAACGGCAGGATCCCTCCGGCCAATGAAGTCGGCCGCGAGCGCCAGGCTGAATACCAGCAGATGGTATTCGAGAGCGCCGGCCCGGAAGGACGGACCACGGTAGACCGTTGCATTACCGGTTTTGTCGGTGGTCCGCCGATGATCCCTGGTTCCTACAACAACAACATGCAGATCGTGCAGACCAGGGATCACGTCATCATCCACAATGAGATGGTCCCACGGCGCGCATCATCCCTTACGCCAACGAACACAGTGACAGTCAGTTGAAGTGGGAGGGCGATTCCATCGCTCAATGGGGAGGGCGATACCCTGGTTATCCATACCCAGAACTGGTATCACGATTACGACATGCGCGGCATGTCCGATCAGGCCAAGGTTACCGAGTATTTCCGCTGGATTGATGGAAACACGCTGGAATATGACTTCACGGTGGAGGACCCTGACCTGGGATGAATCCCGGTCCGCAAGGCTGCCGCTGCGCCGGTCGTCAGATCCGATATTCGGAGTATGCCTGCCACCGAAGGGCAACCACGGTCTGATGGGTATCCTGGCCGGCTGGCGTCGCTACGAAGTCATGGGCTTCAACGGCGACGGTTCTCCCAAGTCGGAAAGCGGGGTTGTGGCTATCGAAGAGTAGCAGCCCGGCACGAGTTTCGTTTATTGCACCAGACCACCGGCTTGAAGAGGCCGGTGGTCCTTTCGTCCGGCCCCGCGAAAATTTCCAGGATCGCCTGCCTGCGCTTGACCGCTACAATGCGTCCAG
>CALOEW010000026.1:0-34688 GCA_942492445.1 uncultured Gammaproteobacteria bacterium
CCATTCCAAAACAACAAACCGTTGTCCACTACCGGTCCTGATCAGCAACAATACCCGCTGCTCGTCCGCGCTTTCACTGATGGCGCGGTTGAATGCGTCCGCATTCCGTACCGGGTTGCGATTCACTTCCACGATTACCATACCCGCCTGAATTCCTGCCTCTGCAGCCACTGAGCCGGGAGAAACCTGGGTGATCACGACACCCGCCCCTGCTTCCATGTCAAATTGCCGCGCCAGTTCCGGCGTCAGTGTCTGGACCGTCAGTCCGATTTCCTCAGAACTTTGCACGCCATCATCACCACTGGCCACCTGGGCGCCTTCCAACGTACCAATGGTGACATCAAGTTCGATCCGCCTTCCGTCCCGCACTACTGTTACGCTTGTCCGGGTACCCGGAGCGGTGAGAGATACCTGATTGCGGAACGCACCAACATTGACTACCGCTTCGTCCTGGTACTCGACAATGATGTCGCCCTGTTGAATGCCCCCCTGCGCGGCGGGCGAATCCGGTGAAACCTGGGCCACGATTATGCCCTGGGTTGAGTCCAGCTCGAAGGATTGCGCCAGGTCGGGGGTCAGGTTCTGGATGACGATCCCCAGGTAGCCACGGGACACCTCGCCGGTCTGAATCAACTGGTTCGCGATGCTGCGCGCCAGATTACTGGGTATGGCGAAACCTATCCCCATGTAGCCACCGCTGCGACTGGCGATGGCAGTGTTGATCCCGATGACATCGCCGTCCAGATTGACCAGTGGCCCTCCGGAATTGCCCGGATTGATAGCGGCGTCCGTCTGAATGAAGTCCTCGTAATCGCTGATACCAAGACTGTTGCGTCCCAGGGCGCTGACCACGCCGACCGTCAGGCTGTGGCTGAGCCCCAGGGGATTGCCGATCGCCACAACCCATTCCCCCACCTGCAACCGGGAAGAATCACCCAGGGTCAGGGCCGGGAGATTACTTCCTTCGATTTCAATGACGGCAACATCAGACTGAGGATCAGTGCCGGTGATTTCGGCATCAAACTCACGTCCGTCATTAAAGGTAACAAGGATGGAATCTGCCCCTTCAACCACGTGATTGTTGGTCAGAATATACGCCTTGTCGGTCAACAGGCCGCCATCTATCAGGAACACGAAGCCCGAGCCCTGGCCCACGGCTCTTCGCTGTGAGGGTGGCTGCTGGGGCCCACCGGGGAAGGGCTGGCCAAAAAAGCGTTCGAAGAAATCATCGCCGAAAGGCGAAGAAAACTGTCCCTGGTTAGTCTGCACCGCACGCTCGGTGCGAATGAAGACCACCGAAGGAGAAACCCGTTCCGCCACGGAGGCAAAGGCCCGGCTTGTTTCCCGCAGGCTTTCCACTCCATCCTGGGCAGCGGCGGATATCATGAAACAGGCTGCCATGACCAATGTCGAAATTCTAATTAGTGGATTCATCAAACCCTCCTGAAACAGAAGTTCACAACAGTAACGAACATGGGAACGAACTGAAAAAATTCAACACTTGCAGCCGAACAGGCATCCGGGACGCGGCCAGGTCGGGCGCGGAGCCGCCGCAGAATCGCCTGGCTGGCTTAGCGCCGAGGATTTCACTGTGCCTGATTTTGCGCTATAAGGAGGTTGAAGACACCGTGTTTGCAGAGGAGTCTACTCATGAGGCTGATTCTATTCGTGCTGGTGACCCTGATTACGACCCTGGCAGGCTGTGCCGGCAATTCCGAACGCCCGGAGATCCGCGAGCGGCTGCTTTCCATGGGCCTGGAAATGGGAGAATCGGGTGTCGACATTCCCCGGTACCGGGTCAACAGCTGGACTTCGATCGACGACGCCAATCTGATCATCACAGCCGGCGTAAACGACCGCTACCTGGTGCAACTGACGACACCCTGCCAGGGGCTGAGAGGCGCAATATATATCGGCTTCAGCACGCCGACCTTTGGTCTCGACCGCTTTGCCAGCATCATCGTTCGCGGCCTGGACAGAAGGCCGGAACGCTGTTCCATTCAGGACATCATCCGCCTCTACCCGATCGACGGATGAGTGTCAAAAAAAAGCCCACGCAAGCCAACCGGCTGCGTGGGCTGAGTCACCCTGATGCACGAGAAATCCCTAGTGAGGTGTCGGCTTCTGGGATGGGGGAGAGAGGTACCCCGAAAACCGACCCCGGATTCACGTGCATGCACAGTGAATAATGCACTTGTCGTGCCAACATCAATCAAGTCCCCATGGCAGGATTTCCGGGGAATTGCGCTGAGGGCTGTCGCTGACACGGAACCACAATGAGGCGTCAACGCGGATATTGCACTTATTGTGTGCCTCAAGTCAGTGTGCCTGTGATGGTTGCTGCCTGCGTGCCCCTGCGGCACAAGTGTTACACTGCCCCTTCTGTCGCAACCGTCAATCAGACAACCCCATGACCGCACCGCTTGCCCTGGAGACCGGATCGTCCCCCTGCCTTGTCCTGAATGGGGACTGGACACTGGAGAACTATGAGATTCTGGTGGCGGCGGCGCGGCCCCTGGAACTCTCCATAGCCTCGCTTGACGCCAGCAATATGACTGCCATGGATACGGCGGGAGCGACCGTGCTGGTCAACCTGCTGGGTGCCACGGATCTGGCCAGGCTGGCCTCCAGCGCCACCGGCCTTTCGGAGGAGCGCAAGGCACTGCTCATCGCTGTTGGAAACGCCGTGGCGAACCAGAAACCGTGCCAGGGACAGCCAGCCCGGCGCTTCGGGGACGGACTCGCCAGCCTCGGTGCTGCCGTGCACGACGGCTGGCGAGGGATTCAGCAATTGCTCGGGTTTCTCGGGCTGGCCCTGGCCACAATGCTGAAACTGCTGTTTCAGCCTGCACGTTGGCGAGTTACGGCGCTGGTCGCGCAGATGCATCAGACTGGTCTCAACGCCGTGCCCATCGTGATGTTGTTGAATTTCCTTGTTGGTGCCGTGGTGGCATTCCTCGGCGCAACAGTTCTTCAGGAATTTGGTGCGACCATCTATACTGTGGACCTGGTCGCGTACGCGTTCATGCGCGAGCTGGGAGTGCTGCTGGCGGCAATCCTGTTGGCCGGAAGAACCGCCAGCGCGTTTACCGCCCAGATAGGGTCAATGAAGATCAACGAGGAGCTTGACGCACTCAAGGTCCAGAGGCTTGATCCGATGGAATTGCTGGTACTGCCCCGCATGCTGGCCCTGCTGCTGGTGCTGCCGTTGCTTACCTGGCTCGCGATAATGGCGGGAATGGCAGGTGGTGCGGTGGTCGCGGTGGTTACTCTGGACATTCCTGTAGCCATGTTTGTCAGCATTGTCCAGGAGATCCCGTACGGCATCTGCTGCTGGGCCTGGGCAAAGCGCCTTTTTTTGCCGTGGTCATCGCCCTGATCGGTTGTCTGGAGGGATTCAAGGTAGGTGGAAGCGCCCAATCGCTTGGTGAACACACCACCAGCAGCGTTGTGCAGTCCATTTTCGCAGTGATCCTGCTGGATGCTGTAGCGGCCCTGTATTACATGGAGATGGGCTGGTGAGACCCGCTGAAACGAAGTAGCCGGTGATACAGATCAGGGGACTGTGCAATCGCTTTACCAGTAACCTGGTCCACGACAACCTTGACCTTGACGTATTTCGTGGCGAGATTCTTGGTGTTGTGGGAGGTTCCGGCAGCGGCAAATCGGTATTGCTGCGTTCCGTTACCGGGCTGCACGAACCGGATGCAGGGCAGGTCAGGATCCTCGGCGGAAGTGCCGATATCAAACGCAGTATCGGCGTGCTGTTCCAGCATGGCGCACTGTTTTCCTCGCTGTCGGTCCTGGAAAATGTGGCACTGCCACTTGTGGAGCTTACTGGTCTGAATCGAAATCAGGCCAACCGGATCGCTTCGGTCAAGCTGGCATTGACCGGGTTGCCGGCGCACGCGGAGAGTCTCTACCCTGCTGACCTGTCCGGGGGCATGAAAAAAAGAGCGGCGCTGGCCAGGGCGCTGGCGCTCGACCCGGACATCCTGTTTCTGGATGAGCCCACCGCGGGACTCGATCCAATCGGTGCCGCGGCCTTCGACAGGCTTCTGGTCACGCTGCGGGACGCTTTTCGATTGACCGTGTTTCTGATTACTCATGATCTTGATACGCTATACACGGCCTGCGACCGGGTGGCAGTTCTGGCACACAAAAAAGTTCTGGTGGCAGACTCCCTGGACGTGGTGGCTGCCACCGATGATGAGTGGATACAGGAGTACTTCCACGGCCCCCGAGGGCGAGCTGCCGCAACCACCTTCAATCGAAACGGTATCCAGACCGGATCATAGTGCTGGGTGCCCGGCACCGGCTTACAGGCCTGGCGACAACCCGGTATTGCAAGACTGCTTTCCATACCACCCCGGAGTAAAACGATGGAAACCCGAGCTCACTACATATTGGTAGGACTGTTCACCCTGGCGGGATTGGCAGCCGCTCTCCTGTTTTCGCTCTGGATGAGCGGTGCCGGGGCTGAGCGTGAAGTGTATTATTACGAAGTGCTGTTCCGGGAAGCCGTCTCCGGGCTGACGGTCGGCAGTCCGGTGCAATACAGTGGCATCCGCGTGGGGGAGGTTCAGGAGCTGAATCTGGACCCACAGGACCCGCGCCTGGTCCGGGCCAGAATCCAGGTTTCCGCAACAGCACCGGTCAAGGTGGACACCGTCGCACGCCGCACCCTGCTGAACATCACCGGGGCATCAGCTATCGAACTGAGTGAAGGCCTGCCCGAAAGCCCACGCCTGACCTCGGCATCCGGAATCCCGGTAATCGAGGCGACTCCCTCCTCTCTTTCGCAATTGCGGGTCACCAGCGAGGAACTGCTGGTCAGTGCGTCGACGCTGCTCGACCGGGCCAATCGACTGTTTTCGGATGAGAATTCCCGACGTGTCTCCCGGGTCATCGACAACGTAGACGTGGTAACGACTGCGCTGGTGGAACAGCTGCAGGTATTGCAGGAGGGTCTGGAAGGAATAGCGAAAAGCAGCAATACCCTGAACGATCTACTGACGCGGGTCGATCAGCAATTGACACGCTACGAGGAACCGATGCTTGGGGGGGTGACGGCCGCGGTCACCGACCTGCAACAGATAAGCCGTCAACTGAGCACCATGCTGGCGGATAACACTCCGGCAGTGACTGCCGGCATGCAGGGGTTCGCCGAATTGGGGCCGGCAATGCGTGAGTTGCGCAACATCCTGACCAATGTCGATACCATGACCAGGAGACTTACGGATGACCCGACCGGGTTCGTGCTGGGTAACGACAACATCAGGGAATACCAACCATGATCAGAGCGCCGCTGTTATTCCCCGCACTGCTGCTGTGGAACTGCAGCGTCCTGCCGGAACAGGTGCCGGTTGATCTTTATCAACTGCCGCCGCCGACGCTGGATACCGCGGTCAATGGACCACAGCTGCCTGGGTTGCGCATTGATCGGCCGTTAACCAGCGAAGCCCTCGGCGCCAATCGACTGCTCATAATGACCGAAAATAACCAGCTGCAGGCCTTTCCGGGCATGCGTTTCGCCGCTCCGACTCCACTGCTGTGGCGCGACTGGGTACTGGACGCTTTCTGGCGTGACGGAAGAGTCGGGGCTCTCAGTGCAGCGAGTGAAGGACTGCTGACGCCACTGGAACTGGGGGGCATGCTCAGGGCGTTTCAGGTGGAGAACGCAAGGACCAGGCCGGAAGCGGTCATTCAGTTCGATGCCACGCTGATCCGGACCGTGGACCGGACTGCAGTTGCGACCAGGCGCTTCGAAGCCCGCCATGACCTGAGCTCAATGGCGGTTGCGGATGCGATCGACGCCCTGGGTCGTGCTGCGGATCAGCTGGTTCGTGAACTGATTGAGTGGACTCTGGATCAGGGACAGGAAGGCAACTGACATCGTCACTGAGGCATTGCCGGATCCGGCCGGGAACGACCTCCGCCGCAACCCGGCTTTCCGGACCAAAGACCGTTAACCCATTAACCCCGCGGGCGCGGTGGGTGTTCGCCTCGGCGCTGTGGTATGGCCTGACGCCGTTCCTCGCTCAGGCTCTCCTGGCGACTTCGCAACTCGTCCCGCCTTGCTTCGCGTTCCTCGGGAGTCATGGATTCGAACTCCTGGCGCCGCTGCTCCCTCAGAGCACGCCGTTGCTCTAACAGTTCCTGTCGCTGCTCCCGCATGGCAGCGCGCTCTTCGTCGGACAGGTTGGCAAATTCCTCCCGACGGCGTTCCATAAGTTCGCGACGTTCCTCCCTGCGCGCCTGGGCCCGGACGCGATGCTTCGCCTGTTCCTCTTCGCTCAGGTTGCCGAATTCTTCCCGCCGGCGCTCTACTCTCTGGCGACGCTCGTCGCGGAACTCCTGGCGCCGGGCAGGACGTTCGGCGGCCTGCCCGGTTACCGAATCGTCCTGCGCTAATGCCAGTCCAGGCAATCCACCGGCCAGAAGCCCCGCCATCAACAAAGTCACTGTTCCTTTACTCACCATCATCACCTTCCTCCTGCTCGTGGTCACCGTCCCTGGATTTCAACTCCTGACGGGTAAAACGCACTCAGGTGAAAGTGGTTGACCGGCTTACTGACCGGATGGCCCCGGGGTGACGTCTGAATCGCTACCGCAACGCTCTGTCTGTCCTTCAATCCTGATAGATCAGCTCCCCCGGCGGTGCCTCGTCTTCAGCATCCTCGAGCTCATCACCGTAACCCAGTAAATCGTGCAGAATCAGGTAAAGTGAGGGCACCAGGAACAGGGTGATCAGGGTGGCGAACAATACCCCCCAGGACAGGGAAATCGCCATGGGCACGACGAAGAAAGTGGCCGGGTTCGCGGTCAGCATCAACGGCACCAGCCCGAAGAAAGTGGTGGCCGAGGTCAGGAAGATAGGCCGGAAACGCATGATACCTGCAGAGGTTACCGCACGCTCGATGTCATAGCCCCTGGCGCGCAGGCGATTGATATTGACCACCAGCACCAGGCTGGCGTTAACGACAACACCACTGAGCGCTATGATTCCCAGCAGCGAGAAGAACACCAGGTCAGCGCGCATAATGAAATGCCCCAGTATGGCCCCGATGGCACCAAACGGAATGACGCTCATGATTATCAGCGGTTGTGTGTAGGACCTGAGCGGAATTGCCAACAGGGCGAAAATAATGATCATTGCCAGCGGGAAGGTGGAGAACAGTTCCGACATGGAGCGCACCTGCTGTTCACCTTCACCTCCCAGCACCATGTCCACATTGAGCCGTTGCTCCCAGTCATCATGGAATTTCTCAATCAATTCCCGACGCACCTCGTCAGGTTTTACAACCGATCGATCTACATCGGCACTTACCGTAATCACGCGCTTGCCGTCTTCCCGCCTGATGCTGGAATAGCCGTTACCCAACGAAAAATCCGCGATGCTGGAAAAAGGGACCTCGGCACCCGTGGCAGTCCTTATCAGCAGATCCTCCAGGCTGGCCAGCGACTTCCGCTCCGCTTCCGGATAGCGCACCATGACCCGGATATCGTCTTTACCCCGCTGGATTCGCTGCGCTTCCGCGCCGTAGAAAGCCTGCCGCACCTGGGTAGCGACTTCATTATTCGTCAGGCCGAGATTTTTGCCGGCCTCATTGATCTGCATCACTGCTTCCTGTTTGCCGGCACGGAAGGAATCGGTGATATCGAAGATCCCGGGATAGCGGGCCAGTTCAGTGCGTGCCTCGGTGGCGGCTATCTGCAGGGCCTCTTCATTGCGACCTTCAAGCCGGAAATTGATAGCTTCGCCGGCGGAAAACACGTCGGATACAAAGGTAAGCTCCAGGGCATCCGGAATTTCACCGACCTTTTCCCGCCAGCGGTCGCGGATCAATTCCGAGCTGATTTCGCCCCGTGCAAAAAACGGCGTCAGGTTCATGACCACTTCGGCGATATGACTGCCTCCCGGTCCACTTCCATCAGAGGGGGGGCCGCCCCGCGCCGCCCGCTGACCGATCACAGTCAACACGCTGTCCACGACCCTGTCGGTGGACGCTGGCGCCTGCCCGGAGGCTTTGAGTTCCACCAGTTCCCGATCCAGTTCCGCAGACAGCTCGAAGGCGGCCTGCTCCAGTTTTTCAACTGCGCTTTCCGTGGAGCTTACAGCCACACCTTCCGGCATCTGAATGCTGCCGTAAACTATGTCACCTTCGACGCCTGGCATGAACTGAAAAATGACCCGCCCGCTCATCATCAGGGCGACCGTGAGAATGATCACTCCGGTGGCGGTTGCCCAGGTGGCATAGCGATATTTCAGAACCTTCACCAGAGCGTCGCGGTAGGTGTGCTTGGCAAACCGTTCCATGCTGCTGGCGATGCTGCCCTGAAAGCGGCGCCAATACTCCACCAGCACGGTACCTTCCAGAAAATAGCCCTCAGTCTTGCGGTGAGCAAGGTGGCCGGGGAGAATGAGCTGAGACTCGATCAGGCTGGCGACCAGGCAGAACACCACTACTGCTCCAATAGCATTGAAGAACGCCCCCATGGGGCCTTCCAGCAACAGAATCGGCAGGAATGCCGCGATCGTCGTGAACACGCCGAATATCACCGGGATGGAGACTTCCATTGTCCCCTCAATGGCGGCTTCTTCCTTGGGCAGCCCCTTGCGTTCCCAGGCATGCACCCGCTCCCCGACAACGATAGCGTCGTCCACGATAATTCCCAGCACCAGGATAAAGCCCATAACCGTCAGCGAACTGATAGACAAACCGGCCACGGGAAACGCGCTCAGGGCACCGGCAATGGCAATGGGGATACCGGCCGCCACCCAGAGGGCAAGCTTGAAGCGCAGAAACAGGGCAAGGATTATCAGCACCAGCACCAGGCCCGTATAGGCATTTTCTGCTACCGTGCCGATACGATCCTGGGTTGCCACCGCAGAATCGTTAATAATATTCAGCGACAGGTTGGGCGGCAGGGTGTTCCTCACTTTCTCCTCGTAGTAGGCCCGCACCTGGGTAGCCGACGCGA
Organism: uncultured Gammaproteobacteria bacterium; assembly: GCA_942492445.1. Classification (GTDB taxonomy): domain Bacteria; phylum Pseudomonadota; class Gammaproteobacteria; order Pseudomonadales; family Pseudohongiellaceae; genus NORP240. The sequence goes on from CALOEW010000026.1 coordinate 8,986, forward strand.
TGATGTCTTCCTCACCGACTCGCAGCACCTCTACAATCGCCGCATTCTCGCCGTTGATGCGGGCATCCACGTAGCCTTCCTGGAATCCGTCCCGAATGTCGGCGATATCTCCCAACCGGAGCTGAGAACCGTCGGCGAAACTGCGAATGACAATGTCTGCGTATTCGGATCCCTCATAGACCTGCCCCTTGGTACGCAGAAGGATTTCGCCGGCATCTGTCCTGATGGTTCCACCGGGCAGGTCCAGAGATGCCAGGCTGATAGCCCTGGCAATCTGATCGAGCGTCAGGCCATACTGCCTGAGGGTGAATTCGGAGATTTCGATTGAGATTTCCAGCGGCCGTATGTACTGGATATTAACGGTTGATATTCCATCCAGGTCGAGAATCTCATTGCGGATATCTTCTGCATGGCGCTTCAGGGCCAGGTCGTCCACGTCGCCTGACAGGGCCAGCGACAATACCGTCCCGGTAGAGCTGAATGCCCGGACTATCGGCCTTTCGGTTTCCTGGGGGAACGTGGTGATAGCGTCTACCTTCCCCTTTACATCGTTCAACACCCGGTTCAGTTCGGCGCCAGTGGCTAACTCCAGCGTGGCGTCGCAGCCTCCTTCCCTGGCCGTGCTGGTCATGCGCTCAATATTTTCGGCGCTTTCCAGCGCTTCTTCCAGACGCAGGCAAACCGCCGCTTCCGACTCTGCGGGAGTGGCTCCCAGGTAGGGGACACTGATCTGAATCATTCCCATATCGACATTGGGAAATTCCTCCTGGTGCAGACTGGAGTAAGCAATGACACCTGACGCCAAAAATATCCACATAAGCAGATTGGTGGCGACAGAGTTTTTCACAAACCAGCTGATAATGGTTCTCAAGCGATTACTCCTGAAGGCAGATACACGCGATTAAAGCCGTTTCAGATCAGATTGCTACCACTGATCAGTGGCCTGTTTACACTAATTAGATTTTCGCTGTTGTGACAATCATATTAGTGTGATCAGGCCCTAAATCAATTCTTTTACAGGCTGGACCGGCATGCCGTCGTACACAGCCTGAATCGGGGAAATACAGATAAGCTCTCCGGGAGCGATACCACCGGAAATCAGAACAGTGTCCTGTTCCAGGCGCAGTATTTCCACATCTCGAAAATACATCTCATTTTCCGCATCAACGACCAGAACCTGGTTATTGTTTCGAATCACCCCTCTGGGCAACGCAATGACATTGTCGACCCGCCGACCACTGATTTCGGCCTGCACGTACAGGCCGATAGGCAGCGGAATGTCGGCAGACCAACCTGAACTACTGGCGCGATCGGGCTGGCTGACGCGGATGATTGACTGCACCGAATTGCTTTCCTCGTCAATGGTCGCTTCGACGCGTACCAGTTTGCCATGCCACTGGTGCTGGGTGCCGCCATACATACCGATAAGCCGCACCGACGGAGCGATATCCACAGGAAGTTCGCCACGGAACCCCAGGGGGATATCCAGGTATCCCAGCTGCCGGATTGCCAGGGGTACGCGTACTTCGACCATATCGGCCCCGTATAACACGGCGACATCCTGGGCGCGATTGACAAACTGGCCCAATTCCACGTTCTTGCTTTCGATTACCGCCGTGAACGGTGCAGTCAGCTCGGTTCGGCCCAGGTCCAGTTCAGCCTGCCTGAGGTTGGCCTGGGCGTCTGCCAGCCGTGCCTGAGTAACTGACAAAGTTCGCTCAGCCTCCTGTAGTTGGGCCTGACTGGCCAGCCTGCGATCCGCCAGGTCCCTGGTACGGCGCAGACTGTCCTCGGCAAACGCCAACTCCGCCTGGGCCTGTTGAACGCTGGCCCTGCCACGGGCAGCCGCCGTCTCGAAGTCACTGGAGTCAATACGCAATAACGGCTCGCCGGCTTCGATAAAACCGCCCGATTCCAGCGATGGCGAGACCCAACTGACCGGTCCTGCTACGGGAGCGGAAAGATTGACTTGCTGGGCAGCCTGAACCTTGCCCTGGGAATGCACCGTCAATTGGGTAGACCCCAGGGCGGCTTCAATAACCCGAACGGAAACCGGTTGAATTTCCGCAGCCGTCTCTTCAATCTCAGTCGGGTTACGGATCAGCGATATCGCTACAGCTACCGACCCCACCAAAATCGCGACAGGCATTACAATCCTTTTCATCAATGAAGCTCCCGCTCATATTCTGTGACTGGTGAAGCGACCTGGCGCCTCCGTATATCCTTCGGACAGCGTCAAACCACTGCCTGCAAGACCTGCAAAATTAGTACCGCTATCCGTGTTTCTGTATTGCTTAAACCACCTGTTGCCGATAGTCTGGACGCATGTCCCCCAGGGCAACCCGCATGGCTGCCCGCAGCTGGTCGAAGTGTTTTTCAAACGCGCTGGCGGCCAGATCGCCGTTCTGCTCATTGAATGCCCTGGTCAGGGTCCTGACCAGCTCGGCGCCGGCACCCGCCGGCAGAACCGGCCTGAATCTGAGTTGCAACATGGGGCCCAGAATCTGGTCTTTGAGGTCATTGCCGATCAATCTGGCGACCAGGTTGTTGTCTATGCCGGCCATATAGTCAAGCATCGCCTGCCAGTGGGGTTGCATCGACTCAAAGTCTTCGGCGCTTTGGGCAATGTGTACGAGCATCTGCTTGAGCTGGATCAGTTGATCGCTGTCGGCCAGCTCGACCGCACCCTTGACCGTGAGGACTGTCAACATGGAGAAAATCTCCAGAAACTGATCCACCAGTTCAGGGTCAGGCACTTCCTCCAGCGCCAGGAGCGGCCCCAGAATCGCCAGGCTGGCTTCCTCCAGCGGCTTGACCCGAACTCCTCCCGGTTGAATCTCAATGATGCCCTGCTGTTCAAGCAGGGAAAGCGCCTCGCGAACCGCACCGCGACTGATACCGAATCGAGCCGCCAGGTCGCGCTCGGACGCCAGCCTTTCCCCCGACCGATACCGGCCACTGAGAATTTCCCGGCGCAGGTTACCGGCAATCTCAAAACTGACTGATGTCGGTGAAGTCATAGACCCTCTGACGTGAAACAAGGAGACTCATGGGAAATAGGCATTTCCCAGCCCTGGTCGGACCAAATTGGTCGGACCAATATAGTGATTAATTTCAACTAGTCAATCACTCACTTCACATTTGTTAACGATAGTCGATGAAACGGCCGTGACATGGGTTGGATGCGGCAGTGAGATTGATGGAGGGTTTCTGACTCGGGCTAAGGCTTTCCGGGTATCGAGTAGGTGATCAACAGGTTATCCACCGACACAGGTCGCCTGCTTTCAAACACCGGCCTGAAACGGATCAGTTCCAGCGCGTCGATTGCCTCGGAGCGCAGACGGGGGTTGTCGACACCGGATGCAACGATCTTCCTGTTGCGGGATTCGCCGCGCGAATTCAGCCGGAAGCGAATTTCAAATTCGCTCATGGCAACCTGGCCGGCGGCCTCGGTGGCCGCATCAGGCAGCGGTGGGCGCCGCGCCGCCGCCAGGGATTCGTTCCAGGCTTCATAGCGGCCCAGATGGGCCAGAGAATCCACGCCAGCCGGGACAACACCCCTGTCATTCTGTGCGTTCACCGCTTCGCCAAGGCTGGCGTGGAATGCAGGCTCTGGAAGTGGAGCCGGACGACTGAAAAATTGGTCAACACGACTCCGGGAAACTCCGGCATCTACCAGTTTGTCCATTGCCTCACGGTAAATACGCGCGGCGCTGCGCCGCTCCAGCAACAGCTGAAAATCCGCTTCGTAAATGATCGCCATTGCTTCCGCTTCCGGATCTCCCCCGGTCGCCACGATATTCCGTATCCGCTGTACCAGACCGAGCCCGTCGAGCAAGGCGCGGTCAAGTTCTGCGGACAGATAGTCCCGCGGTCCACGACCGGCCACAGGAGACTGGACATACCGTTGTACCTGTTTCAATCCTTCGTTCATCAGATAGTCACCGATAAGTGCACGCCGGGCATCCAGCCCCAGTTCGTCGCTGGCGTTCAGAATCGAATAGACCTGATACTTCTGGACAGCACTTCGATAAAGCCACGGAATCATTGCTTCACTTTCGTCACCAAAGGTATCTGTCGCCAGCGACAGGTTCTGTCTCTGCAATTCCATGGCTTCGGTGAAATGACGCACCCGTTTGCCTGGGTCGTCCAGGTACAACGCTGCCAGGTGCCAGCGGATCAATTGGTCCCTGGCTTCAAGCAGCAATTCCGGCGCGCCGTCGACCTGGCTGTAAAGGTGCTGCAAGTAGCTGAAACGCTGCGTGACCGACTCCCAGTCCCGACGGCTTATGTCATTACGGATCGCTTCTCTGAGTACCGATACCTGCGCCAGGCTGTTCGGGCCATCCAGTGTTCGCAACAGCATGAGAAGCCGGCCAAGGTTGGCATCGGCCTCGTCGAAGGCCTGCAACTGGACCAGAGTTTCGTTCAGCCCCCAAAGCGCCTCAACCAGGCTGCGATCGTAGGGGCCATACTGGAGCTCCTGCCCGGCGATCTGGGCCTGATAGCGGTCCACTTCACTGCGCAGCCTGATACTCTCCTCCAGGGCGGAATTGACCGTTAATGGGGTATCGTCAGGCTCCTCAGCGGCATACAGACAAGCGCCCGACACTGAAATGCTCACGGCCACGAGCCAGCAAATTTTTCGTGCGCACATCATCATCGCTGACTCCCGGGGCTGACAGGCCGTTGAAAAACCATTGCGGTTGCAGGACGCGCATCCGAGAACACTCCTGAGTAAGAAGTGACCGGCCCGGCCGGATTACTGGTTCAGCCGGTCAATGCCCTGAATCGAGCATAACGAAGGAACTGCCGCATCACAATGTCTGCTGCTCAAATTGAGGCTTGCCATCCGGGGCCAGTCATTACACACTAGCGGGTGTTCCCCAGGGCCTGTCCACACTGATTTTGATTGTCAATGTTGTGACTAAAACAGCGCCAATCCAGGCGCGAGGAGCGTGGTTTGGTGGTTCCAAGTGAGCGACGGGCAACGACGAGCGGTGCTCTTGTTAGTCGCAACCCGAAGCGCCGGGGTCCTTTTTGCCTCCAATGTTGTTGGAATTCGCTGATTTAGAAGGTTTAAACTACGCTCATTACGCCTGGCTGGAGGCAAAAATGACCTCCAGAATCGGTAATCAAATCAATGTGAGCAGGCCCTAAGTCGATGTGAAGATTTTCCTGAACACAATGAAGCAGTTGGCCGTTCTGGTTTTCGGACTCTGGATGACTTCCGGTGCCATGGCACAGGTACCACAGGGCAGGAGCAGCGGCTTTAGCGCCGCCTACCTCGATGACCTGTACGATATCGCCGGGGAGTTTGCCTTTGTTCGAATTCAATACGACACCTACTATGACGGTGGGTTTTATGGTGGCCCCTGGGCTACCGATTTCCCCGCGTCAGACGAAAATTTTCTTCGCGGAGTGTCGCGACTGACCAACGTCCGGGTCATGAGCCAGCCAATCGTGTTGCGGTTCGACGACAGGGAAATCTTCGACTACCCGTTTCTATACGCCCTGGAGATGGGCCGCAATGGCGGCCTGTCACTGAGCCCGGCGGAGGTCCAGAACCTGCGCGAATACCTGTTGCGGGGAGGGTTCCTGCTGATCGACGACTTCTGGGGCGAACGGCAGTGGGACGCCTTTTATCGTGATTTTTCACTTCTGTTCCCGGATCGTGAACTGGTGGAACTGACCCCCGATCACGAGATTTACCGCACTTTCTACGATATCGATGGCGCCCAGATGATTCCCGGTCGGGGTGGGCGCCAGGGCTTCGGCCAGGCGGGTATCAATACAGCCAGCAACCATGCGATCCTGGATGACCAGGGCCGGGTCATGGTGCTAATCAACTGGAACTCGGACATGGGTGATGGGTGGGAGCATACCTATGACCAGTGGTACCCGACCCAGTACTCCAATTCGGCCTACCAGCTGGGAATCAATTACCTGATCTACTCACTTACGCACTGAACGAATCTGCCCTGTTTGAAGCCTGTCTGCGGCAATCCTGCGTGGAGACTACGCCCTGTGGAGGGCCTCTCTATATATTCCTCGGTGCTGCCCTGGCAGAACCCGGGCGCCGAATGCGGTGCGTCTTGACAGGCAACTGGCCAGGAAGTCAGAGTACACAACTACCGGTCGAGGCCAGGAAACCTCCAGATGCTGACGACATTCTTTTTCAACACACTCCTGATCTCCGCCGCGGTGGTGATCCACTATGAGATCCTCCATCTTCTGTCTTCATTTATTCCCAGGTTGTCACTGCAACATCGATTACGGGTCATTATCGGTGTATTCGGCACACTCATTGGCCACGTCCTGGAAATCTGGATGTTTGGCATCGCTTATTACCTGATGATCAATCACGGGGACTTTGGCTCCTTGAAGGGCAATTTTGATGGCAGCCTGCTGGATAACGTTTATTTTTCCTTCACGACTTATACGTCCCTGGGCATAGGCGATATAGAGCCGCTCGGCGACATCCGCTTCCTCGCGGGCCTGGAGGCCCTAACCGGTCTGGCCCTGATCACCTGGAGTGCCTCGTTCATGTTCATCGAAATGCGTAAATTCTGGGAATAAGACAGGTGCAGGAAAGACCCGGGTTCCGCCAGGACAGCACGGCCCGGCGACTCCCAGAACCCTGCTAGGGCAGGCGATTGACCGGAGATGGGCCGAATGACAACCAGGTCCCCTGAAAGCGGGCACCGTGTGCGTCAGGTCTGCTCCAGTCGCACACGCCCCGGGGGAACACTTGCCCCAGTTCGGCAAGCTGCTCAAGGGTAAATTCGATGGTGTAGTCAGCCGGATCCAGAGGTTTCAGCTGACAACTGACGATAGAGTTTGACAACGGGGCACCTGCCACGTGGCGAGGGGTCGAATAGGCCGGATAGAGTTCGCCACAGCGGCCATCATTGCTGATGCTTATCAGCCCGCTCAGGTTCTCCCTTTTCTCCCCGCTGTCATCCCAGCAATTGTCACTGAGCTGGTAAGGTCTGGCATTGACCACCTTCACGCCCTTGTCGACTTCATTGCGGTTGGCCTTGATTGCCATCAACCACTGATCCATGTCCCGGAACAGGTTGCCGAGGTCCGGTTCTTCATCACTGAAGCCCCACAGCCCACCGACATTCATTACATGATTGTCCGCATGCCCGTTGGCTTCGATCAAGCGCTGACGGGTGCTGAACTGGTGAACGATCATATGAATGTCGCCGGCCTCTCGATGATCGGTATAGGTGCGGTAATCAATGACAGGCGTCTCCCGCAATCCACCGCCTCCGAACAATATCCGTCCCGATTCGATGGCGCGTCGGGCGGCCCGGGGATCGGCCTGATGACGCTCAGGCACATGATTCATGTCACGGTCGAAGCCGCCGATGGCCCGGTTCAGATCGATAAACTGATCCGGCGTAATTGCACCGGAGTTGAGTGCGGCCAGACCGTACTGTACTCCGACATTGTCCAGAGGGCGCGCGGCCCGACCGGAGTTTTCCGCCATCCCGTAAACATTGACTGTATGGTCATAGACCGTTGCGCGCACGCCGTTTTCCAGTGACGGGCCATAACGTCTTGATTGCAGCGCTTCAATACTGACTTCGCCACCCTGTTCTTCCAGTGGAGCATCAACGGCATAGATCGGATCCAGTCGCGCCGCTCCCTGAGCCAGGTTGGGAATACTCCCCCAGGACCCGAAACCGGACACTGCACGCTGTTGCTCCTCGGAGAACCCCTCCGGGTTTACCTGGCTGAAGTAATAGTGCAGCAGACGGGCGTCCGCCAGGGTAAAAATGGTCGCCGAAGTGACATCCGGAAAACTGGAGGACACGATGATGCCATCAAAAATTCCGGGATAATTGTCCGCCGTCTGATGGCTCTGGTAAGACCCCCCCGACGCTCCGGTTCCGATCGTGTAGATAGGTTCACCGTAGTGCTCGATGAATCGCTCTTTCACCATGATGTGGGTTTCCGAGGCCAGCAGATCATTGCAGTTCTGACCGAAAACATTCAGGCTCGCCGATGTCAGGGCGTAGCCCATTTCCAACAGCCCCTTGCGCAACACGCCACCGGTACGGCTTCCCTGCTGGTACCAGCCACTGCGGCAACCACCGCCGTGGGTATAGACCAGTTTGCCGTTCCAGCCAGCGCTCCGGTTCCAGGGGTCCGGCGCAGAACTGCCCGGGTCATGGAGCATGGCAATCTCGTAGATGGCGCGATTGACGGTACCAGTTTCCACCCGGACTACAAAGGGTTGAGAGTGACCGTCGGGTAAGGTGACTGTGGCCAGGTCGTCCGGCAGCGAGTCACCCGGGAGCCCGGGCAGCGGTTGAAAATCCTGGGTCGATTCGGAGTAATACACATAGTCGACTCGGGTTTCCACGGAACAGTTTGAATCCAGCGGTGCGCCCAGCGTATCTCCGTTCGCCAGCTGAAACTCCTGGGTCTGGCAGTAAAAAGGTTGTTCGTGGGGGCCTGAAATTATCGGGCCGGAATCAGGATAGTTGGTAAGTTCCAGCGTCGCTGCCGGGGCGACCGCACCCGCGCCGCCACTGCCCCTACTGCCGGTCCAGGCCAGCAGTTTATTGCTCCCGTTCCTGAGACCGGTGAGCAGCCCGGTCATGCCACCGCTACCCGCCTCCGCCCGCAGCGAAGCGGTGACTTCCTCACCATTGAGCTCGACAGTCAGACCGGACGGTTGCGCTTCAGTCCATTCCACCCGCACCAGCACATCACCGCCGGTGACCAGCCAGGGCTTGGTGGAAACAGCCGTCAGCGTGACCTCCGGTGAAGCAGGCAGCGCAGAACCGGCCACGGGCAGGGGGACATCTTCCCGACCCACGCCTTCAGGAGTACAACCTGCCAGAATCATTGACCCGCCAAGCAATGTCACCGACACCGCCAATCTGATACTGGATCCTTTCACGAATTACCACCTGCCCCGGATGAGAAATGTTACCGACATTCTCGCCACTGGCTTCGTCAATGTAAAGCGGGGACCCACTGGCGACAAAAAGCAGGTTGCATACTGCCAATTGCTGCGGCAACTGGTAAACTGAAACCTGTCTGCCCACAGTCCGGATGGCGGTAATAAATGAATTCAAGGAACAAAATCGACTTTGTTGAAATTACCCAATTGAAGTCGGAATCCATCGACAAGAAGTGTGCGAAATGTAAAAAGTCAATCTGCTGTAATTCCATCAACCAGAAAATCCCGGCTCCCAAGTCACTGTACGATTTTGATCATCTGCTCTGGCAGGTATCCCACGAGAATATCAATATCTTCAAGGATGCCGACGGCTGGTTCCTGCATGTCCACGCAGCCTGTGTACATCTCGGCGCCGGTGGAGTCTGCGGCATTTACGAGCGGCGCCCGATGGTCTGTCGCGAGTACGACAACGATTATTGTGAATTTGATGAATCGATCGAAGAGGCATCCGAGTACTTTTTTTCAGCTTACGAACAGTTGGAAAAATATTGCCGCAAACGTTTCAAGAAATGGGACAAGCGGTTTAAAAAGGCCGGCTATGTCTGATATCCTGCAATGAAACTGCACGGTCGAATACCATGTACTGGAAAATACCTGTCCCATTCCTGACCGGGCTTCTGACGCTTGTTCCGGCAGCTGTTTCTGCCCAGTCCGGCGAGCAGCCCGCTTCCGGTTTGCAGCAGATTCGGGATACCCTTGAACAACTGGACGGGATGGCCGCCGCCTGTGTGTTCGACTCTTTGAATACCGATTCCTGTACGCCGTTTCTGAACGCGGTTAACGGCGACCTGCTGACTGCCTATATCGAGACTTGTGCCAGTGTCAGAAACTGGCGGGATGAGTTCGTGGCCGATCAGGTCGAAGAGCAGAGTTCTGCCGGCGCGGGTGTCGACGCCGGGACGTTTCTGCGCTACCTGGTGGAAATCGAATACCTGTGCGGGAAAGCCGCGCTGTCAAGAGCCACCCGGTACGTTGTGCCTGCCTACCGTGGCACTTCCACAGCAACCGGATCGACGGCCAATCTGCAATATCAGCTGGATTCCCTGCGACAGCGGCAATTGCTGACTGATGAACGAGAACGACAACGGCGGGCCCTGTTCAGCCAGCAACAACGAGGGCAACAACAGACTACGCGGCAGTTCGAGCAATTGCAGCTCGAACTCCTTCGGCAACAATCGCTACCACAGTATCCACGTTGACAGCGGGCGTTCTGCCGCTTCGCCGCGTTTAGTAGAGAATAAGAAACGAACCTGAGGGTGTAATGGTCACGGCTGGCGCGCTGTTGTCGGGGATAATGATTTCCTGCTTGTCAGCAACAGGTATCGGATTTCCTTCATTGTCGAACAACTGCCAGTTGAGCGTGCCACCCCGGGTAAAACTGACGGCTTCACCCCAGGCGATCAGCTTGTAACCGTCACTGCTGAAAGCGATTGCCGGATTCTTCTGCCGCGTCCGGGTGGCCGGCTCCGCAACCCGGCCAGGTTCCTCCCCGGTGCTGAGATTCATCTGCACGATTCTGCTTTCCGTTTCAAATACCAGCCAATTGTTCTGCTGGTAATCTCTGGTGATATCATTGGTACTGACCGGACAGGCGGACAACTCCCATTTCTGCAGGTCGTAAAGTCCGGCGTATTCTGTGTCGATATGACCTTTTTGGCTGCCTGCCACCGTGAGTATCTGCATATGCCGCCCGTGGCTGGCAATCGCCGAACGGTAAGCCACCTTAAAACTGTCCCGGGTTTCGTATTCAAGCGCCAGACTGCAGCAGGCGCAGGCCCCGAGGGCGGTGTCACCGATCTGCAATTCCGGCGTGAAAGTGCGCCCTCCGTCGCCGGAGATCCTCGCATAGACCGTGCGCTCGTCCTCCCGGGTCAGTGCGCCGGCCGCCCAACTGACCGCGACACTGTCTCCCAGCGCCGCAATGTCGGCCCCGGCGTCCACACCCTCTAGATTGTCCTCGACCAGGCTGCGTCTGGGCTCAAATTCAGTTCGCTCAGGATTGGAACGGGTATAGAAGAACTGTGACGGCCGGGACTGGTACCAGACCACATGGACGCGGCCACGGGAATCCACAGCGAAATTTGCCCGGTAGATGGGATCGGCGTGATTGAACGCCTCGCTGGATACGCGGCGGGCCGGTCCCCACTCGAACGAGGCGGCGTCATACTGCCGATAGAACAGGTCGCCCTCCCGGGCCCTGGGATTGCGACTGCGCTTGCGGAAATACAGCAGGTGAACATTGCCGTCTGCATCCTGCATCAGCCGGGGGTGGATCCCGCCCTCGGGAGTGGGCTGCACATCCACGCCGGACTGGGCCCAGGCGGCCGATGCGCACAACAAGAGCAGGCTGAGCAGCAAACCACGCATCCTGGCAGGTGCGCGGGAAGATTTACTGAATTGTGGCATCCGTTTATTCATCCGGGGTTTGACTTTGTCTGATTTGGCCCAATAATAAGCGTAACATACTAAAGGAACTTCTTATTATTACTTTAATCCCTGCACTTCAGATTGAGTCAGAGGGATGTGGTACGCGATAAGAGGTCGCATTAACAATCCGGTCGTATGACTCGGCAACGGGCTGCAACCGGACTCTGCCCGCTATCGTCAGACAAGGAACCTTGCCCATGAAGACCTCAACCCGATCAGCTTTTCGCGTGTTATTCGTCGGACTTGCCACCACCATGATGCTGTCCTGTGCTCCGGAGAGCGAGCAGACTGCCGCGAGCAACCAGGTTGAAGACAGTTTCAATTACGACACGTCGCTTTCTGTCCCCGACCTGATGGCCATGGTAATTGAACCGGCTGCTGACGTCCTCTGGGACAACGCCGGGTGGGTGGAAAGTTCTGCCGGTTACGAGGAACTCTACCCCACCACCGATGAAGGCTGGGAGTTTGTCATCTCGCAGGCCGCCCTGGTGGCGGAGACTGGCAATATGCTGGCGCTGCCGGGTCGTGCAATGGACGACGAGGCATGGATGGTGTATTCGGAGGGTATGGTCGAAGCCGGAAAAATGGCCATGGATGCCGCCCGGCGTCGCCATCAGGAAGATTTTTTCCAGGCAGGAGCGCAGCTGTACAGTGTCTGCCGCGCCTGTCACCAGTCCTACAATCCCGATATCGTTTCCCGGTTCGTAGGTGAGGGTCCCCAGGGAACTCCCCAATAGTGTCCAGGGCAATGCTCAGTCATCTGGCCCGGTGCCCGCTGCTGTGGGCAGCCGGCGCGCTGTTGCTGAGTTCCCCGGCTCTTGCCCATACCATTGCCAGCGATGATGCCCGTTACGTTCTTGGCGTCGATGGACCGGCCATACTGCCCTTCATGTACCTGGGCGCCAAGCACATGGTCACCGGCTATGATCACCTGCTGTTTCTTGCGGGCGTCATCTTCTTCCTTTACCGGCCGAAGCATGTGGCCCAGTATGTAACCCTGTTCGCACTCGGGCACAGCATTACGCTGCTGACCGGTGTGCTGGCTAACTGGCAGGTCAACGCATACCTGATCGATGCGGTCATCGGCCTGTCGGTCGTCTACAAGGGGTTTGAAAACCTGGGCGGTTTCAAGCTCCTGCCATTTCAGCCAAATACCCGACTCGCTGTTTTTGTGTTCGGGTTGTTCCACGGGTTGGGGCTGGCCACCAAGTTGCAGGAATATGAACTGTCCGAGAACGGGCTGATTGCCAATATCCTCAGCTTCAACGCTGGCGTCGAGATTGGTCAGATTCTGGCCCTTTCGGCAATTTTTCTATTTCTCAGTGCCTGGCGTACCAGCAGCAGCTACCTGAAGCACGCGTTCACCGCCAACACCGCACTTATGACTGGAGGTTTTTTGCTCGCCGGTTACCAGCTGGCCGCATTTTTCCTGGTCCCGTCCTACCTGTAACCCAGCACTAACGGAGAGTTCCTTGGACACTGATAATCAGACCGGCCAGAAGCCGTCGCCAAAAGCACTGTTCACGGCATCCCTGGTCGCCCTCGGAGTAGCCCTGGTGGTTCTGTTCAGCGCCGTACTGCCAGCTGAATTTGGCTATGATCCGTTCCGTATTGGACAATTGTTGGGAATAACAGGCCTGTCACAGGGACAGGAGCAGCCGCTCGCAGATCAACTGCAGCCCCACCGCGATGACTACGTTGAGTTCTACCTGGAACCATTCCAGTCTGTGGAATACAAATACGCAATGGATCTGGACGCCCCGCTGATTTTCAGCTGGGAGGCCGACGGAGACCTCTACTACGACTTGCACGCCGAGCCGGCTGGCCTGGGAGGTGAGTTCGCGGAAAGCTACGAACAGGGCACAGCCGCTGCCCGGGCCGGCGCCTACCATGCGCCGTTCGCGGGAATCCACGGCTGGTTCTGGGAAAACCGCAGTGCTCGTGACGTGGAGGTGAGGCTTTATGCGTCCGGGTTTTTCCTGAGTTCCACAGTATTCAGTGGCAGCGTCGAATACGATCGGGAAATCGAACCGATATTGCCTCGGTTCCCAGGAGCTTCGGAGTAGCACGGCGGTTGGGCGCGGGGCAACCGGGCATACCTGCCGGACCAAACCACAGGACAATCACCCGGCAGATTCATTCGGCGCCATTTCTCTTGCAAAATTCCCTGGCCCACTGGCCCGGGACCAGCAAAACTCACGAAAAAGCCCGCCCCGCCGATGGCGGAGCGGGCTTTCGATTACTCTGGGACTGGTTCAATCCCCTGAGGGGATTGCGAACCGGTGATTAACCGAAATCAGGCCCTAGTTATTACCAGTGGGGTCGGAACCGTCGCGCGGAGCACCGGTACCTGATGAACCCATGAACAACTTGCGGCCATCCGGGAAGGTAATGTCGCGGCCGTTGGCCCGACATTCCGGTTCGCACAGCCGGTCCTTACTCTGGTAACCGGTAACAATGATATCCGTACCCAGTTGCAGAGAATTACGGTTGATTCCGCGACGCAACAGAGTATTCGGTGTACCACCTTCAACCATCCACAGGCCTGGATCTTCGGTGCTCTCAGGGTCCGTGTTATCCAGGTGGATCCAGGTGTGTGGATTGATCCACTCAACTCGGGTAATCGGGCCACCAAGTCGAACAGGCAGGTTGGCATCGAATTCCGCCGAGAATGCATGGTGGGCAGTCGCAGGCGTCTTGAGGGCAACGACACTCACCGCGGCGACGGCGGCTGCTGTTAATAATTTCATTTTCATAGGTTTACCTCTTCTCTCATGAACCCTGGGCAACGAATCGTTTTAAAAACTGTCCTGTGAGCCTTATGGAAATTCCTTCTAAACTGTACAACACGACCAGTTCGGCTACTCCCTGTACCTGACTGACGAGGCTTCTCAAGCTGTTCAGACCCTGCGGCCTGTTCAGCCCGACACACTGCCAGGTTGGTTTTCTTTCAGGACGGGTCTCAAAGCGATCTGCCACCCCCGGAGAGACCTGTCAGTCTCTTCTCTGATTACCAGTTATTACTAATTAGGTAATTTAAAATTACCGTTATTTTTACACCACTCCAGCGTTAAGTGAAAGCACTTTGCGACAAGATACAGTGCATTGTATATAAAGACCCGCGAAAATACCAAAACTCGTCCTTCCGCAGGCCTTCACCGGTCCGTTCCAGGCACGACCTACTGATTCTGCTCGGCCGCCATTTCCTCGCGGAGCCGCTGTTCGAACTCACCACCCTTGCGGTACTGTCCGTACATTAACTCTTCCACAAATTCGACACACTTGAATTGAGGTAACTCATAACCTGCTTCAAGTCTGCGATAAATTGGCATTTTGATCGTCCATGGACGTTCGAACAGTTCAGGATCTTCCATGGTGGCTTCATATTCGATGACATTTTCACTAACCAACGTATAACGTTCGGTCACTTTCAATTGATTAGTGTGGTAGTTGCCCGCCCGGTCGAACCAGGTGCGGTCATCCAGGCCGGAGGCCTCCACTACGAATGTATCACCATCCCAGTAGCCGTAGGACTGACCCATCCACGAATCCAGCGGTGCCGGACCCGGATCTTCCAGGAATACGTTGCGCACTGCACCGGCGAACGAATAGGCGATAAAAAACGCACTGTCGCTCTGAAAGATCTGGAAAGGATGTGGCATGTAGGTGGCACGCGGCACGCCCGGCATGTAGCACTTGATTTCCGGATCGCGGGACAGCCAGTTATCACTGTTTTCGTTTCTTCGCGCCAGTGCATCGGGCCGGTAGGGGATGGTTCCGCCCACGACCACACCCAGGCTCGCCGGAACTGCACCAGCTGCCCCCATAGCCACCACTTCTGGCGCCGGCACCGGAACAAAGTCACCGGGGACCATTTGGTAAGCTGCTTTAGGTGGGGCCGGTTCCAGATTGTCATTGGCATTCATCAGCACCTGCCAGATCCCATTCAGGTCCGGTTTGCCACTGGGTGTGCGGGGAATGGTACTGGCGGCTTCCGCGGCGTGCGCCACCTGGGCAGAAACGTGCCGGGAAACCTGCGCAGACTCCCGATCTGCCGGTGAACACCCGGCAATGGTCACTGCAATTGCTACGAGCAGCCCTTTCATTTTCATAGTAAAACCCTTTTAGAAGATCTTATTTATTGTTGTTTAGGCGGAGGGTCGATGTAACCATTTAGCCCCTGGTCTGTCAAGCCAATACAGCGCGTTTGCATACCGCTGCGCCAGCCGCGGGAATTGGCGTTTTCTCTTTCCAAATCAGCGGGTTGATAATCCTTGATGAACCTCTGATCAATTATGGCCCTGCTGTGGGCACAATTTATCAGAGGTTCCCTGAATTCCACACAGCCAGGCGAATGAATGAGCCACCGCCTGGCCTGGGTTTCTCAAGACGTAATGGAGCGCCAATTCCTTGCCAAATACTCCGCCGTCCGCCAGGCCAGGGCCTGGGCAGTAAGGGTCGGGTTGCGGGCGCCACTGGTTCCCATAACCGACGCCCCCAGAATACCAAGATTGGGCACTTCATGAGCAAATCCCCAGCGATCAGTGACATTGGTTTCCGGATTATCTCCCATGCGCGTGCCGCCGTAGGCATGGGTGCTCGCCCCCATGACACTGCCTAGTCCACTGCGCACCACCCTGACGGCGCCCGCTTCCAGGTACCATTGGGCCATTTTTTCCTGAGCGAATTCGGCAATTTTCAGTTCGTTTTCACCGTAACGTGCTGTAATCCGAGTTACCGGCAGGCCCAGGGGGTCCTTGACCGATGGATCCAGATCCAGGTAATTGTGTTTGTAGGGCAAAGTGGTTTTCTGGATATAAGCGGAGTTGGTCCGGTCGGCATTTTCCATAATAAACTTCTTCCACTCCGAGCCCCAGTTCCTGGGCACCAGGTTGAACGTGCCCATCGCTGCCGCGGTCATGGGACGCCGATCGGTGTGAACCCACAGATTGGCACCGCCGATGAAGTCGAGATCGGCATGGTCAAAATTGTCATCAGCCCATTCATCGACCGCTACACCCTGAGCCGGAAGGCCATACCAGTTTTTCAGGTCGTGAGGGAACAGCGCGGTAACCGGAGCGCCCTGGTGGTGGCTCAGGTAATGGCGACCCACCTGGCCATTGTTGTTAGCCAGGCCATCGGGAAACTCTCTGGAACTGGACAACAGCAACAGGCGGGTGTTCTCGTAGGCATAGCTTGCCAGCAACACGACCTGCGCCGGTTGAAAATAGAACTCGTTGCCCCGCAGGTACTCCACCCCGGTAACCTTGCCGGCGCGATCGGCCACAACCCTGGTTACCCGGGCGTGAGTGACTATTTCCAGATTGCCGGAGTCCAGGGCTTTGGGAATGGTGGTAAATGCCGTAGAGCTCTTGGCCTGTACGTGACAACCCCCTTTGTTGCAGAATCCGTGATACAGACACGGCGCCCTGCCGTCGTAAGCTTCCGTCGCAATTGCCGCAGGCCCCTGGAATGGGTTCAGCCCCATTTTGAGTGCCGCATCACCCATCAATTCCGTGAATGGGAGCTGCGCAATGGTTTCATCGGGTATTCGCGCTGCCGGGGCCCCTCGAAAATATTACCCTGCTTGTCGATCTGGCCCTGTATATTGCCTGCCTTGCCGGAAATTCCAACTGTTCGTTCTACAATATCGTAGTATGGCTCCAGCTCGTAGTAGTCCAGCGGCCAGTCCTCGACGGTGGAATTGACCGGTAGCCGTGAGGCACCGTAACGACGGGTGGTTTCGCTCACCACTTTGAAGTCCCAGGGATTGAGACGCCAGCTCTGAGCCCAGTAGTGCATGCTTGTACCCCCGACGGCGTTCATCATCGGGTGACCACCCTGTTTGGCGGTGGTGTTGGAATAGGCCCTTACGGTTGGTGCCTCCTGGGCGGCTTTCTGCACAGACTGGGGCCAGTTCCTTTTGTTATTACGCAACTCATCGGGGGCAAAGTCGCGGGAACTCAGCCAGCCGCCCGCTTCCAGCCCGATAACTTTAAGTCCTGCCTGGGCCAGCGGCAGAACCGCAACCCCTCCGGCAGCGCCAAGACCCACGACCACCACATCGGTTCCGGGAAGATTAATTGCCATTGCCACTCCTCCCTGTCGATGCGATCACCTTGGTAAATGTCGGAATATCGTAGGCGGATTGATGGGCCGGTGCCAGATTGCCTCCCTGGGCCACTTCGTTAGCAGAGACTCCGATCCTGACTCCCGGGTAGTTGAGCAGATCCCAGCCAATGAAATCCCGGTTTCCACCGTAGTACGGATCGCTGAAGGTTCCTTCGATGGTGTGGTTTCTCACCATATTGAAAAACCCTCCACCACTGGGATTGAAACCGGGCACCTGCCCTTCGATCACGGTGAGCAGGATATTGTCCTGCAGTTCCGCGGAAAGCCGGTGGAACGGGTGCCCGTGCAGGCGCCGGGCGAAGTCGTCTAGGGCAGCCAGCCCGGTGGCGTAATTGCCCCGTGACGCAGCATTATCCGACGCCAGGGAGCGGTCTATATAGTGCACGGCTCTGGCTTCCCTGGCGCCGGGACCATTTTCATCAGAAGGGATTATGCGGTCGGTAATCGCTTCCAGGGTTTCCGATTCGGCGGCTGTAAGTACTTCCAGCGCCTCCCGGGTCCGGAGTTGTCCGGCAGCAACTGCCCGACTCTGTCCCACCGCACGGGCGGCAGTACCGCTGCTGGCGACCGCCGCACCCACCAGGCCGGCACTTTTCAACAGGTTACGTCGCGAGGGATCGGCCGGCGACTGGTTTTTCTTTTCAGCCATACTTGTCTCCCAGCTAAGCTAATCAGAGCGCGCCCGGGGTGCACATCCACTTGCTCCGGACAGCCTCGCAGCGTAGCAAATCTTTAAATGGCTGTATATGAACTGCGAATCGGCACGGTGGTGCGTGACTGCGGACGAATCAGTCCACCCGCCAGGTATTCCCGCTCAGCATCAGCTGTTTCAGGTTGCCTCGCTCACGACTGCGATTGGTTTCCTGCTGCTCACGGACCTCTTCCACGTAACCACTCTTTCGCTCACTGTAGAGTACGCCGACGGCCACCGGGAATTCCGGCCCCCCCAGGGTACTCAATAATTGGGCCAATACCTTGTTGCCTTCATCATGAACCAGCAGATCGTCTTCGTGGATACCCCCTTTGCCCAACGATACCACCTCCAGGGAAAGTGTCCGCGCGTTCAGGCGGATCCCCCGGTCCCGCTCGCCACCGAAGATCAGCGGTTTGCCATGTTCCACTTCAATGCGATTTTCCGGGGCAGTTTTCTTGTCCTTGACCTTTTCGAACACGCCATCATTGTAAATGGGACAATTCTGCAGAATCTCCACGAATGCAGCTCCCTTGTGTTCATAACTTCGACGAATGCAGGGACCCAGATGCTTTGCTTCTGTATCGATAGAGCGGGCCAGGAATGTGGCGCCGGCAGCCAGCGCAACCTCGCAGGGGGACAACGGCTGGTCTATGGAGCCCGTCGGCGACGAGGGAGACCTGGTACCTTTCTTTGAGGTCGGGGAGTACTGACCCTTGGTAAGACCGTAGATTTCATTATTGAATAACAGCACCTGCAGGTCGATGTTACGCCTGAGCACATGCAGCATGTGGTTACCGCCGATACTGAAACCGTCTCCATCTCCCGTGACGACCCAGACATCCAGGTTGGGATTAGCCAGCTTGATGCCAGTGGCGATTGCCGGTGCTCTGCCATGAATGGTATGAAACCCGTAGGTGTTCATGTAATAGGGAAAGCGGGAAGAACAGCCGATGCCGGAAACGAACACCTGATTTTCCCTCGCTACGCCAAGCTCCGGCATGAGTTTCTGGATTGTCTTCAGGATCGCATAATCGCCGCAACCCGGACACCATCGAACTTCCTGATCCGTAGCAAAATCCTTTAAGGTCAATCTGGTAAGTGCCTGATTCATGTCGGTATGTTAACCTCCGCGAACTCCTGGTGAATAGCCGCCATGATTTCGCCTATCTTGAACGGTTGTCCCGATATCTTGTTCAAGCCATCTGCATCCAGAAGGTATTCGGAACGAATCAGCCGGACCAGTTGCCCGGTATTCATTTCCGGGATCAGTATGCGCTCAAAACCCCGCAGAAGCTCACCAAGATTTTTCGGCAGCGGAGAGAGGTACCGGACCTGGATGTGCGATACATCCAGCCCTTCGGCCCGGCAACGCTTGACCGCCTGGTGAATGGCGCCAAAGGTCGAACCCCAGCCGACCACGGCCAGCCTGCCAGACGATTTTCCCAGGATGACTTCCTGCAACGGAATATCGTCTGCGATGCCCTGGATCTTGGACTGGCGCAACTCGGTCATTTTCTGGTGATTGGCGGGATCGTAGGAAATATCGCCGGTATCGTAACTGCGCTCGATGCCGCCTATACGGTGTTCCAGACCGGCCGTGCCGGGCCTGGGCCAGACCCGCGCCAGCGTTTTCGCGTCACGCAGCGAGGGCTTGAATCCGTCAACCGGTACCTGGTAGTGAACCGGAAAAGGCTCCAGTGCTTCCACGTCGGGGATCCTCCATGGCTCGGCGGCATTGGCAAGGTAGCCGTCGGAGAGGAGCATCACCGGTGTCATGTACTTGATGGCGAGGCGCACCGCCTCGATGGGCACATCGAAACAATCAGTCGGACTGCTGGCGGCAATCACCACGATCGGCGTGTCGCCGTGGCGCCCCGCCACGGCCATGTTCAGGTCGGATTGCTCAGTCTTGGTGGGCAGCCCCGTGGAAGGTCCTCCCGCTGGGTATTGACCACCACCAGCGGCAACTCCGTCGCGGCGGCGAGCGCAATACTTTCTGACTTCAGCGCAATGCCGGGGCCGGCGCTGGAAGTGACTCCCAGGCTGCCGGCAAAGGACGCGCCTATGGCGGCACAAGCCGCTGCAATTTCATCTTCGGCCTGGAAGGTGCTGATACGAAAATTCTTCCGGTTCGACAATTCATGCAACAGATTGGACGCCGGTGTGATGGGGTAGGATGCAAATAGAATATCCACGTTTGCCAGTTCGCCGGCAGCGATCAGCCCCCAGGCCAGCGCGGTAGTACCGGTTATATTCCGGTAAGTGCCTGGTGGCACCCTGGCAGGGGGAATCCTGTAAACGTGAATCCCCGAGGGCAGCTCTGCAGTTTCCCCGAAAGCATGGCCGGCATTCAGCGCGGCGATGTTGGCTTCGGCGATTTCCGGCTGGCTGGTGAATTTTCGCTTCAACCCCTCGATGGTGGCTGCCCGTTCTCGATCGAACAGCCACATGACGAGCCCCAGGGTCCACATATTTTTGCAGCGCAGGGCCTCCTTATGGCTCAGGCTGTAGGGTTCCACCGCCGCCAGTACGTGCCTGGAAATATCGATGGACAGCACCCGGTACCCGGCCAGTGATCCATCCTCAAGAGGGTTGGCCTGATACTTGGCCTTGGCCAGATTTTTTTCCGTAAATGCACCGCAATCGACGATGATCAACCCGCCATCGACAAGATTCGGCAAATTGGTCACCAGTGCTGCCGGGTTCATCGCCACCAGCACATCGACGGCGTCACCTGCAGTGGTAATGTCATTGGCGCCGAAGTAGATCTGAAACGCCGACACGCCGAAAGTGGCTCCTGCCGGCGCCCGGATCTCAGCAGGAAAATCCGGGAACGTGGACAGATCATTGCCGTACAGTGCCGTAGCCTGGGTAAAGTTGGCGCCGGTAAGTTGCATACCGTCACCGGAATCGCCAGCAAACCGAACTACAACGTCCATCACCTTGTTTTCATCAAGATGATGTTCGTCCAGTTTTTCTTCAACCAAGTCCATATCCAAACCTTAACTTCAACGTCGATACCGCCCGAGCGCGGAAAGCCTGCCCGGGCGAACTGCAGGACCGAGCCGGGAATCCGCACAGCTACCGGCTAACCGCAGCAATCCAGACGGAATAAAAGAGGCGGGATTCTAGCAGATTATTCCTGTCGGGTCTTGTTGTGCAACGCCCAAAAACCCTGCTCCCACAAGGGCTTTTGCAGGGATGTGGCAAAGTGGGCCGGTGTCAACGAGTGGACCCCCGGCTGGACTCTGGAAGTGCTCAATTCCAGGCCTGTGCGTGTCTTCCGCGAAAGAGATTGTTGCTGTCGTGCCGGGCTTTGCTATAGTACCGCCCTTCTGACCAGATACCCCCATACTCCGACCCGCAGGCGCGTTCAATATTACCGGTAACCCTGACTGGATTCAGTTGGGATTAGGACGGATATCAGACAGCCACCGCAGTACATCGAGGACAGCAGAGCACCACAATGAACAGGCAAACGACCCAATCCCCGGCGCCGGGCCGGTATCAACATTACAAGGGCGGCATTTATGAAGTGATCGGGGTGGCAAGACACAGTGAAACAGAAGAACAGTTGGTAGTGTATCGACCACTTTACGGGGAGCGGGGGTTGTGGGTGAGGCCACTGGCAATGTTTAACGAATCAGTACTGGTGGACGGCAGGGAGGTTCCCCGCTTTCAATACCAGGACTGACCTACAGCTTGCCAGGTTCTGCCGATGTAATCAGGGAAGGTCTGATCCAGGGAGCCCCTGACTAAGACCTACAATGCTCTGGGATAAAATGAGCCTCCCAAAGCACGGCAGAGCACTTCGACGCACACTGCAGCTGCCGCAAAAACTGAGGTGGCTCATTCGGAAAGGCAGGTAAAATTGCGGAACCCAGCAGCGATTGCATTGGTCATCCAACCTCCGATTGTGGCAGTTCTGTTGTCATGAAGCCCCGGTTCGATTTCCCGGTCTCAGGGCCAGCCGTTCCGGAAGACGGGCTCAGGTTCAGGCCACGTCGCTCCGCCGGGCCGGCCTGTAACACCCTGTTCCTGTTGTTATTGACTTGCCTGCTTGGCTTCAGTCCCGAACCCGTCCGGGCGGCGGCATCACCCTGCCGGATTGCCGCAAACGGCGATTTTCTGCGTGCTGACGGCCAGGCCAGGCAGCCCTGGAGTATCAAGGTTTCGGGACAGCCGGTGGTATACGTGGAACGTTGCCTGATGGATCATCTGTTATTATTCTTCCCCGAGGACCTGCGTTACGGCCGCCTGGGTGACGGTAAACGGCTGTGGGCCATGGCAAAACCTGCCCCCTGGAAAACCCCTCAGGGGCGCCCGATTCTGACCCTGTCACCCAAATCGAGATTTCAACTCGCAGCCGCCATCATGTACGTGGAAAGCCAGTTTCATCCTAACGTTTCCTCCAGTCCGGCGGGAGCAGTCGGCGCATTTCAGGTCCTTCCCTCAACCGGACAACAGATTGGTCTGCCGCGTATCCACGAGCCGGGCACCAACCTTCAGGCCGGACTCAAATACATTCTCTACATTGAAGAGCAGATCGCCCGGCACTGCGATTTCGAGGAAACCGGCAAGGAGGAATCCCAGCTTTATCGCCAGTTGATCGCCGTTTCCTATAACGCCGGACCCGGGTATCTGACAGCCCGCGATTCACTGGGTAGAAACTGCCGACTGGATGCGTTTCCCAAGTTTTCCCGCTCCGAATACCTGGCACGTTTCCAGCAGGCCATGGGCTATCGGTTTCTGCCGGCAATCCTGCGGTATGAGCCGAACGGAAGATCACCGGATGCCGCTGCAGGCCCGTGACCCGGGTTGAGGAACCTCAGATTAACTACCGCGATGCTCTGCGGTGATTTACAGCCTGTTAATCTGAGGGTCCTTGACTTCCAGAGCCTGAATGCCAGAGCAGTGCCACAATGAATCAGAGGCTCTCCGTTACTTCCCGGCGATCGTTTGCCGAAACCTGGCAGGCGAAAACCACGATCAGCCCATAAAAGGGAGTGAAAAAGCGGTCCCAGCTGGGCACCAGTGGAAACATCAGCAAGTAAACCAGCAAGGTCGGCACAAAGAGCGTCACGTATCCCTTCAGTTCCGATCGCCTTGCCCCCGGCAGCAGTGACACGAGCAGACCGATCAGTATAAATCCAGGAAGAACGGTATTGACCGGGCCGCCAGCGGCAAGCAACTGTGCCGCTGCGTTGCGCAGCACCCCCAGGTAGAGGTCCAGTGAAAAAGGCACTGCAAAACTGTCCAGTTCGTCGATGGAAGTCACAAAGGTGTGATAAAAAAGCCGCCACCACTGATAATCATTGACCCAGGTAATCAACAGATAGAGAGTACCGCTCAAAGCCACACTGACCGCAGCCGGCAATAGGGAAGCGCTGCCGGTTCGGATATTTTCACGAAAAGCGAGACCCCCCAGCCAGGAAAGCAGTAGTACCACGAACACGATGTTGTTGACTCGCACGGTAATGGCAAACATCAGTAAAACCATGCTGCGGAACCACCACCGACGCATAGTCAGGCCATAAATCGCCAACAGCAGCAACAGCGCAGAGAAGTTGTCAGGAACCGGCACCCGGGAAATATCAATCAGCCGGGCCGCAGGCACGAACAGGCTGACGATAAACGCCGCGGACCAGGGGCCCAGAAAATTTTGAATCCAGACGAACAACAGCAGAATAATCAGCAGGCCGGGAATGAGAGACAGCAGCATCACGGAAGTAACCGGATCAACGCCGGACCAGGCCAGCAGCCTGACCATGGCAACATACCCCGGTTTTATTCGGTACATGGGCAGCTGACTGTTGAATGCCCCGGCGTCAGCGGCCATTCTGGAAGCATAAGGCTCCGGCGACCAGGGCCTCGTAATCCCGCAGGAGGAAGTGGGTCTGCTCCAGGTGCGAATAGGTCGCCCCATGCAAGGCAACGGGATCCAGCTCGGAACTCTCTATCGCTGTCGCCACATAAGGCACCAGGTCCCAGGTGTAAAGTGGGAACTTGTATGCGTAAAAGGCGGTGCCTGCCAGCAGGAGCACCAGGTACAGGCAGGCGCCTGCCTTGCTCCTGTCGAGTTGGTGAGCGGCGACCATGGAGTTGCGGTTACTGTGACTGTCGCGTTGGTAATTCCTTCCCACCCTCTTCTGCTTCCCTGTTGCTGAGAATTATAGAGGTATCACTTATGGACCCCCTGATTGGGCCCCACACCACTCTGCCGGACTCAATAACTGGTTCCTTATATCACTTTCGGCAGCGATGCCGCGAAATTTTCCCCGGACCCGGAGATCTGGCCTGTGCAACCGATATAATGACAGGCAACCCACCGGAGAGGATCTGAATTTGTCAGTGACCATCTACTATGACGGCGACTGCCCGTTCTGCGACCGGTTATGTCCGCTTTCTGAAATTAAAGAAAACCGTCGGCCCCGTCCGGATGCAGGATCTGCGCCGCCACGAGGAGGCGCGCCGCGCGCTGGAACAACAGGGCTTTGATCTCGACCAGGGGATGGTGGTGGAAATGGACGGTAAACGGCACAGCGGGGCGGATGCTGTCAATCTCCTGGCGCTATTGTCGACCCCGGTTGACTCTTTCAACCGGGTGAACCGGGCCCTGCTGTCATCGCCCCTGATGAGCAGGGTTTTCTATCCGTTGCTGCGCTCGGGGCGCTGGCTGTTGCTGTTCCTGCTCGGCAGGACTGGCTTTGCCGCACCGGACGAAGGCATGCTGGCCCGCACATCCCTGTTCGCCCGGTTTTTCGCCCTGTTCTCGTTTTTTCACTGTTTCAACTATTCGCTTGAGTATGGACGATTTCCCCCGGGCGTCGATCTTGTCGCCCTGGCAATGGCCGCGGTGGCCCTGTTTTTTCACCCCCGCTCCGCCCGTCTGCTCTGGCTGCTGATGCTGACCAGTACCGTCAGCGCCGTGATTCAGGCACCCGTACAATCCAATCACACGTTGATGAGAAATGTGCTGTTGCTGGGCTACTGGCTTTCATTCTGCCTCGCCTGGTTCAGGGCCAGTAACTGGCAGGACATATTCCGCCGCTTCGCACCGGCCGGTCAGGGTGCGCTGCTGGTCATGTACGGCTTTGGTATCTTCCACAAGATCAACAGTGACTTTCTTAACCCAGTCAGCAGCTGTGCCCTGGCCCTGTGGCAGAAAATGCCCCTGCCGCTGCGGCTGCTGGAGGGTCCGCTGATCGACAACGCAGCCATCTATGGCACCTTTCTGGTAGAGGGGGCGCTGATCTTCATGCTGCTGATAAGACGCCTGCGTTACCTGGGAATATGCGGCGGCATCCTCTTTCACATGCTGCTGGCCCTGAGCGGCTACGCCATGTATATCACTTTTACGATGTTGTCCATCGCAATGCATTCTTTGTTTCTGGACAGCAGGGCGGCGCGGGCGATCGCCCGGTCACCGGAGATGAAAGTAATACGCTCGCGACTCACCGATCGGTC
>CALOEW010000027.1:0-13595 GCA_942492445.1 uncultured Gammaproteobacteria bacterium
ATGGACGAAGTTCAGCGCCTCGCACCAGGTACGCTTTTTCACCGTGCCCTTCGAGCCGATAGTGGCCGAGATTCTGTCACAGGTGGATAATTCTCGATGGGAGTGATTCTGAAGCGAATGATGCTGCGAGCCGCGACCCGACTGGCCGATCCGCCTGAACATCCAGGCCCTGGTCACGGGTGAAGCGGTAGCGCAGGTGTCCAGCCAGACCCTTCCCAACCTGGCAGTTGCACGACAGTGTCACTGACAAACTGCTGTTGCGACCCCTGATCGTGTCAGGTAAACAGGATATCATCGATATCGCACGGTCCATTGGCACCGAGGAGTTTTCCAGCCAGATCCCCGAGTACTGCGGGGTTATTTCCGAAAACCCACGACGCGGGCGAGACCGGAGCGTATCCAGCAAGGGAGGAGGCACATTTCAACATGCAGCTTATCGACCAGGCGGTAGCCAGCTCACGGATTCAGCTGGTCAGCAGCGTAGTGGACGATCTTTCCAGTCCCGAACTGTCAATCAGAGAGATGGACAGCCTGGAGCCAGGTATCACGCTAATCGATATTCGTCACCCGGACGAGTTGGAACGGGCACCATTACCTCTGCAGCGAGATGGCAGGGTGGAGGTCATTCAGGTGCCTTTCTACCAGCTGCAGTCCTTTATGGAAGGCAAGGACCACGAGCAGGGTTACCTTCTGTATTGTGACAAGGGAATGATGAGCCGTCTGCATGCAGCCCATCTGGCTGACCAGGGCTTCAGCAACGTCGGTGTGTATCTGCCTGGCTGACCGGCCTCTCCGCCAGCCGCAAATCTCTCCAGGGCCTGATATCTCCGCATTCGCTGGCACTTTCGAGGGAATCGCACCTCGTGTATACTCGCCGCCTTTTGTGACGGGGCTGCAGTGGCCGCCCGCAGTCCGCCGGCAGAGGCCATTCAAGCAGTGATTGAAAAGATCAGGAATATTGCGATTATCGCACACGTAGACCACGGCAAGACCACCCTGGTTGATCGATTACTGCAACAGTCGGGGACCCTGGCTACCCGGGGGAAAGCAATCGACCGGGTAATGGATTCCAATGACCAGGAGAGGGAACGCGGCATAACAATTCTCGCCAAGAACTGTGCCATCACCTGGCAGGGTTACCGCATCAACATCGTGGACACTCCCGGGCATGCCGACTTCGGTGGCGAAGTCGAGCGCGTGATGTCAATGGTGGACAGCGTGCTGTTACTGGTGGATGCCGTTGAAGGGCCGATGCCCCAGACCCGTTTCGTCACCCAGAAGGCATTTGCCGCGGGACTTAATCCTATCGTGGTTATAAATAAAGTGGATCGTGACGGCGCACGGCCGGACTGGGTGCTGAACGAGGTCTTCGACCTGTTCGACCGATTGGGAGCCAATGACACGCAACTGGACTTTCCCGTGATCTATGCATCGGCGGTTCAGGGGTTGCCGGGTTCGAAGCGAATCAGCTGGCCGACGACATGCAGCCGCTTTTTGAAACCATCATCCAGCATGTTCCGCCCCCCAGGTTGATCGGAGCGGGCCGTTACAGATGCAGATCAGTGCATTGAATTACAGCAGTTACGTCGGCGTTATCGGCGTAGGTCGCATTACCCGGGGGCAGATCAGTCCCAACAGGCAGGTGGTGATCATCGATCGGGACGGACGTACGCGCAGGGGAAAAGTTCTGCAGGTCAAGAATTACCTTGGTCTGGACCAGATTGACGCAGAGCTCGCGCAAGCAGGCGACATTGTCAGTATCAGCGGTATCGACAGATTGAGAATTTCCGATACCCTGTGCGATCCTGAACACGTGGAGGCACTGCCGCCGCTGACCGTTGACAAGCCGACCATCAACATGACCTTTCAGGTCAACGATTCGCCCTTTGCCGGTCAGGACGGCAAGTTCATTACGACCCGCAACATCAAGGAGCGTCTGGAGCGGGAACTGCTTTACAATGTCGCGCTGCGGGTCGATCAGGGCGACTCGCCAGACAGGTATCGGGTTTCCGGTCGTGGCGAGTTGCATCTGTCCGTGCTGATTGAAACCATGCGGCGGGAGGGCTACGAACTGGCGGTGTCACGGCCGGAAGTTATCGTGCACGAAATCGACGGCGTAAGGCAGGAGCCTTATGAAGAGTTGGTCATCGATTGCGATGAGGAGTACCAGGGCGGCGTGATCGAGGAACTCGGCAAGCGCCGCGCCGACATGCGGGAAATGATCCCGGACGGCAAGGGCCGGGTGCGGATGGCCTTTATTATTCCCACCAGGGGCCTGATCGGCTTCCGTTCCCAGTTTCTCAGCATGACTTCGGGCAGCGGAATTATGACGCACGTTTTCGACCATTATGGCGTCGTGAAGGCGGGGGAGATCGCTGCTCGCAAAAATGGCGTGCTGGTTTCCATGGTAACTGGGAAAACCCTCGGCTATGCGCTGTATAACCTGCAGGAGCGTGGCAGGCTTTTTGTAGGTCCCAATGTGGAAGTCTATGAAGGTATGATTGTTGGCCTGCATACCCGGGAAAACGACTTGGTGGTCAATCCCACAAAGGCAAAACAACTCACCAATATCCGGGCGTCCGGAAGTGATGAAAATATCATTCTTACTCCACCTGTCACCCACAGCCTGGAGCAGGCGATGGAGTTCATTGAGGGTGATGAACTGGTAGAGGTGACGCCTCGCCACATCCGGCTGCGCAAGAAGCACCTGACGGAAAACGAGCGCAAGCGCCACAGCCGTGGCAGCCAGGCGCGAGGTTGAAGTCCAGGTAACCGCCTGGCCAGCCGCTGAATTGAGGAACTTCTGCTTTATCAGTCCGAGGTTTCTTAATTTTGGCCACAACAGTGCCATAATAAAAGAGGTGCCATGAGGTAACATTGGCATTCGCGAATATCTGATAACCTGACTTCGTCAAAGCATTCGAGAGGGTAGCCGTGCTGGTCCTTTATCCTGAATTGAAACCTTACAACCGTCACCAGTTGCGCGTATCTGAGATTCACGAGCTGTACCTGGACGAAGCGGGCAATCCCGAGGGGATTCCAATTCTTTTTGTGCACGGCGGACCGGGCAGTGCCTGTAATTTCGCTTCACGCCGTTACTACGATCCGGAAGTTTACCGGATAATCACGTACGACCAGCGAGGGTGCGGACGTTCAACGCCTCATGCCGAGTTGCGGGAAAACGATACACAGAACCTGATCGGCGATATGGAAGCCATAAGGAAGTTTCTTGGCATCGAATCGTGGGTGCTGTTCGGTGGTTCCTGGGGTTCAACTCTCGCGCTGCTTTATGCCCAGGATTTTCCTGATCGGGTCCTGGGCCTGGTGCTGAGAGGCATCTTCCTCTGTCGGCGTGCCGACCTCGACTGGCTTTACGTTAAAGGTGCCAGCCGGGTGTTTCCCGACCGATGGAAGGAATTTGTCGGCTTTATCCCCGAACCGGAACGGGAAAATCTGGTGGAGGCCTATTACCGCCGTCTTACAGGCGTGGACGAACTTGCGCGCATGGCCGCCGCCAAATCCTGGGCCAGTTGGGAGATTCACTGCTCCAGGTTGCGCCCCAGTGCCGATGTGCAGAAGCTGATTTCAAAGCAGCACAATGCCCTGGCGATGAGCCGTATAGAGAGCCATTATTTCATGAACAACGGTTTCATCGAAGAGAACCAAATACTGAACGGTCTTTCCAGAATCGAGCATATTCCGGTTAAGATAATTCACGGGCGCTACGATATGGTCTGCCCCCTGGACAATGCGACCGAGCTTCACGACAGGTGGGGAAATGCCTCGGAGTTGTTTATCATTCGTGATGCCGGACACTCCGCATCGGAACCGGGGATTATAGATGCTCTGGTCCGTGCCACAGGCGACCTGGCAGAGGAACTCAAGGAAGAGTGAGCGTGACCAGGCAACGGGAGCACCGATGATCCTGCTCATCCAGCGGGTCACTCAGGCAAGGGTGGTCGTAGCAGGTGAAACACTTGCCGCTATCGATAAGGGGATACTCGCCTTCGTCGGGCTGGAAAAAATCGACACTGAAGCAATCGTGCAGAAAGCCCTGGACAGGCTCCTGGCGTACAGGATATTTGCTGATGACGCGGGGAAAATGAACCGCAGCCTCAGGGATGCAGATGGAGGACTGTTACTGGTATCCCAGTTTACTCTGGCAGCCGATACCCAGAGGGGGCTGCGTCCCAGCTTCTCCTCTGCCATGGCGCCGGCAGCGGCGGAGTCTCTTTATGACCATCTGGTCCAGGTCGCCGGGCAACGTTATCACAAAGTGTCCAGTGGCCGGTTCGGTGCAGACATGCAGGTCGAGCTCACCAATGACGGCCCTGTAACCTTTTTTCTCTAGCAGGCTGTTGAAAAACGTGATGAGCGCGGCCATGGCGAGGCAAAAAACTGGCGCAAAAGCGGAGTTTACCGGGTGTAAATGAGCATTTTGAGCCAGTTTTTAACGAAGCACCGGCAAGCGCAATAGATTTTCAACAGCCTGCTAATCCAGTGGGCGTTGCCCGCTACTTCAATCAGTTGGCGGTTTCTCCTGCTTCCGTCTGCCGTTGTCGCTTGCGTGCCAGTCTGCCTGCCAGAATTCCCAGCTCGAACAATGCCCACATGGGCAGGGCCAGCATGGACTGGGAGAACGGGTCCGGAGGAGTGAGGAGCATGGCGACCACAAAGCAGCCCACCACAACGTACGGTCGTTTTGAAACCAGAGACTCCGGCTCGGCCAGGCCCGCCCAGATAAACAGGAAAACCGCGATGGGGACTTCGAAGGCAAGCCCGAAAGCGAAGAATATGGTCAGTGCAAAGCTGAGGAAACTGCTGATGTCCGGTGCCACCGTAATGCCTTCGGGAGCCACGGAGATGAAAAAACCGAATACGATACCGAAAAGCACATAGCGGGCGAAGGCGATACCCAGATAAAAAAGAAACACACTGGAAATGAACAGAGGCATGGCGACGGCCTTTTCGTTCCTGTACAGGCCGGGGGCAACAAAGGACCAGAGTTGATAGAGAATGTAGGGTGCCGCGATTACCACCGCTGCGTAGAAGGTAAGTTTGAACGGTGCGAAAAAGGGTGACGTGGGATCAATGGCGATCATGCTGGCATTTTCCGGTAATGCCGCGATCAATGGATCGGCAATAAAGACGTAAATTTCATTGGCGAAGGGGAACAGGCAAAGGAAAATCAACACCACCGCTACCAGTGACTTGAGGATGCGATCCCGCAACTCCACCAGGTGGTCGATCAGGGTTAATTCCTTCTCCTCTTCTGCGGAACTCATGACTTGTCAACCGGCGAGCTTTTGTTGGAGGGGCCGACCTTGTTGAATTCGTCCTCGATTTCCTTGCCGGTGGCCTTGACTTCCCGGGAGATATCGTTGACGTAATTGACTGCCTGCCTGACTTCTTTTTTAACTGACGAAGTGGCCGTGTCTGAACCGGTTGTGCTTCCCTGAGGGTCAGCCTGGTCCTGGGGCCGGAGATCCGGATTGCCGCCACTGCGGTTGGGCTCCGAGTCAGCAGGATTTTTATCCCCGGTCTCTGCCGCGTCCTCCAGGTTCGCTGTCGTTTCAACGTCCCGGGCAAACTCCTGTGCCTGCTTCTTGGCGTCCTCAACCTCTGCCATTATGGATTCGTTGTGCAACTGGCGCCGGATTTCGTCGGCATTCAGCTCCCTTTCCACTTCGGCCTTTATCTTGTGGAAGCTGCGCCGGAACCTCCCGATCCACAGGCTGGCAGTCTTGACCGCAGAAGGCAACCGCTCCGGCCCGATTACCAGCAGGGCGACAACGAATATTACCAGTAATTCTGAGGGACCAATATCAAACATAGACCTAGAGCCAGGTTTTCCGGAAGGATGGAGGCTGACCGGGCAGAGGGCCGGTCAGCCGGGAGACATGCCTGAAAAGAAAAATTATGACCTTCGAGAGTCAGCTTTTCGCCGGAGAATCCGAGGTTTCATTTTCAGCCTCTTCGGACTTTTCTGACCCGGTGACGGCGTCGTCGTCCTTGTCCTTTTCCTTGTCGTCCTCGTCGTCCTTTATGGCTGTCTTAAACCCTTTCAGGGCTCCACCCAGGTCGGAACCCAGGCTGCGTAATTTCTTGGTGCCAAACAGCATGACCACGATCAACAGGATGATCAGCAGCTGCCATATACCTATTCCACCTAAGCCCATGTATTACCTCCAGATTACGGTCTTCAGAAAAATCATAGCCGGAAATCCGGCTATCCTGAAGCCTGCGAATACTTCATTGGCGGGTCCGCGACGCCTTTTCGACAAGACCGGATATAGTAAAGCGTTTTTCCAGTTCCTCCAATACCTGAGCTGCGTTCAGTCCCAGATGACTGAGCATCACCAGACTGTGAAACCAAAGGTCAGCAGTCTCGCTGAGCACAGCCTGTCGATTGAGTGCATTGGCTTCGGACCCGCAGTCTTTGGCAGCCAACACGGTTTCTATGGCTTCTTCTCCAACCTTTTCAAGTATTTTATTGAGACCTTTCCGGTGCAGGCCGGCAACGTAGGAATCGGCGCTGTCAGCCTGTTTGCGCAGTTCGAGGATTTCTGTCAACTGCTTAAGAACGTCATTCATTATCTGACTCCGCCGCCTGGCTGCCGCCATACATCAGATCCGGATCACGTATCACCGGATCCACAGCGAGCCAACGGCCATGCTCCAGCCTCTGGTAAAAGCAGCTCTGGCGGCCGGTGTGACAGGCGACTCCTCCAATCTGCCGGACCAGATAGCAGACTGAGTCATTGTCGCAGTCGAGGTAAATATCCACAAGCTCCTGAATGTTGCCGGACAGTTCACCCTTGCGCCACAGGGATTGCCTCGAACGGGACCAGTAAACAGCCCGCTTTTCCGTGACAGCTGTTCGCAAGGCCTCACGGTTAAGCCAGGCCTGGGTAAGGATGCGCTTACTTTCGCTGTCCTGGGCAATAACCGGGACAAGACCCTCGGCGTTCCAGTTTATCTGATCGAGAAATTCTTCACTCATGTTACAGCTCTTGGCAGCGCTTCAACCGGGGCTGATGCCGGCCACTCTTGGAACTGACTATTATAATGGAACTGAGGTGCCAGGTGGGTCGCGGGGCCTCTCATCCCCAAGTCAATCCTTGGGTAACAGCAGCCACAGCCCGCCAAGCCCCAGCAGCAGGGTTGCCACGGGCAGGCCGGAAAGGGCTGCCCCGAGGGTGGGATGAGCTGACAGCAGTGCAGCCAGGATTAATACGGATCCCGTCAGAAAAGCACTTTTTCGACGCTTTTCCCGTCTTATTTCCGCAAGATCCTGTTGATTACGAAGGCTGTTGTTGATTTTCCGCAACTGCCGGACTTCCCTCACTGCATCGATTGAGAGTTGAGGCAGGTCCGGCAGCTGATCGATCCAGTCTGGAATATTCTCCCGGAGGCGGGTGAACAGTGACAACGGGCTGAGTCGACGGGCATTCCATTTTTCCAGGTAGGGCAGCGCGGTTTTCCACAAGTCCAGCTCCGGGTACAGCTGGCGACCCAATCCTTCAACGTTGAGCAGTGTTTTCTGAAGCAGGACCAGGGACGGCTGCACTTCCATGTTGAACCGACCCGCGGTGCGAAACAGCTGTACCAGCAGCTGCCCGAAGGATATGTCCTTGAGCGGCTTTTCGAAAATCGGTTCGCAGACTGTGCGCATGGCGGCCTCAAATTCCGTTACCCGGGTTTCCGCGGGCACCCAGCCGCATTCCACATGCAATTCCGCTACCTTGCGGTAATCCCGTTTGAAGATGGCCAGCAGATTACGGGCCAGGTAGAGCTGGTCTGCGGGGCTGAGAGAGCCGATTATGGCGCAGTCGATGGCGATATACTGAGGCCGGTCCGGGCGGTCCGGATTGACAAAAATATTGCCTGGATGCATGTCAGCGTGGAAAAAACTGTGCTCGAACACCTGGGTGAAGAAAATCTCCACACCGGTTTCTGCCAGCTTTTTCAGGTCCACCTTGCGGGCCTGCAGGGCTGCTATGTCGGCTACCGGTACTCCGTAGATGCGCTCCATGACCAGCAGGTTACGGCGGCTGTATTCCCAGTAGACCCGGGGTACGTAGAGAACCTCCGATGTCTGGAAATTGCGACGTAGCTGGGTGGTGTTGGCACCCTCCGCCAACAGGTTCAATTCATCGAAGATGACCTTCTCGTAGTCATCAATCACCTCCACCGGGCGCAGGCGTTTGCCGATGGGGATGCGGTTTTCAATAAGGATTGCCAGCCACTTCAACAGGGTCACGTCGGCACGGATGGTCTTCTCTATACCGGGCCGGATCACCTTGATAACCACTTCCTCGCCGGAAATAAGCGTGGCCGCATGGACCTGGGCGATGGAAGCGGAAGCCAGGGGTTCCAGGCTCAGTTCGCTGAACAGGTCACTGGCATCGGTGCCCAGTGACGCACTGATCAATTCCCTGATTCCGGGAGATCTGAATGGCGGTACGTTGTCCTGCAGCCCCTGCAGGGCATCCGCCAGTCGGGGTTCCAGAAAATCACGGCGGGTGGACAATAGCTGTCCAAACTTGATGTAGATGGGGCCCAGCTCTTCCAGTGCCAGTCGCAGGCGCGCATGTCGGCCCAGCTTCCTGGCCTCATGGAAGGTCCAGGGCAGGCCGTGGAACCACAGGAACAGTTTGATGAAAAACGTACCACGCCCTCGCAGATAGTCTCCCAGCCGGTATTTTGCCGCGACATTCAGGATTTTGAGCAGGCGTATGAAATGTGGCACGAGATTCTACAATTACTCTCGGGGAGCCTGACAGTGACGGTCCACGCCTGCACTGAGCTCCTGAACCCGGGCATGCAGCCGGTCCAGTCGCAGCCGCAACTCATCCATTTCGCAGTCAAAGGCCTCCACCTGATTGCGGGGTGGTACCAGGCGGCTTTCTTCATGCAGGTATTCATCCAGATTGCGCCGGGTGCTGTCGGCAGCCTGTCGAGTGAAGGATTTAAGGCTATCTATCAGTTGTTCCAGTCCGTGGGTTGGAACGTCGCCGATGACCCGGGACAGGGGCTCCTGCCAGTCAATCCGCATGGTCTTGAAAAGATGGTATACGGATTGCACGAACTCCACATCGCCACTTATCTGAAGTGCCGGGTCGACCAGCGGCCGTTCTGCCTCGCGCTCGATTAGCAGGCGCAGCAGAGTCAGGGCAGAACCGCTGATCCTGGCATCCGCTTCAGCGGACCCTGCCTCGGTGACGGGGCCGGCTGGCGGCGGTTCGTTGCGAGCATTACCATCGTTTTCAACAGGAGCCTGGTTGTCGTGGTGGTGCCCGGCTGACAAGTCACCTGCAGGCAATTCGGGAGGATCGAAACCAAGGGTCACGCTGGCCCGATATAAATGGATGTAGATGTCCAATTCCGGTGCC
Source organism: uncultured Gammaproteobacteria bacterium (assembly GCA_942492445.1). Classification (GTDB taxonomy): domain Bacteria; phylum Pseudomonadota; class Gammaproteobacteria; order Pseudomonadales; family Pseudohongiellaceae; genus NORP240. The sequence continues at coordinate 9,396 of CALOEW010000027.1, forward strand.
GTAACCTGCAGCCACAGAACCTTTCCACAATGCTGCGAAATTCCCTCGGCGAGCTTCTGGTCCTGAGCGATACAGCGATTCACCAGGGATTCAAAGGGCAACAGCAGGTTTGAGGGCCGGACAGGCTTCAACATTGTAGGCACCCTTGCGTGCATTCGAGACCGGTTGCGTGAGGCATCAACTGGCGCTTCCGACCGGCCTGAAGCCAAGATGAATGGCACAGACCCCACCCATGATGTTGTAATAGCGGTTATCGGTGAAACCGGCATCCGCCATCATGTGTTTTAGAGTTTCCTGGTCCGGGTGCATGTGGATGGACTCCACCAGGTAGCGATAGCTGTCGCTGTCGCCGGCCACCAGTCTGCCAGCCATGGGCCAAAGCCCGGAATAAGCGTCGTAGGCTCTGCTGATCAGCGGGTTGGTGGGCCTGGAAAATTCCAGCACAAGTACCCGGCCTCCTGGTTTCAGGGTTCGGTACATGGACCTCAGGGCGGCATCCTTGTCCGTGACATTGCGCAGGCCGTAGGCAATGCAGATGCAATCAAAACTGTGCTCGGCAAAGGGCAGGGATTCCGCATTCACCTGGCTGAAAAGAATATTGCTACCGGCACCTTTGTCGATTATCCGGTTTCGACCCACACTCAGCATGCTGGCATTGATGTCGGCCAGAATAACCCGGCCTGATTCTCCCACCAGACGGGCAAATCTGATACTCAGATCGCCGGTACCTCCGGCCAGGTCCAGAATCGTCTGACCAGGTCGTACCGCACTCAATTCAATGGCAAAGCGCTTGATAAGCCGATGGGTACCCAACGACATGATGTCGTTCATGACATCGTACCTGCTGGCGACAGAGTCGAATACAGCGGCTACCAGACCCTTTTTTTCCTCTTTCGGTACAGCTCGGTACCCGAAATGGGTCGTTTCGTTGCTTTCTGGTGTTTCGGACATGAAATCACGATTGCCCGTTCGGCGGGTCTTCCGGTTTGAGAGGCACAATACTAACCACCTGGGTTCCGGGAGGCAACGGCTCCCGCGAAGCCCCCGCTGCACGCAACCGGTCAAGGTATTCTGACCAGTATCTGTGCTGGTGCTCACCCAGTTCCCAAAGGTAGTCCCAGCTGTAGATCCCGGAGTCATGGCGGTCGTCGAACAGCAGGCGGACAGCATAGTTTCCGGTCGGCACCAGGGCGGTAATTCTGACGTACTTCTTGCCCGTCTGCAGGATTTCCTGTCCTTTACCGTGGCCCCGGACTTCCGCGGACGGTGAATAGACCCGCAGGTATTCAGCGGACAGCTCGAACGAAGTACCCTCCGGGTAGATCAGCTCCAATATTCCGGATTTCTTGTGCAGGCGAATATCGCTGGGGATGTTGGTGGAGGTCATGGTCCGGGTCAGAGAATAAAACGGCTCAGGTCTTCGTCTTTGGCCAGTTCGCCCAGCTGTTTGTCCACATAGGCTGCATCCACCACCAGCTCGCTGTTGTCGCCCACCGCAACATCGGCCGCGGAGTAGGATATTTCTTCGAGCAGGCGCTCCATTACCGTGTGCAGGCGGCGGGCTCCGATATTTTCGGTGCGTTCGTTCACCTGCCAGGCGGTTTCCGCGATTCGAGTGATTCCGTCGTCGGTAAACCTGATCTGCAGATCCTCGGTGGCAAGCAGTGCCCGGTATTGTTCGGTCAGAGAAAAATCCGGTTCTACCAGGATACGTTGAAAGTCCTCGGTAGTCAGGGGATCCAGCTCGACGCGGATCGGTAATCTTCCCTGCAGTTCCGGGATCAGGTCCGAAGGCTTGGAAAGGTGGAATGCACCGGAAGCGATAAACAGAATGTGATCGGTTTTGACACTGCCATACTTGGTGGATACCGTTGAACCCTCTATGAGAGGCAGCAGGTCTCTTTGCACACCTTCCCGGGAAACAGTGCCGGAACCCTGCTCGTGCCGGGTAGTGACCTTGTCTATCTCGTCGATGAACACGATGCCTGTCTGTTCTGCGGCAGTCACTGCCCGGTTCTTGATCTCGTCTTCGTTGACCAGCTTGGCGGCTTCTTCCTCCTTGATGGCCTTGAGCGCCTGTTTGACCGTCATGCGGCGGGATTTCTGTTTACCGGAACTTAGGTTTGAGAACATGCTGCGCAGCTGACTGGTCATGTCTTCCATTCCCGGTGGGGCCATGATTTCAAAGCCCGCCGTCGATTCGGTCAGCTTGATCTCTATCTCCTTGTCGTCCAGTTCGCCTTCCCGGATTTTCTTACGGAACATCTGACGGGTCGCAGACTGCCCCGGTTGTTCGCCCTCCTGACCGGTATCCCGAGCCTGGGGCAGTAATACGTTCAATACCCTTTCTTCGGCCAGATCTTCGGCCCGATGTTGAACCTTCTTGATTTCCTCCTCGCGCAACATTTTTACCGACACGTCGACCAGATCACGAATGATGGACTCGACGTCTCGCCCTACGTAGCCCACTTCAGTGAACTTGGTCGCCTCCACCTTGATAAACGGGGCATGGGCAAGCTTTGCCAGCCGACGGGCAATTTCAGTCTTTCCCACGCCGGTGGGGCCGATCATGAGTATGTTTTTGGGAGTGACTTCGTTCCTGACAGCTTCGGGCAGTTTCATGCGTCGCCAGCGGTTACGCAGCGCGATGGCGACAGCCCGTTTGGCGGCGTCCTGGCCGACAATGTGCTTGTCCAGCTCCGAAGTGATTTCTCTGGGGGTCATGGTGGACATGTTACGGCTACCTTGGTCGCTTCCCGTGTCGGATCAGGACAGGGACAATTCTTCGATGGTGTGATACTGGTTGGTGTAGACGCAGATTTCACCGGCTATTTCGAGGCTCTGTTCGACTATGGTACTGGCGTCCAGGTGGGTATTGCGATACAGCGCCCGGGCTGCGGACAGGGCATAGGGTCCTCCGGATCCGATTGCCATGATCGAGTCCTCGGGCTCGATAACGTCGCCATTACCGGTAATGATGAGCGACGCCTCCCGATCGGCTACTATCAGCAGGGCCTCCAGTCGTCTCAGGGCCCGTTCAGTGCGCCAGAGTTTGGCCAGCTCGACGGCCGCTCGAGTCAATTTTCCCCGGTGCTTTTCCAGTTGTTCCTCGAATCGCTCGAACAGGGTGAAGGCATCTGCTGTGCCACCTGCAAACCCGGCGATGACTTTGTCATTGTAGAGACGTCGGACCTTTCGGGCATTTCCCTTCATCACGGTGTTGCCCTGCGATACCTGTCCGTCACCTCCGATTACCACTTTGTCGTCGCGACGGACGGAAACGATCGTCGTTCCTCGGTATTGTTCCACGTTGCTCTCCAGACCAGATTAATAAAGGCACGCGTGACGCATCAGTTCCCACGGCCTGCCGGCAGGGGCAATCCTGACTTTCCGGGAAGTTGACGCCAGACAAGAGTAGTTAAATGGGGCGGACCCGGGAGATTTCAAGCGTATTCAGCGGGCTGCCAGGGGAAAACTGCTGATATCGTTGCGCAGCAGCAGCGATCTGACCTGGTTGAGCTGCGTCGAATTAACGTAGGGACCTGCCTGGACCAGGTGCAGAATGCGCCCACCGCTGACTGTTGCCTGCCTGATAGTGGCGTTGACACCCAGTTCCTCCAGCATGCCAACCTGCCGCTGGGCACTGCTCAATTGTTGAAAGGCACCAACCTGCAGTAATCGATTACCGTTACTTGCCGTTTCTGAACCGGGTTCCGGCTCCTGTACGTCGATTTCCAGTTCCAGGGGGACCGGCGTGGCGTCCACCGCGACTTCATAATCCTGCAATTCCTGGTAAAAGCTCAGGCCCGGTGTGCCGTTGTCGGCAGTTTCTGCAATGTTCTGCGTAGACTCTGTCGGTTCGCTATGCTGTTCTTGCACCGGGGCCGGGGGTGCAGCCTGTGCCGCCGCCGAAGGCGCACTCACAACCCGTTGCGGCGTTTGTGTCTGCAGGGGGGGTACACGGCCGGAGAGATATAGGAGAAAGCAGACGAATATGCCCACGGCAATGCCGGTCACCAGCCCCGTGAATAGCAATGTCCATGCCGGTGGCGCGTCCAGCGCGCGTTTTTCCAGGACCGGTTCGGGCCTGATTTTCGCAAAATCCTGAACCATCGATAGCCGGCCAGCAGCGACGAGGATCCTTCCCCCGACATGGCTGACCTGATTTCCCCGTTTCTGCACAACTACAACAGGTATCGG
>CALOEW010000028.1:0-39041 GCA_942492445.1 uncultured Gammaproteobacteria bacterium
CGGATCGTAAAGCGTATTGATTCGCCCGGCGATGACCTCGTCTTCGGTAAAGGGTTCAAATTCTTTCAGATCCTCGTACAGGTAGTTCACCATCCAATTCATGAGGTCAGCCATTTGCCAGGCGGGTATGGGTGCATCCGTCACACCGGGAACCCTTAACACGTAATCTCGCCCCTCCGCGCTGGCAAGCAGCGTGGCAAGGTCGTATCGAAGGTCAGGGATTTCCGGTGGATCGCCCGAGCCGTCCTCCAGGTGACAACCGGAGCAGTGGAGCAGGTAGGCAAAGGCCGGTGGATCTGTCTCGTCCCCGCTGACGGTCCGGGACAGGAGAAGCGCAAACAGCATCGAGGCCAGGCACAGGCATACTCCGGCGGGTTGTAATCTCCGTCCCGGGCCATTGCGCGCAATCCGGCAGTCATGACCGCGAGCCTGCAGTGAAGCGAAGTTATTCATTGGAGGATCCTGAATAAAGTTGTGGAAACAGCATGCTTCGATACCCAAGGGGGTCGTAAAGTGGCCTTGCCCGACCGGCCTCGACTTCATCTACCGTAAATGGAATGAAATCGGATCGGCCGGGGTAGAACGTCTCGATCAGCCAGTTCATCAATCCGACCACTTCCTCTGCACTTATTGGCACGCCGGTGACGCCCGGAACGCGCAACATGAAATCCCGGCCTTCCGGGTTGTCCAGCAGGTAGCCCAGGTCAACACGCAGGATTGGCACTTCCGGTGGAAAGCCGGTGCCGTCACTCAGATGACAACCGGCACAGTGCTGCAGATAATTGGATGCAGGCTGGTAACTCTGCCCGATTGCGGCGCCCCCACTCAATGTGAGTGCCGCCGCCGCAATCACCGCCAGCAGACGCGTCAGACCCATGTCAAGGCTCCGCCACATTACTGCTCTGTACTCCCATGATTCGCGCCAGGGTACAGTGGTAGGCATGGCTGGTGGAGCCAAAACACCAGAGGACACTGTTCGACTTGCTGGGAAAATAAACCGGCCTGTCTCCTTCGGAGCGGTGGCAACCACAGCGGCCACAGCTGCTCTTGCCACAACAGTCATTGTAGGAGATCAGGTAATCCTGGCCATCGGCGGGGTTATGACAGGTTCCCACCCAGGCTACTGTCGCAGTCTCCGCGCCCGGAGGACATTGCGTGACAGTTCCGCCACAACAGCTGCAAATAGTGCCGCTGAAGGCGCAGTAACGCCAGTATTCACAGGATTCCGGATCGCCCATGTCGGGGATACTGTCGGAGCTCTGGGCATTGGCCTCCCGCATGACCGGAAGAACAGGCAGAGTGCCCATTCCCGCTAATAGAATTCCCAGCTTTCCAAAGAAAGACCGGCGTGACGTCCTGGCCGCCAGGAACCGGATCGCACCCGTAGTGACCGAATCCAGATCCTTCATCAACTGGCTTAGAAGCTGCTCTCTACTGTTCATGCCTGTTCTCCAATCAGTTCTTCCTTAACCAGGTAATCCTGGATGGACTCATAGCCGCTTCGCATGGACTCAACCAGGCTTTCCAGGTGCTCGCGGCTGTTGACCAGCCCCTTGGATCGGAGCACGCCCTGTTCGTCAATCAGTACCGCAAAGGGAAGTTTTCCCACCTCGAATTTCATACCCAGCTCCAGGGAAACCACGTAGGGGTACTTCTCTATTTTCATCCTGTCGACGTAGTCACTGTGTTTCTGTAACTGACCGCCGTCACTGCCAAATACCAGGGAGAGCTTCTCACTTCTGGCCATGGACTTTGCGGTGGGTACCAGTTCTTTACAGATCGGGCAGGTTGGGGAAACAAACAGAATCAACTGTGGCAGTCTGCCTGGCGCGCCTATAGTTATCGGATTGCCCTTAATGTCAGGCACGGAAAGCACCGGTGCCGGCTGACCCACCTTGGGGCCGGCCGTAGTCATCAGGGCTCCGGCCGGTGCCAGGCGGGTGTGAAGCACGCCGATCTGACGTGCCAGCGCGAACATGGCAAAAACCAGGATCAGAACAACTGCAGACAGCAGCATTACGATTTCGAAAAGATAACTATCCATTGCTGGAACTCCTGTTAGTAAGAACGGATTGATTTCTCACCAGCTGCTCCACCAACAGGTAGATCATGGCAAGTACGGTCGTCAGCAAGACGAGTAGAAAAGTGTCGCCCCAGGCCATGGCACGATCACCCGCGGGCACCAGAAGCAGGGCGGCAGCGGCCACCAGTACCACATTACGCAGAAGCAGCCAGGCGGAAAGAACCTGGGGCTGTCCACCGCAGCCACAATCGATATGGGTACGGCCACGTATCAGATTGAAGGCCATCGCCAGCGTATAAGTCGACAGCAGCAACACCGCAGTAAACGCCGCAAAAGAGCGGGAAAAGGGGACGAGCAATAGAAAAACGACCGCCATTTCTACGATTGGAAGCAGCCTCGACACCAGTGGCAGCATCGATTCGGGCAACAATTCATAGGCAGCAAGTTGGGCCTGGAAATGACGCTGAGAACTCATTTTGTGTCGGGCTGCCATAAAGAACAGGAGCGCCAGAGACAATGAGGTAATCAGCAGAATCAGAGGATCAATCATGAGTATACGGCTCCTGTGGCTAATCGAAATACAGGTTCTGAATCAGACCTGAGACGTCGGACACTTCTCTGATCAGCGCACCGGTTTCAGGGTTGCGGATTTCTATATCCTCTCCAGCTGACACCAGCATCAGAGGGTCCCCATCCTGGGTAAGCTGTACTCCCCGGATTTGCGTCCCTTCGAGCGACAGTCGGTAGCCACGTCGCCTGGTCGCCATGCTGAATCCCCAGAGTTCGGTGCCGGGATCTTCAAAAGTCTCCTGACCACCGCCTTTGTGCATTACTGTGACCAGGACACCGATATCCGCGTTATAGGCGAACGGTTGCCTCCCGCCGATGCGCCAGTCGTCGTCAGGTTCGATCACGATTCCATTGCGGTCGGGATTATCCGAATCCGGGGGATTGATGGACCAGGGTTCACTCACCAGCACCTCGCCTCCCTCCACAGTCACTTCGTACACAAGCCCTTCCAGCGACATGAAGAGCCAGCCGTCCCTGGAAGCGACCGCGTAGTCATACACGGGATCTTCCAGCAGGCTGAAGAAAACCTCGCTGCGACGGCGGCCGATTTCCATGCCACTGTCATCAAGCTCAATCAGTTGGGCCCGGCCATCCGCACAAGCCATGATGAAACCGGTATTCACCGGGTAGATTCCAGCGCAACTCGGCGTGGAGATCTCTGTGACAAATTCATTGGTTTCGGTGTTTACGATAGAGACGGAGATGCCGGGTGTGATGTTCCAGACCGCGATAAACTTGCTGTTTATCAGACCTATCATTCCACTGTGACCGATGCCAGCGGCTTTTGTGGGTATCTCGATCTCGGTCACCGGCAATGTGGTCTGGGCATCGAAGGCAATAACCAGGTCCAACCGGTCACCATAGACATTACGGGAATAGAAAGACCCATAGGTGTATATCAGACCGCGTTCCATATGCGGACGGATAGCAGGAGAAAAACTTGACAGGGTCAGAATACCTCCAACGCGCCCGGTGTCACCGTTTATCAGGTGGGCGGATTGACCATTCCGGACCGAAAACCAGTGGGGACCTGTCTCGCCAACGGTGAGAGCATCCCCCACTACCGTATCCCATTGCTGGGCGTTCACGGCAGTGGTTGAGTATGCCACTGTCATCATTAATACCAGATACTTTAACATTCGATACTCCCAGGAAATTTTCCACTCGGGCCATGACGACCTGCATGATCCCCAGTGGGTCAGCAGTGGCCGAATACGAGGCGGGCCACCAATAGCGCCAGAGTCTTGATCCGGATTGCCGGTCGGTTTACCGACAACTCCACTTTGGTACCGTTCCTGATTTCAGCTTTAACCAGGAAGAGCAGAACTGGAACAGCAAGCTCTGTGCCACAACCGGAAAAGAAACGTATCTTACTGATTTAAAGAGAGAATCTTCTTTTCCCCTTTTGGTCATAACAGACAGCACATTCAGCCTGGGAGCACAAAAAAGGTGTACATTGCCACTGAATCTGCACCAAAACACGTCAACCGGACGGTAGTTTGAGAATGTGCACACCGTTAATTTATTTGAGACATCTGGCGCCGTAACCAGGGCATAGAAGTGCGACCCACTGTTAAGCCACCTGAATCCTATGAAAAGGAATGAGCGGGTAATTTATTTAGGGACCCTCTGATTAAGCCCCACAATGCCCTGCTGAAGCCTGTCGGACGCTACTACCCGCGTCACGCGCAGGGATTGGCCATGGCCTCTCCGGGCGCGACCAGTCGCGACAAAAGCGCAGCGCCGCCCTTCAGGTCGCGCACAGTAAGCGAGCGGGGCGCACTAAGGCTGGGCATTTGGCGCTTAATCCTGGAACTTTCAAGCTTAAGGATTCTGGTGTGTGGCTATCATTTTTCTTGAACTTTCGGTTTTTTAACAATTGGTAACTGGCTTTCCGATGGTCCTGTCTCCAACCACCGTGAAGCGGAAAGGTTACCGATATTCTGCGCTGATAGCTGACTTCGGGACAATTTACTTCTGTTCACCACAGAGCCGGACCGGAAGGCCGGACACGGAATTGAGGCGTCAATTAATAGCCTTGGCACATTTCCTGCTCGGGACTTTGAAAACAAGACAGGGGGCTCTGGTGCCGGCAGGAGTGGCTGCTGACCGGAGCGGCAGCGACCCAGGTAAACCGGTTTTTTCCAACCACTGTGATGACCTGATGAAAGCAGGTCGTGTATTTGATCAAAGTTCTCGTGAGGAAACACAATGCGCAAACAGATCAACCGAAACTCAAATCGATTCAGAATGAACTCACTTTCGGCGGCGGTATCAATCGCCCTGCTCCCTCTCGCTTCTTCCGTCAACGCGCAACCTGTGGCCGATGAACCACCAGCGCTCGAAGAGGTGGTGGTCACGGGCTCCCGTATCACACGCTTCGAGGGGGATTACGTAGCCCCGGTTCTGTCTCTGGGCGCGGATAGGATCCAACAATCCGGAAACGTCAACCTCGAAGACTTCGTCAGTGAAGTCGGCGCGCTGGTCGGATCTTCCGGGTCGTACGATACCCAGCGTGAAGGAGGTGGTGCCCAGGCTGGTGTCAACGCACTGAACATGCGCAACCTTGGTAACAACCGCACGCTGACACTGGTCAACGGCCGCCGCCATGTCAGCGCGATCGCAACCGGCGAACCGCTGGTTCATATCAATACCATTCCAATCGCCCTGATCGAGCGGGTCGACGTCCTCACTGGCGGCGCCTCGGCGGTTTACGGAGCTGACGCGGTGTCGGGCGCGGTGAACTTTGTGCTCAAGGACGATTTCGAAGGCTTCGCCGTGCGCACCCAGGGAGGAATGTCCGACGAAGGTGACGCGGAGGATTTTTTCGCATCCTTTACCTTCGGTACCAACTTCGCCGAGGACCGGGGCAACGTCACCGCCAGCTATGAGTATCGTAACCAGGAAAGGCTGGAAACCCAGGACCGGGACTTCGGCATCACGGAAAGACAGTATCTCCAGAACAACCCGGCGGAATACCGCCAGACCGACGACCCCAATGTACCGGACCGAATTCTGACCCCGCCCGGTGCCCGCACGTTTACCTACACGGCACCGGACGGACGCTACGACATTCTGGGATTCGACCCGGCGACCGGCGAGGAACTGACGTATCCCTCACCCATCGCATTGAACGCCGAAGGGACGCCCTTTGACACCGGCATTCCGATTTCCGGCTTTGCCCAGTTGTACGGTGACGGCACACCGACAGCGTATTTCTCCGACTCCCTGATACCGGAACTGGAGACCCATTCCTTCAACGTCATAGGACGCTATGACCTGAATGACTACGCCACCGCTTTCGGGAAGTTCAAGTTCGTACGCTCCGATGCAGTCAACCCGCGCAGCTCGTCCTATACCACCGTGCTTGAACTGAGCCTGGACAACCCGTTCATTCCCGACGCATTCAACGATGTCCTTGCAACCATCCAGGACCCGTCTATCAACCTGGCACGCGACGATCTGGAAATGCGTTCCCTGAATGACAATAACCGCGATACTACCCGGATCGTGGTTGGACTTGGTGGTGACCTTACCGACTGGCTGAGCTACGAGGCATCGGCCAACTACGGAATTGCCGAGGTGACTGCAAGGCTCACGAATCAGCGCCTCGAGGACCGCTACTTCGCATCCCTGGATGCAGTGATTGATCCTGCCACCGGACAACCTGCCTGCCGCTCCAATCTGGACCCGTCTGCTGTTCCGCCCAACGACTCCGTCGTGTCGCCCTGGAACCCCGGGGTCTGGGGCGATCCGGCCAACATGACCTTCACACCTGGCGCCGGCAGCGGATGTGTACCCTTCAACCCGTTCGTTGATGGCACTCAGTACTATTTTGCGCCCGGTAAAATCAATCCGGCCGATCCCAACGGAGCGGCTCAGGCATTCATAACCAACGCCGGCGTCCCACTGGTGAATGACGGTGAAGCGGAGCAGATCGTCTACAACGCCTTCGTGGCGGGAGACAGCACAGGCATTGGCTTCGAGCTGCCTGGCGGAGCCATCGACTTCGTGCTGGGAGGCGAATACCGCGAGGAAAAAGTCAAGGACACCCCTGACCCGCTTCGCAGTAACCCCAACGGCCTGACGCCGCTTGATTTTGTCCGACCAAGTTCATCGTCCTATGACGTCTCCGAGCTGTTCACGGAAGTCTCGGCACCGGTGTTTCAGGACCTTGGCCCGCTGCTGCAGGGACTGCGGCTGGACGGTGCCTACCGTTACTCGGACTGGTCAACAATAGGCCAGACTACAGCCTACAGTTTCGGCGTCAACTGGACATTGAACGACAGCGTTATTATCAGAGGGTCATTGGGCGAGTCCGTGCGGGCGCCGAATCTTGTTGAACTGTTCGAGCCGGATAATCAGGCTTCATTCAGACCCGAAGATCCCTGTGAAGCGGCAAACCTGCCTTCCCAGACCGCCAACACGATTGCCAACTGCACCGCTGAGCTTGTGGCGCTGGGAATCGACCCCAATGGATTCGTTTCCGCCTCTCCGGTAGGCCGTCCGGGACTGCGAGGGAGGTAATGCCAACCTGGAGGAGGAAACCAGCGAAACCCAGACCCTTGGGTTTGTCTATACGCCACAATGGCTGCCCGGTCTGGTCGCCGCCGTAGACTGGTGGGAGATCGACATGTCGCAGGGGGTGCTTTACCCCAATGAAGACGAAATCGTAGAACGATGCTACGACCAGCCTTCCACCAACAATCCGTTCTGTGATCTTTTCTCCCGTGCGACTGACGGCGCTCTCGTCGGAATCATCGTCGACCTGGAGCAACGCCCTGTCAACGTCAGCAACCTGTACACCTCCGGTGTTGATTTCAGTGTGAACTACCCGATCGAGATGGGGGACTACGGAATGCTTTCGCTGGCCCTCAACGGGACCTATCTGGACTCCCTGAAGACACAGCCAACGGTAGACCCGGGGCAGCTTGAAGAAGCCGGTCTCGACGATACCTTGCTGGGCGAACAGGCGCCGGAGTGGGTTGCCAACCTGAATGCGAACTGGCTGCGTGGACCGCTGTCAGTGAACTACAGGCTGCGTTACCAGAGCCCGTTGCAGAAGTATCGGGACGACGAAATCAGGCGTCAGCCGGACATCTCCGCATTCCTGGAAACCGACACGCTGCTGGTGCACGATATTCAGGCCAGTTACAGTTTCAACAGCGGGTGGGAGTTTTATGCCGGCGTGAACAATATCACCAGGCAGGAGCCCGATCCCAGCTATCTGAATCTGCCGGTTGGACCGAGGGGTAGAGTTGTTTACATGGGCGTGTCAGCGGACTTTCAGAGCCTCACCGGGCTCAATCCTTTCCGCTAGCAGGTGGCTGCTATAATTGTAAAATGATCGGTAATGCAAGGACCTGAGGCACCGCCAGCAGCGGAAGTCATCAGACTCATACGCATCAAGGTCGCCCGCAATCCGGGCGACCTTGATGCAGGTCTGATGCTTGGCTCGGCACTCTACAAGTCAGGTGATCCCGCTGGTTCTGCTTCAGCACTGAAACTGGTGCTCAGGCAGCATCCCGGCCACTACCAGGGGCTGATGCTGCTGGCCCGGGCCGAGGCTCGTTCCGGTAATCTCGCTGCCGCATTCGGAACACTTGGGCGCGCCCGGCAGGTGGATCCTGTCAACTCCCAGGCCTGGCAGGTGGCCGCGGCACTGGCTGCCGATCAGAGGGACTGGACCTGTCTGTTGCAGATTTCCCGCGGCTGGACCCTGCAGCACCCTGACTCCGTCGACGCCTGGCAGGCCCTGTCCCGCGCCCACTTTGAAGAATCACGTTTCAGAGAAGCAATCGCCGCGTTTACCCGGGTTCTCGAACTCCAACCCGATAACGCAGCCCAGCTGATCGCCGCAGCGCGGTTGGCCATTGCGGCGCAATGCTATGAGCAGGCCCGCCAGCATCTCGATGCGGCGCAGACACTGGCACCGGCCGCGGCTGAACTCCTTTACACACAGGGTCGCCTGCATCACATGACTGGCGAACTTGCCACCGCTGAAGACTGCTATCGTCGCGCCATCGCCGCACGGCCGGGGTATGTAACTGCCTATGTTGAACTGGGCACCCTTTGTGAAGGGAGGCTGGCCGACAGGGAACTCCAGGCTGTCACTCAACTGTTCGAAGACACCGCAGTGCACCCCGAGTACCGGGTTATGCTCGGATTTACCCTGGGCGATGCACTTGACCGTCGGAATGAATACACACAGGCGTTCGCGGCCTGGGACGAAGCCAACCAGATCAACCGGCGAATCTCGGAGCAGGAAGGTATCGTGTATCACCCGGAACTGGTTGAATCTGAGCTGGAACTGCTGGCCGGGCTTTTTTCCGGACCGGTGGGCCCGGATACCGGTCCTCGACCAGCTGATACACCGATACCTGTTTTTGTGGTTGGTATGCCGCGTTCCGGCACTACTCTGATCGAATCAATTCTGGCTTCCCATTCGGAAGTGTACGGCGCCGGAGAGCTTCCAACCCTGTACGATATTCATGAAGAACTGACGGGCCTGGCGCGGGATCAGGGAATCGAAGCAGCCCGTGAATTGCTGTACAGCGAAACAGCCTCCTGGAGGGAACGCTATTTTTCGGCATTGCCGCCGATCGGTGATGCCACCAGAGTGGTGGATAAACAGCCCCTGAATTACCGTTCGATCGGCTTGATCCGCCTGCTGTTTCCGGATTCACCCATAATCTGCACGCAACGTTCACCGATGGATGTGGGTCTTTCTGTCTTCCGACACAAATTTTCCAAGAACTGGCCCTGTGCCCACAGCCTTGGAGACATCGGACATTTCTACGGCGTTCATGCCCGCCTGGTCGAACTCTGGAAAAGTCGCTACCCGGGTGCTATACACATCGTTGACCATTCTGATCTGATAAAGGATCCACAGGCTGAAATCCGTCGTGTGTTAGCGTTTGCAAAACTGACTGAACAGCCAGAGTGCTTTACCCCCCATAAAACCAAAAGGCCTGTTGCCACGTTCAGTTCGGTACAGGTGCGCCAGCCGCTTTCCACCGCCTACAGCGGGCAGGCTCGGCATTATGAATTACAACTGGCTCCACTGCGCAGAGCGCTGGAAAGGGCTGGTATAGAGCGAAACCTCCTGATTGATCAAGGCATCATCTGCCTCTCTGCGGGAGTTCCCGGTACCGCGCGAAGTCGCAGATAACTGACAACCCTATTGGTATTTCTGATTGCTGTCCCACAACATCATGACCGGAAAGCTTTCAGTGGCCTGAATTCGGGTGCTTCCAGCATTCATAATCCCTGTAAGACATGGACGTGAGTTTGTTACACGACCAACTATAAAATGGCGTGCGATAAATTTTCCGGGATCGCACCGCTCTAAGCCACGAAAAACAGACTCCCCTCAAACCTCTGGGAACAAAATTCACGCTACCTGATTTTTCAAATCAATGTAGGGCAGCAGTGGGTATTTCGTAAAAATATAGGACAGCAATGATGAAGAGTATGAATCTGCTCCGTACGATCACGGTTTTTCTATGTGTTCTGACCTATCCCCTTTCCACAGGTGCCCAGCCTCCGCTCACGGGCACCCGCCTTAACTCGGCAGGAACTGCCAGCCCACGAACGACAATTCAGTTTGAGGAACCCGGTGAGGTGACAACAATTCGAAACCTGCTTTCTCAGGACAGACCTGAGGAGGCTCTTGAGCTGGCACTGCTGTACGCGGAGCGGACAGAGCGGGCCGGGATGGATACCCACAACCGCTATTTCGCCCACAATTCCCTGTGTGTCGTTTACACTTATATCCGGGAATTGAGCAAAGCTGAAGCGGAATGCACCGAGGCCGTTGAGATCCTGCCGGGCCAGTGGTCGGGCTGGAATAACCGGGGAACCGCCCGCTATCTGGCCGGTGACATGGTCGGAGCCCAACGGGACTATCTGCGAGCGCTCGAAGAAGCCGGTGACAGGCAGGGTGTTGTGGATCTGCTACGCCACAACCTGTCTCTGCTTGATGTGCCGGCACCGCTCCTTGAACCTTGAAAAGTACGCCTGAGCTGTGAGCGTTCCCCGCTCCGTCTGTTTCAAAAAATCAGCGATCTATGAGCCAACTACTTCCGCTGTTGAGCCACGCGGCAGTCATTGTCGACGATTTTCCGGGCAAAGACGCTTTAGGGAACCTCTGATTAAGTCCCTCAATGCTCTGCGGGAGTCTGTCGGGTGTAGCTGTGAGGCGCCGTGCGCCGGGAATGGTCACTTCCAACATTTCTATCCACCAGAAATAGGCTGGCTGCAATACCGTTACTCAATCCAGCCTGAAAAAAGCATATTGGTGGTTTTCCCCAGTTATTCACCCCACCACACGGACCTTCATGAAAGCAAGGACTTCGGGCAATTTACTCTGTGAATCTGCAGCTTGAATTCAAAAAGTCGACCGGTGCCGACAGGGAAAGTCCCCGGAGTGCTTTCTCTCAGAACGTGTAAGTTCTTTGACTCCCGGTTAACCGCCAATCCGACAGCAGAATGCGCGCTAGTGCAACGCCCTTCTCAGGAGATTGGCGGGCAAAACCAGGGCGGCATAGCAGCACACTGCAATCAACAGACTGGCGCTGATGCCCGCCCACATGGAAATGGCAACAGCGAAAACCGAAGCCAGCACACCGGTGGCCCCATTGATACCCCACATCCAGGGCAGGCAGGAATCCGCGTATTCGCGGAACAGACGTAAACCCAGGGGGAAACACATGCCCATGGGAAACGCCACCAGTGAGACGATCAGCACCACAACCAGACAGCGCATTGTAAGTGACTGGTCAATGGTGTGGTCGATCACCCAGCCAGAGGTAAGAAAAATAAGGAACAGCAACGTGGCAATAACCGCAGGCAGCCACAGAGTCCAGCGGCTGCTCCTGTTGACCCTGAACCGGTCAGACAGATAGCTGCCCATGCCGGCGGCGAGAATCATGGAAAACAACAAGACACTCACCGCATAAACCGGGTGTCCCAGATAAACTGAAAAACGCTGGATCAGCGGTATCTGTACCATCATGAACCCGGTCCCGATCAGCCCGAAGTAGAGCAGGCCGCTGGGAAACACCCCTGCCGGAAGGACGGGGGCGCCCGCCTTGAGCAGAGGAATGAGGATCACCAGCACCACACCGAGGACGCTGAGGCCGCAAAGTATCAGCAATGTGTAAGTAGCCAGCAGGTTGCCCCCGGCAACAATACCCAATTCATCCAGATCGGCGCCCTGGCTGATCAGAGCTCCCGGTTTGAGAATGTTGAAAAAATAGGGGCGACTGTCGGTGGGTGGGGAAAAATCCAGCCACTCGTGACTCGCCGCCGCTGCCAGGGCGTCGACGGAATCCGCGTTCAAGACGTTCCTTATCAGCTCGTTGTTGCTGGGTTTTTTTTTTTTTTTTTTTTTTTTTTTTTTTTTTTTTTTTTTTTTTTTTTTTTTGGCGAGGCGACTGGATAATCGAAAACCGATACCTGTCCGCTACCATTTCGATCCTGTCGAGGTCGGCCTCTGAGAGCGGATCCGGCGACACCAGCAGGGTTGCCACACTGTGCCTGGCTACCGAGGCAATATGATCACCCGGGTGGGTGACTCCACGTTGTACAGGAGGGAACCGGCTGCCAGCGATAGCAACTGGTTGGTCTCCGAGCGCCTCCGAGAATACCAGCGCGGAAACACTCAACAACCCACCGGCTTCAGCCGATCCAGGAAACCTGCCAGCCCTGCAACGTGGCGAGGCCGTTGTCCAGGGACAGGGTGAACGCACCTGCTCCGGTAGCCGCCCAGGTGTCGATCAATGACATCTGGATGAGATCGTATAACTGGTCGACCCGGGTCAGGAAAGAACGGGCTTCATCGTGGACAAAGTGCACTTCAGGCTGGTTCGCCAGGTTGACGAAATCACGCATTTCATATTCGAGCAGGCCGAGAATCGCTCCGTTGATCTCAATGCCGGTAATGTCGGTACTGTCCGCCCATAACGCGGTCAGGATGTCACGTCCACCGCCAACGCCGATCACGGCTACCTCGCCCCCGGGCCGCAAGTGGTAGGGCAGGGCAGTAACATCGTACTGGGGCCATTGCAACTCGTCCCGATTGCCGTCCCAGCCGGTAACGGCCGTACCGGCTTCCCCATCGATCACCAGGGGATGAAGTTGCATACCCGGAATCGACGGCGCACCTTCACCGGCGCCCCAGTAAAATGGCCCACCCTCCTCCCAGATCGGGTGCAGCAGAATCTGACCGTGAATGGTCCAGTATTCCCGCATGGTTTCATCGTAGGTGACTGTATTGCCCTTGGGATGGAATACCCGCAGCCCACTGATAGTCTGATTGTTGACCAGTGCCGCCAGCGTTACCACTACCGCCACACCCAGCCACGACAGCGGAAACCGCTTGCCGCTGAGTCGTGCAAAACAGGTTGTGCCCAGCAGGGCCACGGCGGCCACCATGAATGTGGCGCTGGAAATGTCCAGCGCGCTGAGCAGCGCCAGGCAGCCGATGCTTCCGATCGCCGCGCCGACAAGGTCCACGGCATAGATGAAACCGCTGTTGCCGGGCACCTGGGTGAGGGCAACAGTAACTACCACACCGCTGAAAAAGAAGGGAATGGCAATGGCAACGGTCATCATCGCCATCAGAAGCACCAGTATGACATCCCAGCCCTCGCGGATATCGAGAGTCGTGTACACGATAACCACGTGGCAGAGGATGGTGCCGACCGCGAACAGCAGGCTGTAGACGCACAGGTTGTGAAAGGCCCTCTCCTGAGTGAACTTGACTGGCTTCAGGTACACCCAAAGCGCGCCGGCCGCCATGCCGAACATGGCCATTGACACGGCGAAGAACGACAGGTGATACCAGGTAACGACAGACAGCAGTCGCGTATTGAGAATTTCCAGCAACAACGTGGATGACGTTGTGAAGAAAAGTCCTGCCAGGAACAGTCGGTTGGTAGGCTGTTGGGTTGCGGTTTTTTCAGTCACGTCGATCTCTGCCTGGGCTGGATAGTGAATCTTGTGGGTTCAGGTGGACTCGGCGCCCTTTTGCACTGCCTTCCCTGTGAACAACACAATGCCAAAATAGAGAGTCATCACCATAAACTGTGCCAGCAACAGCAAGCGGTCCGCCGGAAACATCGTGGAGGCGTACAACTGACCGAGGTTGGCACCGTCCCCATAGACTGCAAGCAGCAGGGACGGAGCCGCACCGGGATCCTGCAGCGCCCCGTACACATCATCGGGAATCGGAAAAAAAACTCGGAATGCCAGCCCCTGCGCCACTATCAGGGGCACAAAGAATAACACTTTTAGCAGTCCACCAGAATCACTCCAGGACAGGGATGCCAATACTTTGCCAAATACCACCAGTACCGCCGGATAGGCCCAGAATACCAGCCTGTCAGTGTGAAACCCTGCCACCGCTGCCAACACTGCCATGCCCCCCAGGAAAAGTGTGACATCCTGGTTTGCTGCGAGAAAGCGCAGCAGCTGTCGGTTCAGGCCCAGCAACACGATGGCAGGGATCATCCCGAACGCGGTGAACCATGCCAGCGGATAGATAGACTCCTGTTGCAACAGTTGCTTTACCACTCCCAGGGCCTGCACGTGATATTGATAGTCACCGGTAGATTCCACCACCGAATTAGCCATCGAAATCCCGGCAAGGGCCGCCAGAATCGGAACGCCGGCCAGGCCGAGCGCTTTCATCGAATGCAGGCGGATAAAGGGGAAGCTGCCCTGCAGCCTGGCACACTGGCAGAAACTGACAACCAGCACGGCCGAGATCACCAACTCCCGAAACAGCACGCCGGCAAATCCTGTGACCGCCAGCAACAGGGCCATCCCCGGGTTCAGGTTTGAAGTTCTGCGGTTGAGCAGCAGCAACAATGTCATGAAAAACAGTGCCGGAGGATCAGTATAGGCGGGCAGGAAATGAGCGAAACGGAATGGCGAATTAGGATTGGTCACAAACAGGAGCAACAACACCAGCACCAGTGCCTCGTTGTGCAGAAACTCTTTCAAATAGAGCCGCAGCAGAAGCAGACCGGCAACGGCAAAAGCCAGGTTCAGTACTGTAAACCCGGTCATCAGATTGTCAGGAAAAAGCGTGCCCACCAGCCAGGGTAATGCCACCCGTGAGGCGAACGGGCGCAGTTCCGCCACGGGCTGCCCGTCAGCAACCTGCTGTGCCATATGGAAATAGGACTGCGAATCGTAGGGATGCCCGTCGCCATAGGAGATACGGGGCTGGGTCAACGCGTAGAACAGCAGCAATGCCGGAACCGCCAGCAGCAGGCCCTTCGCGACTGTCTCCGGCGCGCACCACTTTTGGTCGAACATGGGTTTCCCTGGAATACCTGTTGCAACTGGGGAACCTCTGATTAAGTCCCACAGAGCGTTGTGGGACTTAATCAGAGGTTCCCTAGCCCGGATTGTGGCGGAGTTGCCAGGGCAGCGCAACTTGCGCCGGGCTGAAAAACGCTTGTTTTTGACCGACGAAGTGACTACCCTGAATCCGTAGTACCGAGCGTGGCGCTCGCGGGTCGGAAACAGACCCGTAGACAGGGCCCTGCGGTAACCTGAAAACCGGATACTCTCGTTCAAGAGTATGAAAAAAACATCGCGCCAACTCAGCCTGCTCCTTGTTCTGGTGCTGCTGACCAGCAGCAGTCAGGCGCTGGAGATCCTGGTCCACGACCTGCACGGTCATGGTGAGTACCAGTTCGTAGTCCCGGATCCCCACGACGTGTCCTCCGGCCCCCATGCTATTTCCGGTCACGGCTCTGACAGCGCTGATTCCGGCGTGGAGCCAGCCGCAGGCGGTCACAATGACTGCCTGTGTTCCGAAATCTGCTGCCTGAGTACAGTCGTATTCAGTCTAACAGGTGGCAGCTATCCTCATCCTGTCGTCGAGTCGTTCACCAGTCGGCTTTCCGGAAAATACCAGTCAGTCCTGCTGGACCTGCTGCTGCCGCCACCCAATCGCTGACCCGTCTCCGCTGTTTCCCGTTTCATCAGACGTTACCGGAGAGGACCTGTGTTCAAGCGTATCCTGGTACTTTTTCTGCTTTACCCCGTTGTCACTTTCAGTGCCACGGTCAACTATGAATTCGATATCGATCGCGTTCTTGTGAACATTACCGGCAGCCCGGTCGAGGCACTTGCCATCGACGGGCAGATCCCTGCTCCCACTATCAGGGCGGCGGTGGGCGACATTCTGCGTGTGACATTTCACAACCATCTGGACGTACCCACCTCGGTGCACTGGCATGGCATCCTGCTTCCCGCCGACCAGGACGGAGTCCCTTACCTGAATACGCAGCCCGTTGCACCGGGCAAGTCTCACACTTTTGAATTTCCGATCCTGCACGATGGAACCTACTGGTACCATTCCCACACCGACCTGCAGATACAGCGCGGCCTTTATGGCGCTGTAGTGCTGACAGATGGGGATCGCACGCTGGCCGAGGACCGTGTGCACGAGGAGGTGGTGGTATTGTCGGACTGGACTGACGAAAACCCGGATAAAGTCATGGAAAACCTGAAAAAGGCTGACGACTACTACGCCTGGAAAAAAGGCAAGGTGCAATCCTGGAATCACGTTATTGCCAACGGTGGCAGCGCCATTGGTATCCGTCTCGGCAATGCCTTGACGCGCATGGGGACCATGGATCTGACGGATGTCGGTTACGATGCTTTTCTGATGAACGGCAGCCGGGAATCCAGTTTGCCACTGGCTGACCAGGAAGAGGGGCAGATCAAGGTGAGGCTGGTGAACGGTGCAACGTCCAGTTACTTCGATGTGGAATACGCCGGCGGTCCGATGACGGTTGTTGCCGCGGATGGTCAGGAAGTGCAGCCGCTACGAGTGAAGCGACTGCGTATCGCTACCGCGGAAACCTATGATTTACTGGTGCCCGTAACCGCGGGCCGGGCCTTCGAACTGCGTGCCACGTCCTTTGACGGAACCGGGTACAGCAGTCTGTTTGTCGGCGACGGTGTTCGAGTACAGGCTGCGGACGTTGCGCCGCCAAACCTCTACCTGATGGACCACATGGGCCCCGGTATGGATATGGATATGGATATGAACAACGGGGACCATGGGACATCCGGCGGCAACGGGCATGGCAGTAGCGGGAGTCATGGCAGTCACGAAGAAACCACAGAACCAGTACCGGCGACACAGGAGAACCACAGGGGCCATCTGGAATCAGCCGAAAAAGCAGCGGATGTCGTCGATCAGCACTCCATGGATGTAAATGAAACTGCCGCCTCATACCCCGCAGGGCAGCAGGATCACGGCGACCCTGGTGTTCACACTGGATCGGCACACCAGGAACACGGCATGGCCCCGGAGGGCGATGACCAGGTGATAGCGCACATGACTGATTACCGCTACCTGGTCGCCAGGAAATCGACTTTACTCCCTGCAGATCAGCAGTGGCGGGAGATAAACCTCAGCCTGACAGGCAATATGGAACGTTACGTATGGAGTTTTAATGGCAAGACAATCAGAGAGGAGCCTCAGGTCCTGATCCAGGCCGGTGAAAATGTGCGTTTCCACCTAACCAACGACACCATGATGCACCATCCACTGCACCTGCACGGTCATTTTTTCCGGGTTATCAACGGACAGGGAGAGCGAAGCCCTCTCAAACACACCGTCAATGTCCCGCCAATGGGACATGTGATTATCGAATTCGACGCCAGTGAGGACGCCGACTGGTTGTTCCACTGCCATAACCAGTACCACATGAAAAGCGGCATGAACCGGGTGATCAGTTACCAGCAATCAAGCACTCTCGATCGGGAGATGGAAGCCCTGGTGGTTCCCTCGACCCGCTGGTTTCGAATCAACGAATTCCACGTGTTGTCCTCCTTTGCGGACTATGAGTTCAGTGTGTCCGACGAACGCCATGGGTTTGACCTGGAGTTGGATGCCGACCTGGAAGACACGCTGGAACTGCACCTGTTCTACAATTATTACTTCAACCGGTTTGTCTCCGCCTTTGGCGGCCTGGAGCGGAGGGAGCACCATCACGGTAAAAATCATGACCTGCCGGTGGCCGGTCTCAGCATCCTGCTGCCCTTGATGATCGATAGCGAATGGCGTGTCGACGATCATGGAGAATTCCGCCTGGAATT
This sequence comes from uncultured Gammaproteobacteria bacterium, assembly GCA_942492445.1. Classification (GTDB taxonomy): domain Bacteria; phylum Pseudomonadota; class Gammaproteobacteria; order Pseudomonadales; family Pseudohongiellaceae; genus NORP240. The sequence continues at coordinate 17,726 of CALOEW010000028.1, forward strand.
ACAGTCGGAATTGCGATTCACCCGCCGTTTCAGTTTCGACTGGCGCTGGAATTCCGACGACGAACACCGTTATGGTTTCAATTTCCGTATCAGCAACAGGTTTTCGATAACAGCCCATACTGACACGGAGTACGGGGAAGGCATCGGTCTGAAATATTTTTTCTAGGAAAATTGGTTCGGGAGGCGTCTACCGTGCCCCGGCGCACCTGAGGAACCTCTGACAATGTTCACCAGTGCGCTGCGGTGCTTTGTCGACCCGGGGACCCTCTGATGAATTACCGCAGCGCTTTGTGGTAATTCATCAGAGGGTCCCTAACCAAATCTGCGCCGATGGGTTAGACTTCGGGTTGCCCAGCGACTCAGATACAGACCATGACCAATGAACACCAATAAAACCTTTCGTGCCGGACGGCACTTCCTCCAGATTCCCGGCCCCTCCAATGTCCCCGACAGCGTACTGCGCGCCATGGCGCAACCGGTCATCGACCACCGCGGCCCCGGATTTCCGGACCTGACAGTTAGACTCCTGGAAAAATTGGGCCGCGTATTCGATTGCACAGGTCCGGTGTTGATCTACCCGGCTTCAGGTACCGGCGGCTGGGAATGTGCGCTGCTCAACTGCCTCTCTCCGGGCGACCGGATACTGGCCTGTGAGACCGGACACTTCGCCACCCTGTGGAAAAATGTGGCGGAAAAGCTCGGCCTGGAGGTGCATTGGCTCGAAGGGGACTGGCGTCACGGGGTCGATCCCCAGCGAGTGGAAGAAGCACTTCGGCAGGATACCAATCTGCGCATCAAGGCGGTTCTGGCCGTGCATACTGAAACCTCGACCGGAGTAACCAGCCGCATTCCCGAAGTGCGGGCCGCTATAGACAATGCGGGCCACCCGGCGCTGTTTCTTGTGGACGCAGTTTCCTCGCTGGCCTGTTCCGAATTCAGCCATGACAACTGGAGAATCGACGTGACCGTCAGCGCCTCGCAGAAAGGACTGATGTTGCCTCCGGGGCTCAGTTTCAACGCGGTCAGCGACAAGGCTCTGGAAAATGCCGGTCGCTCCTCCTCCCGTCATTCCTACTGGCGCTGGGACACCATGCTGGACAATAACCTGCGCGGCTATTTCCCCTACACTCCCGCCACCAACCTGCTCTATGGGCTGGACGAGGCCTTGAACCTGCTCCTTGCCGAGGGCATGACTGAGGTGATTGCACGACACTCCCGCCTGGCCGAGGCCACCCGCAGGGCTGTGAGCGCCTGGGGGTTGGAAAATGTCTGCCTTGACTCAAGGGAATACTGTAATTCCACCACCGCGGTACTGATGCCCGACGGTCACGATGCTGACGCAGTTCGCAATCTGATTCTGGAGCGCTTCGACATGTCGCTGGGTACCGGGCTGGGCAGGATGAAAGGCAGGATCTTTCGAATCGGACACCTGGGTGACTTCAACGAACTGATGCTGGCGGGCACCCTCAGCGGCGTGGAAATGGGCCTGAAACTGGCGGGCGTTCCTTTTTCAAGGGGTGGCATCAACGCGGCCCTTGATTACCTGGCCGGCAGTTGATCCTCATGTTAATAATGTTCCCGGAACAGCCAGCCTCGGCGGCAACCAGCCTTGTCCCATCGGCCCCCACCACGCTCCCCCGACGGCAATAATCCAGTCGCGGATGCGCCCCGGGAACTGCCGGTTCAAAACAAAAACAACGCATATAGGACATCATCATGGAAGCATCCACCGCGGTCAACACCAGTGCAGCCATTTCTCTGATCGGTTTCGCCGTCGTTATTTTTCTGCTGCTGTTTCTGATTGCAAAATGGAAATGGCACGTTTTCTTCGCCCTGCTGATCCCCATCATGCTGTTCGGATTGCTGCCGGGTATCCAGCAGAACAATTTCATCGATGCTTTTGAAACGGGATTCGGTAATACCCTCGGCTCCATAGGCGTGGTAATCGTGCTCGGTTCGATCATTGCCGAGGCCATGAAACACACCGGGGCCATACAGGTGATAACGCGTTCCATGGTGAACCTTGTGGGCACCCGGAGAATGCCGCTGGCCCTTACCCTGACCGGCTTTGTAATCGGCGTCGCCATCTTCTCCGACGTCGCTTATGTGATCCTCAATCCCCTGGTCCATTCTGCCGCCAGGACCATGGAAGTCAGCATCGCCGCCATGTCCACAGGGCTCGTAGGTGCACTGCAACTTACCCATGCCATCGTGCCGCCGACACCCGGCCCCCTGGCCGCGGCAGCAATTGTAGGTGCCGACATCGGCATTACCATCCTATTCGGTGGCATTGCCTGCCTGGCCGGATCACTGGCCAGCTGGGCCTGGGGCGTGTACGTGGCCGGGCCCCGAATCACGACTCAGGCAAGCGAGGAGTTCGAAGGGATTGCCATTGAAGACCTGGATGCCGACGGTCCTTCGGAATTACCCGGCACACTGAGTTCCTACATACCGATAGTTATCCCGATACTGCTGATCGGAACCCAGAGCATCGTGTCCCTGGTTTTCGAGGAGGGCCACCTGCTGCGTTCCCTGTTTCAATACCTGGGCTGGCCGGTAGTGGCACTCTCGATCGGCGTGTGGCTGGCGTATCGTAACATCAGAAGCCAGGGCGACCGGGAGAAGGCCCGGGACCAGTGGGTGGAGGCAGCCCTGAAGACCTCGGCCATGATTCTGGTAGTGACCGGCCTGGGAGGTTCTCTGAGCGCTATCCTTCGCGGTACACCCGCGGTGGATTTCATCGCTGCCCTGTTCACCGATTACGGCCTGCCGACGATACTGCTGCCGTTCGTGATCGGAATCATCGGCAACATGATTACCGGTTCCACCACCGTCGGAGTGATCACTGCCGCCTCGCTGGTGGCCCCCATGCTGGGCAGCCTGAACCTTTCCCCCGAGGCCGCCATGCTGTCAGGCGCCAGCGGTTCGGTAATCATCAAGTATGTCAACAGCAGTTACTTCTGGGTCTGCACCTCGCTTTCCGGACTGCGGGTCCCGGACGCCGTGTTTGCCTATGGCGGAGCTACCCTGGTAGGGGGACTGGTCACATTCTTTACGGTATGCGTCATGTGGGCAACGGGCCTGATATAACAGGCCGATGCCGATTCAGGGTTTGTGAACGGCCCTGAAATCCGATGCAAGTTTGTCTTCGCTCAATCCGGTCCGGATACCCGGTTAATACAATAAACAAAGGAGGGGCGGTGAAATTCAGGAGCGGCTGCAAAGTCGCTCTGAAGAGGCCCTGGTCAGTGCGTAACCTCTGTTTTATTATGTCGCTGCTCTGCGGGAGTCTGTGCCAACACCAAGCAGAGCTTACCTGACCCGGTCCGCCCTGAGATTGCGCTTACCACTCATTTTACGCCAGGAAACTATGAATAATTCGCTGCTACGACTGTTTGCCCCCGTGCTGGCCGCTCCCCTTCTGACTGTGCTGGCGGCTGTCTCCCCGATGACGGCAACCGGCCAGGAAGTGGCCATCACTCACTGCGGGGGAAGCTGTCCACAATATCGCTCGGCGATTGTAGCCAACAATTCACAGGTGGTGATCCACCATCTCTACGCTGCGGGACTGAACAATTTCAGCCGCCGGGCAGACTGGGTCGCCTACCGGCTGACCGCCGGGGCAGCCGGTGTTGCCTCGCTGCTGCCGCGTGAGTGGCACCCTGACAGGCTGGCCAGATTCTCCGACATCTCGGAACTGGCGGACCTGGCAGAGCTGGAACCGGAATCCAGGCTACCGGACGTCAGCAACGCTGCCAGTGCCTACGGCAGTCCGCCGGCACCGGTCACCGAGGAGCAGAACCGCGTGCGGCTGGCCCCGTTGACCGCCTTTGCCAGGGCACCTTACTGGTCAGAGCTCAACAACATCAGCAACATGTTACCCATGCCGGCGCCACTGCGGCTCGGCCCTTGGCTGCAACTGGAGCAGGCATTGAATTCACTGGTCGAAGAATTTGACGAGGTTTTCGTACTGACCGGCCCTATCTATTACAACGGTCAACCCCCTGGCTCGGATACCCTGAAGCCCGGCGCCAACCTGGCAGGTTATTTCAAGGTTGTCGTCGCCGGCTCCGGTACCGTCTCGTTCATCTTTCCCCATGATCTGAGTCAGCATGAGTCATTCTGCAGCCGCGAGTCTGACGTGACCGAAGTCGAGCGCGTGACCAACCTGGACCTGTTCCCCGCGCGAAGGGCATTGCGGTCCGGGCATCTGCTCGCCGCGCTGGGGTGCGGTCAGGCAGTCGGCCCCTGACCTTCCGCGCAACCTAATCGCCCGGGAATTCTCTGATCGCTTTCCGCACTGAACGTTCCCGGGGAATCCTGGAGCGATTGCCGCAATAACCCGGCTTCAAAGGAGCACTTGCGCTGTGTCAGGCTGCCCCGGGCTGCGGAGGCACCCGCTACTCAATGGACAACCCCGCCCCCCTTAGCCCACCGGGGCGACGGCCGGCATGGCCCGCAGCAGCACCTGCGCCACGTGCACCGCCTGATGCCCGGTACCGTGGTGAATCTGTGCGCGGCAACTGGTTCCGTCGGCCACTACCAGGTCACCCTCCTTGGCTTCCCTTACTGCGGGAAACAGGGACAGTTCTCCCATCTGCATCGATGCCTCGTAGTGCTCAACTTCGTAGCCGAATGAACCGGCCATGCCACAGCAGCTGGAATCGATAGTGTCGACTTCCAGACCGGGGATTCTTTGAAGCAGTTTCTGCACCGGTGACAACACGCTGAACGCCTTCTGATGGCAGTGCCCGTGCAGCAGCACCCGGCGAGCGTCGATTGGCTGCAGGTTCAGCTTCAGCCTCCCGGCCTCCAGCTCCGCTTCGAGAAACTCCTCGAGCATGAAGGCATGGTCGGCCAGGCGGCGTGATTCCTCCCCGGGCAACAGTGCCAGGTATTCGTCGCGCAGAGTCAAAAGGCAGGATGGTTCCAGCCCCAACACGGGAACCCCCCGTTCCAGAAAGGGTTGCAGCGCCTTCAATGTGCGCTCCGCCTCGACCCGTGCCTGGTCCAGCAGGCCGCTGCTGAAAAACGTACGGCCGCAACACAGCGGCCGCGCGGAATCTGCCACAGTCGGACAGTGGACCCGGTAGCCCGCCGCCTTCAGCACCTCCAGTGCCGCGATTGCGTTTTCACTTTCGAAGCAGCCGTTAAAGGTATCGACCAGCAGTACCACTTCTCTCCCTTCCCCCCCCGCTGCCGGCGGAGCACGAAACTGGTCACTTCGCCAGCGTGGCAACGGACGCTTGCCGGTCAACCCAAGCAGCAACTGGGAAACCCTGGCCACGCCCGGGACCCGGTCGCGACAGTTCAGCAGCCAGCTCAGTTTACCCAGTCGGTAGCCATAGCGCGGCAGGTAAGCAAACAGCCGGTCCCGTATTGAGAGGCCATGACGTTTACGGTAGTGATGCAGAAACTCCGTTTTCATCTTCGCCATATCGACGCCGGTCGGGCACTCCCGCCTGCAGCCCTTGCATCCGACACACAGATCCATGGTCTGATACATGGCATCGGATGTGAATGCCTCATCTCCAAGCTGACCGGTGATGGCAAGACGCAGTGTATTGGCACGCCCCCTGGTCAGGTGCTTTTCATCCCTGCTTATCCTGTATGAGGGGCACATGACGCCTACGGATGCCTTGCGGCAGGCACCGTTGTTATTGCACATCTCCACGGCACGATTGAAGCCGCCCCACTCAGACCAGTCGAGTTGCGAATCCACGGCAATCGGGGCATAACCGGGAGGGAAGCGCATCAGGTTCCGGTCGTCCATCCTGTGTGGATTGACAATCTTGCCGGGATTGAACAGGTTTCCGGGGTCGAATCGCTGCTTGACCTCCTCGAAATTTCGAACCATGCGGCTTCCGAACATGGATTCGTGGAATTCGGAGCGCGAAATTCCATCCCCGTGCTCGCCGGAATGGGACCCCTTGTACTCCCGTACCATTTCCAGGGTCTCCTCCACGATGGCGCGCATTCTGTTGGCTCCGCTTTCCTCCTTCATATTCAGAATCGGGCGGACATGCAGGGTCCCCACGGAGGCATGCGCATAGAACGTGCCTTTTGTGCCGTGTTTGTGGAAGATATCGGTCAATCTGCGGGTGTACTCCGCAAGGTCTTCCAATCGGACGGCACAGTCTTCAATGAAGGACACCGGCTTGCCGTCGCCCTTCATTGACATCATGATATTAAGGCCTGACTTTCTCACCTCCCAGATTGCATTCTGGAATGCCGGTTCGGTAGCGGTTACCACCGCATCCGGAAACCCCAGGTCGGCCATCAGTTCCACAAGGCGGTCCAGTTTTTTCAGTTGCGCATCGAGATCCTCGCCGGCGAATTCCACCAGCAACAAGGCGTCCGGCTGACCCCGCACAAAGCGGTCCACGGTGGGGGCGAACAACGGGATATCGCGGGCCAGCTCGATCATGGTGCGATCCACCAGCTCCACCGCATCCGGGTCCAGCTCGACGATGTGGCGGGTATTGTCCATGGCCTGGTAGAACGTGGGGAAGTGGCACACTCCCAGCACCTTGTGGGCGGGAATCGGCTGCAGGTTCAGGTGGATGCGCTGGAAGAATCCCAGGGTGCCTTCGGAACCCACCAGCAGTCTGGCCATATTGGGCTCATCCCCGGTCAGTTCGTTGATATTGTAGCCACCGACCCGACGCAGAAGATCGGGAAAGCGGGCACGGATCTCATCGGCCTCCCGGCGGCCCAGCGCCAGCAAGTCATCGACCAGGTCCCGGTAGACGGGATTATCGGATTCCATTCCGTTCACTTTGCGGAAATGCGCCCGGGTCCCGTCCGCCAGCAAGGCTTCGATGGAGCGCACGTTGTGAACCATGTTGCCGTAACGGATGGAGCGGGCGCCACAGCTGTTGTTACCGGTCATGCCGCCCAGGGTCGCGCGGCTGGCCGTGGACACGTCCACCGGATACCAGAGGCCATGGGGTTTGAGAAAGCGATTGAGCTGATCCAGCACGGTGCCCGGCTGGACACAGACGGTCTTTGCTCCGGCATCGAAATCCAGCACCTGATTGAGGTGCCGTGTGGTGTCGATCAGCAGGGCCTCGCCAATGGCCTGCCCGTTCTGGGAGGTCCCGGCACCACGGGGCAATACCGGAACCCCGGCTTCCGCCGCGATCTGCACCGCCATCTCCACGTCCTGTTCATCGGCCGGGACAACGACGCCGACGGGCATCAACTGGTAGATGGATGCATCGGTGCTGTAGCGTCCGCGGTTGAAAGGATCAAACAGGACGTCACCGCGCAGCGTCTTTTCAAGCCGGGTGGCCAAGCCACTTTTGTTTAATTTTTCAGACATTTGCCAACAGCTGGAGGTGGATTGGACCAGAGACTCTCTTATATCACATGGGCAGGCTGCAGGACCAAATCCTGGCCAATCCCGTTGAAATCTTCGGCGACCCAGGGTGTAACCTGAATTATTTCATTGCCCTTCACTAAATCCCTGCCTGCTTCCATTGAAAAGTGCCGGCAGCTAATTTACTCTCAGCGCAATAATAACAAGTTCCGACTGTGCGCGGTTACCGCCCCTTCCTGCCTCGAACGAATCGCAGCAAGATGCCCGGCCACCAACCTGTCAGCGGCAGCGGAGTTGCGACCTTCCCGCAGCAATCGGAGAGAGCCTCATGACGACCCGCGTGACGACTACCCTGAACCGCATCACCGTCCTCGGCGGCCTGACCCTGGCATGGTTCGCCATCGGTACAGCATCAGCCCAGCAGGCCGGGCCGGCAGCCTGGCAGGACAATCTGTCGCCGCTGCCCCTGACCGAGTGGAATTACGACCTGGCAGCCCACCTGCTGGAACGGGCCGGCTTCGGTGGAACTCCCGAACAGATCTCGGCGCTGGCCGCGATGCCGGTAACGGCAGCGGTCCGCAGCCTGGTGTATTTCGATCCCGGCGCCAATCCCCACCTGGCACCCTTCGACCATTCCGGCATTCACGATCCGGGCCTCGAACCCTTTCCTCCCAGCCGTCCCGCAACCACGACGCTGGCCCGGCAACAGGGTGAGGCACTGGGAATCAAGGTCAAGCCTGCCGGCAACCGGCCACTGCAGCCGATCGTCAATAAATTCTTTTACTGGCTGCGGGCCAGTTCACTGGAGACCAATCGCGTCGCTTACTGGTGGGCCAACCGGATGGTGTCCACCAGCACGCCGCTGCAGGAGAAGATAGCGCTATTCTGGCATGGCCATTACGCCGTCAACGAAGGCAAGGTTCGCGACTATCGCAAATTGCTGAACGAGCTGGAACTGTTTCATGCCATGGGTACGGGGAACTTTCGTGACCTCATGGTCGCCGTGGCACAGGATCCGGCCATGCTTGCCTTTCTCGACGCCGGCGTCAACGTCAAAGGCGCTCCCAATGAGAACTTCGCCAGGGAAATCATGGAGCTGTTCACAATGGGGGTCGGCAACTACTCCGAGTCCGATATCCGCGAAGGTGCCCGTGCGTTCACCGGCTGGAACTTCGTAGACCTGGACTTCGTCGTCAATGGGGACCAGCACGACGACGGGGTCAAGACATTTCTCGGCCGGCAGGGTGATTTTGATGGCGTCGATGTCATCGATATCATCATGGAACAGCCGGTCACCGCCGAGTATATCGCCGGGAAAGTTTACCGCTTCTTTGTGCGCGAGGCGCTGAGCCCGGAACTGCAGCGTGAACTGGGCACCGTGCTGCGGGAGTCGGATTACCAGGTCGCCGCCCTGCTGGAGACAATATTTCTGTCCCGGGACTTCTACAGCGCGGCCTCGGTCGGCACGCATATCAAGAGTCCGGTGGAACTGGTCGTTTCCACGTACCGGAAGCTGGGGCTTGATTCCGTGCCCGGAGTCCCGGATTTCAATCGCGCCACCGGCGCCCTGGGCCAGACCCTGCTGCGCCCCCCCACCGTCGCCGGCTGGGCTGGTGGCCGCAGCTGGATCACTCCCGGGCTGCTGCTGGAGCGGGGCAATTTTGCCCGGGACGTGCTGTTTCCGGACATCAATTTCATTCCGGCCGATCGCCGCAATCCCAGTGCCGAAATCCAGAGTGTGGCCAGGCGCATCCGTGACGGGCTGGATATCACTTCGGCGACCCAGCCCTCCGGGATCGGCGAGGGCCAGGTCATGGCGGAATCCAACCGGCTCGCCGACCGGGATGAGGACTTCAATACCCGCTATGGCAGTTTCCGCGGCTGGCAGATGGCCATCGAGCGGGTCAAACCGATTCCCCGCCACACCGCCCGCCTGGACCTGAGCGCCATGGTGATGCAACAGCATCTCCACACCACCGGGGATGTGGTGGACTACCTGATCGCCCGTTTCATGCGTGTGCCACCGGGCCCGGAGGCCCGCGCTATGCTGGTCGGCTTCCTCGACCGGGAACTGGGAACGACCTCCATCGCCGAGGCGCAGACCTACATGGAAGACGCGTTACGCATGGCACTGCATATTCTGATGAGCCAACCGGAGTACCAGCTGGGTTAACCACGTTATTGGGAGAGGAACATGAATAAGTCATTGCTTTCGAGGCCGCAGGTCAAACGCCGGGACCTGTTGAAAACCGGCCTGGCCGGGCTGGGCATTGCCGGGCTGAGTGGCAACGCGCTGCTGCCCTCGGTATTTGGCCGTGCCGCCGAGGCGGCAGCCGTGTCACCGCGCAACGAACGCATCCTGGTTATCCTGGAGCTGTCCGGGGGCAATGACGGCCTGAATACCGTGGTTCCCTATGGGGACGACGCCTATTACCGCCAGCGACCGAACATCGGCATACCCAGGCAGCAGCTGCGCATCGTGGACGACCATTTCGGCCTGAACCCCGGCATGGCGGGGTTCGAGCGGCTTTACAAGGACGGGAATCTGGCCATCGTTCACGGCTCCGGCTACGACAACCCCTCCTACTCCCATTTCACGTCCATGGCCTACTGGCACACTGCCGCGCCCAACAGCGGTGAAGAATACGGCTGGGTGGGAAGGCTGGCGGATCTGATGGCCCCTGACGCACCACCCAACTACGTGGTCAACGTGGCGGCCAGCCAGTCCCTGGCGGTACGCAGCGAACACCACGTACCGGTAGTTTTTGACCAGCCGGAGCGTTTCATGCGGGAGGCCCTGTACGAGGAAAAAGAGGCACTGGCGATTGCCCGGGACAGCAGCGTCACCGGCAATCCTTCGCGCCGTTTCCTGCTCGATATAGCGCGCAGCGCCAACGACGCCTCAGCACTGGTGCGGCAGGCGTGGACCAACTACCGCTCGCCGGTTGATTACGGCATCAACAGCCTGGACCTGCCCAAGGTGGTTTCGCTCATCGATGCCGGCATGCCCACCCGCCTTTATTACGTTTCCTACCGCAACAACGCTTTCGACACCCATGTGTTCCAGAACGCGCTGCATCAACGACTTCTCACCTACACCTCGGACGCCATTGCCGCCTTCATCGACGACCTGGAACGGATCGGTCGCGCCGACGACGTCGCGCTCATGGTGTTTTCCGAGTTCGGCCGGCGGGTGCCGGAAAACGTCAGCCTGGGTACCGACCACGGTGCCGCCAACTCCATGTTCGTGGTCGGGAAACGGGTACGGGGCGGCCACTATGGCGATCTGCCGAGCCTGACCAGCCTGACCGAAGGTGACAACCTGGTCCATACCACCGATTTCCGCCGCGTCTACCAGACCATGATCGAGGGCTGGCTTGGCCATCAGGCGCCCGCAACTCTGCTGAATGGAAACTTCGAACCCTTCGACCTGTTTACCTGAAAGAGATCTGCAATACCGCAAGTTTAACCCGCCAGCCCAGCCCCCGGGGTGTCTGCCCTCCCCCGGGATTCCCTGAAACCCGGCCGCCAGTCCCGGCAAACCGGTATCAGCTGGGCGGAGCCTGCCACCCGGTCAGGTTCCGGGACTTGACCTCCGGTGTTCCTCAACGCAGGACCTGGCACAGGCACCAAAACCCTTCCAAAGGCCTCGCTTTCCGATTGGGAACTGCTGATCAGACTCTGCCGGACTTTGCTCGTTCCCCGGAAATCCACTCCGCATGTAGGGTGTCGTTGCGGCTTTTTCTACCACATATCGTACTGTCCAGATTTTTTACGCGTTAACGGGAAACAACTGCGGAATTGTCAGACAACTTGACACAGGAGCAATCCCTACGGTCTCAGACCAGGCTTAACCTATTGATTAATCTGTTTTTTCAGGTTTTGGCACAGATCCTGCTGCTACCTGTTACCCAGACAATGTCCAGGGTAATAACACGGTTGGTTATTACAAACTAAGTAATGGAATGGAGAATGAGCCGATGATTTTTTCAAAGTTAAAACGAGTAAAAGGGTGCCTGATCGCCCTTGCGGGGATGCTGGGGCTGGCAACGACCAGTTCCACGCAGGCAGTGCCAATAGATTTGGCCCTGGTCCTTGCGGTCGACGTTTCTACCAGTGTCGACGCCACTGAATTCAACCTGCAGCGTCAAGGTTACGTTGATGCCTTCAACAGTGCGTCCATCGCCAGCGCAATTTCATCTGGTGCCTATGGGCAGATAGCAGTTTCTCTTGTGTACTGGTCTACAGGCCAGACGACTGCCGTCCCGTGGACGCTTATTGATGGCAACGCGGGAACTACCGCAGCCGATTTTGCGACACTGGTTAATGGTGCAGCTCGACCGGGGACAATTGGAAACACAACAGGCATAGCAGGGGCTATCGATTACAGCCAGGGTCTTATTGCTGGCATCGCCGGCTACGAACCCACCCGAAGCGTTATCGATGTTTCCGGTGACGGCGGTGAGAACGTAGCAACTGATCAGGCAGTGAGGGACGCCAGAGACGCAGCCGTCGGGGCAGGCACTGCTATCAATGGCCTGGCCATTGGAACCGCAGGTTTACTGACTTATTACACCGATAATGTAATCGGCGGCTCCGGATCCTTCGCTCTGCAGGCCACTAACTTCGCCACTTTCGGCGCAGCGATCGATGACAAGCTGGTTCGCGAGATCAGCGGGGTGCCGGAACCCGAAACCCTGCCGTTGATCATGCTGGCTCTGGTTTCGTTGTTTGTGGCAAGAAAGCGCCACCTCGCGGCAGCCTGAGGCGTTTCGAACTACAGACCTGGAATCTGTCTGGAGTTCGTGCTGACAGCGAGAGTTTGCTGGGCGCTGTCAGACTGACGCTATAATGAAAGGACTTCCTGAACTGGAAGTCCTTTTTTTTTGCAGTGTTTGATGCCGTAATCCGGCTGTAGAGGTGCCTTCAGGGCGCCGGTTGAACCGACACAGCCTGTGGTGCAAAAGCGAAGGAATTCCTGATTTAAGGAATCTCTGATTGGGGAACACCCGATTAATTGATGGCGCCGATAGGACTTGATCAGAGGGGTCCCCCTGACGGTAAGAAAGATGCAGAAATCACGCAAAGTACGTAACAGCGATTTAAGAGAGGTTGAAGAACTGGTCAGCGCTGCGCGCTATACCGAGGCCGGGCACAGGATCAATGCGCTTCTTGAAGCAGATGCCGACAACCCGACCTTGCAGCAGGCTCTGGGCCAGGTACTCTGCAGAAGCGGACAGGCACAAAGCGCTCTGAACTGGTTCGACAGGGCGCTGCACAGGGGCGAGTCACCTGCCCTGTGGAATGAGATCGGAGTTGCCCATCGGGCACTTGGCCACGCCGACGAGGCGAAAGAGGCTTTTCGCCGGGCCCTGTCATTGCGGCCTTCCTATACCGAAGCGTATCTGAACCTCGTCTATACCGCCCGGGTTCAGAAAAACGACCGGGAAATCGAAGCCCTGCTCAAGCTGGACGCCGGCCGGCTCGGCAAGGCGGACCGGATACGGGTTAATTTTGCTCTGGCCAAGGCGTTCGACGACCTGCGGGAGTACGACTCAGCGTACACACACCTGGAAACCGGAAACCGGTTGAAACGGGAAACCATTCAGTATGACCCCAGCCAGATTGAATCTCTCATCAGCCAGATCGTTACCGTATTCAGCCAGGGATTCTGGCGCAAACGGAAACTGGCGGGGCTGTTCAGAGGGCTCCGGTCCGTATCAGGCCCGGACAGTAAAAGCCGTGCCTCTCCCCTGTTCGTGGTGGGCATGCCACGCTCGGGTACAACCCTGATAGAGCAGATTCTCGCCAGTCACGAACAGGTCCATTCAGCGGGAGAACGCAACGAGTTCAAGGATCTCGTGGTGCTGCGGCTGGGATCTGAAGGGCCGACCGCCTTCCCTCAGGCAGCCACCACCGCGACTTCTCAAGAACTGCGGGAACTCGCTCAGGGCTACCTGCAGGCCGTCAGCGGCAGCCTGGGTGAACGGCGGCTTGTCGACAAAACCCCGATGAACTTTCTGTTCATCGGCCTGATACGGCTGATGTGGCCGGATGCAAAAGTGATCTATTGTGATCGCGACCCGGTAGCCAGCTGCTTTTCCTGTTTTCAGCGATTGTTCACCGGGGATCAGCCTTTTGCCTACGATCAGGTTGAGCTCGGCCATTACCAGAAACAGCTGGCACGGTTGATGGATCACTGGCAATCCTCGCTACTGGATACCGTGATCCGTGTCAGGTACGAGGACGTGGTTGACAACACCGAGCAGGAAGTCAGGCGGATTCTGCGGCACTGCCAGCTGCCGTGGAGTGAACAATGCCTGCAGTTCCATCGCACCGACAGGACCATCCTGACCGCCAGCTCCACGCAGGTGAGGCAACCGATCTATGACACTTCGGTCGCCCACTGGACGCATTACCAAAGCCACCTTGGCCCCTTGTTACAGGAACTGGGGGTCCCGGTCCAGCCTGCCGGACACTCTTGATCAGCAACAGGGACCCCCGATCGCCTCCGTTGGTACGGGGAAGTCACCGGAATACCGTGCCGATATCATGCACCTCCTGTTGAAAGGACTCGCTTCGCAGCCTCTCCCGGTAGTAGTCCACGGCGGACTGATCCGAATAACGGGGAAAGATTTCGACGGAAACCAGGTGGTCATCCGGCGGCAAGCGCAATTTCCGAAGCGTTGTCAGCAGCGGGAAATAGGTCGCTTCGGCCTGAACCAGCAATTGCTTCAGCTTGAACCGCACCAGGCGGCGCCGCATTATTCTGGCCAGTTCAGTCATGTTCCTCGCTACGGCTGTACTCAGGAAACTCTCGAAAAACTCCGCCTGCTCATGGGAGCTTATGCGGACCTTTGCCAGGTCCGCCAGGGTCGGCTGCTGCTCGAAGGGAAAATCATCGATGCCGTTTAACAGGAATGCAATATAGGTGCGCACGCACTTTGAGCATCTGCCACAGTTGGTCACTCCCCCGTAAAAACAAAAGTTCAGATTCTCAAGGACTTCGGGGCATTGCTTGATCAGTCCGATCTTGTCCGCGCGGTCGGCTTCCAGCCCGGTGTGCAGGATCCGGGTTGCCTCGGTTGACATCAACGGATCCAGTAACGGATGGCATCCCGAGGGAAACAGTACTCTGTAGGTATCCGCACCGCTGATATAGACCGTGGTGAATTCCAGTAGCTGCCCGATCGCCGCCAGCCTGAAGGCGAAATTGGCGAATCCCGACAAACCGAACGCAGCCAGAAAACTGCGATGGTTGGTTTCCACCGGCAACAGCTCACTTCCCATCCTGTTGGCAAATCGCTGATTTTTTTCAACCATTGCAGACCACTTTGCAGTCGAATGATTCCCTTCAAAGCCATTCATAAAGACTAGGCTGTCGAGGCTGTCCCGACTCTGAAGAAAAGTGTAGGTCCCGTCCACTCCACTGGAGAAGAGGCAGCATGCCCGGCTCTTTTCCACCGATTTTACTGCCGGACGGGCCAGGATATCGATCTGCCTGAAAACCGGGTTCCAAGTTCTGTAGATTCGGAAGATCTGTTCGACGGCGCCGAGAATCCGGGGCGATACACCGTACTTTTCGTCAACTTCGATGTTCTCACCGAACAGCATTGCGGGAACCAGACTCAGCAGTACAAAGGGAGTGGCGTCTTCACAGTTCACGCCGATCCCGGCGGGAACCCGAAACCACAATGTCAGGTTGCCTATAGCCGCGGTTATCTGTTGATGGGTGCCCCTGTCGGCCACTTCGATGTTGTGTATTTTCAATGCTGCCTCCTGTTGATGCTCAGCGCCCCTTCGCCCGGCGCAGGCTCTCCTCCAGTTGAGCCGGTGACTTTCCATTGCAGTGCAATTGTGCCCAGAGCTCGATACTGACCAGACGTTGCCCGAGGATGGGGTTGTTCCTGATAATCTGTTGCCTGTTTTCTTTCTGCCGGCTTCCCCATTTGAACAGTTCCGGGACCAGACCCTCATCCAGGATGCTTTCATAGCCCGTCCAGAATCTGTCAGGAATGGGAAAGCCAACCTTCAAGGCGTTGATAATGTTGTCCGGCAGAAGCCCCTTGGCGACACACTTGACAATACGTTTGCGATTGCTTCGGTGAAGTTTTGCTTTCGGCGCCAGGTGCAATCCAAAGTCGATAAGCCGGTTTTCGAGGAACGGCACCCGCATTTCCACCGACGTCGCCATGGTCATCTTGTCGTTGGAGCTCAGCAACACACGCAAATGGTGATAAAAATCATCGAACCCTTTGGCCAGAAAGGCCCGTTCCCCCAGGTTTTTCAGCGGTGCAAGCCGCTCGAACAGATTCCTCGCCAGCTGCCGGCGGATACCGTCATCGATCACCAGTTCCGCGCCTGGTGGTTCCCGGCCCAGCCCGGTTCTGTCCTGGAACGGGTATCTGGCCAGTGCCTCCCTGTCGAAGGGCGCCAGTGACCGAAACAATCGACCCAGTATTCGTAATGGGGCAACATTCGGGAGAACCTTTCCGTGCCACTGCCTGGCCTGCCACAGATTGCCGGCATTCATCTGCCATGGATAACCCCCGAAAAGTTCATCGGCGCCTTCGCCGGTCACCAGCACTTTATAGCCCTGCTCACTCACCGCCTGGCTGACCTTCAGGGTCATCGGATTCTGATAGAAATAGATTGGATCATCGTTGTGCCAGGCGGCTTTGGCCCACAACGCCGGATACTCCTCATAACTGATCGGCACACGATGAAGCCTGAAGCCCAGATGATCCGCAACCTGCTGTGCCTTGGCTGCTTCGTTGACAGGAGCGTCCTCGACTTCGGCGACAAAGCCGACCAGGTCCGGGCGGTGACGTCTGGCCAGTGCGGAAGTGAGCGAAGAGTCCAGGCCGCCGCTGCACATCACGGCAAGCGGCGCGTCGCTTTGGAGGTGTAACTGCACACTTTGCTCCAGAAGCTCTCTCATTGTTGCGACCTGCTTTTCGAATGGTTCATCGCGGCTTTTTACTATCCGCTGTACGTCGATGTCTCTTTCCAGGTCGAACCAGGTCTGGCTGTCCAGCCCATTGCGGTCAATCCGCATCAGCGTCCCGGGCAGGAGACTGCGCACTCCGACGAACCCGGTCCAGTCACCGGCCAGCCGCCCCATGTAGAGCAGAGTCGTGAGTGAATGTGCATCGGGTTGGCAACTTACGGCGGGATGGGCAAACAGTGCTTTGGCCTCCGAGGCAAACACAACGGCTTGCGGTGTTTGTGCCAGGTAGAGTGGTTTGATTCCCGAACGATCACGGGCCAGCCATACACTCTGACTTTGAGGGTCAAACCAGGCAAAGCTGAACATGCCATTGAAGCGGGCAACGGCCTGCTCCGGACCCCAGCGGTCCAGAGCATGCAACACGACTTCGGTATCGCAATCAGACCGGCATTGCACGCCCTCACGCTCCAACTCCCGGCGCAGTTCGCGCCAGTTATAAACCTCGCCGTTGTAGGCAATTACACTGCCGGTATAGGGACTGACAAACGGCTGGTGGCCGTGACTGGAAAGATCGAGAATACTGAGGCGGTCAAGTCCCAGGGCAACGTGCCCGGAGGCCCAGATTCCCCTGTCATCCGGCCCACGACTGCGCTGGCGATCGAGCATTCGCGAGATGGTCTCCTGGTCTGCGGTACCACCGTCCTTGCGCCAGACTCCAGCCAATCCACACATTTTTTGCACCCCACCCTGGTGATTCCCGGTGAATTTCCAGTTTGCTGCTATCAGGCTGCCCGGCGTGGATCCTGGTAAGGAAACCACTGAAACTGTACCGCAACTTTCTGACCCTTGATCAACTTTTCGTTCCGTTTCCGGTACGTCCAGTCAGCTCCCCGGGATATTACAGGATACGGTACAGAATGTTAGCGGACCTCTGTCTCAATCCGGTACTTCTCTGCGGAGGTCTGTCGGGCGCTGCTGCCAGGCGTCGTGCGCAGGAAAGACCGTAGCCCCTGCCAAACACGACAACGACGCAGTGGCGCCGACAGGCCGCGCCTTAAGGGGCCCTGCACGAGCCAACTGAATTCGTAGAGTCGCCTTGAGAGGCCGGCACACGCCGGCTACAACGTGCCTCTCATGCGAACTCGTCCGGAGGCCAGAGCAGTGCCATAATCAATCAGGTCTATCTGGAGTATTGAATCATTGTGATCGCCCTGCATCGAGTTTATCGGATTTCTGTGCTTCTGTTACCGTTGGCGCTGACCGGCTGCAGTGGTAACGGACTGGCACCGCCGGTGCCAGCGTCTGCCCCAACCCGCACAGCCGAAAGTGCCAGCCTGCATGCCGTTATGAGCCAGCAACTGGTGCTGGCCAGCACCCGGCTCAATTCGTTGCTGTTCGATCTGCACCGGACAGAAACGGAGCTGGCCAGGGAGAGGCAGCAGCAGTTCGTCCACATCGCCGAATCGGCCCGGAGCCTGGGGGACGGCGCTACTCGGGTGCAGGAGCTTGCCCGGTCACTGCCGCTGGAGACGAACGCAGGAGTCCGCTTCGACACCTTGGCCGGGCAACTGGAATCTCAGGCGCGGGACCTGGCTACCCTGGCAGAAACGGGCTGGCTGTCCCCACAACAGATGGAGCGTTTTCTCTCCCGCATAGACGACACCTGCAGCGCCTGCCACGCACTGTACCGCAATGCCGGAGAATCGGGCCGGTGAATCAGCAGTTCCGCTGGTCCGTCAGCTCGATGATTCTGCTGCTGGCCGGCCTGCTGTTTCCTTTGAGCTTACAGGGAGCAGAATCTACCCGCCTGTCCATGGGCGGGTTTTTCAGACTCCAGCTCCTGGCCGGCGGAATTACACCCGATCGCAATCGGTCGGGTGACAGCGAGCTGTGGATCCCGGATATTCCGGTAGCCGGGCGATCCGCCTCGAACTGGCAGCGGCTGAATGTTCACGCAAGGGAATCCCGAGTCTGGTTACGGGCAGTGCAGAGTACCGCTCTGGGTGAGCTGGAAGCCCTGGTCGAGGGTGATCTCGATGCTAACAGACAGGATGGCCATGAACCGAGGCTGCGCCACGCCTACCTCGTGCTCGGTCCATTGCTGGTCGGTCATACCTACACCATCTTTACCAATACTTCGGCACTGGCTGACATTGACAGCGGCATCGCCGTCGGCAATGTGGTGACTCGTCAGCGCCTGATACGCTGGCGGCAGACCCTTGATGCAGCAACCAGTGTGAGCGTTGCACTGGAGGACTCGCTCAACCGGCTGCATTATTCCAACTCGGAACGGATCCTGACGACCGGCGATCGCCGGCCGCCGGACCTGGTAATCCGGATCGACCGTTCCGGCAGCCGGGGAAACGTCTCGCTCAGCATGTTGCTGCGGGAAATCACCACGACGCATCCTCCCTGGCCTGGCACTTCCAGCGATGGAAAGAGGGGTAACGCATTCAGCCTTGCCGGTCGAATCGAAACCGGCGCGTTGGACAATCTGCGTTTCATGTTCAATTACGGTAACGCACTGTCGCGCTATTCGACCCTGTCTACCTATGCCGACGCCACGGTCACTGAAGGGGGTAAGGTGCGACTGGCTGCAACCCACAGTGGTCTGGCAGCCTGGCAACATTACTGGGCACCTCGCTGGCGTTCGACTCTGGCCCTGAGCTATTCCCGATCCGATCCGGACCGCTCAACCAGCCCTGAACTGACCCGGGAAAGCCGCTCTGCCCATGCCAATCTGATCTGGACACCAACCCTGAATTTTTCCGTTGGCATCGAGTACCTGTACGGCTGGCGCAGTACACTCAGTGGCGACACTGGCAGCCTGCACCGGTTCCAGGTGACTACCCGGGTCAATTTCTGAGAAACCTCCTAATTTAGTACATTGCTTTCCCACAAAAATATGGCCAGAGGGCTTCCTTCAGTCGAAAATTGATCACAGCACTCGAGGCAACTGAATGCTGAATCCTGCACTTGTAGGTGTGGCCGGCAACATGGCGTCAATACCCCCGGGAAAAGTCCACCGGGTGTCGCAACTTTTCTCCCCGGACGAAAAGTTGATAGTTGTCCAGGAACAATCGGGCAATGTCGGCTGGCCTGCTGCTTGCGGCAACGTGTCCGGTGATGTGCAGGTTGCGGGTCTGCCAGAGAGGACTGTCCGGCGGCAAGGGCTCGTTGTCAAAAACGTCCAGAACCGCGCCTGCGAGCCGCTTTTCTTCGAGAGCCTGTACCAAGGCGCCATCATCGACAAGATTACCCCGCCCCACATTGATCAGCATGGCACTTTCTTTCAGGTGCGAGAGTGCTTCCGCATCCAGAAGCCTGCTGGTTTCGGGCGTGTCGGGGAGCACCCCGACCAGGTAATCGCTGCGTTCCAGAAACTCGTAAAGAGAGCCCCGGGTATAAGTCTGTGCGAAGGGTTTCGGTGCCGCGCCACCACGGTTGAAGCCGATGGGTACCATACCGAAATGCAGTGCTGTGCGGGCCAGGGATCGACCTATGGCGCCGGTACCCATGATGCCCAGCACCTTGCCCCCCAGGGAACCGCTTTCCCGGTTGTCCCAGCGTCGCTCTTCCTGTGCCTGGCGGCGGGCCTCCAGCCGGATTTCCCGGGCAAGCAGGTAGGCGAATACGTACTCGGACATTTGCTCACCAAACACACCCCTGGCGCCCGTTAACCGATAGTCCCGGAATTCCAGCCTGATGAGTGGTGCGACACCGGCCCAGATCGACTGTACCCAGTGAACCGGCGGCCTGGCCTCAATCAGCTCTACCAGGAAATCGGGTCGCCCCAGGATGACCGGTTCACCACCATAGCGCCGGATCACTTCACGGGGTGTTCGGGCGACTGTGATCTTGACGCGCTCACCGAGCTCACGGACAAGAAGTTCCCGATAGGCTTCCCCATTCTGAGCGGCAATGAAAATAGCCGGGAGTTGCGCCGGTATTCGGCTTGATTCTGCAACCATGGTCAGGGGATTTTCTGTGACTGCAACCGTATCATTTGATGTCAGGGAATCTCTGGTTAAAACAGCGCGGTAAATTTTGACTGGCTGGCGTGCCTGACGTCATTAAAACCGATTCCCGGCTTTCCTGCTTACAGTGGCTTTTCAAAAACCAGAACGAATCGATCAGTTCTACCGCTCAGGTCCTCGTCGAAAACGATGCGCCCCGGATCATCTGCCGCATTACGCAGGGCAGAGGAGGATGTGACGAATCGGAATCCACTGGCTTCGACGTCTTTCCTGGCCAGGCCCTCATCCAGCCGGTGCAGGTCAGCGACAAGGTCGGGTGCCATTCCCGGCTCACCGGCATGATCGACCACGACGAATCGACCACCCGGCTTCAGCGCCCCGAAAACCTGCTCCAGAAAATAGCTCACGTTTGCGGGTTCGCCTACCGGCACATATTCCCGGCCGTTATAGCGATTGGGCACAACATAGAGGTCATGCAACGCCATGACGATCAGGGCTGCATCGACAGATTCAGGTGCCAGGTCAAGGTTGATTCCATTGGTGGTATGGCGATCGATATTGCCGGGATCCCGGCCGGTAAAACGATCGGTCAAGCCGTTGATTCCCCAGGCCTCAAAGCCCATGTTGTTGTGCAGCACCGCCTCTCCGTCAGGGCCCAGTACCCGGGCGAGCAATTCGCTGTAGTAGCCGCCACCGGCAAAGATATCCACGACGCGGTCACCCGTCTCCAGACCCAGCAACGGGATTATCTTCTCAGGCCGGCTGCGACTGTCCCGGTCGATATCCGCCTGCAGTCTGCCTGGCTGGTTCATGGCCGATACCACGACAGCCTCATCGACTTCGCCCGCACGCGGGCCGGTGGCAGCGAGGGCCAACACCAGGGCAGCAACCAGACGGAGGATTACACCGGCTGCCTGCCTTCCGGGTTCCGGAAAATGACTGGCGGCCAGCGGTTTACTGCCAGGCCTTCCGTATGCCAGCTGCGCTAATCCCGTTCTGACCATGGCCTGGAACTCCTCTTCCTATCTCTGGAACCTCTGGTTGATTATGGCACGGCCCTTTCTCTGT
>CALOEW010000029.1:0-25932 GCA_942492445.1 uncultured Gammaproteobacteria bacterium
CCGTTACTCTCGATTACTATGTGGACATATCCACCGCCGCTGCCGGTCGCGATCCGGCAGCATTCACTGCCGGGTTGTCGTTCGAAGAGGAATTGATGAACACTGTTTGTATTGAAGACTATTACTATCAGGCTGATTTTGATCGGATCAAGGCATTCGCTGATCAACAGGTAACACCGTTCGTGGTTATCAGCTCAAGTATCATCGATCGGCAGTTCACCCGCCTGGTGGAACTGTTTCCCTATGCCAGAATCTATTATGCGGTCAAGGCGAATCCGGCGGAAGAAGTGCTGAAGCTGTTGCGTGATCGTGGCTCCAATTTCGATATTGCTTCAACCTACGAACTGGACAGGGTGATGAAACTGGGTATAACCCCGGAGCGCTGCAGTTTCGGCAACACCATCAAAAAGCGCAACGACATCGCCTACTTTTACGACAGGGGAGTGCGCCTCTACGCCACCGATGCAGAGCCTGACCTGCGCAATATTGCCGAGTACGCTCCGGGTTCAAAAGTGTATGTACGTATTCTGACAGAAGGTAGCCACACAGCAGACTCGCCTCTGTCACGGAAATTCGGCTGCCAGATCGATATGGCGGTAGAACTGCTGGTGCTGGCAAAAGAGCTGGGGCTGGATCCTTATGGACTCTCATTCCATGTGGGGTCGCAACAGCGTGATATCGGCGCCTGGGATGCAGCCATCGGCAAAGTCAAAATAATCTTCGACCGCCTTAAGGAAGAAAACGGTATCACACTGAAGATGGTCAACATGGGCGGCGGTTTCCCGGCCAACTACATGAGCCGGACCAATGACCTGGAAACCTATGCGTCGGAAATCAACCATTTTCTGTACGAGGATTTCGGCGACGAGCTGCCTGAAATAATTCTCGAACCCGGCCGTTCATTGGTCGCCAACTCTGGCATTCTGGTCAGTGAAGTGGTGTTGGTGTCACGCAAATCCGCCACCGCGCTGCATCGTTGGGTCTACACCGACGTTGGCAAGTTTTCAGGCTTGATAGAGACGCTGTACGAGTCAATCCGCTATCCGATCTACACGGAAAAGCAAGGCGAACTTGAAGAGAGTGTCATCGCCGGACCAACCTGCGACAGCGCCGACATAATGTACGAAAACAACAAGTACGAACTGCCGATCGAGCTGAGTATCGGTGATCGCCTGTACTGGTTCTCCACCGGGGCCTATACCACCAGTTACAGTGCGGTGGAATTCAATGGCTTCCCTCCACTGAAGCAATTTGTTATCGAATGAATTGACTGCCACAGGAGGAAGCGGTAGTCGCACCCGCTGGAGTAGATGCCTGCCGCCAACAACACCGGAGCCTCTCCACCGCAGGTCATTGAGAAACCTGGGGGAGCTCTGATCAATTCTGGCTTTGCTCCGGCTGCGCCCCATCAAAACCCATCGCCGCAAACGAGGGAAAGAATCATGAAGAAAATTTTTCTACTGATTGTCACAATGACTTCGTTGCTGCAATTTCCCCGGCCCGGTCTCGCGGCAGAAGACTATGTCGTTCCGCGCACCGAATGGGGACACCCGGATCTGCAGGGTGTCTGGAATTTTTCCTCCGATGTTCCGATGGAGCGTCCCGAACAGTTCGGTGAAAGAGAGTTTCTCTCAGTGGAAGAAGTCGCTGCAGCGCGGGAGCAGCCACTGAGGATAGGCAGGTCGAACGAGGTTATCCGCACTGCTTCGGGTATCGAAACCTTTTATAACGATACCATATGGATGGAAAATATTACCCGGGAGGGCGATATACGCACTTCGCACATAGTGTATCCGCCCAACGGTCGTGTTCCACCACTGGTGGACGGTGTCGACTACCAGCCGGGAGGCGCGAGGCGGGTCGACGGGCAGCGGCCGGTAAGATTTATGGTCGGTGGCATAGGTCGCGACGGCCCCGAGGACAGAGGGCTGTCCGAGCGCTGTATCGTAGGGTTCAATACCGGGCCACAACTGATGCCAAGCGTGTACAACAATAATGTACAGATTGTTCAAAATAAAGACCATGTGGTGATCATGACGGAAATGATCCACGATGCCCGTATCGTGAAGCTCGGTGAATTCCCGGAGCTGGAACAGAACCTCGCTCTGTGGTCTGGGGATTCCCGTGGATACTGGGATGACGAGTCACTGATTGTGATTACGAAAAATTTCAATGGCCTGACCCAGAGTTTCGAGGGCTACGGTACATCAGCAAACAAAGTACTCACCGAGCGATTTACCCGCACCGGGCCGCAGGCCATCGATTACCAGTTCACCATCGAGGATCCTTCCACGTTTACTGACAGGCTGACTGCGATCGTTCCGTTGACCAAAGTGGAGGCTCAGATGTACGAATACGCCTGCCACGAGGGAAACTACGGTATGGCGAACATGCTCCGGGCCGCTCGCAAGCGTGAGGCGGAAACTGTGTCTGACCGGTTCGCAGAGGTTTTCCGCCGCTAACAGGGGAGGCCCCGGTAAAACCAGGGCAGGCCTTCACGGTGCGGGGGCGCGAGGCGGACCGCGAAGTCGCCTGAAGCCTTCTCAGGCAGAGCACGACAGGCCGCGCCCGATTCGGCCTTTATTGATCAGAGGTTGTGAATCAATGGTGATGCCCACCGGGACCGTGGGCGTGGCCATGGGCCAATTCCTCGGCTGAGGCTTCCCGCACATCCGTCACCTCGATCTCGAATACCAGGGTTCTGCCGGCCATGGGATGATTGGTGTCAATGGTGGCCATGGTATGCCCCACCTTCAAAACGGTGACCTGGCGATCCCCCTGTTTCGTGTGTATGACAGCCCGCATGCCTGGCCGCCATTTTTTCGCACCGCGCAGGTGACTTTTCGGCACCCGCTGAGCACTGTCGGCCCGGGCTTCACCAAACCCCTCCTGCGGTGACAGGGTGACAGCAAACCGGTCACCGGCAGTCCTGCCCGTCATGGCCCGTTCAAGGCCGGGCAACAGTGCAGGACTGCCGTGCAGGTAGGAAATGGGCTGATCGGAAGTCCTGTCCAGTTCCACACCTTCGGCATCCTTAATCACATAATGAAAACTGACAACACAATCAGTAGCAATCTGCATCAGAAAACCCTACCAGAAATACGTGGCTCGTAAACTCCATTGGCGTTCAGCAGATGGCGTGCCCGGAAAATCCTGGAAATCGCTGTCTGTTATGTTGTCCCCGACAAGCTCAAACTGCACATCGGTCAACGCGACAGGACGCCACACAAGACTGACTGAACCGTTGAACGCAGTTTCATCGCTGGTACGAAGCAGGTTTTTCTCCTGGACCCGTGCCTCACCGTCAACTCGAATCTCAATCGCATTGTTAACGGCCTGATACCATGAAATGTTGAGCCGATGCTTCGCAAAGTTCAGCGCATAATAACTGGCGTCCACTGCTTCCGCCCCGTAATCTTCATCCTTTGTGAGCCAGGTGTACCCCACCGAGACTCTGGCGGATTGAAACCTTCTTTGGGCGTAAAATTCAATGCCATAGGGTGTCCATATCGACAGGATTGGCCTGCCGTGAGAAGGGACTGTCGACGGAGTAGGTCCAGTCGATCAGCTCATCATCCCACCGAATGAACCCGGTGACTGCGATTTCATAACTGCTGGATTCCCGTTTAGCCTGGAGCTGCAGTGTTCTTGCCAGCTCACGTTCCAATAACGGGTTACCTCCAAAAAGCCCGCTGACTCCGGATTTGAGGGCGGTATAGCCGGGAACCTGCGATGCCACGCTGTACTCCAAAGTAACGAGCCTGGTATCCGTGGCCGTACTGTCTCCCAATGAAACCCCGACCAGTGGTGAGAAGTATTCCCCGTCTTCATCTGACCAGTCAAAATTGACTCCGACCCGCAGCGCAGCATCAAGACCGCTGCCCGTGTCCCACGAGAGGGTGGGGACAATTCCCGCTTTGAAGTAACGGCGCTTCTCGAATGACCCGCCCAGCAGATCCGTTGAATTCACTAGCCTGTCACTGCTGAACTGGCTGCCGAAATCGATTTGCCATTGACGGTAAGGAAGGTTTCCTTCAACGCCCAGGCCGAAGCTTTCAGTTTCGTGGTCGAAAGAGCCCGGAGCGCCGCTTTCCCGGGTAAAGCGGTTGAAGTCGTAATCATCCCTGAGTCGCCGGTAGTACCCACTCAGGTTCCACCACCCGGATTCGTCTTTCTGCACCAGATGATCGACGAGAATCAGCCCGGTTTTTGTGTAATCGGTTTCTGCCAGCGACTGCCGCCCCGTGTACATACCCGGCCAGCCAAAAAACTTCCGTTGCCAGGACACCAGCACGCTGGTCGCAGCGGAGTCATCGGTCCGCCTCAATGCCAAAGTGGCGCGCTCCAGATCATAATCGCCAAAATCAAGAGTTCCATCACCACTGGAGGCGGCATAGGAAACCCCTGTTTGATACCCATCGGGAAGTGGCAGGACATCAGAGAGCGTGATCTGTCGAATCTGACTGTCGTGGTCCCCCAGGCCCACACTCAATGAACTTGATTCGGCAATGTAGACATTGCCAAAGTCTATAGTGGCACTGGTTGAATTAAAGCCCAGATACGTGTTGTCAATTCCTGTTCGAATCCTGGGATATTCAAGGAAGTTCGGATCTATCGGCAGGTCCCCTGCGTAATGCCCGGTTTGCGGGTCGATCAGGCTGACGGCACCGATCTTGAAACCGGTTCCTTCAAACAGCCCGCCGCGAACGGTAACATCGCCTTGAAGCTCCGCTATACCTCTTGACTGAATATCAACCATTGGCTCATACCTCAATACGGTCAATGGCGTTGCAATCAAGCCCGCGGGTTTATCAATAGCGACGGCCCGGGTCGATGAAATCAATTCCGGTATCTGCCCTGAGTTCTGATTCTCTGCTGCCCAGGCCCCGGAAAACTGCAGGCCGGATGCCAGTAAAGCACAAATTCCTGAAACACGAAGGCGTCTGGAAATCAACAGGTTTGCGGAAAAATAAAATGGAACGGGTAGATTATTAAAGTACATTGTTATTCCGATTCATCGACTTCAATTGTCGTCGATTTTAATTCCGGATAGAGCAACAATCACACCGGATTCTGATTGGCAATCAGCCACCCGGAAAAACCTGCGCCTTTTCAGTTGCTGCAGAAGATTGCCCATCAATGTAGGATTTCGCGAGGCTGAAACTACCGCTAAAGCGGAATCATATCACAAGCGCATCGGTACGGAATTCGTGCCCCCGGAGAATCCGTCAGATCAATCGCCTGGACCGGTCAAACTATTGCCCACCGGCCTCCGCGATTCTGCTTTCCTGAGCCCGCGCACCGCTCAATCGGTTTATCATCGCGTAGTTGCCCTCGTGGCAGGCATACTCGTACTGATCGTAGTCATTGTCGAGAATGTAGGGAAATGCGACTGTCCACGGCGCGGTATAAGTTTCCGGATCATCGACGGTGAGGGTGTAACGCAAGGTATTCTCATCGACGAGGGTGAAGGTCTCGATCATTTTACGGCTTTCATGTTGCGGTGCGTTACCGGGGCCGGGGGTTCCCGGTGCCCGCATATTACCCACGTACCTGAAGTTGGTGGACTCGATGATAAGGGTATTGCCTTCCCAGCGCCCCCGTGGATCTCCTTCCCACTGCTTGATTTTGTCATCGACGTGAGGACCTGAGTCGATCGGTATGATGCGCGAGTTATGGATCATCTCACTTTGAATGACCACGTACCCCGGTGACTGGACAATCAGTTTGCCATTGTTATAGGCCGTGGGCATCATCATGCCGAAAACGCCCCGCGACAGGCAGCGATCCCCCGCCTCGACAGTTGCTGCCGAATCGTGTTCGTGCTCAATATTGAAGGCACGTACTGCCTTGGCCTGTTCGGTGAGCTCCGGTCGGCGACCATTCGGTGGATCGATGATCAGTGCCGGGGCATCAATTTCCGGGTCGCTCCAGTACCAGTCGAACCAGTAGTTTTCATAGGCGCCGACGCCGGCACTCTCTTCAAAACCGGTCCAGACAGCACCTTTACGCGCTGCATCCCTGGCATTGATGAACTCCGTCAGTTCTGCCTGGGTCGGCACGCGACCCTGAAACCGGTCCGGGAGTTCGAGTGGCGTTGCAGTAGCGCCGACGTTATTCCACATGCCGGTAATATCAGGCTGCCCGTCGACTAGAATATTCGGCGCCCACTCCGACTGGGAAAATCCGCTACCCGACACCGCGGACAACAGAATGATGGCAGATACGGATCGCATCAGGGCTGGATCGAAGTCTTTAGGAAATAGTGTCATTGTTACCGCCTCCTGTTTGCCCTCATGATACATGGCCTGAAGGTCTGTTAGTTAGGAACCCCTGGTTGATTTTGAGCCAGGCTCGCCGCGCAACTCTTTGGAAAGTCCAATCGTACCGGATTGTGGTCGAGAATACAGGGTCTGTGCGGTGAATTCAGCATCTGCCGCGCCCCGCCCCGGACACGTCGGCTGTCAACACAATATCCCGCAAAGCTTCCCAGGCTGGCAGGGCTGTCCTTTCGGTCGCAACAGAATGCCGCCCCTTGCTGCGGAGCCCGAAACCGGACCCCGACTGTGACAGGAGATTCCGGATAGGCATCACTCCATCGGGGGAGCGCCACATCCCGGAACGAAGCTTCTGGAATTATCGTTTCAAAGGGACGGAATCACCATGGCGGCACCGGGCAGGCATACCCGGCGCTGTTTCCGTGTACCAGCCCTGCCCTGCCCTGTCACCACAGTGAATGTGCCAATTGTAATGCGCGAAGCCGATGAAAACGGCCCCGGCGAGCGCAGCGCTCATACATTGGCCGGTACACCGGAAATGCCGCTGCATAGGCCGGACCCTGATCCACAGAAATTCTTGCAGGATAGGCGGGAACTGATGTTATCCTCCTGCTTGTCGATGGAAGTTTTCAGACTACTGGCGGTCACCCGCTCTTCCTTGACACGGCGAGTGACCCCGTACCGCCTTTGCCGGCGAAATGGTCGAGGCGGATTGTGCACGAGCCTCGGCCAGAGACGGTAGCGGTACTTCAGGAGCCTGTGAGTGACTCCCGCGGCACCCTGCGGTGGTAATTGGCAGGCTCCTTCACCACTGCTGTATCACGCCAGTCCGAACCATAAGGTAAGCCTGCCATTTTAATCGACTGACTGACTATGCTCCTTCGAACCAGTTGTGAATTGAATTTCGACATACCGGAACCAACCGTTTTTGTATTGATGCTGAGGCCGCGCAGTGGATACCAGCAGTGGATAACACAGGAGGAATACCGGCTGTCGCCGAGGGTTCCTATCATAGAATTCACCGACAGTTACGGTAACCTGTGCCAGCGGTTGATCGCGCCGGCCGGATTTTTTTCCGTCTCCACCGTGGCTGAAGTCGATACCCCTGAAGTTGTGGAAATTTCCCCGGGAGCGCCATTTGTTGAAGTTCAGAACCTGCCGGACACCGTGTTCGGTTACCTGCTTCCCAGCCGATTCTGCGAGTCGGACCGTTTCTACCAGATGGCCAGTGAAATTACCGAGGGGCAGATACCGGGTTACGATCAGGTGGCTGCTATTGAGAACTGGCTGACCTCCACCATTCGCTACGAGCCCGGCAGCAGTAATTTCCCCATCTCCGCAATAGAGGTCAATGCCAAGCAGTACGGCGTCTGCCGCGATCTCTCGCACCTGGGAATCGCTCTTTGTCGCAGCCTGAGCATACCGGCACGGATGGTGGTGGGGTATCGCTATGGCCTGCAACCCATGGACCTTCACGCCTGGTTCGAAGCCTTTGTGGGAGGCCAATGGTACACCTTTGACGCGACACTCCCGGAACAGAAGGGTGGCTACGTGACCATTGGCTTTGGTCGTGACGCCGCCGACGTCGCCGTCTACACGCAGTATGGACCGCCTGTCTATGCGACCAGCCAGAACGTCAGTGTATCCCGGACCGACTAAGTATCGTCCGGGGTGCCGGCTGCATAACCCGCAGCACCGTTGGAAGCCGAGTTTACTTCAGGTATAGCCATTTCCGCCGGTACCAGCTATGAACCCGACAGCCGGGCTCACAGCCTCATACGATCATACCGGGTCGGCGGCCGGTTACTCCGCGGTCAGATGTTCAGGGACTGCAGCTCCACCCGGGAAACCAGCTCGTCAACACCATTGACGCTCTGGTACGTGTCAATTCTGGCCGGCACACCGCCGGCGCTGTTGATAAACCAGGCTTCCGAGTAACCCTCTTCCACCCCGTCATCGTTCAGGCTCTTGATCAACTGATGCACCGTACTGAAGGTTCCTGCTGGAACGGTGAGTGACTGGCTGACCGACAGGGTTTCCAGGATCGATTCACCGGTATCGGCCGAAAACGCCGGAATCGGAACACCCAGGTTGGTGCCGGTGGTCATGGAGACTACCGAGGCCACGAACCAGATCATGCCGCTGCAAATGGTTTCCGGCGATTCGAACTTGGGGGGATCAAAGACGGTGTTGGATGCGGATGTCACAGAAAAACCCTGTGACGTAGTGGTGGCTTCGGTGTCCGTCTCAGTAGAGTACAGCCAGCCATTGGCACGCAGAATATACGAGGTTGTTGTGGATAGCGTGCTGGAGCTGAATCCGGAAGCACTGATCTGCTGATTCGTTTCGGTAGTCGTCGAATTATCAGTGACTGCCGTATAGGTCGTGGTGTAGTTGATGTTGCCGGTCATGCCGTCCTGGAACACGGACCCCGCATAACTGGCGACAGTGCCCACTGCCGGATTGGTAAGGTTGACACAACTGCCACTGCCCTGGTTCAGAACCGCGTTCTGCCCATCGCTGCTGCCACCGTCGCCACCATCGTCACCGTCGCCATCGTCACCGCCATCGCCATCGCCATCGCCATCGCCATCGCCATCGCCGTCGTCGCCGCCATTCCCTTCGTCAGGCGGCACGTAGCCAAGCGCGGTCAGGAGGGCGTCGAGCGAGTCAATAAGCGTGACTTCGGTCCAGGGGCCGCCCAGAACGTAAAAATTGCCTTCATCTATATTCAGTGCACCGTAGATCCCTGTTTCCTCGTAGAAGCGCGCCAGCCAGGAGGAGCCCAGGACCTCCGCCTCGAAAGTCTCGGGTCCGGTGGGAAACAGCTCCGGTAGCAGCGCTTCCGCCTGTTCCATGATGAAGTTAAAGGGGTCAAGGAAACTGCTCTGAGCATAATTAGAAGCGCTGAAACTCAGAGTAATCAGCGTGAGGCACACAGTCGCAGTCATTTTCAGGATAGGATTCTTGTTCATTAGCTTGCTTCCCGGAGTAGTTCAGGTTGACAGGGATATGCCTTGATCGGCTCACCCCCAGACTATATCCCGGTTGGGATTCGGGTGCCAGTGCGAACCGGTTTGGATACCTGAGTTTGCTGGACATCCTGGCACCGGGGGGATACTTTAGGGCCTGTTCACACTAATTCGATTGTCACTGTTGTGACTGAAAAAGCGCCAATCCAGGAGAATGCGTCATGAACCGAACGGCAGGGTTTGCTGCAGTGGCCATGCTGGTCGCCGGGATCCTGGCCTGGATGTTCACCGCGCCCTATCTGCCCAACCAGGGGTTGGCGCGAACGCCCGGCATCCTTATCGGTGGCACCCTGACCGAACCTCCAGGTGATTTCACGCCACTCAATTCCCGGCACCAGGGGCCATTGCTCATGAAACAGGCGGGGTTCCCGCCCCTGGTGATCTATCTGAACTGGGTGGGAACTGCGGACGGAGTCATCACCGCCACCCGGCCGGACGGAGGCTATTGGACTCAGCGGGTGCGTAACAGAGGTGGAAACGGGCTGCTTCGTATCGGTGATGCGACCTATGCTATGACTGCTACTGAAATTCACGGGGAACAACGGCTCGCCATGATGGAACAATGGGCCGCCAGGGCTGGCCGGCCCGTTGATGAACCGCTGTACCCGGGTACCGAACCGCTGCGCGACTGGGATGTTTTCTTCTGGACCCCCCGACACTGAACCGGGCTCCACTTCCGGTGACGCTCCCTTCCTACTTCCAGCCCGATACGGTACCTTTCACAGCTGTTGAGAAGCCAGGGAACCCAGGAAAATGTCGTCCAGCCAGCTTAAACCGTCCTTATAACCGGCGCCAGCCGTGGTATCGGCGCCGCCACGGCACTCACCGCCGCCCGATCCGGGTGGCGCGTGTGCCTGAACTACCGCAACCGAAAAGTAGAGGCGGATGCCCTGGTCGAGCAGATTCTGCGGTCAGGCGGTGAAGCGGTGGCCTGTCAGGCGGATGTGAGTAACGAAGCCGGAGTGCTGTCACTGTTTGGACTTGTGGACAAACAATTCGGTGCCCTGGACGCCCTGGTAAACAATGCCGGTATCATCACCACCAGCTCGCGCCTGGTGGACATGAGCTGTGAACGGGTGGAAAGGGTTTTTGCAGTCAACGTGCTTGGCAGCTTTCTGTGCGCCAGGGAAGCCGTGAAACGGATGTCAACCCGGCTGGGTGGGCACGGCGGAGCCATCGTCAACCTGTCGTCGGCGGCAGCCAGGCTGGGTGCTCCTGGAGAATTCATCGACTACGCTGCCAGCAAGGGCGCCATTGACACGTTTACCCTCGGTCTGGCCAAGGAGGTCGCCGGCGAGGGCATTCGTGTCAACGCAGTCAGGCCCGGTCTGATAGAAACAGATATCCACGCCGACACCGGGGACCTTGGCAGGTCAGAACGGCTGCGCCCCCATGTTCCCATGCAGCGCATAGGCACGCCTCAGGAGGTAGCCGACTGCATCGTCTGGCTGATGTCCGATCAGGCGTCCTATGTAGCAGGAGCACTGATCGATATAGCCGGCGGTCGCTGACGAGAACTGTTCGCAGCAGGAATACCCGTTGTCTTCGATCTGCAGGGTTACAGTACGCGGCGGACAACCGCCCCCACTCGGATGCCATCTGTCAGAACTACAACGATTGCGCCTAAGCGGCGCTTCAGTCCTGCCTTCGCGCGGGGCCTGATCACCGCGGCACTTATCCAGCAGTAAAGTTGGACAACACGCGGCTTTCGGGCTAACTTTTAAAAAATCCGACAGGCGACCTGCCGCTGCCACAACTCCATCTCAAGTGTGGTCTATCGGCACCGTTATTTCATCAAGCGAATTCGGGAGGTTCCCCATGCGCAGTCTGTATTGCACCGCCATTGCGACACTTGTCTGGGTCTCACCTTCCCTGCTTCTCGCACAACTTCCGGAACCGGACTGGGTGGCGGTGGAAGAAGAAACCCTGAGCCATTTCCAAACCCTGCTGCAGTTTGACACCAGTGATCCGCCAGGTCGGGAATTGCCGCTGGCGGAATACCTGCACGACGTCCTTGAAGCGGAGGGTATTCCCGTGGAACTGCTGGCGACCGATCCGGACCGCCCCAACGTTCTGGCCCGTCTGAAGGGCTCGGGTGCCGGGAGGCCACTGCTGATCATGGCCCACACCGACGTGGTAAACGTGGATCCGGAAAAGTGGCTCTTCCCACCCTTCAGCGCCACAGTCGATGGCGGGTACGTGTACGGGCGCGGTGCAGTGGACGACAAGGACAACCTGACCGCTGCACTGATGGTGATGTTGAACCTCCGGCGGCTCAATATCCCCCTGGCGCGGGACGTGATTTTCCTGGCCGAATCCGGTGAAGAAGGCGCGACCCAATACGGTATTGAATTTATGGTCAATAACCATTTTGACAAGATCGATGCCGAGTTCTGTCTTGCCGAAGGCGGCGGTGTCACCCGGGTCAATCGGGAAGTGCAGTACGCATCGGTACAGACCGTGGAGAAGATTCCCTACGCGGTAGAACTGGTTGCTACGGGTGTCGCCGGGCATGGTTCCGTGCCCCTGCAGACCAATTCCGTGGCACGTCTCGCCAGGGCGGTGGCGGCAATCGCTGACTGGCGCACGCCGGTCCGCCTGAACGAAACCACGGCCGCCTACTTCGAGCGGCTGGCTTCCATCTCTCCCGCTGCCGACGCGGAACGATACCTGGCGGTGCTGGATCCGGGTCGGGCCCGCGAGGCGGATGAATACTTTCTCGCCAACGAGCCTCGTCACGCCTCCATGTTACGATCCTCACTGTCGCCCAACATTTTCGATGCGGGCTACCGGATCAATGTCATTCCTTCCGAGGCTCGCGCGACGGTGGACTTTCGCGCACTGCCCGATGAAAACGTCCCCCGGTTTCTGGACGAAATCCGCCGCGTGGTCAACGACCCGGCAGTGGATGTCAGCCTGGGGGAACGCAACACCCGCCCGCCTGGTCAGGCCAGCCTGAATACTGCCGCCTTTGCCGCCATCGAGGCCAACGTGACTCGCCACTATGGCGTTATTACACTGCCGACCATGAGTACCGGCGCCACCGACATGGCCTACCTGCGCAATGCCGGAATCCAGTGCTACGGTATCGGACCGGCCATCGACAGAGAGGATGGACCGCTGGGCTTCGGAGCACACAGCGACCAGGAGCGCATTCTGATCAGTGAACTGAACCGTTTTGTGCGCTTTAACTGGGATCTGGTATTGGACCTGGCTGCCATAAAGTGAGGCAGGTGCCGGGCGCGCCTGATGAACATGACAGGAACCAATGAGTTGATCCATCTGGCCCATTCGCCAGGCAACCTCTGATCAATTATTGCAGGTCGCTGACGATAATTACTCATGGTCTCCCTAAGCATCAAGAGGATTCAGATTGGATCAGTCAAACCCCGCCATTCTCGTGCTGCGCGACGCGGTCGTTCGCAATGGCAACAACAGCTTTGACATCATTCGGAACTGGGTAGCCACCGCGTTTCCTGATTTCAGCCCGGATTTCCGTGTGCTGGAGCTACCCGGCACAATCGATGAATGGGACGGTATTCGGGTGCTGGTCAACTGGACCCTGGATCCGGTGAAGCTGTGGTCAGACGCTGTCTACGAGCAGATCAGCCGGTTACAGCAGGACTGCGATGGCCGCGGAATTCCGGTGATCAACCGTGTCGACCGTCAGATAAACGCAGGCAAATTTCAGGCGGCCCAGGCGGTTACCACAATCGGGCTGCGGACACCGCGCTCGGTGCTGATAAAAAATCACGCGGAATTCCTGCAGGATTATTCCGGCGTGAAATTTCCGTTGATGGTGCGGGAGAACTGGGGTCACCAGGGAAAGATTTTACGAGTGGAAAGGCCGGAAGAGATCAGCGAGGAAAATCTGAAAGGCTTTGCCAACCCCGTCGCCATCGAGATAATCGACGTCCGCAACCCGGATGACGGGTGGTACAGAATGCGCCGTTATCTCGCAAGCGGCCCGATGGGTATTTCACTGTTCAGCAAACGCGCACAGGACTGGGTTGTCCGGGACAATGTCGCTGACACCAGCACAGACGCTGAGGAAGAACACCTCCGGTACACCGGTCAGGAAGACCCAAACCATGAGAAATTTCAATCGATAGCGCGGCTCCTCGGGCTCGATGTTCTGGCCTTCGATTACTCGTTGGATCAGGACGGCGAGGTCGTGGTCTGGGAAGTCAACCCGTATACACGACTGCGTTTTGTCCCCGAGGAATCCCTGTCCCGGATTACGCCTGCCCAGCGGGGAGCGGCGGCGATGGTATCACTGTGCCGCATGCGTGCCGGGCTGCCGGTGAACTCACGAATGTTGAGATACCTGGGCTACGCGGCCCACCATGTGATACCAGCTTCTCAGTAACGCGGGACTTTGAGGCCCCACCTGGTTCATTAAAACCGGCAAGACCCCAGCCTGTAGCGGTCAGGGCAGCTCTCCACCCAACCGGCCCCGAAATTCCCGATGGCCGGTATGGAAGCTGGAGTAATTGCGCCAATTCAGCCATGTCGCGATCAATTCTCCAACCCGAGCGCCCAGCGGATACCACCTGTCAGGTGTGCCCTGAAGGCTGAATCATTGGTCCAGGTTTCCGGAAGGTGCCCCAGCGAAGTATAGAATACGCGGCCCTCGCCCCAGTAGCGCCACCAGGACTGCGGGTAATCACCGCCTTCCCGGATACGGGCGCGAGGCGCAAGGCCGTCAAGATCCATATGCTCTGTATCCAGACTGAGCAGCACGTGGACGCGGTCGCGGGAGAAACCCATTGGCGCCTTGAAGTTGCCGGGTGAGGAGATGTTCAGTTCAGGTGCCGACTCGCTCCAGGGTGCCGATGCAAAGGTATAGAACTCCTCAACGATGGGCCAGCTCGATGCGAACATGCGGGTCGCCGGATGCGTGTTGTCCTCAACCTTGAGCACGCCCAGTCGCCGCTGGTTGACGGGAGTGCTGCTTCCCAGCAGCGGCGTCGCGATCGACTGGAAGTAATACGCCCCCAGCATCTCCCCGTACTCCGGGTAGTCGTACATCATGACCGTGGCACAGTGGACACCGATGAAGGCTTTACCGCTTCTCACGAAGTCCACAATGGCCTTCTTCTGTACTGTGGTCATGCCGATATCACCGTTGGCCATCATCATGAGGCCGTCGAACTGGTTCAGGTACTCCGGGGTGAAAAAGCTCAGGTCCTGGTTCCCGACCCCGGGCTCGTAGCCCTTCAGTGTAGTGACGTCAAAGCCGGCCGCTTTGCCGAATTCCACCGCCTGCTCTTCCGCGGCAGGCAGACTGGCATGCCCATGGGAGCCTGGCGCGCCGACCCCCGGATAGGTCAGAAACAGCACCT
Source organism: uncultured Gammaproteobacteria bacterium (assembly GCA_942492445.1). Lineage (GTDB taxonomy): Bacteria > Pseudomonadota > Gammaproteobacteria > Pseudomonadales > Pseudohongiellaceae > NORP240. Next base: position 14,656 of record CALOEW010000029.1, read on the forward strand.
TTTTGGGGCTGCCTGCCTGCGCCCCCTGGGCAACAACGCCCGGCGACAGAAGGGAGTACGCGGCGACCCAGCGGGCGAGGACGATCCGAATACTGAAACCAGCTGGGTGATTGGTCGCAGAAGCTCAATAATCCTGAACGGGCTATTACGCTCGGTTTGTCATTATTTATGCCAGAGTGCTTCTTATCAGGTTATCTCCGAACCGCTTGAATGTACAGGACGAATCAGGGAACCGTTGAGGACGGTTCCCTGGTTGTCAGACCCTATCGAAGCGGTCAGCGTTCATGACCTTGGTCCATGCGGCAATAAAGTCCCTGACAAACTTCTCTTTATTGTCATCCTGGGCGTAGACTTCAGCGCAGGCGCGAAGAATCGAGTTGGAACCAAACACAAGATCCACTCGGGTCGCAGTCCACCGGGTTGCTCCTGTTCTGCGCTCCCGGATTTCATACAGATCGTCGCCAACGGGCTCCCAGGAATAGGCCATGTCCGTCAGGTTGACAAAAAAATCGTTGCTCAGGACACCTTCCCGGTCCGTGAACACACCGTGCCTGGTGCCACCGAAGTTAGTACCCAGGACGCGCATGCCCCCCACAAGCACCGTCATTTCGGGAGCGGTGAGGCCCATCAACTGCGTACGGTCAAGCATCAGCTCTTCAGCTCTCACTGAATAATCCTGCTTCAGCCAGTTCCGGTACCCGTCGTGAACAGGCTCCAGCGGCTCGAAGGATTCCACGTCTGTCTGTTCCTGAGCCGCATCACCGCGACCCGGGGCGAACGGTACTTCGACTTCGAAGCCTGCTGCTTTTGCAGCCTGCTCTACCCCGAGATTGCCGGCCAGGACAATGACATCAGCCACGCTGGCACCAGTCTCCCCTGCAATGGCCTCCAGCACACCCAGCACCCTGGCGAGTCGCTCGGGTTCGTTACCCTCCCAGTTCTTCTGGGGGTCCAGCCGAATCCTGGCGCCATTGGCGCCACCGCGGCGGTCCGAGTGTCGGAAAGTACGCGCGCTGTCCCAGGCTGTTGCAACCATTTCACCGACCGACAGTCCACTGGCGTCAATCCTGGCTTTGACCTCATTGCTGTCGTAACCGGTCGGTCCCACTGGCACGGGGTCCTGCCAGATCAGGTCCTCCTGAGGGACTTCCGGGCCGAAATACCGGGCCTTGGGCCCCATATCCCTGTGTATCAGCTTGAACCAGGCCCGGGCGAATACCTTCGAGAAATAGTCAGGATCGTTGTAGAACCGGTCTGAAATCTTGCGGTATTCCGGGTCCATCTTCATGGCCATGTCGGCGTCAGTCATTATCGGGTTGTGGCGCCGCGACGGGTCCTCGACGTCAACTGGTTTGTCCTCTTCCCTGATAGCGACCGGTTCCCATTGCCAGGCCCCTGCAGGGCTCTTCTTGAGTTCCCAGTCATAATTCAGCAGCAGGTGGAAGTAACCGTTATCCCATCTTGTGGGATGGGTGGTCCAGGCACCTTCAAGTCCGCTGGAGACGGTGTCACGCCCGACACCGCGTTGAGTCCTGTTGATCCAGCCAAATCCCTGATTCTCCACCCCCGCGGCCTCAGGGTCAGGGCCCAGCAGTCCTGCGTCTCCATTGCCGTGGCATTTACCGACCGTGTGCCCACCGGCCGTCAAGGCAACGGTTTCCTCATCGTTCATGGCCATGCGCGCGAATGTAACCCGCACGTCGTGGGCTGTTTTCAAAGGATCCGGTTGCCCGTTCACCCCCTCGGGGTTGACATAAATCAGCCCCATCTGAACCGCCGCCAGGGGGTTTTCCAGTGTCTCGCGGTCGTCACCATCGTACCGGGTGGAGCCCAGCCATTCCCGTTCAGAGCCCCAGTAGGTATCTTTCTCCGGATGCCAGATATCTTCACGTCCAAAGGCAAAACCGAAAGTCTCCAGACCCATGGATTCGTAGGCAACATTGCCGGCCAGAAGGATAAGGTCTGCCCAACTGATCCTGTTGCCATACTTTTTCTTTATTGGCCACAGCAGTCGACGCGCCTTGTCCAGATTGACATTGTCCGGCCAGGAATTCAGCGGAGCAAACCGCTGGTTGCCCGTGCCGCCTCCACCCCGGCCATCAGCAATCCGGTAGGAACCGGCCGCGTGCCATGCCATTCGGATCATCAGGCCACCGTAGTGGCCCCAGTCCGCCGGCCACCAATCCTGGCTGTCGGTCATGAGCGCGACCAGATCCTTCTTGAGTGCCTCCACGTCCAGTTTTTCCAGTTCTTCAGAGTAATCGAAGTCCTTCCCCATGGGATTGGTCTTGGTGTCGTGCTGGTGAAGAATGTCCAGGTTGAGCGCTTTTGGCCACCAGTCCTTATTCGATTCCCCGGTGGTAGTGGCGCCACCGTGGACAACCGGACATTTACCGGCACTGCCGTGACTTTCTGAATTCATTGAAAACTCCTTGAGTCTGTATACTGGTTGAAATTACTGAAGTCGGGATTTTGAACTTGCTGGGCACAGCATAAGGGCAGCAAAGGAAATCGGTCCAACAAATAATTTCGGTTCACTCGATCGATATATTCGATAGTTGCTCATTCCAAAACACACGGTCCGGAAACAGCCAGTCTTTTATAGTGTTCGGATTTGGTTTGTCGGGCTGCCGGCCGGAGTGCCCGTCTGACAACACATCCTCGCTGGCACCTTGGCTCCAGCGGATACGGCAACGGGAATTTTACCCTGCAGGCTGCCTCGCGGGCTTGTCCGACGGGGAGTTGTCGGTCGCCATGACCCCGCGATTCCCTCCGTCAGCGGGAGCCCCTCTACCTGGCCGTTTTGATGGCAATGCTGGATCCACAGGAGGAGATGATGACATACCAGGACCCCGCAAGCCCTCCCTGCCCCTCCGCTCCATCGAGGCTCGCTGTACTGGCGTCATTGTTTCAAGTAGCCGCCACTTTATCAGCCTTTTACCCAGTTACCGGCTGACATCCGGCGCGGGCCAACCCAGTGTCGACACGCGCCGGAAATTGCCAGGGAAACTCTGATCAAATCCCTAGTGCGCCAGAGGATCCGGCCTGATCTGAAACTTCACCAGGCTTCCCTTGGCCCCCTTCCCTCCTTCGCTGTGCCAGACTGCGTTGGTGCCGTAGTCGGCCCAGACACCGCGCCCTTTCCAGCCGGCGTTGGGATCGTCGATGCGCCCGTCCATACCCCGAGAATAAAAACCCAGCGGATAGGGGACTCGCAGTACCACAAACTCGTTCTGCTCCGGCAGGAATGCCAGAAGAGAATCCGACGTACTGCCCGTAGCGATGGGGACATTATTGCCCAGCCCCAGGGTGTTGTGCTGATCCACCCAGTTGTAATAGTGGAAATCGGCACTGCCGTCGGACTCGACGCCTTTCATCTGCGGCCCCGGGGTGGCGTGCAGTGTCCAGCCCGCGGCACAGTGCTGCCCGGTTGCGGTGGGGCCGTTCAGTATCTCGCATTTGCTGCGGTCGAAGCTGGCCAGATGGCCGCTGCCGGACAGGGCGGTCCACACAATCCCGTCCGTGGTTATGTCGATCCCCCGAGGGGAAAAGCCTTCGATTTCCGCCTCGGGATTCTGAAAGGGAGGCTGATAGTATTCGGCGATACAGGTTCGAGGCGGGTTGTCGCCAAGATCGAGGCGTACAATCTGGCCGGGTACACCGCCAGCGGCGGCCCACACCACGTTAGTCTCGGTAGGGTCCGGTACAATCCCGTACCAGCCAGCTCCCATTTCCTTGTCCTTGCCTGGATCGAGCTCACCATTGCGGGGAACCCAATCGGTAATCTGCCCGTCACCGTTGATGTCGACGATCATGGGACACCAGCCCTGGGCTGCCCGCGCATCGCCGGTGCGTTCGTACACGTCGACGTCAAGCCAGCCGACAACCGGGCCAACGGAGCTGAAATACAGGCGTTCACTGTCTTCGAAGCCGAACTGAAGGTGGTGGGTATTGAAACAGGTGTCGATCAATTCCACCTCTTCGGTGTCGGGATCGTAATAGGCAGCGTGTCGTGCCGCCTGATTAAGAGGATAATGCCGGGCGTAGGGATTGCTGGACCCCTCCCTACACCAGTCGGGATTTCCCGTGCCACGGATCTGGTGAGTCATCCAGACTCTGCCCTTCCCGTCCATCATCGGATTATGCGGATTGCCCGGGTTGTTCCAGATCAGTTCGTCTCCCCAGTAGATGGAAGGCTCAAGATTCCGCAGATCGATATAGGAGCGGAAATCCCCTTCGCCCGGAACATCCCTCACCGGCAGCGTAATTTCCCGGGCCTCGTTGGTCTGCGGGTCGACCCAGACCAGCTTGTCATTGGCGGAAATCCACACCGTAGACCGGGCCGAAGGCGTTTACTACGGGGTTACGTTTGTCGGTGGCGATTTCGTCATGAACATAGCCCACCTCGTTGCCCCAGTCCCACAGGGTCAGGACCACGTTACGTTCCTGCCCCTGGGGCCGCGGCGGCATTGGCGGAACTTCTCCGGCCATGATGCGGTCGGTCCAGTCGGCGTAGTGTTGAATGACGTGTTCCTTGCCGAACATGCCCAGAGTGGCGCTCATCAGCCCGCCCCGTTGCCCGGCCTGAGTGCGATGTTCCCAGGCTGCTGCTGTGGTCTCGTACTGCTCGAGATCGAGCACTTCCCGGGTCGCCTTGTTGCCCAACTGATGGCAGAGCTGACAGCCCTGCTTCAGACCATCCACCCAGTTCGCCTGGGTCCCCATGTAGGGTGAAATGCCATTGCCGGTTTCACCGGTGCCGGGAAACTCGTCGGCCGGCGGCACCTCGATCAGTGAATACCAGTAATTGGCCGGGTAGACCTGGGCCGCCTCCCTGGGATCTGCGGCCTGAACCGCCTGGAGATCGAGCTGGGAACCCGGGCTTGCGGCTACCGGCACGGAATCCCTGAGTCCATAACCTCGCACCCAGACATAGTATTCTGCATCCGGGAGATCCGGGAGCACGTAGCGACCTTGGTCATCGGTAACCACGATCTTGCGAAACAAAGTGTCCAACTCATCGGTTTCGGCGATTACCCATACTCCGGCTTCGGGACCATTCGTTCCACTTACGATGCCCCCGATATCATCGCTGTCGATAGTCACCTGTGCGGTTACCGCGGCTCCGGGATGCAGCAGGAGGCCTGAGATGACTAACGCCACAGGCAGGTATCCAAGTTGTTGAATTATTTTCATTGTTTCCCCCGTTATTGAATGGAGACTGGTGCCGGGAATCCTCTGATTGATCAGGGGTTGCCTGGAATCGGGCGTGGACCATCCGCCCAGTTACCCGCAGCACGATGGTAACTGCTCTGAAGTCCGGTGAAAATCGCGGGCACAGACATTACTTGCGCCTAAGCTGACCTAAGGAAAGCTGTCATGTACCGAAACGGAAACGGTATCGCCGAATACCGGTCTTGTCCAGCGATTAGCGATGAACCGCCGTCAGCCCCAGCGGCGCGGTCTCCTGACACCTGGTGCAGCCCCCGCACCGGCTTTCGGACAGCCGGGATGTGACAACTCTGGCCGGGCGCATTGGAAACAATGCCTGGACAATTTCCCGAAGCGGCGATACCTTTATTTCAATGTTGCGTTCCTGCTTGTCGGCCGGGACGGGTGGTTTGCCTGTGCCCGGGTCCGCAGGTTGTTGCAGTCAGAACGGAAATATGTTTGATTGTGCCCTGCCGACCAGGCGGCGCGGTCTGATCTGGCTGGTACGCAGGGTTTTATGACATCGTATTAGGAGATTCGTAGATGACAACAACAAAAAAATTGATTTCGTCGTTGACTGTGGCTGTCGGTGCACTCGGCTGTGCTCCCCTCGCCCTCGGCCAGTCAGAGACCAGTATATACGAGGGGGATTGGCCGGCCTACCATGGCAGCGAATTCTCCCAGCGCTATTCACCCCTGGACCAGATCAATGCGGAGAACGTCGGGTCCCTGGAGCTGGCGTGGAGCTTTTCAACCCAAAGCTTCGGCCCCACGACCGACTACGTTAACCCGTCTACGCCCCTTGAGGTGGACGGCGTACTGTACGCGGACATAGGCACCACCCGCAACGTGGTGGCCCTGGATGCCACAAGCGGCCAGGTACTATGGCTGTGGCGGCCCCGGGAAGGTGATCGCTTCGACCATGCGCCGCGCAAGGGAGCCGGTCGCGGGGTCGCTTTCTGGCGCGATGGTGACTCGGCCAGAGTCATTGACGTCACTCCCGGCTACCACCTGGTTTCACTGGACGCGGAAACCGGCATCCCCGATCCTGACTTTGGCGACAACGGCATCGTGGATCTGATGATCGGCCTGCGCAACGCCGACGACCCCAGGTATCCCAATACCGATATCGGCATTTCCGCGCCACCGCTGGTCATGAATGACGTCATCGTTGTCGGGGCAGCGCATTCGACGGGCGGGCGGCCACGTTCCAAGTCAAATGTCAAAGGCGATGTACGCGGTTTCGACGTGCACACCGGCGAACTGCTGTGGACTTTCCACACCATCCCCGAGCGCGGTGAAATCGGTTACGAAACCTGGCTCGACGAGGGCGTGGAATTCACCGGCAACTCCGGCGTGTGGGCGCCTATTTCCGGCGACCCGGAGCTGGGCCTGGTGTACCTGCCGGTTGAAGACCCCACTGGCGATTACTACGGCGGCGACAGGCCGGGCGCCAACCTGTTCTCCAGCGGCCTGGTCGCAGTGGATGTCAAGACCGGTGAGCGCCGCTGGCACTACCAGTTCATTCATCACGACATCTGGGACTGGGATGTTCCCGCTGCCCCGGTACTGGTGGATCTTCCCAATGGCCGCAATGTGGTGATGTCGGTGACCAAACAGGCATTCGTCTATGCCTTCGACCGGTTGTCCGGGGAGCCTATTTGGCCAATCGTTGAACGGCCGGTGCCGGCGGGAGACGTACCCGGCGAGTGGTATTCACCCACCCAGCCCTTCCCCACACGGCCGGCACCCTTCGATCGACAGGGTTTCACCGAAGCGGATCTGATTGATTTCACACCTGAAGTCCGGGCGCTGGCACTGGAAGCAGTAGAAGGCTTCCGGCTCAGCCCCAGTCTCTTCTCGCCACCGTCCCTGGCCGATGCTGCCGACGGCACTCAGGGCCTCCTCAGCCTGCCGTCCTCCACCGGCGGGGCCAACTGGGAGGGTTCCGCAATCGATCCTGAAACCGGCATCCTGTACGTCCCGTCGAGGACCCAACTGGGGTTGCTTTCCCTGGCGAAAAACCCCGAGTCAGACATCGATTTCAGCCAGTCATACGGAGTCCGTATTCCCAGGGTTCAGGGGCTGGATATTGTCAAACCACCCTATGGCCGCATCACCGCCATTGACATGAACTCCGGCGACCACCTCTGGATGATTGCCAATGCCGACACCCCGGAACGGATCAAGAATCATCCGCTGCTGGAGGATGTCGATCTGCCGAGAACCGGGATTCCGACCCGCGCGGGCGTCCTGCTCACCAAGTCCCTGCTGTTTGTGGCCGAGGGTACCGGTGGTCCAGGTGCCAGCCCGATATTCCGGGCTGTCAACAAGCAGACCGGTGAGATCATTTCGGAGATGGAGCTGCCGGACAACCAGACCGGGCTGCCCTTCACCTATGAGCACGACGGTAAGCAATACCTGGCCATGTTTGTCGGTGGCGGCGGCAACCCCGCCCAATTGGTGGCGTACGCGCTGCCCTAGCCGGCTGCACTCTGACCGCAATGCCTGGCCGGGTGATCCCCACCCGGTCAGGCACCGGCGTTCGGGTTGGTGCTGAACGGGCTGACCAGAACAATTGTCTGGAAGGCCGTTGCAAAAGCGGTACAGTTTTCAGCGCTCGGTCAGCAGCTTATCGGTACTGTTCAGTTTTTCCCGTCAAATGGTCCTGATTCACCGTCCCTGCCCTGTCTGCTCCGGGTGTTATTTATCAGCCCGTTAAGCAGAGAATCACGGACTGAGCCTCCCCATTTTCCAGTCTTTGTACCACCCGCTGCTCCACGGATTTTCCCAGCCAGGTATTGAGACATACCCGGGTGCTCGCTGAATCTTCAATCCCTTAACCAACCCCATCCCGGTGCTCGCTGAATTTCCGACCCGTTATTCATCCCTGTTCCGGTACTCACTGAATCCTTCAGTTGCAGAGACTGTCGCCGGTAGAGGATTTCGGCGAATTCTTCGCCGGTTCCCCCTAAGTTGCTGCTTCCAGCCAGTCATTGCGGTTGTTTCTTTGCCGTGGTCCGACAGTGGCGAGCGACGGGATTTCAGTGTATCTTCTGCACCCTGTTGACAGGTTAACCAGGTTAAAAGGGATCAGCATGGCAGAGATCAATCGACAATGGATACTGGCAAGACGGCCCAGCGGGCCGGTTGTGGAGCAGGACTTCGAGTTACGTGAACAGGCGTTCACGCGCCCCGAACTTCGCAAAGGTGAGATCCTGGTGCAGTCCCTGCTGTTCCGTTGCACTCCGGCCATGCGCACCATGATGAAAGCCAGCAGCCAGTTTATGCCGCCCATGGCCGTGGGTGAAACGGTGCGGGGTTCTGCTGCGGCCAGAGTGATTGACTCGGCACACGCAGATTTCCCGGTAGGAAGCATTGTATCGACCATGCCCGGCTGGCAGGACTATGCCGTGATCGATGCCAACCAGATGCCGCCATCGCGCAAGCCTGATAACGTCTCTCTGGAGGACTTTGAAGGTGTTTTCGGCGGCAACAGTATCACCGCCTACTTCGGGCTGCTGGAAGTCGGGGCCCCCAGGCCGGGCGAGACTGTCGTGGTTTCCGGTGCGGCGGGCTCGACCGGCTCGATGGCAGCGCAGATTGCCCGGATCAAGCAATGCCGTGTCATCGGCATCGCCGGCGGAGGGGAAAAGTGCCGCTGGTTGAAAGACACCTGCAAGCTGGATGAGGTGATCGACTACAAGTCGGAAGACATCGAATCACGAATCAGAGAGCTGTGCCCGGATGGCGTCAACGTATACTTCGATAATGTGGGCGGTGCGACGCTTGATGCAGTAATCGAAAACATGGCACCGTTCGGCCGCATCCCACTGTGTGGCCAGATCTCCAGTTACGACGAAGGGGATGCCCTTGCGCCGGGCCCGAAAAACATGATGCGGGTTGTCTACTGGCGGTTGAAACTGCAGGGGTTTCTGGGCTTCGATTACCCCGACAAGATGGAATCCGCCATGGCGGACCTGGCCCAATTGCACCAGCAGGGTGAACTGGTGGCCAGGATGGATATCCACGACGGTCTGGCGGAGCTGCCCCGGACTTTCATGCGTCTTTTCGACATTTCGGCACGTTACTGGTCAGGAACGATCTTCCCGACCAGTAACATGACGGGGGTTCAGCGTTGCAACTCAGTCGAGATGGGCGTCGAGAAACCTGCTGGTCTCCTCGAGCACTGCTCTGCCCTCCGGGCTGTCCGGCAGGATCATGTATTCCGCATGGGACATGCCTTCAAACACATGCAGCTCGGCCTCAACGCCGGCATTGAGCAGTTTGCGATGAGCCCTCGCCGTATCGCTCAACAACATGTCGCGGGTGCCAGAGATCAGTATGGTGGGAGGAAAACCGCTGAAATCGCCGTAAAGCGGTGAAATCAATGGATGGGTCAATTGCTCCCCGTCAGCGTAAAGCTCGGCGCCCACCTGCAGAAGCCCGTCGTAAGTGACCAGAATGCGATCGATACCTTCGTTGGTATGCAGGCTGTCACTGCTGTCAGTCAGGTCGACCCAGGGCGTGCCGGCGAAAACCGCGCCGGGCACGGGCAGGCCCAGATTTTTCATCTGCAGCACCGCGGCGAAGGACAGGCCGGCCCCGGCGGAGGTCCCGCCAATGGCAATCTGGTCCGGGGAGTAATCAGCCAGTAACGCCCGATACACCGCGATGGCGTCATCCACCGCCGCAGGAAAAGGTGACTCGGGAGGCATGCGGTAATCTACCGACACGGTGCGGATGCCGGCGGTGGCGCTGATCTGGGCCCCTTCACTGGCAGCGCCAGGCCCGCCGCCAAGCACGTAGCCACCACCATGCAGGTGCAGAAAAACATGCTCCCAGTGCTGACGGGCTATTCTTGCAGGCGTGATTTCGTACACCGTCACACCGGCTATCTCGGTAGTCTCGATGGCAAGGTCCAGCGCTTCCTCGAGTGCCGGAAAGGGACTGGGGGCGTTGCGTGCGCCCTGTTGCATCGCGACCCACTGTTCATCGGAACTGGGAAAAGGAGCAGCAGCATCCGGGTCGGGCTGTGGCGATGTGGCGATGAGTTCAGCCAGCTGGGCACTGGCGTGTGCCGGCGGTGGCAAGGTACGATTACTGATTACCCAGGCGTCATCGCTCTGACCGAAACAGTAGCTCGACAACAACAGGAGTGTCAGGCCGGGGATAAGGGTTTGACGAGATCTGGACATGCATTAACCTCTCTTTTTCTTGTTGTGGCCGGCGTTATTTCGTTGTCATAACTGGGTTGTGGCAACGCCATATCCGGCTCGATACGGGAATGGTATGGCAACCTCAGGTTGCGGCTGGACTCCGGGTTGGTTCCGGTCACTGTGGCCATTGGCCCGATAGAGATACCCGATCAGAGCCTCCGGCCTGGTGACAGAACACTAACCCGTTTTTACTGGAAGTTCCAGAGTTAAGCACCGTTACGGCGTTACCCGCACGCGCTGGTAGGCATTGCTCCAGCAGCACTGGTCCAAGCCGTCACTGTCCGAGGCATTCCAGTTATCGAGTCGGGCGCGGATCATGTAATCGCCAGGCGCGTGAAATGTGACGATGACCCGGGCAGGACCTTCCCCTTCGGTAACAGCGACGCGGGTATTGGCCACCGGCATCAGCCCCAGCACAGCAAAGGCAGGTGCCTCCGTGAATGGTGTGGAGGGATGCTCGGCGAAGGTGACTTCAGCGGGCCCCTGATGCAGGTACCAGGACACGTTGGTGTCCAGGGGCTTTTCGAAACGTGGATCGGTTCGGTCCCGGACTGACGGGTCTTCTGTCAGGACTTCGAGAGTGATGGGCTGGCCGACCCCGACTGTCGTGATTTGCGCCGCCACGATCCCTTCCGGGCCGGAACCGCGCTCACCCCCCGTTCAAACCAGACCAGGGGCTGGACACTCCCCTGGGGGCGGGGGTTGCGATCCAGTTCATAGGCGGTCGAGCCGCGATCGCCCGGCACCTTTAGAGCCTGCCCCGCGGAGGTGATGTGCCACCAGGCCGTCTCCCCTTCCATGGAAGCGGGAATAGTCACTGCAAAGACCCCGATGTGGCGGCCTGGCA
>CALOEW010000030.1:0-72292 GCA_942492445.1 uncultured Gammaproteobacteria bacterium
GCCACGCCGTTGCTGGAACCTGTCACTGACCCGCTGCTCGATTCTTATCAGGTCAGTCTGTCCATACTGCGCCTCGATTCAATCCATCCCCTGGTCAACGGTAACAAGTGGTTCAAATTGCGCCTGAACCTGTTGCAGGCCAGACAGTCAGGCTGTCGTACTCTGCTGAGTTTCGGTGGTGCCTATTCCAATCACCTCCGTGCCCTGGCCGCTGCGGCAAAACTCTGTGGGCTGCGCAGCATAGGCATGGTGCGGGGTGAGATACCGGAACCGCTGAACCCGGTCCTGACCTTTGCCAGGGAGCAGGGTATGGCGCTGTATCCGATGAGCCGCGGTGATTACCGCCGTAAACACCAACCCGAACTGCTGCAGTCACTGCACCAGCGCTTCGGCGACGTATTCATGATTCCCGAAGGGGGCAGCAACGAGGCAGGCGTCGCGGGATGTGAAGCACTCGCACAGATACTTGCGGAGGAACTGCGACACTCCGATGAAGGCGCAGCCGTCGAAACGGTTGTCGCCCTGGCCTGTGGTACCGGTGCCACCCTGGCGGGACTGATTCGGGGGTTACGCCGATACGGATTACCGGCAAAAGTACTGGGAGTGGCGGTGCTCAGGGGGGCGGGTTTTCTCGACCGGCAGGTGGCCGAATGGGCGGGTGATTCACGGCAGGGTCCGGCCTGGTCCATTGCCAGGGATTACCACTTTGGCGGATATGCCCGCCAGGATGCGCGGTTGCTGGAGTTCATTGCCGGCTTTCAGGCCCGCAGTGGCATTGCCCTGGAGCCGGTCTACACCGGCAAGCTACTGTACGGCGTCTACGACCTGGTCAGGAGAGGAGAGTTCCAGCCCGGCAGTCGGATTATCTGCCTCCATACCGGCGGAATATACCCGCAGGATAAACACCATTAAAACAGCTGGTTGGACTTGTTATGTGATTTTCTTTCTGAACTTTATTCAACGCCAGTCTGATCCCCGGGCGGCAGGCTGGTACCTTTCATTTCTGCTGGTAATAAGCACGATACCAGTCCACGAATGCGGCAACACCAACTTCGATAGGAGTGCTCGGCTGGTATCCCATGTCTCTGACCAGATCGCTGACGTCGGCATAGGTAGCGGGAACATCACCCGGTTGTAAGGGAAGCAGGTTCTTGACCGCAGTTCTGCCCAGGCATTTTTCCAGGATTTGAATATAATCCATCAGTTTGACGGGATTGTTGCTGCCTATATTGTAGACCCGGTAGGGGGCAGCCCCGGTACCCGGGTCGGGAGCTTCACCGGACCAGTCGGGGTTTTTCCGGGCCACCCGGTCGAGGGTTCTGATGACCCCCTCGACGATGTCGTCGATGTAGGTGAAATCCCGCAGATGGTTACCGTGGTTGAACACATCAATAGGTTCACCGGCCAGTATGTTGCGAGTAAACAGAAACAGGGCCATGTCCGGTCTGCCCCAGGGGCCATACACCGTAAAAAATCGCAATCCGGTGGTGGGGAGATTGAACAGGTGACTGTAGGTATGGGCCATCAGTTCGTTGGCCTTTTTACTGGCGGCATAGAGACTGACCGGGTGATCCACGTTGTGATGAACTGAAAACGGCATATTGGTATTGGCGCCGTACACCGAGCTGCTGGAAGCATAGACCAGGTGCTCTACGCCGTTGTGACGGCACCCTTCCAGGATGTTGACAAAGCCCGCCAGATTGGCGCTGACATAGGCCTGTGGATGAGTCAGGGAGTAACGCACGCCGGCCTGGGCGGCCAGGTTTACAACCCGCTGGGGTTGTTCCTGCTTAAAAAGTGACCGGATACCTTCCTCGTCTTCCAGGTCCATGCGCACATCGGAAAAGCCGTCGTGGTCGGTCAGTTGTGCCAGCCGGTCCTGTTTGAGGCGTACATCGTAGTAGTGATTCAGATTATCGACACCGATCACCTCGTCACCCCGCTGCAACAGGCGCAGTGACAGTGCATGACCGATAAAACCGGCGGTACCTGTGACCAGAATTTTCAAAGCGTGCAGTCTCCTTGCAAGCAAACAGGACCACCCGGGCCCTGGTGGTCCCGAATGTATATGGGTTCCCAGACTCTATCGGCAGCCTGTTCGCGATGTATAGTTACCCTGACCGCTGACCGCTGACCGCCAACGGCTTGCAGCTTTCCTGTGGAGGTTTCCAGCAACCGGTCTGTGCTGCCCTGTCAGCAGAACCCGGGATCCTTACCCGATTGGCTTGGAGGTTGCCGTGTTATACTGCGCCGATGCTGGTGAGGAATAGCAGGACATGCCGCAATTCAACAAGATTGGCCTGATCGGTCGCCCCGGGCATGCAGGCGTGGTTGATTCGCTGCGCCGCTTGCTGGCGTTCCTGAGATCCAGGAATGTGGCTATCATTCTTGACGACGCCACCGGGAAACTGGTGCCGGATCACGGTCAGGAGGTATGCAGCCGCGAGTCGCTGTCCGGCCTCTGCGATCTGGTGGTGGTCGTGGGTGGCGACGGCAGTATGTTGAACGCCGCCCAGAGTATAGCCTCGGAAAATGTCCCCGTAATCGGTATCAATCGGGGCCGGCTGGGGTTTCTTACCGACGTAATGCCGGACGAGATCGAGCTGAAACTGTCGCAGGTTCTGGCCGGCGATTACACGGTCGAATCACGGTTTCTGCTGCAGCTGGAAGTGCTGCAGGAGGGAGAGCGCCGACACCTCGGCTGTGCCCTGAACGATGTGGTTCTCCATCCCGGCAAGGCGGCGCAGATGGTCGAGTTTGAATTATTCGTTGACGACCGTTTTGTCTACAGCCAGGAATCCGACGGCCTTATAGTCGCCACGCCCACCGGCTCCACCGCTTATGCCATGTCTGCAGGTGGGCCGATTATGCATCCTGCTCTCAATGCCATCGCCCTGGTTCCGATCTGCCCTCACTCCCTGAGCAGTCGCCCGATTGTCGTCGACGGGGGCTGTGAAATCCGGTTGGTGATTGGCGAAAAGGATGCAATTCTTCCCCAGGTCAGTTGCGACGGCGAGGTCAAGTTTTCCGCAAAGGCCGGTGATCAGCTGATCGTCAGGAAAAAGTCCAAGTCGTTGCGGCTGATTCACCCGCCAGATCACAGTTTCTACGAGGCTTATCGCAGCAAGCTGGGCTGGGGCAGCAGGCTGGAACGAAAGGATGATTAGAGCCCTGGAAGTCGATATCGACGAAAACCTTCGAGACCTCAGTCGTTACCTGTGGCAGCAGGGCGTCCGGCACCGCATCATCGAGGAGTCCGGCAAACAGGTGATTCTCGTCGGAGAGGAAAACCAGGTCGCACCGGTGCGGAATCTGACGCGACAATTTCTGGACGGGCAATTGCGGTTTGAACCGGCCCCGGGCCACGCTTCACGCCAGGGGCCGCCGCGCAATGCCATCGAAAACACCCTGTTGTTTCGGGTCCTGCGCGTGCTGGTGGGAACTCCGGTGTGTTCCCTGCTGACCCTGGTCAGCGGTGTCGTCATGCTGGTATCGCAAGCAGGGGTCAGGGTCGATCGGGTTGCCTACCTTTTTTACCCGTCATTGCCGACCGGCAATGTCCTGAGCCTGCTCGGAGCCATCGACACACCACTGGAGGCTTTGCGGACCATCACCCCGGTATTCCTCCATTTTGGCAGTCTGCACATTGTTTTTAACCTGCTCTGGCTGTGGTACTTTGGCAGGCAATTAGAAAGGATTCAGCCCGTCTGGATGTTTCTGATGCTGGTACTTGTCACCGCGTTTGTTGGCAATACGGCACAGTACCTTTACAGTGGCGCAGCCAATTTCGGCGGGCTTTCGGGTGTGGTTTACGGTCTGGTCGGTTATGCCTGGGTGCTGCATAACTTCGTGCCGGGCAAGCGCCTGGTGATCAACGAATCGCTCTTTGTCGTCTTTCTGGTTGCCCTGGTGCTGATGGAGTTGCTGGCTGGTGAGTTTATCGCGTCGGCCGCCCATGTGGGGGGCTTGATCGCCGGTCTTTTCTGCGGGCTTTGTGTGTATGTGGTCAGCAGGACAAGGTCCGGGCCCGCCGGGGGCGGCAAGGGAGGCCCGGGTTGGTAACAGAGGCGCAGGTAAAAGGCTGCGGCAGCCTACAGGCAGAAGTAAGAGCGAATCACCATGGTGGATGAGGATGATAAACCGGATAGCATGGCGGCCCTGCTGGAGAGGATTACACCGGAGGTCTATACCGGTCTGAAGAAAGCAGTAGAGCTAGGCAAGTGGGAGAACGGGCAGCCACTCACCCGGGCACAGGTCGAACACTGCCTGCAGGCCGTGATTGCGTATGAGCATCACAATGTCCCGGTGCATCGTCGTACCGGGTATATCAAGCCGGCCGGCAAGCCGAACAGTGCCTGCGATGCCCGGGGCAATGCCATTGTTTCTGATCGTCACCCGACCTCCGGAAGCAGCACCAATGAATCCTGAATTCACCACTGCATCCGCCAGTGTCAACACCCGGTCCAACGGAGGGGAGCCATGGAGTCCGTGACCAGCGGGACGCTGAGGAAAATGCTGAGCAGACTTGAGGATCCGGTAGCCTACCGATTTCGCCTCGGTGAAGAGGAGGTTCCTGTCAATCCATTGCTGGGCATGAGGCTGGCACTGGTTTTCAGTGGCCAGATCCATTGTGTCCACTGCGGCAGGGAGACCCGGAAGAGTTTCAACCAGGGCTATTGTTATCCCTGTTTCCAGAAGCTTGCCCGTTGTGACTCCTGCATTATCCATCCGGAAAAGTGTCACTTTGACCAGGGGACCTGTCGGGAGCCGGATTGGGGCGAACAGTTCTGCCTGCAGGACCATATCGTCTACCTGGCTAATTCGTCGGCGCTCAAGGTGGGGATAACCCGGGCGACGCAGATACCCACCCGCTGGATCGATCAGGGCGCGATCCAGGCGCTGCCCATAATCCGTGTGCGCAGCAGGCTGCAGTCGGGTCTGCTGGAAGTTCTGTTTAAGCAACATGTTACCGACAAAACCAACTGGCGCAGCATGTTGAAGAGCGATGTCCCGATCCTGGACCTGGAAGCAGAAAGAGACCGCCTGCTGTCCGAATGCCAGGATGATTTCAGGGAGATGGAAGAGCGCTTCGGGTTTTTCGGCATCAGTGTCCTTAATGGAGTCGAGCCGTTGGTGATTAATTACCCGATCAGTGCAATCCCGGACAGGATTCTCAGCTTCAACTTTGACAAGGAGCCTCAAGTCGAAGGCATTCTGCTGGGAATAAAAGGGCAGTATCTGATTTTTGACACCGGAGTCATCAATTTGCGCAGGTATGGGGGATACCATATCGAACTTCGCGTCCAGACAGGTTGAATGCGCTTCGGACTTACGGTGGATTGATGAATAGGGCCTGTTTCCGGCGCCACCCGCGATGGGGAGGTTCAGGCATTAAAGACCAGCACAGCAGAGAATACGTGGAGTTGACATGAGAGATTCCCAGGCCAGGACCATATACCTGAAAGACTATCGACCACCGGCATTCCTGGTGGAACAGACAGACCTGCGTTTTGAGTTGTTTGAAGAGCACGCGCTGGTGATTGCGACCCTTACACTGAGGCGCAACGAAGCGGAGTACGACGATTCTCAGGACGAGGCGCTGGTGTTGCAGGGGCAGCACCTGGTTCTGGAACGGCTGTGTCTGGGGGGGCGTCAATTGCCCGAATCTGACTACCTGGTGGATTCGGAAACCCTCACGATACCCGCTGTGAAAGAACTCCTCGGCGGCTCCTGGTCGGATTTTACGTTGACTTGCCAGACCCGAATCGAGCCACAGAACAACACGGCGCTGGAAGGACTCTATCGCTCGGGTGACATGTTCTGCACCCAGTGCGAGGCAGAGGGGTTTCGGCGCATTACCTATTACCTGGATCGGCCCGACGTGATGAGCGTGTTCACCACCACGATCGTTGCGGAGCGCGATAAATACCCGGTGCTGCTGTCGAACGGCAATCCGGTGGACCGTGGTGTGGTTGAAGGCGAAGCGACCCGTCACTGGATGACCTGGCACGATCCCTTTAAAAAGCCGTGCTATCTGTTCGCACTGGTTGCCGGCAGGCTGGAGTCCATCGACGACAGCTTCGTCACCGCCAGTGGGCGTGAGATTCAGCTCCGCATTTTTGTCGAGCCGAAAGACCTGGACAAGTGCGATCATGCAATGCGGTCGCTGAAGAACGCCATGCGCTGGGATGAAAAAGTGTATGGCCGTGAATACGATCTCGATATCTTCATGATCGTTGCCGTCGATGCCTTCAATATGGGTGCAATGGAGAACAAGGGGCTGAATATATTCAATACTTCCTGTGTCCTGGCCAATCCGGCAACTACAACCGACGCGGCATTTCAGCGGGTCGAGGGAGTGGTGGCTCACGAGTATTTTCACAACTGGTCAGGGAATCGGGTCACCTGCAGAGACTGGTTTCAACTCAGCCTCAAGGAGGGCTTTACGGTATTCAGGGATTCAGAGTTTTCCGCGGACATGGGATCCCGCGCGGTCAAGCGGATCGAGGATGTCGCACTGCTCAGAACCGCACAGTTTGCGGAGGATGCCGGCCCCATGGCACATCCGGTAAGGCCGGATTCCTACATGGAAATTTCAAACTTCTATACTCTGACAGTGTACGAAAAAGGCGCGGAAGTGGTGAGAATGATCTGACACATTCTGGGACCGGAAAATTTTCGCAAAGGAACGGATCTTTACTTCTCCCGCCACGACGGCCAGGCGGTGACCACGGAGGATTTTGTCCGTGCAATGGAGGATGCCAGCGGTTTCGATCTGGGGCAGTTTCGAAACTGGTACACTCAGGCCGGGACTCCGGTTCTGGAGGTCTCTTCCAGTTACGACAATGACCTGAACCGCTTCGCCCTGACCGTGCGTCAATCCTGCCCCTCGACCCCCGGCCAGGCAGAGAAGGCGCCGTTCCACATTCCTCTGCGGATGGGGCTGCTGGATGCCCGGGGGGCTGACTTGCCACTGGTGCTGGAAAATGAAAACCTGGCAGTGTCTTCGACCGACCGGGTCGTCCACATTACCAGCCAGGAGGAAACTTTCGTCTTCGAGGGCATTGACAGTGAGCCGGTTCCCTCGTTGTTGCGAGGGTTCAGCGCGCCGGTAAGGCTCCGCTACGACTATTCCCTGGAGGATCTTTACTTTCTGATGGTCCATGACAGTGACGGGTTCAATCGCTGGAATGCCTCGCAACAGCTGTCCGTGCGCATTATCGAGGAGTCGGTTTCAAGGGAGACTCCATTGACCGGGGAAAACTTCCCGGAAATTCTCGAACGTGCATTTGCCGGTGTCCTGCGCGCAACCCTTGAAGACCCGCAACTGGACAAGGCGATGGTGGCTCAACTGTTGACCCTGCCACCTGAAAGCTATCTGATTGAACTGGCTGAGCAGGCCGACGTCGACTCGATTCACCAGGTCAGGGAGTTTCTTTGTAACGTGCTGGCCGCGCGTCTCGGTGACGAGTTCCGGAAAGTCTACCTGGCAAACCGGGAGGATGGAGAATTTTCCGTGGCGGCGGAATCTGTTGCCCGGCGCTCGCTAAAAAACCTGGCACTCGGTTTTCTGGCGCGCACCGGAACGCAGGCAGCCATCCAGGACTGTTACAGCCAGTTCAAAAAAGCCGACAACATGACCGATCAACACGCAGCTCTGCGCTTGCTGGTTCATTCACCCCACACGGAAGAGACTCTCAGAGAACAGGCTGTTGAAGAGTTTTACAGCCAGTGGGCCCATGAACCACTGGTCGTTGACCAATGGTTCCAGATCCAGGCAACCTGTCCGGCTGCCGGGAACCTGGCCCGAGTGCAGGCACTTCTTGACCATGAAAAGTTCAACATTCGTAATCCCAACAAGGTGCGCGCTGTTATCGGTGCGTTCTGCGGTGCCAACCACGTGAACTTTCACAATCGGAACGGCAGTGGCTACCGGTTCCTGGCGGATCAGGTGCTGACCCTCGACAAGCTGAATCCCCAGATCGCCTCCCGTTTGTTGACGCCACTGACCCGCTGGAAGAAATTCGATTCTCAAAGGCAGGGTCTCATGACCGAACAACTGCAGCGAATCAAGTCCTGTGAAGACCTTTCCAGGGATGTGTTCGAAGTGGTGGAGAAGAGTACTGCCTGAGAACAGCCCGGGAGCCCGGCCGGGTGGCGCTATGGCGCACGGATCAGCCCACGACGGCCGGTTCAGCCGGGCGGCCGCAGTGAAGAGGGCAGAAAACGGGGGCAGAGGTTACGACCTGCCCCCGCCGCATCAGGCGACATCCTGAATGTTGGTAACCGGAATGTTCCTGACTTTCTCCGCCGCCTCCATGTAGTCCTCGATTTCATTGAAATTGAGATAGCGGTAAATGCTCCCTGCCATGGTGTCGATATTCTTCATGTAGACCAGGTACTCATCCATGCTGGGAATTTGCCCCAGGGCCGCGCAAACGGCGGCCAGTTCCGAGGAGGCCAGGAATACATTGGCACCCTGCCCGAGGCGGTTGGGGAAATTCCTGGTGGAAGTGGAAACCACGGTGGAATTGGGGGCTACACGAGCCTGATTGCCCATACACAGGGAACAGCCGGGCATCTCGGTTCTGGCGCCGGACACGCCAAAAATATTGTATATGCCTTCCTCGGTCAGCTGGTGTTCGTCCATCTTGGTGGGTGGTGCCACCCAGAGGCGGGTCGGCAATCCACCTTCCACCTGCTTGAGAACTTCACTGGCGGCCCGGAAATGTCCGATGTTGGTCATACAGGAACCAATGAAGACTTCATCGATCTTTGTGCCCTGTACTTCAGACAGCGGCTTCACGTCGTCGGGATCGTTGGGGCAGGCCAGCAGCGGTTGCCTTATTTCGTTGAGGTCGATTTCGATTACTTTGTGGTACTCGGCATCCGGGTCGGGTTCCAGCAGTTGCGGATTCTCCAGCCAGGCTTCCATCGCCCTGGCACGGCGCTCCAAAGTCCGGGCATCCTGATAGCCCTGGGAAATCATCCAGCGCAACAGTGTCACATTGGACTTGAAGTACTCGATGATCGGTTCTTTGTTCAGTCGTATGGTGCAGCCGCCCGCCGACCGTTCGGCCGAAGCGTCGGAGATTTCAAAAGCCTGCTCCACTTTGAGATCAGGCAGGCCTTCGATCTCCAGGATGCGCCCGGAAAAGATGTTCTTCTTGCCTTTCTTGGCAATGGTCAGGTCACCTGATTGAATAGCGGCATAGGGAATGGCATTGACCAGGTCCCGGAGGGTGATACCCGGCTGCATCTTCCCTTTGAAACGCACCAGGATGGATTCAGGCATGTCCAGTGGCATGACACCCGTGGCTGCGGCGAACGCTACCAGCCCGGACCCGGCGGGAAAAGAGATGCCGATGGGAAAACGGGTGTGGGAATCGCCGCCGGTGCCGACTGTGTCGGGCAGCAACATACGGTTCAGCCAGGAGTGAATGATGCCGTCTCCCGGACGCAGGGAGACACCGCCGCGTGTCTGAATGAAGTCCGGCAGGGTGTGCTGGGTTTCGATGTCCACCGGCTTTGGGTAAGCCGCGGTATGACAGAAAGACTGCATTACCAGGTCGGCGGAAAAACCCAGGCAGGCCAGGTCTTTCAGTTCGTCGCGGGTCATGGGGCCGGTGGTGTCCTGGCTGCCCACGGTGGTCATCCTGGGCTCGCAGTAGCTGCCCGGGCGCACGCCGTCAACGCCACAGGCGCGACCTACGATTTTCTGGGCCAGGGTGTACCCCCGGTCTGATACCTCGCCGCTGACCGGCACCCGGAATACGGTCGACGCTTCCAGGTCCAGGGCCTCTCTGGCACGTTGTGTCAGGCCACGGCCGATGATAAGGGGGATGCGCCCGCCGGCACGCACCTCGTCAAGCAACACCTCGGTTTTCAGCGTGAACTCGGCCAGCAGTTCATCACTGTCATGGCGTGTCACGCGACCTTCATACACATGAATGTCGATAATGTCGCCGGTGTTCAGATTGTCGACATCACATTCAAAGGGCAGGGCACCGGCATCCTCCATGGTGTTAAAGAAAATCGGCGCTATCTTGCCCGCGATGCAGATGCCGCCAGCACGTTTGTTCGGGACGTAGGGAATGTCGTCGCCGGTGTACCAGAGCACCGAATTGGTGGCGGATTTGCGCGATGACCCGGTTCCCATCACGTCACCGACAATGGCGACTGGAAATCCTTTCTCCTTGAGCTCGGCAATCTGTTGCTCCGCGTCGGTAACGCCTTCCCGGGGGTTCTTGTACATGGCCTTGGCATGCAGGGGGATGTCCGGCCGGGACCAGGCATCCTGGGCAGGAGAGAGGTCGTCGGTGTTGGTTTCGCCGGGAACCTTGAATACGGTGACTGTGATCACCGCCGGGAGTTCCTTGCGGGAAGTGAACCATTCAGCGTCGGCCCAGCTCTGCATGACCCGCCGGGCATTGGCGTTGCCTGCCCTGGCCTTGGCGTCGACATCGTGGAAGGCGTCAAACATCAGCAGGGTGTGACACAGCTGATCAGCCGCCAGAGCGCCCAGTTCCCCGTCTTCGAGCAGTTCCACCAGGGTGGCAATATTGTAGCCGCCGACCATGGTGCCAAGAAGTGTAACCGCATGCTGCCGGTCGATCAGAGGCGACGAGGCATCCCCTTTTGCCAGGGCGGTCAGGAACCCTGCTTTCACGTAAGCGGCCTCATCCACGCCCGGTGGCACCCGGTTACTTATCAGGTCCAGAATAAACTCTTCCTCGCCGGCAGGAGGGTTCTTCAGGAGCTCGACGAGAGCGGCAACCTGTTCGGCGTTCAGAGGTTTGGGAACCACACCTTGCTCGGCGCGTTCGGCGACATGTTGTCTGTAGGCTTCTAGCACTGATTAGTCCTCGATTGTTTTACAAGCTTGAGTTGGGCGACGACCTGGGAAACCCGGTATCAGGTGCCGCTGAGCGTTGCGGTGCTTTCTCCGGGGTTCATAGCTGATGAGTTTCAGGGCCACCGCTGTCGGAGCAGGAAAAGTCGCTTGCGCGGGATGAAGAGTACGGCTTGCTGATGAACATCAGGACGACGTCGTGCCGTCAAAACCGGCCCGAATTCTACTGGAATCAGGGCGGAAAATCCAGTTTGCCAATTGCGCAGTGTCCGGGCAACGAACCTGGGTGCCGGGAATACGCTTCATGGACCCGGGTCCGTGCCAGGTTCGCGACCTGATTCCCCGACGCAATAAGGCTGCCCCGGGTTGTTAAAGTGTTACTTCGGGGGTAGGATTTCCCGATTGTCCGGGACTCAGTGGCAGATGAAAAAAATACGAACTCCCTGCATCGGAATCTGTTCAACAACCTCGGTGGGCGACTTTATCTGCCGGGGTTGCAAGCGCTATTCCTTCGAGGTCATCAACTGGAACGCCTACAGCGACGAGGAAAAACTGGCCGTGCTGAGCCGGGTTGAGAAGCTCAATGTACAGATTCTCCAGAACCGGCTGGAACTGGTTTCCGAGCAACGGCTTCGACAGGGGCTGAACGCCCGCAGGGTACCTTACGACGAAGCGTTGTCACCCTATTGCTGGGTGCACAACCTGCTGAAGCGATGCCACGACCGGATCGATTCCCTGGAGGAATTCGGGTTGGAGGTCAGGGCCGAATACCGGCACGTTGATTTGTCGAAACTCTGTGAACAGATAGACCAGGAGATTCTGGCCCTGTGCGAGGCGCATTTTGTCCGTTACCTGGCGGCTCCCGGGCTGCGACTGGCGGACCCGGGCTGAACAGTTCAGGATTCAGGCAGCGGGAAACTGTGCAGTGTTACCTGGCCCTGGCTGTCAATTTGAGCGTACCATCCCGACCGGTCCCAGTCGCCGAGCACCACGCGATGACGCTGTTCCGGCCTGCCGCCCGGTTGTTCCAATAACAGTTCGTGCACCGCCGGACGGTGAGTGTGGCCGTGGATCAGGGTGTCCGCCCGCAGATCCGTCAACATCCTGGCGACGGCGCCTTCGGTGGCATCCATGATCTCAGCGGCGTTGCCGGTCGTTGCCTCCCTGCTTTGCTGACGTGCCTGTCGGGCGAATGCCTGGCGTTGCGCCAGGGGTTGTGCCAGAAATTCCCGTTGCCAGTCTGGATTTCTCACCAGATTGCGGAATTTCTGGTAGTCGGTGTCCCTGGTGCAGAGTATGTCGCCGTGCAGCAGCGCGATCCGTTTGCCGGCTACACTCAGCAGCTGGGGTTCTTCCAGCAGGGCAGCATTGCAGCGATCGGCATACTCGGCACCAATGAGGAAATCGCGGTTGCCGTGCATCAGGTAAATCTCGGTACCCCGGTCGGCCAGCTTTCGAAGTTCAACCGCGATTTCGTCGGCCAGCGGATTCGGCGCATCGTCGCCGATCCACACGTCGAACAGGTCACCGAGGATATAAAGCCGGGGGCAGGTGTGAGCCTTGTTCCGCAGAAAACCGATCAGTGCCGCGGTGATGTCGGGCCGGTGGTCTACAAGGTGCAGGTCTGAAATCAACAGCAAAGCGGAATTGGTCCCGGTTCAAGGCTAGTCATTTACCACACGGGCCGATTCGATCAGGATGTCGTCCAGCGGAACGTCCTGATGACCCATGGCACTGCCGGTTTTACAACCCCGGATCTTGTCTACCACGTCCATGCCGTCGACAACTTTGCCGAACACCGCATAACCCCAACCCTGGGGCGAGCGGTCCCGGTGATTGAGAAAATCGTTGTCGTTGATATTGATAAAGAACTGGGCCGTGGCGGAATGCGGATCCATGGTGCGGGCCATGGCGACAGTGCCGGTAGCGTTGGTCAGGCCGTTGTCTGCCTCGTTTTCGATCGGCGTGCCGGTGGCCTTCTGTTTCATGCCGGGTTCAAATCCGCCGCCCTGGATCATGAAATTGTCGATGACACGGTGAAAGATCGTCCCGTCGTAGAAACCCTTTTCCACGTAATCACGAAAATTTCCCGCACTTGTCGGTGCGCGATCATAATCCAGTTCCAGGGTGATGGTTCCCAGGCTGGTGTTCAGTTCAATCATGGTTTTTTCCTTGGTTAAACAGCGCATTTCCGCCAGTTTTCCCCATGCATTGACTGTTGTCATCACGAGGGTCAACAGCCGGAAAATTGACACCGGGTCAATTAATTGGAGGTTGCCTGAAAACTGGGGTTCCCGGCCTTATGGGAACTGCGTGAACGGGCTATAATACGGCTTTTGACCAGCATGAGGAAGTGCAAGCCCAGATGCCACCGTCCCAGTCAGGCAACAAGCCGCAAAACCCCCAGGGCCAATCGAAAGGCTCCAGATCGAGCTCCAACTTCATCCGTCACCTGATCGAGCAAGACCTGGCTTCCGGAAAATACGGAGGCAGAGTACATACCCGGTTTCCGCCGGAGCCGAACGGTTACCTGCACATTGGCCATGCCAAATCGATCTGCCTGAATTTCTCCCTGGCACAGGAATATGGCGGGCGTTGCAATCTGCGCTTTGATGACACCAATCCAGCCAGGGAAAGCCAGGAGTATGTCGATGCCATCAAGGAGAACATTCTGTGGCTGGGATTTCAGTGGCATGGTGAAGTCCGCTATGCGTCAGATTATTTCGAAAAACTGTACCAGTTCGCCGTGCAGCTGATCCGCAGTGGCAAAGCCTATGTCTGCAGCCTCACTGCTCACCAGGCAAGAGAATATCGTGGCACGCTGACCGAACCGGGTCGTAACAGCCCTGACCGGGACAGGTCGGTAGAGGACAACCTGGAAATGTTCGAACGCATGCGTGCGGGCGAATTCACCGATGGCGAATACAGCCTGAGGGCACGCATTGACATGGCGTCTCCGAATGTCACAATGCGAGATCCGGTTCTCTACCGGATACGCCATGTGACCCATCACCAGACCGGGGATACATGGTGCATCTACCCCACCTACGATTACACCCACTGCCTGTCAGACGCGATAGAAGGCATAACCCACTCGCTGTGCACCCTTGAGTTCGAGGACCACCGCCCGCTGTACAACTGGATACTGCAAAACCTGGACCTGGACAGCATACGCCGGGTGAGCGATCTGGCGGATTCGGACTACGAATACGTGTTGCCGGAGCAGACTGAATTTGCCAAGCTGCGGATCAACTACACCATGGGCGGCAAGCGAAATCTCAAGGACATGGTGGAGACGGGTGTAGTCCACGGCTGGGACGACCCGAGAATGAATACCCTGGCAGGGCTGAGGCGCCGCGGAGTCACGCCGGCTGCTATCCGCAATTTCTGCGAGATGGTCGGGGTGGCGCGAAGTGAAAGTGTCGTGGACATGGGCATGCTGGAACATTGCATCCGTGAGGATCTTGACAGGAATGCGCCGCGAGTCATGTGTGTCCTGGCCCCTCTTAAAGTGACGTTAAGCAATGTGGATGATTCGGCCGAGTCGGTGTTGAAGATGCCGAATCATCCGAAGGACGAATCCATGGGATTCCGGGAGGTGCCGTTCACCCGCGATATTTACATCGATCGCAGTGATTTCGAGGTGGAACCACCGCCGGGTTTCAAGCGCCTTAAACCGGGCGGCGAAGTCCGGCTGCGGGGCGCCTATGTCATCCGCTGCGATGAGGTGGTCAGGGGCGAATCCGGAGAAGTGACCGAGCTGGTCTGTTCTATCGACCCGGAAACTCTGGGGAGAAACCCGGAAGGCCGCAAGGTCAAGGGCGTGATTCACTGGGTCTCCGCAAGCGCCGGGCTGCCGGTGAAGGTCAGACTTTACGACCGACTGTTTGTGGCGGAAAATCCCGAGGACAAGTCCATAGAGGATTATCGTGACTGTCTGAATCCGGAATCGTTGATCGAGCTGGATGGCTGTGTGGTTGAACCTTCCGTGACCAAGACCGAGACCGGGGCGGGATTCCAGTTCGAAAGGGAAGGGTATTTCTGTATCGACAGGTCTGATTCAGAAGGCGGCGCTCTGGTATTCAATCGAACCATCACCCTGCGTGACTCCTGGAATCCAACCGGGCGGGGGTGAGTGTGTCGATGCTGAAGAATGTCGAAATCAAAATTTATAACACCCTGACTCAGCGTAAGGAAACACTCCAGCCCATCGAGCCCGGCCGGATCAGGATCTACGTTTGTGGCATCACGACCTACGACTACAGTCATCTCGGTCATGCCCGGATGCTGGTCGCTTTTGACATCGTGGTGCGCTACCTGCGGGCCAGAGGGTTCGACGTTACCTATGTTCGCAATATAACTGATATCGATGACAAGATTCTGAAGCGGGCCAGGGAGAACGATGAATTGTTCTCCGATCTCACTGCCCGGTTTATCGACGCCATGCACGAGGACGAACGCGCCCTTGCCATCCTTCCGCCCGACATCGAACCCCGTGCAACGGAACACATTTCGGAAATTATCGCCCTGATCGAAAAACTCATCGAGCGGGAGTACGCCTACCGCGTCGCTAACGGCGATGTCTATTTCGATGTTGAAAGTTTTCCAGCCTATGGCGCACTGTCCAAGAAAAACCCTGAAGATCTGCTGGCAGGAGCCCGCGTGGAGGTCGGCGAACTGAAGCGCGATCCTAGAGATTTTGCTCTCTGGAAAGCGGCCCAGGACGGCGAGGTAGGGTGGGATTCACCCTGGGGGTACGGGCGCCCGGGCTGGCATATCGAGTGTTCCGCCATGTCGACAAACTGCCTCGGTGAACACTTCGACATTCATGGCGGGGGCTCCGATCTGATGTTTCCCCACCATGAAAACGAAATCGCTCAATCGGAGGCGGCCAGTGGCCGGAAATTCGCCAACATCTGGATGCACAATGGCCCACTTCGGGTGGATGACGAGAAAATGTCCAAGTCCCTTGGCAATTTTTTCACTATCCGGGAGGTGCTGAAAAGTTACGATGCCGAGGTGGTCCGTTACCTGCTCGTTGCCAGCCAGTACCGCAGCCCGATCAACTATTCGGAACAGAACCTGAAACAGGCTGCAAGCTCGCTGGAACGGCTGTATTCGGCCTTGAAGGATGTGGATACCAGCGGAGTCAAGTCCCTGGTGAACGGGCGTTTCGAAAAAGCTTTCTACGCCGCCATGGATGACGATTTCAATACCGCGGAGGGTGTCAAGGTGCTTTTCGATATCGCCCGTGAAATCAACCGCTGCAAAAATGCAGATTCCCATAAGGCGGCGCAACTGGCTGAACTGCTGGTGCGCCTGGGCAGGATTCTGGGACTGTTGCAGGCGTCACCGGCTGCGTTCCTGCAGGGCAGTGTCGGATCGGAAGTGGAGCCGGCTTACATCGAGTCGTTACTGGAAAAGCGTCGGCAGGCGCGGGTTGACAAGGATTGGCACACGGCCGATGCCATACGCGAGGAGCTGAGCCGGCTCAACGTTGTGGTCGAAGACTCGGCGGAGGGCAGCACCTGGCGTATTGAACGATGATCCCCTGCCGGCCTCTGAAACCGGCCTCTGGCGGGCCGAATCAAGCATTGACTGGCCGCAGTCTCATGAGTATTATCCCTGCCTCCTGAAAATAATGTGCCCAGTCGGGGTATAGCGCAGTCTGGTAGCGCGCTTGCTTTGGGAGCAAGATGTCGGGAGTTCAAATCTCTCTACCCCGACCAGTTTTTTCATCTTGATGGTGACCGTAGCTCAGTTGGTAGAGCCCCGGACTGTGACTCACTGGCGAAACACAGGTGGCTGGGGAATTGCTACGTGCCGCAATCGGCAGGCCGCTGGCCGACTACCTTTCAGAAAAGATCTGGGCTCGATTCGGAATGGAGGCCCAAGCCACCTGGTGGCTGGAATCGCCGGGCGGGGTTGAGGTTGGGGGAAGTGGGATAGCAGCGACTTTGCGAGACTACGGTCGGTTTGGTTTGTTTTTACTCAACGATGGTATCGTGATGGGCGAGCGCACTCTCCCGGAGGGTTGGGTTGAGCAGGCCTCGAGCCCGTTTGAAATCGAAGGCGGCCAGACGGTCGCTTACGGTTACATGACCTGGCCGCTGGCGGCGGAACCGGGATCAATACACGAGGGAGCCTACAGTGCTATCGGGATTCACGGCCAGACTGTCTACATCAATCCTGCCGAGCGCGTGGTTATTGTTGTGTTGAGTGCGAGATCAAAACCTACCGGGATGTCGGTAATAAACGACGATGACCTGTTCGGGGCAATGACCGGGATCTTAATAAAAAATTAAGGGGCAGACTTCGCTTGTATCGCGCCGGACTCTCTTGCCTCTGCCGGCCCAAGGCCTGCTTTATAGGAACGCCGGCAGAACGGAAGGACTGAGCCAGCCAGCAAAATCACATTGGCGCCAACTTGTAGTTCCACAACAAAGCCCCGCACCGGGCGGGGCTTCCTGAATCAGTTCAGAGCTAGCTTAGCTTGCGTCTTCGGGTCAGGCTCAATCCCAATAGGCCCAGACCAAGCAGCGCTATGGCTGACGGTTCTGGAGCACCTGCGGGACCCGCGCACTGAGACTTGTGCTACTCCATCGCTCACCCATTTTTGCGTGCGCTGGTCAATTATTCTGCTGTGGCTGGAACTCCACTGCCGTGGCAGTTACCATGTGGGCATTGCTCCGGGAGGTCGTAACCATGAACAGGACGCGTGCTGCAGGCGGGAAGAACGCTGACAGCGAACCGGAACGGGTACCTACGGCCGACGGTACGCGAATCGGAATCAACGAACTTAATGTGGGTGGGTCTGAGGTCAATCAGGATTCCAGGAACGGGTTTCTGAAGCGTTTCAGGCGCAGGGTTTCACTGTTCCTGGCCGGCATGTACACCGGAATCGGCTGCAGCGGCGTACCCCATTCCCACCACACCTACGGCGCCGATAAAGACAGGGGCCCGCTATAGCCCCAAATATGGGACTTTCGTGTAGAATACCCCGCTTTGCGTTTACTCAATGCGCCCGTAGCTCAACCGGATAGAGCATCGGCCTTCTAAGCCGAGGGTTACAGGTTCAAGTCCTGTCGGGCGTACCAGTTTTTTCCGAACGACGGGTTTGTTGCCCAGAATCTGATATAGATCAATACGGGGCCCGGTTTTCCCCTTAAACTCTGAAACCGTAGTAACACTCCTCGTGCTACAAAATCACTCTACGGACATCTGAGTGATCAATGCCCAGGTTGTAAGTTGCAGGCTTTTGGGGTGAATTGAAGAATGCATTGCTCAGGCGGTTCTTCAGCTTACCCCGCAACCTGGGCATTATTCTAAGGAACCTCTGATTAAGTCCCACAATGCTCTGGCCTTCAGGCAAGTCTGCTGGCGAGGCGCATTGCCGCCGGCATGCGTCGGCCTGTCAAGGCAGTGCAACGAAGCCAGCGGGCTTGCCTGAAGGCCCCTTCGGGCGGGGCCTGTCGGGCGTCGCTGCTTCGTTGCCGTGCTTGGCAAGGGAGTGACCATTCCCGGCGCACGGCGCCTTACAGCAACACCCGACAGACTCCCGCAGAGCATTGTGGGACTTGATCAGAGGTTCCCTAAAGAACCTCTGATTAAGTCCCTGGTTGGGCTCCTCCATTGATTCAGGCTCCGGCAGCCGGTTTGGCGTTTTCTGATTTCAGCGTTGCCGGCCACGGTTGCACGTGGGCAGCCGGGACCGCTTTTCCGCCGGACAGGCTATGATATCGTCCTGACCTTTCTGAAATCTGAAATCGAAGGGCACCAGCCGGTACTCGCCATTTTTCCTGGCCCTGGCTTCCCGCCGTCTGGCCTTGCTGCCGTCCGCCTTTCTCAGGTCGAACGTGAAAAACTGGTAGTGCCCCGGGAACAGACCTGAAAGCTCCTCCAGGGAATTGATGGAGAGCCCGGTACCGTAGGTGATTTCACAGACCACTACCGGTCGATCCCGTTCCAGGGTGTGCCTGAGGCCTTCCAGAACCAGTTTTTCGAATCCCTCCACGTCGATCTTCATCAGGTCGATCGACTGTATGGAGTGGCTGTTGAAGAACTCGTCGCCACGCACCAGGTTGAGGTCGCCCGCAGGTCGATTGCCCTTGGTCGTGGTGCTGGCATCGAACGAGCCGATGCCCTGATTGCGACCCGTGGGGGCATAGAAGGGCAGTGTCTGGTCGCGATTACTCAGGCCTACCGGGTACACAAACAGGTTTTCGATCCCGTTCAGCACAATTTGCTGCTGCAATTTCTGCCGCACCCGGTCATAAGGCTCGAAGGCATGTACCTGATCTGCCAGTTGTGACATGTAAAGTGAGTGTTGCCCGATGTTGGCGCCGATATCGCAGAATACAGCGGGTGGATTCTGAACTGCTGCCAGGCAGTCCCGCAGAAAGTACAGCAGGGGTTTTTCGAAAGCGCCGTAATAAAAGACGCTGAAGTCGATGGTGTTCTGCAGGTTGCCCGCGTAGCGCAGACCATAGAAATTCTTCTCAAAAGCGTAGTCGGGCGCTTCCCCCTTCTGACAGATCTTCTTGTAGACCGATCTGCCGTACTCCGGTTTGAACCAGGGTTGATTCCAGAGAATCCTGCAAAGTGTGTGGCTGAAGCTCATGGGGACTGAATTCGAAGATCCGTTTTGAGCGGGAATTATAGCCCGTTGCGACTCATTTAATGCACTTCCCGAACATACAGACGGTGTCAGAATGTTCTCGCCTCCGCACCGCGCCTGTTTCAATCCGCCCGGAGATTGGAATTGCCATCGGCAGCAGCCTGGTTTATCGTGCCGGGGTTGTGGGTGCTCTCGGGAAGCCGTGCGCTGACCCGCGGGGCAGCCCGTTCCTGGTTGCCTTATTGTGAAGGGGGAGAAGCGTTGCTGGCAGTAATAGGTGGTTCCGGTTTATCCAGGCTGGACATTCTAAACGACATCAGGACAGTGAGTTACCAGACGCCCTACGCCGGCACCGATATCGAGGTTCTGCAAGGTTCCCTGGAAGGTTTGCCGGTTGCGTTTCTTCCGCGCCATGGCCCGGAACACAAAATTCCCCCCCATCGAATCAATTACCGGGCCAACCTCTGGGCGTTGAAGGAGCATGGGGTGCGGGATATCGTAGCGGTCAACGCCGTCGGTGGCATTTGTCCACAGATGTCGCCGGGAAAACTGGCCATTCCTGATCAGTTGATCGACTACACCTGCGGACGGGCCCACACCTACTATGAGGACAACCTTGAGGAGGTGGTTCACGTCGATTTTACCCACCCCTACAGCAAGCGCCTGCGGCAGTTGCTGGTAATCGCCGTGGAGCAGGAGCAACGGGAAGAAGACGACGCCGAGGAGGAACTGCCTATGACCCGGGGTGTCTATGGCTGTGCTCAAGGCCCGCGTCTGGAGACTGCGGCTGAAGTCGCAAGAATGCGGCGGGATGGATGCGACATGGTGGGTATGACTGGGATGCCCGAAGCGGCCCTGGCCAGGGAGCTCGGCCTGCAGTACGCCTGCCTGGCGCTTTCCGTGAATCGGGCGGCAGGTCTTGAAGAGGCTCCCATAACCATGGAAGCCATCAATCAAACGTTGACCAGCGGTATGGGCGAAGTGAAGAAAGTGCTGCGGGTATTCGTTGGCCTTTATCGTGAACGCACCGTCATCTAGGGAATCTAGGGCCTTGTTGAGGGGCCCTGGTCGGGAGCCGTGGCAGCTTCAACAGGCACTTCCAGCATGGCCGGCGGTGGCGGGTCATAGGGGTGGACGCTGATCACCAGGCCCAGCGCCGGATGATCCAGGTAGTGAAATTCGTTACTGCGCATGTCGCGACTCTGACGCATCTGTACAATGCGGTTGATGCCGAAGTCGATGCCCGCTGCGCCACCGGAAGCCCGGTCAGGCCCGGGTGGCAACGGGGGCATTTTCCAGGCCGGATCGCCGGTGCCCGGGCTCGTGAACTCGATTAACCACAAGTCGGCGTCAATCACTACCCGGTCCTCATTCTGATTGAAGCGAACGGTGACGGAGCCCTCCAGTTCGTGG
Organism: uncultured Gammaproteobacteria bacterium; assembly: GCA_942492445.1. Lineage (GTDB taxonomy): Bacteria > Pseudomonadota > Gammaproteobacteria > Pseudomonadales > Pseudohongiellaceae > NORP240. Next base: position 20,883 of record CALOEW010000030.1, read on the forward strand.
CGGCCTCCGAACTCGCGGCCGCCTCGAACCACAAGCGCTGTTGCGTCGTCAGTTGCCACTACGGGTTGTCGCCACAGGCCCGTGAACAACAGCCGGTTATTCGGTGATCGTTCAAGTCGGGCATTGGTGGTCTGAAAATCGGAAAGGCCGGTTGGCAGCAGCAGGTAGGAATCCCGTTCGAAATCCGGCAATCGCAGTCCTCCATCAGCGCGGCGTGGAAATGGCCCGGTCAAAGGGGGCGGGGGTTCCGGCTGCTGGCCGGGAACCTCCAGCGATTCAGCAGGGGCAACTGGAGTTCCGGCAGGGTCTCTGTTCAAATCGCCGTAAACCCGTTGCTCTAATTCCTCTATCTGCAGAAAATCGGCGAGCCGGTCAAATTCGCGGGTACGCCGGGGGTAGGCGAGTTCCAGTCGCTCCGGCGACCAGAATTCTGCGTTGCGGTACTCGGGGAATTCATTGGTAAAAATTGATATTTCCACCTGAAACCAACGGAAACCGTCAGGGGCTACCGCCGCGCCGGCGGGTACCGATACCGCCAGGGCGGTTACAACAGTCAGGAGAATAAGTCCGTGGTAATGGGGGTTGCTGTGCATGGTTCAGGCAGCCTGTTGTTCCGAGACGCGAAATCGTTCAAGCACACCGCCAATAAAGTCCAGTCGTTTTGCGGCATCGTGCTGGGCATCGTGTGAAAAAAGCAGCTGGTTGGCCGCGCCCAGTTTATAATGTTGCGGGTGCTGTTGCACCATCTCCACGATGGACAGCGGGTCCACCCTGGTGCTGGCTGCGAACTCGATGCGGCCACTGCTGATATTGGCGTCGATCTTGCTGATACCCAGGCCCAGGGCCTGAAGTTTGAGCCGAGTGAGACGGAACAGCAGCCTGACCTCATCCGGCAGGGAACCAAACCGGTCAATCATCTCCTCCCGAAGGCCAACGAGTTCAGCATCGTCGGCCGCCGCTGAAATCCGTTTGTACATTACCAGGCGGTTGTGCACATCGGGCAGGTAATGTTCGGGAATGAGCGCTGGAATGCGAAGATTGATCTCGATGGCCTTTTCGGCATTATAGTCCAGGGCGGGTGTTTTGCCCGCGCGCATCGACTTGACCGCTTCGTCAAGCATCTCGAGGTAGAGGGTGAAGCCGATTTTCTGCATGTGACCGCTTTGTTCCTCGCCGAGAAATTCTCCCGCTCCTCGAATCTCCAGGTCATGGCTGGCGAGGGTAAAGCCCGCGCCCAGGCTGCTGGCGGCCTTGATGGCATCGATTCGTTTGTGCGCGTCGTCACTCATCTTACCCTGATGGGGGGTCAACAGATAGGCGTAGGCCTGATGATGCGATCGACCGACCCGGCCCCGGAGCTGATGCAGCTGGGCCAGGCCGAACTTGTCGGCACGGTGAATGATGATGGTATTGGCGCTGGGAATATCGATCCCGGTCTCGATAATGGTCGAACACACCAGAACATTGAACTGCTTGTGATAAAAATCGGCCATCACCCTTTCCAGTTCCCGTTCAGGCATCTGCCCGTGAGCGACCGCGATACGTGCCTGGGGTACGATTTCCTCCAGCCTCCGGGCAGCCTGATTGATAGTCTTCACCTCGTTATGCAGGAAAAAAACCTGGCCCCCGCGGAGTAATTCTCTAAGGATTGCTTCCTTGACGAGGCTGTCCTGCTCTTCCCTGATAAATGTTTTGACCGAAAGCCGACGGGCTGGCGGGGTCACTATCAGGGAAAGATCCCTGACCCCGGACAGCGCCAGGTTCAGAGTTCGGGGAATCGGCGTCGCTGTAAGGGTCAGGACGTCCACATTGGCACGCAGCGCCTTCAACTTTTCCTTCTGGCGCACGCCGAACCGATGTTCTTCATCAATAATCACGAGCCCAAGGTCGTGGTATTTAATGCCGCTATTGAGCAACTTGTGAGTGCCTATCAGCACATCAGTCTTTCCCGCAGCAAGCTTATCCAGGCTCTGCTTCTGTTGCGCAGCGGAGTTGAACCGGGATATGACGTCCACGTGGATCGGCCAATCTGCGAAGCGATCACGGAAACTGCTGTAGTGTTGCTGGGCGAGCAGCGTGGTAGGCACCAGGATTGCCACCTGCTTGTGATTCTGAGTGGCTATGAACGCGGCCCGCATGGCCACCTCGGTCTTGCCGAAGCCGACGTCGCCGCAGACAAGACGGTCCATGGCCCGTTCCGAACTCATGTCGTCGATGACCGCGGCGATGGCATTGGCCTGATCTTCTGTCTCCTCGAAGGGGAAACTGTCGGCGAACTGTTCCAGCCCAATCTCGTCACACCTGTACACAAATCCTTTCCTGGCCTCGCGCCGGGCGTAAATTTCCAGCAATTCCGCCGCCACGTCGCGGATTTTTTCCGCCGCCCGGCGTCTGGCTTTCTTCCAGGCATCGCTTCCCAGGCGATTGAGAGGGGCGAGGTCCGGGTCCGCGCCGGTGTAGCGGCTCACCAGGTGGAGTGAGGAAACCGGGACATAAAGTTTGCTCTCGCCGGCGTACTCCAACAGCAGAAACTCGGTGGTCTGGTCATCGATAGTCAGGGTGGTAAGACCGCGGTAGCGACCGACACCGTGCTCGACGTGAACCACCGCGTCGCCTTCCCGCAGTTCGCTGAGACTTTTGATCACGTACTCGGTGTTGTCACTGGTCTTGCCACGGCGTCTGCGCTGGGCAATCTTACCGCCGAATAACTGGGCTTCGCTGATCAGCACCGTTTCTGCGTCCGGCAACCAGAAACCACGGTCCAGTGGTGCTACACACAGATAAACGCCAGCTGCCAGGGATTGGAAATCCCCCCAGGACTCAATTTCATGAGGACGGATATCTATGGTCTGCAACAGGTCTAGCAGAGTCTCCCGACGACCGCGCGATTCAGCGCATAGCAGGATCCGGCTCTGTTCCCGGGCAGCGATGAAGTCAGCCAGTCTACCCAGCGGATCCCGCAGCCGGGAATCGATAGAAAGGTCCGGGAGTTCCTGGAATTCGAAGCGCCCGGGCGAATCGTGGCTTGCAGCCTCGGCCGCTACGGTTACGGTCGGAAAGCCGTTCAGCTGCCGGAACACTTCGCTGGCCGAGAGAAACACCTCGTCAGGATTCAGAACCGGCCGGTAACGGTCAATCTGGCGATCCTGGTGACGTGCACTGATCTCGTTCCAGAATGCCTGCCCGGCTTCATCGAGCCTGCCGATACGCACAACCCGGGTTTGCGGAGGAAGAAAATCCACCAGACTGGACAGCTGGTCAAAGAATAGCGCCAGGTAATATTCCAGCCCGGGCGAGGCGATCCCTTCACTGACATCCTGGTAAAGAGGGCAGCTGCGCGTGTCGATGTCGAAGCGGTCACGGAAACGGTTGCGAAACCGCAGGATTCCCGCTTCATCGAGCGGATATTCCTTGCCGGGAAGAAGCCGGATCTCCTCCACCTGACCGAGGGATCGCTGAGTTTCAGGCTCGAATGGCCTGAGCGTTTCTATTTCGTCCCCCAGCAGGTCGATGCGATAGGGCAGGTCGCTGCCCATGGGAAATATATCCATGATCGAGCCACGTACGGCAAACTCGCCATGCTCATAAACCGCTTCCACGGCCTGGTAGCCGCCATTCAGCAGCGTGGTGCGCATAACGTCGATGTCGAACGGCTGCCCGCACTCCAGCACCAGGCTGTTGGAGGTGATGTAGCGACGGGGGGGAAGCCGGTGCATCAGGCTGGCAAATGAAACCACGAGAATTCCTCGATCCAGGTCCGGCAGCCGGTACAGGGAGTCGAGCCGGTCCGAAGTGATGTCCTGGTGTGCGGAAAAATTATCGTACGGGAGTGTTTCCCAGTCAGGGAAGGACAGCACCGGAGTCTGGCCTTCGGAGCTGAAAAACTTCAGCTCCCGGCGCAACTGTTCCGCCTGTTCATTGTTTTCAGTTATCACCAGCAGCGGTCCGGGGCTTTGCCCGGCGGCCGTGGCAATGGCAAGGCTCAGGGATAGCCCCGGCAGGTTGCTCCAGCGCTGCATCGGCTTGTCGACGTCCGGCAGGGGCGGTTGGAAAAGATCGCTTATGGACTTCACGGGTCAGGTACTTTGTTCCAAAAGACCCGGATTGTACCGCAAAATTCCAGTGGAGGAATTTGCCCTGCCCGGTCCGGCTGGGGGCCCCGGATACTGCCGCCTCGCGCCGTATTGCACATGGACCGCAATCAAAAGATAATAAGCTCCCGGAAAAATTACAGTAATTGGATAGGTGGCTCAGTGGAACGACCCGATGTACAAGACTACTTTACCGACTGGAAACAGCGTGAGGCGCTGGTTCAGGAAATGATCCCTGTAATCGGCCGGCTGTTCAGTCATCGTGACGTGGGTGTCTTTATTTATGGCAGGCCGATTCATAACCGCTCGGTAACTTTTATCATGAAGTCGCACCGATACGTGCGTCAGGTTGAAAAGAATGAGATGTCCGAATTCGAGACACATCCGGTTCTGATGGCACTGGCGAAACTGGACTTGTGGCATGCACAGATCGATCTGGGCAAACTCACGGTCAAGTACATGGAGCAGCTTGCTGCCAGGGGCGATGAGGCCCTGGATGTTGACAGTTTCGTCAACCAGGAGCTGGGCTACCTGGACGGCAACAAGGCGCTGCCTATCGAAAAGAGCCAGGATGTGGTGCTCTACGGCTTTGGTCGAATCGGCAGGCTGATGGCCAGGCTGCTGGTCGAGCGTACCAGTACCGGCGAAGTCATGCGCCTGAAAGCGGTAGTGGTCAGACCCGGGGAGGAAGGCGATCTGGACAAGCGTGCCGGGCTGTTTACCAATGATTCGGTCCACGGCGCGTTTCAGGGCACCTTGCGGATTGATCACAAGAACAACTGCCTGATCGCCAACGGCAACCCGATAAAGGTGATTTACGCCAACACGCCGGAGGAGATCGATTACACTCAGTACGGTATCCACGATGCACTGGTAGTCGACAACACGGGCAAGTGGCGGGATGAGGAAGGGCTGTCGCTGCACCTGAAATCGAAAGGTGTCGCCAAGGTCATGTTGACTGCGCCCGGCAAGGGCAATCTGAAAAACATCGTGTACGGTATCAATGATGATGAGATCACGCCCGAGGACCGGATTATTACCGCTGCCTCCTGCACAACCAACGCCATTGCTCCGGTGCTGAAGGTGATTCAGGACAAATTCGGCATCAGTCACGGCCACGTCGAAACTGTTCACGCCTACACCAATGACCAGAATCTGATTGACAACTATCACAAGGGCACACGGCGTGGGCGCAGTGCCGCACTGAACATGGTGTTGACCGAAACCGGCGCCGCCAAGGCGGTGGTCAAGGTGGTTCCGGCGTTGTCCGGCAAACTCACCGGCAACGCGGTCAGGGTGCCTATCCCCAATGTTTCCATGGCGATACTGATGCTGTCGCTGGAGACCGAGACCAGCCGCGAGGAAGTGAATGAATTCCTGCGGCAGATAGCGTTGCACTCCAACCTGCAGATGCAGATCAGTTACACCAACAACCCGGATGCGGTATCCAGTGATTTCGTGGGATCCCGGGAAGCGGCCATCGTCGATTCCTGTGCCACCATAGTCGATGGCAGGAACTGTGTGCTTTATCTGTGGTACGACAACGAGTTTGGTTATTGTTGTCAGGTCGCCAGGTGTGTTTATCGCATGGCAGGGGTCAAGTACCAGGTCTATCCTCGTTAAGGAACCTCCGGGGAGGTTCCTCAGGTTTCATTGCGGGCCGTTGTGGTCCGCGAGCCCTGCTTTTGCCCGCGTTACGGGGATTTTGTTGCGTGGTTCCCTGGCATTCAGGCTGCTCTGACTCTATAATTCCACCCTTGGCAGTTTAAGTTTTCACAGCGTCCCGGGGCTCCTGATTTTGATTCGTAACACACTGTTGTTCGGTTTATACCGTCATAACAGTGCCGTTCTATTTGGCAGTTCTGCAAAGCCCCGGCTGGTTGTCAGTTTTGGGCTTGATTCATGATCAAAATTAGGCGAGGTCTTGATCTGCCTATTTCGGGTTCGCCCCGGCAGCAGATAGGGGGCTCACACAGCACCCGTTCAGTTGCGATTCTGGGTCGGGACTATGTCGGCATGAAACCGACCATGGAGGTTCAGGTCGGGGACCGGGTCAAGCTGGGCCAGCTGCTGTTCAGCGACAGGAAAACTCCCGGAGTCCGCTATACCTCGCCCGGAGCCGGCACTGTCGCGGCAATCAATCGCGGTGAGCGGCGCAGACTGCTTTCGGTAACCATTGATCTGGACGGTGACGAGGAAGAAAGCTTCCGTCAGTTCAGCGACCAGGAAATCGAGTCGAGTCCGATCCGGGAGATCGTCGATTCACTGGTGGCATCCGGTGCCTGGACGGCACTGCGAACCCGCCCGTTCAGCAAGGTGGCCGATCCCACGCTGCGGCCCCGGTCACTGTTTATCAATGCAATGGACAGTAATCCCCTGGCCGTGGATCCCGGAATTGTACTGGCCGCCGCCACCGACGATTTCTGTCGGGGTGTGCAAGCCCTTGCCCGGCTTCCGGAAAACAAGGTGTTTGTCTGCAAGCGCCCCGGTGTGATGCCTGGCATCGATTCCCGCCGCTACCCCGGCAACGTGGTAGTGGAGGAATTCGCAGGCCCTCATCCCGCCGGCCTGAGCGGCACTCACATCCATTATCTGGATCCGGCAGGTATCCGGCGGCAGAGTTGGACGATCAACTACCAGGATGTCATTGCCATAGGCCGGCAACTGGCCAGCGGCCGTCTTTCGGTGGAGCGGATTGTCTCCCTGGCCGGACCCCAGGTCGAGGAGCCCCGTCTGATCAGAACCCGCCTGGGTGCCAACTTGCAGGAATTGACGGTTGGCGAGCTTCTTCCCGGCGAAAATCGAGTCATTTCCGGATCAGTGCTGAGTGGCCGTAATGCACGGGGTGCGGAAGCCTACCTGGGGCGCTACCATCTGCAGATCAGCGTGCTGAAAGAAGGGCGGCAGAGAGAGCTGCTGGGGTACCTTTCGGCAGGTGTGGATCGCCACTCGGTGATGGGTGTCTACCTGTCCGGCCTCATGAAGCGCCGGAGATTTGACTACACCACCAGCACCTTCGGAAGTGAGCGGGCGATGGTGCCAATGGGTAACTACGAAAAGGTGATGCCGCTGGATATTTTACCGACCGCACTGCTCAGGTCTCTGGTCGTCGGCGACATCGAAATGGCGCAGAATCTCGGTGCCCTGGAACTGGACGAAGAGGACCTGGCGTTATGCAGCTATGTCTGTGCCGGCAAATATGACTACGGCCCGATACTGCGAGACAACCTCACCAAGATTGAGAAAGAGAGTTGATCGGGAATGATGCCGGATCCGGCTGAGGTTCAGCGAATACTGCGGGAGGGTGATCAGCAACTCTAATGGGATTGCGAAGAATACTAGATGATGTGTCGCCGCACTTTGAGAAGGGCGGGCGCTACGAAAAATTTTATCCACTGTTCGAGGCAGTGGATACGATTTTCTATTCGCCCGGCAGAGTGACGGTCTCCGAGCCGCACGTTCGCGACGGCATCGACCTGAAACGGATCATGATCACCGTCTGGATCGCGGCTTTCCCCGCCATGTTTTATGGCATGTACAACATCGGGTTTCAGGCCAATCACGCCATCGCCGATGCCTGGTGGACCAGTGGCGCAAGCGGCTGGAGGGGCTGGATAATCGCGGCACTGGGTGCCGGCTACGATCCTGCCAGCATCTGGGACTGCCTGGTTCACGGAGCGGCCTACTATGTTCCCATATACTTCGTAGTGTTTGTTGTCGGTGGCTTCTGGGAGGTCCTGTTCGCGATCGTACGCCGCCACGAGGTCAATGAAGGTTTCTTTGTCACTTCGATTCTTTTTGCATTGATCCTTCCCCCCGCGATACCGCTCTGGCAGGCGGCCCTTGGTATCAGTTTCGGAATCGTCGTCGGCAAGGAGGTTTTTGGAGGAACCGGCAAAAACTTTCTCAATCCGGCTCTCACCGGGCGGGCATTTCTGTTTTTCGCCTATGCGCCCCAGATCTCCGGCAATTCGGTGTGGACCGCGATTGAACCCATCGACGGCACTTCCGGGGCTACAAACGACGGATTCAGCGGCGCAACCGCGCTCAGCCAGATCGCCACGGACGGGCTGCCGGCCGTAGCCGCCGCCACCGGGGAGCCGCTGACCTGGATGGGTGCTTTTCTCGGCCAGATGCAGGGTTCCATCGGGGAAACCTCAACCCTTGCCATTCTGATCGGTGGCGTCCTTCTGCTGGTCACCCGCATCGCATCCTGGCGCATCATAACCGGCATGTTTCTGGGCATGGTAGCCTTCAGTTATTTTCTTAATTTCGTCGGCTCCGACAGCAACCCTATGATGGCTCTGCCCTGGTACTGGCACCTGGTGATCGGAAGTTTTACCTTCGGCATGGTGTTCATGGCAACGGATCCGGTCTCAGGGGCAATGACCGACCCGGGCAAATGGATTTACGGTGCCTTTATCGGCGTGTTGACAGTGCTGATTCGGGTGCTCAATCCCGCCTATCCGGAAGGCGTTATGCTGGCCATCCTGTTCGCCAATCTGTTTGCGCCGCTGATCGATTACTGCGTCATCAAGGCCAACATCAAGAGGAGAAGGCTACGTGGCATCCTCGAATGATTCTGTCCGCCGGACCCTGTTGATTGCGCTGTCCCTGTGTGTGGTCTGTTCGATTCTGGTATCGGGGGCCGCGGTCATTCTCAAGCCCGCGCAGGATGCGAACAAGTTGCTGGATCGCAACAAAAATATTCTCAGCGCGGCGGGGCTGTTCGATCCGGCAACACATTCCGACGCCGATGTGGAGGAGCTGTTTGCCCAGTTCACACCCCGGATCGTGGACCTGGAGCAGGGTCGTTTTCTGAGCGCGGCGGAAACCGCACAACTTGGCATTGATCTGGCGTCCTATGACCCGCGCCGGGCCATTAATGATCCCCGTTATTCCGAGGCACTTTCGGCGGACGATGACATTGCCAATATCAAGCGGCGGCTGCGCTATCCCATGGTCTATGTGGTCGAATCCGGTAGCCGGATTGAACAGATAGTACTGCCTGTCAATGGCTACGGGCTCTGGGGCATCCTCTACGGCTTCCTGGTCCTGGAGGGAGACGGCAATACTGTCGACGGTATCGGCTTCTACGAGTTGAAGGAAACCCCCGGTCTCGGCGCCGAAGTGACCAATCCGGACTGGCGTGGCCAGTGGCAGGGGAAGACAATCTATGACGCCCGGGGCAACGTGGCCCTGGAGGTGGTCCGGGGTGCCGGCAGTGGCTCCAGTGAAATATCCGGTATTGCGGGCGCTACCCTTACCAGTCGTGGAGTCGAGAATCTCATCCAGTTCTGGATGGGGGAAAACGGCTTCGGTCCGTTTCTGCAGAATTTGCGCAATTCCTGAGCGGGCTGCGGGGCTCGTGTAACAGGCCCGAATTCCTAACATAAGCAGGCAAAAACTTTCACCATGTCAGATACAAGTAAAGTTCTTCTCAAACCGATCATCGACAACAATCCGATCGCCCTGCAGATTCTTGGTGTCTGTTCGGCTCTGGCGGTCACCACCAGTCTGCAGGTAACCCTGGTCATGTGTCTCGCACTCACCACGGTGACTGCTTTTTCCAATCTCTTTATCTCCCTGATTCGGCATCATATGCCCAGCAGCATCCGCATCATTATCCAGATGACCATTATCGCCTCGCTGGTGATTCTGGTGGACCAGTTCCTGCAGGCCTATGCCTTTGAAATCAGCAAGAGCCTGAGCGTGTTCGTGGGCCTGATCATCACCAATTGCATTGTCATGGGGCGCGCCGAGGCATTCGCCATGAAAAACCCACCCTTGATCAGCTTTTTCGACGGCGTGGGGAACGGGCTGGGCTACAGTTTCGTGCTGGTTATCGTGGGCAGCCTGCGGGAATTGTTCGGCTCCGGAACGTTGCTTGGAATCGAAGTGCTTGCCACGGTTTCCAACGGTGGCTGGTACCAGCCGAACGGTTTGATGCTTCTGGCTCCCAGTGCGTTTTTTATTATCGGCTTTCTAATCTGGGGTTTACGCAGCCGTCGCAGGGAGCAGGTGGAGACCAGGGAATATCGACTGGCGCCCCACACAGTTGAGGAGAGGGTAATCTGATGGAGGGAGTGGTCAATATCATCGTTCAGAGCATATTTATCGAGAACATGGCGTTGCAGCTTTTTCTCGGCATGTGCACTTTTCTGGCGGTATCCAAAAAAATAGAAACCGCCCTTGGTCTCGGTGTCGCCGTGGTCGTGGTTCAGACCATCACCGTTCCGGTCAATAATCTGATTTTCAACTACCTGTTGCGGGATGGCGCGCTGGCCTGGCTGGGAATGCCGGATGTGTCGTTGCAGTTTCTGGGCTATCTCTGCTACATCGGCGTAATTGCCGCAATGGTCCAGATTCTGGAAATGTTCCTCGACAAATTTGTTCCGGCTCTCTACAACGCACTGGGCGTTTTTCTGCCGTTGATAACCGTCAATTGTGCCATCCTGGGTGGCACTCTCTTCATGGTGGAAAGAGACTATACATTTGCCCAGAGCGTAGCTTTCGGATTCGGTTCCGGCTTTGGTTGGGGGCTGGCAATAGTGGCACTGGCAGGAATTCGGGAAAAACTGAAATACAGTGATGTTCCTGAAGGTCTCCGGGGGCTTGGCATCACGTTTATCACGGTGGGTCTCATGTCATTGGGATTCATGTCTCTCAGCGGCATCTCTCTGTAGTGGATTACACTTAGCATGTTGGATTTGACGACTATTATCGGCGGCGTAGCCATGTTCACTGTCGTGGTCATGTTGCTGGTCGCGGTAATACTGGCTGCCCGGTCAAAACTGGTCAGCAGCGGCAGCGTCAGGATTGAAATTAACGGTGACCCGGGAAAAACCCTGACTGTTCCTGCCGGTGACAAATTGCTGAATACGCTGGCGGATGCCGGCATTTTTCTGTCGTCCGCCTGTGGAGGGGGAGGAACCTGTGCCCAAAGCAAGTGTCAGGTTCTCGAAGGGGGTGGCTCGATGCTGCCAACCGAGGCGGGGCATTTTACTCGCGGTCAGGCCAGGGATCATTGGCGGCTGTCCTGCCAGGTCGCGGTCAAGCAGGACATGAAAATTCAGGTTGATCCTGAATTTTTCGGCGTCAAACAGTGGCTATGTGAAGTCGTATCCAACCACAATGTGGCCACTTTCATCAAGGAACTGGTGTTGAAGATTCCACCGGGTGAAAGTGTGGACTTTCGTGCCGGTGGCTATGTCCAGCTTGAGGCGCCTCCTCATGAAGTCCGCTACCGCGATTTCGAAATCGAAGAGGAGTATCGGGGAGATTGGGAGAAATTCGGACTTTTCGACCTGGTCTCCAGGGTGAACGATAAGACGGTGCGTGCCTATTCCATGGCTAACTACCCGGAAGAAAGAGGCATCATCAAGTTTAATATCCGCATAGCCACTCCGCCGCCCGGTTCCAGCCTGCCACCCGGTAAAATGTCGTCGTACGTGTTTGCACTCAAACCCGGAGACCAGGTCAGCGTTTTTGGTCCGTTCGGTGAGTTTTTTGCCAAGGAGACTGATGCGGAAATGGTGTTTATTGGAGGTGGTGCCGGCATGGCGCCAATGCGTTCCCATATCTTTGATCAGTTCAAGCGCCTGCATACAAAACGCAAGGTGTCATTCTGGTATGGTGCACGCAGTCTGAGGGAAATGTTTTATCAGGAGGATTTCAATGAAATTGCTTCCGAGAATGACAATTTCGAGTGGCATGTGGCGCTTTCAGACCCTCGGCCGGAGGATAACTGGGATGGCCCTTTGGGTTTCATTCACAACGTGGTCTATGAAAATTATCTGAAAAACCATCCGGCACCCGAAGATTGTGAATACTACATGTGCGGGCCGCCGATGATGAATGCCGCCGTCATCAGGATGCTCAAGGACCTGGGTGTTGAGGATGAGAATATCTCCCTGGACGAGTTCTCATGATCGGAAATTCACGCCGGTTCGGACTGGCTATTATACTGGCCGTGGCCTTTGTCGCTTTGTATCTGGCTCCTTCCGGGGAAGACGGAAAGCTCCTGGTTCTGTCGGGCTACACCATGGGAACAACATACCGGCTTCAAGTGGTGGAATCCACGGACGGAGTGAATTCAATCCGGATTCAGGAAGATATCGAGCGCTTGTTGAACCGGCTCGATCGCCAGGTTTTTTCAACCTATGCTGAGCAGTCGGAACTTTCCCGTTTCAATCGTTCTCCGATGGGGCAGCCGGTGCGGGTTTCCAGAGAGTTGCAGGACGTGGTCCTGCTGGCACAGGAAATCAGCGATCTGACCGGTGGTGCCTTTGACGTGACGGTGGGCCCTCTGGTAAACCTGTGGGGGTTCGGACCGGAGGCAGCCCGTGAGCGGGTTCCCTCCGAACAGCAGATTCAGGCTGCCCGCAACCAGGTCGGCTATCAGCACCTGGCAGTGAATCAGGAACAATCGTCCCTGACCCGCAATGCCGATATTTATGTGGATCTCAGCGGCATAGCGAAGGGCTATGTGGTTGATCAGGTGGCGCTGTACCTGGACTCCATCGGTGTCGCCGGTTATTTTCTGGAGATAGGTGGCGAATTGAAGATCAAAGGGCTCAAACCCGGTGGTCAGAACTGGGTCCCCGCGTTAGAAAAGCCTGTGGATACCGGGTCCCGTGTTTTTACAATTCTGAATTCCCGGGGCGAGGAGCTGGCGGTCGCCGGCTCCGGGGATTATCGCAACTACTTTGAACTGGACGGGGTCCGGTACTCTCATGAGATCGATCCACGCAGTGGCCGGCCTGTCTCACATCAGCTTGCCGCGGTCTATGTCATCGATGAACAGGCGGCGCGGGCGGATGCGCTGGCTACAGCCCTGATGGTGACCGGTTACGAAGCCGGCATGGAACTGGCAGAAAGACTGAAGCTTGCGGTCTTCTTTATCGTCAGGGCGGGCGATGAGTTCAGGGCGTATTACACGGAGCCGTTCGCGCACTTCGTGGAAAGCCAGGGGGTAAGCCAATGACTACTGTAATTCTGAGTTTTCTGATCGTTCTGCTCTCGGTAACCGGGCTTTCAATCGGCGTTATCATGGGGCGTGATCCGCTACGGGGGAGCTGTGGAGGGCTGAACGGTTCCGGTGGATCAGGTGTCTGTGATCTGTGTGCTGGCAAGCCTGGAAAATGTGAGGAAATGAACTCCCGGCAGAGCTAACCTGCCCTTTGAATGGACATGCCGAGATGACAGCAAACCATTTTGATATCGTGGTAATAGGGTCCGGACCCGCCGGTGAGGCGGCCGCAATGAATGCCAGGAAAAAAGGCAGGAAAGTGGCGGTGATCTGCGATCTTCCCCAGGTGGGAGGAAGCTGTACCCACCTGGGAACCATTCCCTCCAAGGCGCTCCGGCATGGTGTTAAGCAGATCATGCATTTCAACAGCAACCCCATGTTCCGTGACTTCAGTGAAATTCACAAGATTACCTTCCCGCAACTGCGCAAGCACACCGAAAAAGTGATTTACGAGCAGGTCAAGATGCGTACCGGGTTTTACGAACGTAACTTCGTGCCGGTTTTCAAAGGCATTGCCAGTTTTGTCGATAACACCACGGTCAAGGTCGGAAACCGCGGTGACTTTCTGACCGCGGACCACTTCATCATCGCAACCGGGGCGCGCCCCTATCACCCGCCGGATGTGAATTTTTCCCATCCACTGGTGTTTGACAGCGACACCATACTGGACCTTGACCATTCCCCGCGCAAAGTTACCGTGATCGGCGCGGGCGTTATCGGTTGCGAGTACGCCTCGATTTTCGGCGGACTCGGCGCCAAAGTGGAGATCATCAACCCCGCCGACACCCTCCTGTCCTTCCTGGATTTTGAAATTTCCGATGCCCTGAGTTATCACCTGCGCAATGTCGGGGTACGCAGCCGGCACAACGAACTGTTCGAAAAGATGGAATACCATGACGACCATCTGGTGACTTTTCTGCAGTCCGGCAAGAAGATCAAGAGCGACATCGTTTTCTGGGCAAATGGTCGCACCGGCAATACCGACAGGCTGAGCCTGGACAATGTTGGAATCGAGGTCAATTCCCGGGGGCAGATCGAGGTCGACAGAAGCTATCGCAGCTCGGCGGAAAACATCTACGCAGCGGGCGATGTGGTAGGCTGGCCGTCACTGGCCAGTTCAGCCTACGATCAGGGACGTGCGGCATGCAATGCCATTGTCGACCCGGGGGAGTGCCACTACATCGATGAAGTGGCAACCGGCATCTACACCATTCCTGAAATCAGCACGCTGGGGAAAACCGAACGGCAGCTTACCAGGGAGAAGATACCTTACGAGGTCGGTAAGGCATTTTTCAAAAACACGGCAAGGGGGCAGATCACCGGCGAGCAGGTGGGCATGTTGAAACTTATCTTTCATTTCGACACCCTGGAGATTCTCGGTATTCACTGCTTTGGCGACCAGGCTTCCGAAATTGTCCATATCGGTCAGGCGATAATGCGCCAGCCAGGCCCGGCTAATTCCATGAAATACTTTCTCAACACCACGTTCAATTACCCCACGATGGCCGAGGCGTATCGTATAGCCGCCCTGGACGGACTCAACCGGGTATTTTGAATTTTCGGCGAATCAGGCAACCCCTGGTGAATTCAGCTGGGTTTGCATTATAGTAATCAAGGCTACCCTGGTTGGACGCAGGGACTGTAACGCGGTGTCAGCCACAGATCCGGAGGAATAAGAATGAAAAGAACTGCCAAGGACATTCTGGAGGAAAAAGGTGGTCACATGGTGACCATAAGCGCAGATGCCACCGTGTATCAGGCGTTGACGCTCATGACCCAGAACCATGTCGGTTCCGTTGTAATAACGGAAAACGAGAAGATCGTGGGCATTTACACCGAACGCGATCTCATGTTCCATGTCCTGGAAGAAGGATTTGACGCCAGGACTGCCAGGATCCGTGACCACATGAGTGAAAAGCTGATTACTGCCAATGTCGCCGATCAGGCGCTTGAGCTTTATGACAAATTCCTCGGGCGCCGAATCAGGCATCTGCTTATCGAAGAGAACGGGGACTATATCGGCCTGCTTTCAGTAGGGGATGTCATGAAAACCAACCTGCAGCAGAAAATCGAAGAACTGGAGGAACTCAACCACATGGTCAGCCTCGAGTACTACGAAAACTGGAAGGAGATACAGGCGGAGCGGTAGTTTGCGCTGACCAACGCCGAGACCGGATTTCGGGGAAAAGGACGAGCAGGTATTCCCGGTCACGGCTGCATGAATCGGACGGCTAATCCGGTAGTCAAAGCACTTGCCAACAATTCAAAAGGCGTGTTACTTTTGCGCCACGCTAAGGTTTTGGTCCATACCGGTCAGGCCGATCAACTGACAAAAAATCCGTAAGCCGTAGTCTTCAAGCTTGCTTTATTTTCAGTGCCGGATTGCGGGGGTCTCTGCAGTCCGGGTTGCAGATTTATCGGGTTGCCTGAACAACAGAAGTATTGCTGTATGGGAAGTGGTAAGACAGTCTCACACCGATTCAACAGTCGTATCCGGCGAATTTTTGCAGTGCTGTCGGGCGATAGCCTGTCTGCTCCCTACCTCGCCCAACTCACTATTCCGAATGCCAGCAGGCCAGGCAGCAACAGCAGGGTACCGTTTAATAAGAAGTAAGAAGTTGACGTTTGAAAGGTATCTTAAAAGAAAAGTTCAGGTTTACTTGAGCAGTGACGATAGAGTAACTGGCCGCAGTATGCCTAAGGGGTATTGAGTTTGGAAGCTACAACCAGTTTTCTGGAGGCATTACGGCCGTTCTTGTTTTATTCGGCTGCCGTGCTGTTTCTGGTTCTCACCATGTTGGGGCTTTCCTACCTGCTGGGGCAGCGAACCAGCACACCCAACAAGAACCTGCCTTTTGAATCCGGTATCGTCTCGGTAGGTGACGCCCACTTCAAGATCTCCGTTCATTTCTATCTTACTGCCATACTGTTCATCATTTTCGATCTTGAAGTGGTGTTTCTGTTCGCCTGGGCCGCGGTGGTCCGTGAAGCAGGGTGGCCGGGGTTTGTGGAGATTACCGTGTTTATCGTGATTCTGACAGCCGCTCTGATTTACCTGTGGCGAATTGGTGCCCTGGACTGGCGGACCCAGACGCAGAAACGGGAGTTACACAGGGTGAAAGGCCCGGGTGGTGTGGTGAACAAAAAGGAATTCAAGCTATGAGCTGGCATCTGCAGAAGCCGGAAGATGCTCCATCTGCGCGGCGTGGTGACAACACCTTCGACGAGTACCTGCGCCGTAATGTAATGATGACCAAACTGGAAGATATGATTGCCTGGGGCCGGAAGAATTCAATTTGGCCTTTCAATTTCGGGTTGTCGTGCTGCTACGTGGAGATGGCTACCGCATTTACAAGCCGCCACGATATCGCGCGTTTCGGGTCCGAGGTTATCAGGGGTACACCACGGCAGTCGGATCTGATCGTGATCGCCGGAACGGTATTTCGCAAGATGGCCCCCGTTGTGGAGTTACTGTACGAGCAATTGCTGGAGCCGCGCTGGGTCATCTCCATGGGTTCCTGTGCCAATTCCGGAGGCATGTACGACATTTATTCCGTAGTCCAGGGGGTGGACAAATTTCTCCCCGTGGATGTCTACGTTTCCGGCTGCCCGCCAAGGCCGGAAGCGCTGTTGCAGGGGCTGGTTCTGCTTCAGGAGTCGATCGGCTCCGAACGTCGGCCCCTCAGCTGGGTTATCAACGACCAGGGTATCCATCGGCGCGAGGAAAGAACTGTACAGCGAATCCGCCGTCATGACGACAGGATAGCCGCCACGGAACTTCGTTCGCCCGATGAAGTTTGAATAAATTAAAAACCCTATAATACAACAAGATAAAAAGCACAAGTGAAGTAAGAAGTAACGTGGAAACAGCCGAGAGTATCAAGTTGGACAAGGCCGGGAAGTCGTCTCCTACAAGCGCGCTGCTGCAACAGATAGGCGAGCGATTCGGCGCGCACATTCTGGCCCGGCAGGTGACCTGTGACGGGATCCCCACTTTCTGGATAGATCGTGGCAACCTGAAGGAGTTTCTGCGCTTTCTGAAAAATGAGTCGGAACCGGGCTTCGAAATGCTGCTCGATCTGACCGCCATCGACGAACGGATGCGGGTGTATCGGGATGGTCAGCCGGTCAGCGAATTCACGGTGGTTTACCATCTGATGTCTTTCCGCGGCAACGTGGATCTGCGGGTCAAGGTGCCATTGCAGGATGCGGATCTGTCATTGCCGACCGTCTCCGATATCTGGCCCAGCGCCAACTGGTATGAACGCGAAGTGTGGGACATGTTCGCGGTCAGGTTCGACGGTCACCCCAACCTTTACCGCTTGATTCTGCCGCCCACCTGGAAAGGACACCCGCTGCGCAAGGAACATCCTGCCAGGGCCACCGAGATGGATCCTTACTCACTGGATGAAGACAAGGAGAAAATTGAGCAGGAAGCCCTGAAATTTCGCCCCGAAGAGTGGGGTATGGTCCGAAAGTCCGAAAACTCGGAATTCATGTTTCTCAACCTGGGTCCGAATCACCCCAGCGTCCACGGCGCCTTTCGTATCGCCCTGCAACTGGACGGTGAGATTGTGGTCGATGCGGTTTCGGATATCGGCTATCACCACCGTGGAGCCGAGAAGATGGGGGAGCGTCAGTCCTGGCACACCTTCATACCTTACACCGACCGGATCGATTACCTGGGTGGAGTGATGAACAATCTGCCCTACGTCATGGCGGTGGAGAAGATGGCGGGCATAGAAGTGCCGGAACGCGCCAAGGTTATCCGGGTCATGCTGGCGGAGATGTTCCGTCTGTGCAGCCACCTGCTGTTTTACGGCACGTTTGCCCAGGACGTGGGCCAGCTGTCGCCAATCTTCTACATGTTCGTGGAGCGAGAGCGGATTTTCAATATCATAGAGTCCATCTGCGGCGCCAGAATGCACCCGGGTTGGTTTCGGATTGGTGGAGTTGCGCAGGATCTCCCCAGAGGGTGGGACAAACGGGTGCGGGAATTGCTCGACTTCATGCCGAAGCGTCTGCACGATTACGACAAGATGGTAATGGATAACGGAATTCTGAAACGTCGTACTCAGGGAGTAGGCGTTTACGACACCGGGCAGGCATTCGACTGGGCGATCACCGGTCCGGGGCTGAGAGCGACGGGTCTGGAATGGGATTATCGTAAGCAGCGTCCCTACAGCGGGTATGAAAATTTCGACTTCGATGTGCCCATTGCCATTAACGGCGACTGTTATGACCGCTGTGCAGTACGGGTGGAGGAAATGCGCCAGAGTCTGCGTATCATCAAGCAGTGCGTGGACAACATGCCGGAGGGGCATTACAAGTCCGATCACCCCTTGACCACCCCCCCGCGAAAGGAGCGGACCCTGCAGGATATTGAGACGTTGATCAACCATTTCCTCAATGTCAGCTGGGGACCTGTCATTCCGCCAAACGAAGTGACTGTGTCGATCGAGGCAACCAAGGGAATCAACAGCTATTACCTGGTCAGTGACGGCAACACCACGTCCTATCGAACCAGGATAAGGACACCGTCGTTTGCACACCTGCAGATGATTCCGGAAATCAGTCGGGGGTTCATGTTGCCGGATCTCATCGCCATTATTGCCAGTATTGATTTTGTCATGGCTGACGTAGATCGCTAGCCGAATAGAAAAGCCGGATCCCGGGTAACAGATAAAACAGAAAGTGGCCGTAAAAAAATGAATTCAAACCTCATAGCCAGCAGCGGTGCTGCCGTTAAGATTCAGGCTCGGGAGTTGACCGCAAGTGAAATCGAGGAAATCGAACACGAGTTGACCTTGTATCCCGACAAGCAGGCGGTTGGGCTGGAGGCACTCAAGATCGTGCAGAAACACCAGGGCTGGGTCTCCGATGAAAGCCTGCACGCGATCTCCCGCTATCTGGATATTCCAGTCAGCGAACTGGAAGGGGTGGCGACATTTTTCAATCTGGTCTTCCGGCGGCCGGTCGGCAAACACGTGATACTTTTTTGTGACAGTGTCAGCTGCTGGATCATGGGCTGCGAGGATATCCGCCAACATATCACCGAAAAGTTGGGGATCGACTACGGCGGAACCACCGAAGACGGTGAATTCACCTTTATCCCGGTGCCCTGCCTGGGGGATTGTGATCGTGCCCCGGTGATGATGGTCGATGAAAATCAGCACCGCAATCTGACTGCAGAGAAAGTCGATGCCATCATTCAACAATATCGCAATAACGGGACCGGTGATCAGGGTAGTTGAGAAGTCGTCGAACCATGGATAAACCGCTTACTAAAAATATCGATTTGAGCAGGCCCCCGCTGGAACTGGTTCAGTACCAGGCGGCAGGCGGCTACGAGAGCGTCCGCAGGATTGCCGCAGGGCTGTCGCCTGCCGACGTGCTGCAACAGGTCAAGGATTCCGGTCTGAAAGGGCGTGGTGGTGCCGGGTTTCCAACCGGGCTCAAGTGGAGTTTCGTTCCAACCGGCGAAAATGCCCCGCGAGAGAAATACCTGGTCGTCAATGCTGACGAAATGGAGCCGGGGACATTCAAGGACCGATTGCTGATGGAAGGCGACCCCCATCTTTTGATCGAGGGAATGATCATCGCCGCTTACACGATTCAGGCCAGCAGAGCCTACATTTTTCTGCGTGGAGAATACATCCGCTCGGAGAAGGCCCTGAAGAAGGCGATCACCGAAGCTCACGGAGCGGGATTACTGGGGAAGGATATTCTGGGTACGGGTTTCGATCTGGAAATTATTCTGCACACTTCCGCCGGGCGCTATATCTGTGGCGAGGAGACAGCGCTTCTCAATGCCCTTGAAGGGAAGCGTGCCAATCCCCGCGCCAAGCCTCCGTTCCCCCAGGTGAGTGGGCTCTGGGGTAAACCGACCATCGTCAACAACGTGGAAACAATCTGCAATCTGCCCGGTATCATCAGTCACGGGGTGACCTGGTACCAGGGGCTTGGCAAGGGTGTTGACCACGGCACCAAGCTGTTCGGTGTCAGTGGCCGGGTGCGCAACCCCGGGTGTTGGGAACTGCCATTCGGAACCACAATTCGCGAAGTGATCGAGGAACACGCGGGGGGTATGCAGGATGGGTATCAACTGAAGGCGTTTCTGCCAGGCGGCGGGTCGACGGATTTTCTGCTGCCTGAACATCTGGATCTGGCATTGGACTACGACGTTATCGGCAAGGCCGGTAGTCGGCTGGCAACTGGAACGATGATTCTTCTTGACGACCGGACCTGTCCGGTAGGCATGGTGGGCAACCTGATGCGCTTCTTCAGCCACGAGTCCTGTGGCTGGTGCACGCCATGTCGTGACGGGCTGCCATGGATAGAACAGATTTTTGTCGATCTCGAAGCGGGGCGGGGGTCGGAAAAAGACCTGGGAATCCTTGAAGATCACCTGGATTACCTCGGTCCGGGGCGCACGTTCTGTGCCCTGGCCCCTGGCGCTATGGCACCGCTTGGCAGTGCCCTGCGGCACTTCCGGCAGGAGTTTGAAGATCACGTAGCCGGAAAGAAATGTCCCTACACCCGGCACTGACGTGTGCGGGCAGGTGAAGATCGTCGGTTGCAATTGAACGGGAAAGCAGGACAACAAGCAGTACAATTGGAGAAAGTGCAGTGGCAAAAATTGTCATAGACGGAGTGACATACGAGGTTAACGGCGACAACAACCTGTTGCAGGAATGTCTGTCCAAAGGCCTCGATCTGCCCTATTTCTGCTGGCATCCCTGCATGGGTTCCGTAGGCGCCTGCCGGCAATGTGCGGTTAAGCAGTACCGCGACGAGAATGACACGAAAGGCACACTGGTCATGGCCTGCATGACCAAGGCCAACGATGGCAGCATAATCTCCGTTGACGACGAAGAAGCGAAAAAATTCCGCGCCAACGTGATAGAGAGCCTGATGATCAGTCACCCCCATGACTGTCCGGTTTGCGAGGAAGGCGGTGAATGCCATCTACAGGACATGACGCTGATGTCCGGGCATAATTATCGCCGCTACGATCGTAACAAGGTCACCCACCGGAATCAGTATCTTGGTCCATTCATCGGGCATGAAATGAACCGCTGCATCACCTGTTACCGTTGTGTGCGTTTCTACGACGATTACGCGGGTGGCACCGATCTGTCCGCACAGGCCAGCCACCATCATACCTACTTCGGTCGCCAGAGTGACGGTTTTCTGGAAAGTGAATTCAGCGGCAACCTGGTTGAAGTGTGTCCGACCGGGGTGTTCACAGATGCCACTTTCAGCGCTCATTATTCCCGTAAATGGGATCTTCAGACAGCCCCCGCAGTGTGTGTGGGTTGTGCGGTTGGCTGCAATACCACTCCCGGAGAGCGCTACGGCAGATTGTCCCGCATCGTTAACCGGTATCACGGGGATATCAACGGTTATTTTCTCTGCGACCGCGGCCGCTTCGGTTATGGCTTCGTCAACAGTACAGACCGATTGACCGAATCCCACGAAGGCAGGGCCCAGGCGCGTCGAGCCCTGTCCGGTGACGAGGCTGCGGGGCGATTGAACACGCTGGTGGATGAGGCTGCAGGTGCAGTGATCGGTATCGGTTCACCCCGTGCCAGCGTTGAAGCCAACTTTGCCTTGCTGCAGAGAGTCGGCAGGGACAATTTCTACGCCGGGTTCAGCGACACCGAGTTTTCCCTGATATCGCTGATGAGCCGGTTGGCTGCCAATCCGCAGTTGCACACACCTTCAGTCCGCGAGATCGAGGAAGCGGATGCAGTGCTTGTCCTGGGCGAAGATTTAACCAACACGGCTCCCAGAATTGCCCTGGCGGTCCGGCAGTCGGCTCGCAACCGCGCCGATGAACTGGCAAGGGCAGCTGGAATTCCACCCTGGCAGGATGCTGCGGTCAGGGAACTGGCGCAACACGAGCTGTCGCCGGTCTACATCTTTGCCGGGTATGGCACCCGTCTTGACGATATCGCCAGGGCAACAGCAGTCGACGATGCCTCCGGGCTGACGAGACTTGCGGCTGCGCTGACCAGGATTCTGGACAGCAGGGCAGCTGCACCGCTGGAGGGGCTGGATGACAACCAGAAACAGCTTCTGGGTAATCTGGCCGACGACCTGAAGCAAGCCCGGAGGACCCCTGATTGTGTGCGGAACAGGCAGTGGCAGCCTTGACTTGATGAAAGCCGCAGCCAATGTCGCCACGGCGCTGGCAGTTGCCCGTCAGACTGACCAGGCGATCGATTTCTGCTGCATCGCGCCGGAAGTCAACAGTGTCGGGCTGGGGCTGATGCTCGAGGAAAACAACTCCCTGGGACAGGCATTGCAAAAAATGCAGTCCGGAGAAGTGAAAACGGCCATTGTGCTGGAGAATGATCTCTACGGCCGGGCTCCCGAACCGCTGGTGGAGGCCGCCATCTCCGGCGTCGGGCACCTGGTGGTCATTGACCAGTTGTCCACCCGTACCAGCGCTGCGGCCGACCTGGTTCTTGCCAGTACCACCTTTGCAGAACAGCAGGGGACCTATATCAATTACGAGGGCAGGGCGCAACTGAGCCTGCAGGTTTTTATCAGCTCCCATGCCTGCCAGCCGGCATGGAAATGGTTGTGCAAGGACTCCGGTACCACGTTTCAGGGCCTGCTTCAGGCGTGCGAATCCAGTCTGGACGAACTGGGAGGCATTGCCTCGGTACTGCCCCACCCCCTGGCGCTTGCGGCCGGCATGAAATACCCGAGGCAGTCGCACCGCTACAGTGGCAGAACCGCCATGCTGGCTGCCGCGAATGTCCATGAGAGCAGGCAACCCCAGGATCAGGATTCGATAATGGCGTTTTCCATGGAGGGCATCTCCAGTCAGAAAGACACGGCGATCCTGCCAAATACCTGGGCGCCGAGCTGGAATTCCAATCAGTCCATAAGCAAGTTTCAGGATGAAGTGGGGGGCCACCTGAGAAGTGGCAATCCGGGCGTACTGCTGATTTCAAAAAACGGTCAGGCAGATTCCTATTTAACGATTGAAGCGGATTCCCGGAGGGGGGCCCGAGACTTCACGGTCATCCCGGCACACCAGCTGTTCGGCAGCGATGAATTGAGTGCCCGCTCCGAGGTCGTGGCGCAGCGCCTGATCGGCTCCTACCTCGCCCTCGGGCCGGAGGACGCGGCCCGGCTTGGTGTAACAGAAAACAGCCTGTTGACTATTGAGGCTGCCGACGGGGTGGCTCAATACCCGGTCTGCATCCGTGGCAAGATCAGCCCGGGGACCGCTGTGGTGTTTACCACTGCCGGTCAATTCCCGGTAGCCAGGGGAGGCGAGACGGTAGTGCTTTCAAAGGTGGACGGCACCGGGCAGGGGCGTTTCGACAACCTGATCGTAAGTGACCTGTTGCAGGAGGGTAGATAGTCCATGAGCTGGGAAGTCGGATCCGCATTGAACGTAGCCAGCATACTGCTGGTAGTGGTTGTCATCGCAGCCATGCTTATCTGGGTGGAACGGCGGCTGCTTGGTCTGTGGCAGGAACGGCTGGGGCCAAACCGCGTGGGTCCACTGGGTTTGCTGCAGGTTGTTGCTGACATGCTGAAGATATTCACCAAGGAGGACTGGACCCCTCCATTCGCTGACAAATTGAGTTTCGTGCTGGCTCCAGCGATCATTATGACCGTGGTGCTGATGAGTTTCAGCGTCATACCTTTCGCTCCGGGCGTCGGCGTTATCGACTCCAACATCGGTGTTCTGTTCGTTCTGGCAATGGCTTCCCTGGGCGCATACAGCGTTATGCTCGGTGGCCTGTCCTCAGATAATAAATACGCATTGCTGGGTAGTTTGCGGGCCGCTGCCCAGATGGTGAGCTACGAAGTTTTCATGGGGATTTCCCTGTTGGGCATTGTGGCCCTGACCGGCAGTTTCAACCTGCGTGAAATCGTCCTGGCCCAGCAGGATGGCTGGTATGTGATCCCGCAGATTCTCGGATTTATTATTTTCCTGATTGCCGGCATTGCTGAAAGTCATCGCCTGCCATTCGACAATCCTGAAGCGGAACAGGAAATTTGCGCCGGATACCATACTGAATATTCCGGAATGAAATTCGGCATGTTTTTCGTCGGCGAGTACCTGGGGCTGGTGCTGATTTCCTCCCTGATCACGGTGCTGTTTTTCGGCGGCTGGCTCGGCCCCGGCTTCCTGCCACCTATCGTGTGGTTCACCATCAAGGCCTTTTTCTTTATCGCCTTCTTTATCCTGCTGCGGGCAGCCATTCCCAGGCCCCGCTATGATCAACTGATGCGTTATGGCTGGCTGTTTCTGCTGCCTCTGTCGCTGGTGAATCTGTTGGTTACCGGTGCAGTAATTCTCGCGGGCAGTGGAGGATAACCATGCTCAGATTGATCAAAGACAGCTTTAGCAGTCAGCTTGTCACCCTGTGGCGGGTTTTCAAGCACATGTTCGACAAGACCGATACAGTCGAGTATCCCGACGAGCAGCCCTATATGTTCCCGCGCTGGCGCGGGCGGATAATACTTAGCAGGGATCCGGACGGTGAAGAGAGGTGTGTGGCCTGCAATCTGTGTGCCGTGGCCTGTCCGGTCGATTGCATTGCGTTACAGAAAGCTGAAGATGAGAATGGCCGCTGGTACCCGGAATTTTTCCGAATCAATTTTTCCCGCTGCATCATGTGTGGCTACTGTGAAGAAGCCTGCCCCACCAACGCCATTCAGTTGACTCCAGACTTTGAAATGGCTGAATACGTGCGTCAGGACATGGTCTGGGAAAAGGAGGATCTGCTGATCAACGGCACCGGCAAGTATCACGATTACAATTTTTACCGGGTGGCGGGAATGGCCGTCGGCGGGAAAGACAAGGGTGAGGCGCAGAATGAGGACCCCCCTGTGGACGTGAGGAGCCTGTTGCCATGATGCTGTTGTTTTACCTAGCGGCCACGGTGGCCCTGATATCCACCGTAGCAGTGATTGTGCAAACAAACGTTGTGCATGCACTGATTTATCTGATTCTTTCGTTGCTGGCTGTGGCGGTCATATTCTATACCTTCGGTGCACCGTTTGCCGCCATGCTGGAGGCGATTGTCTATGCCGGAGCCATCATGGTGCTGTTTCTGTTTGTCATCATGATGCTGAACCTGGGAAAGAAAAGCGTCGAGCTGGAGCGAAGCTGGCTGGGCGGCAGGGTCTGGATCGGACCCGGTGTCATGGCCGCGGTACTGCTGGTTCAGCTGCTTAACGTGGTACGGCAGCAACAGGCAGAGGTCGCGCTCGTCCAGGTGGGTGTTCGCGAGGTGGGCATGGCGTTGTTCGGGCCTTATGTGCTGGCGGTCGAGATCGCCTCGGTGCTGCTGTTGGCCGGGCTGGTGGGAGCCTATCACCTGGCCAAGAAGTGAGCGGACGAAACTAACTGGAGAATTCTGAAGGGCTGAATAATGCAGGCGATTCCATTTGAACAGGGTTTGCTTCTGGCCGTTATGCTGTTTGTGCTCGGTCTGATCGGCGTACTGACACGGCGCAACGTGGTTTTCGTCCTGATGAGCCTGGAAATTATGCTCAATGCCTGCGGGCTCGCCTTCGTGGTGTCTTCGGCACGCTGGCAGCATGCAGACGGTCAGATCATGTTCCTGATGATTCTGACGCTGGCAGCCGCAGAGGTGGCAGTGGGCCTGGGGCTGATCATTCAGATGTTCCGCAGGTTTCAGACGTTGGATATCAACGTGCTGACGCAGATGCGGGGTTGAGCCTTCTGGATGATCACCGAGGGCATTGATTTCAGGGGCGCTCCGGCTGCGGTTCACAGTCCGCAGATTGAACTGAACGTGGCGCCGTGAATAACGACGATTAACTGGTAACCAACAACAAGAGATGCATCGTGCTTGATTTGATCTGGCTATTACCGGCACTCCCGCTGGCAGGATTTCTGATACTGGCTTTCACCGGAGGGGAACTTCCGAAACCCGTGGTGGCCACCGTGGGAGCGGGTTCGGTAGGTCTGGCCTTCGTCGTGGCGGCGTTGTGCAGCTATCAACTGCTGTCATCGGGGCAGGACAGTTTCCAGCTGACGCTCTGGGAATGGATGGCAGCAGGGGATTTCAGTTCCGCGTTTTCGTTCTACCTGGACGGCCTCACGGTAGTAATGATCCTGGTGATATCCGGGGTGGGATTTCTGATTCACCTTTATTCCACCGGGTTTATGATCGACGACCCGGGGTACAGCCGCTTTTTCGCGTACATGAACCTGTTTGTGGCTGCCATGCTGGTGCTGGTGCTGGCCGACAACCTGGTATTGCTCTACCTGGGCTGGGAGGGAGTCGGGCTGTGCAGTTACCTGCTCATCGGTTTCTGGTACGAAAATCCTGCCAACGGCTATGCCGCCCGGAAAGCTTTCGTGGTAACCCGGGTTGGTGACACGTCCATGGCGCTGGGACTGTTCCTGCTGTTCTCGCAGCTGGGCACCCTGAATATCCAGGAACTGATGCACAATGCACAGCAGCAGTGGCAGATCGGATCCGGCATGGCGGTGGCGGCAACGCTGTTATTGCTTGGCGGCGCCGTGGGGAAATCGGCGCAATTGCCATTGCAGACGTGGCTGCCTGACGCCATGGCCGGCCCGACACCAATCAGCGCCCTCATTCATGCGGCGACAATGGTTACCGCCGGCGTATACCTGATAGCCCGGACTCACCTGCTGTTCGAACTGGCACCGACCGTTCAGTCACTGGTAGCATGGATAGGGCTGGTCACTCTGCTGATGGCAGGGTTTACGGCACTCACCCAACACGACATCAAACGCATCCTGGCCTACTCCACCATCAGTCAGATCGGTTACATGTTCCTTGGGCTTGGCGTTGGCGCCTGGTCCGCGGCAGTCTTTCACCTGATGACCCATGCGTTCTTCAAGGCATTGTTGTTCCTGGCTGCAGGAACGGTGATTCTCAGCCTGCATCATGAACACAATATTTTCAAGATGGGTGGAATGCGCAAGCACCTGCCGGTGGCGTTCTGGTCCTTTCTGATCGGCAGCGCGGCACTTACGGCATTGCCGCTGACCTCGGGTTATTTCAGCAAGGACGAGATTCTGCTGGCAGCCCTGGAAAGTGGCGGTAGCGGTGCGCTGCTGTGGCTGGGAGGCGTGATTGGCGCACTCTTTACCGCGATTTACAGTTTCCGGCTGGTGTTCGTAGTCTTTTTCGGTGAGTGCCACCACCCTGCCAGAGAGATCACGGGCTTTAAGATGGCTGCTCCACTGGTGGTGCTGGGCGTGCTTGCATTGGTAGGGGGGTGGATTCACGTCCCGGTCGATGCCGTGTTCAGCCACGGTGAAGCGGGCCATGAAGAGCATCACGTGAGTCTGTTTATTCACGCGCTGATGATCGCCGTACCGATTATCGGTGTTGGAATTTCCTACCTGTTTTTCTGTGCCAGAACCTGGTCAGCCGAGCAGCTTGTCAAACCGGGGATAGGTGCCACGTTGCATCGGTTCTGGTTCAGTGGCTGGGGCATGGACCGCCTGTATCAGTCCATTTTTGTCAACCCCTTCGTGGGCCTGGCAAGGCTAAACAGTAAAGATATCGTCGATCTACTGATAGGGCTGTTGGTTTCCATCACCAGTCTTGCGAACCGGTTACTGGTCAGAACCCAGACCGGTTATCTGCGCTGGTACGCAGCCAGCGTGATGGCGGGCGTCATCATTCTGATTGCGATAGGAGCATTGCTGTGATTCTGGCCTGGCTGATTATCATTCTGTTTATCGGTGGTGTGGCTGCGTGGCTGGCAGACTTTATCGATCCGAAACTGCCCAGGGTCGTTGCTCTGATTTTCCTGCTCGTCGATGGAGTGTTACTGTTCAACGTGCTCCTCGACACGCCCTTCACGCCAGCGGGCGCCTCCGGTGAGTGGCTGGCCTATATGAAAGCCGGCTGGATGCCGCGGTTTGAGATTTATTTCCAGCTGGGGATGGACGGTCTGAGCTGGTTGATGGGATTTCTTACGGTATTTCTCGGCATCATGGCGGTTGGTGCCGCCTGGAACGAGATCAGGGAAAGAGCCGGTTTCTTTTATTTCAACCTGCTGTGGACGCTGGCGGGCGTAATCGGCGTATTCGTCGCCCTGGACCTGTTCCTGTTTTTCTTCTTCTGGGAAGTCATGCTGATTCCCATGTACCTCATCATTGCTATCTGGGGGCACGAAAACAAGAACTACGCGGCCATGAAATTTTTCATCTTCACCCAGGTATCCGGTCTGTTGATGCTGATCGGAATTCTGGCGATGGCCTATTTTCATTACCAGCAGTTCGGCACCTTCAGCTTCGATTATTTTGCCCTGCAGAATGTCCAACTGGCCGGCAACACGGCAATGCTGGTCATGCTGCTGTTTTTCATCGGTTTCGGAACCAAGCTGCCCTCTGTTCCCATGCATACCTGGCTGCCTGACGCCCACAGTCAGGCGCCCACCGCGGGCAGTGTCATACTTGCCGGCATCCTGCTCAAGACCGGAGCCTACGGGCTGATTCGTTTCACCGTGCCACTGTTTGAAGACGCGGCCCGGGCATTCGCGCCGGTAGCCATGACCCTGGCTGCAGTGAGCATTGTTTATTGTGCCAAGGTGGCTTTCGCACAGACCGATCTGAAGCGCCTGATTGCCTACACCAGTGTCAGTCACATGGGGTTTGTAACACTTGGTGTTTTCGCCTGGAACGAACAGGCGGTCCAGGGTGCGGTTATGACCATGTTGGCTCACGGGCTCAGCGCTGCGGCGCTGTTCATGCTGGCCGGAGGTCTTCAGCACCGTATTCACACCCGGGATATGGGGCAGATGGGCGGCTTCTGGGCAAAAGTGCCGCGGATGTCGGTTGTGGCCCTGTTTTTCTCTATCGCAGCGCTGGGAATGCCGGGCCTCGGGAATTTCGTCGGGGAATTTCTCGCGTTGATAGGAGCGTTTCAGGTCAATATCCCATTGACTGCCATTGCCGCCATCGGTTTGATCCTCGCCTCCGTGTATTCCCTGTGGGTACTGCAGAAGGTTTTCCAGGGCAGTTACAAAAGCGACAAGGTCGAAGAAACCGCTCTGGTCGATCTGAGTCGGCAGGAGATGGGTTTTTATCTCGCCATGATGGCTGGTCTGGTGTGGATGGGAGTCTACCCCGGTACGTTTCTCGATCTGTCCGCCATGACACTGGGCAGTTTTTTTTAGAATCAGTAGCAGGTTTGTAAATGGAAACAGCAATAACACTTCAGGATCTTGTACCGTTACTGCCTGTTCTGGTTGTCACTGGCATGGCAGTGGTGGTCATGCTGTTGATCGCACTGAAACGCAATCACATCCTTGTCGGCGCAGCCACCGTGTTCGGTATCGTGCTGGCGCTGATCGCGACGGTTCTGGTGATCCCGTTTGCCGGTCGTCAGCTAACCCCGCTGCTGATGATCGATAATTTCAGCCTGTTCTTCACGATGGTAATTCTGCTGGCTACTGGTTTCATTGCCGCATTCAGCTTTCCCTACCTTTGCGATTTGAAGGATGAAGTCGAAGAATTTTACCTGCTGCTGCTGATCGCCACCGTCGGCGCCCTGGTCATGGTAAGCAGTAATCATTTTGTCAGTGCCTTCCTGGGGCTGGAAACACTCAGTATTTCGCTCTATGCCATGATTGCCTACCCCCTGCACAGCAAGGACGCGGTCAAGTTTCCTCTGGAAGCAGCGGTCAAATACCTGGTGTTGTCGGCGGTATCCTCAGCGTTTATCCTGTTCGGCATCGCACTTCTGTATGCGCAGACCGGCACCCTGCAGTTCTCCGATCTGTCCCTGGCCTCAAGTGGTGTTACTGACGGCTTTTTCGTCACCACTCTGGTGCTGTTGTTTGCGGGAGTAGGCTTCAAGCTGTCCCTGGCACCATTCCATATCTGGACACCGGATGTCTACGAAGGGGCACCACTGCCGGCCACCATGTTTCTCGCCACCGTGGGTAAAGCCGCGATGATGGTGCTGCTGCTGCGTTTCATGGTGGCTTCCCAGGCACTTTCCTTCAACCCGGTTGTCACGGTGGTCGGCTGCATGGCGGTATTGTCGATTCTGGTCGGAAACCTGCTGGCTCTGGTGCAGGAGAATCTGAAGCGGATTCTGGCTTATTCCTCCATCGCCCATATGGGGTATCTTCTGATCGCATTGATCGCCCTGAGTGACGCCAGCACCAGGCTGGGGGTTGAAGCAATCAGTTTTTATCTTATTGCCTATATCATCATGTCGCTGGGAGCCTTCGGTGTGGCCACGGTGGTGTCCAGCAGCGAGAAGGAATTCGACTTTGTTGCCGATTACCAGGGGCTTTTCTGGCGTGAGCCGTGGCTGGCCCTGTTGTTGACTTCCATGCTCCTGTCTCTGGCTGGTATTCCACTCACTGTCGGCTTCATCGGCAAGTTTTACGTGGTTCTGGCGGGTGTAGAGGGGGCGTTGTGGGGCCTGTTGCTGGTGCTGGTAGTCGGCAGTGGCATCAGCATTTATTACTACCTGCGAATTATTTACCGCATGCTTTTACAACCCGAGTTTGATCAGGCCTACCGTGTGGCCGGGTGGGGCAGTATCGGTTCCTACGCAGTGCTGGCGTTCCTGCTGGCGGCCCTGCTGATTCTGGGGGTTTACCCGGCTTTTCTCATGTCCCTGATTGAAACCGTCTCGGTTTCCATTTGACCACGTCCGTCAGCAGACAGACTGCACCCCCGCCCGCTCAACCGCTTGCGGCTTCCCCTGCATTCAGTGCCCCACGCAACCCTGTTGGGCATATCCGCAACTGCCCCGGGTGCTGTGGCGTGGTCGGCTGTATCCTCAGGTTCTGAACCGGGCCTGCGTGGCTGGAGATTCATGGTTATCTCACCGGATTCAGACTATCATTGGCGCCCGGACAACTTGCATTTGGCAGGATAATGGAGATTGAAAAAGTAGCCGTGCTGGGCGGTGGCAGTTTCGGCACGGTCATCGCGAACATCATTGCCGAAAACGGCTACCCGGTATTTTTCTGGATGCGCAGCAGAGAAATGGCACGGGAAGTGAACGAGCGACGGGAAAATACCCAGTATCTGCCAGGGTACCGGTTGCACCAGAATGTCACGGCAACCAACGACATGCGAACCGCTGTTGCCGATGCCGACATCATTTTCGTGGCCGTGCCCAGCCACTCGTTCCGGGCCGTAGTTCGCCTGATGCGACACTTCTTCCCACTCGAGGCGATGCTGATCAGCACCACCAAAGGGATCGAGCGGGGCACATTTATGCTGATGAGCCAGATTCTGCGCCAGGAAGCACCCAGAGCCAGGGTTGGTGTGCTGAGTGGGCCTAATCTGGCCAAGGAAATCGCCCTCCGGAATCTTACCGGTACTGTGATCGCAAGTGAACATGTCAGCGTCCGCGAAGCGGTGAAGAAAATACTGGCGTCCGACTATTTCCGCGTATACAGCAATGATGATTTTTTCGGGATCGAGTTGGGTGGTTCGCTGAAAAATATTTACGCGATCATCGCAGGGCTTGCGGCTGCCCTTGGCATGGGCCATAACACCAATAGCATGCTGATTACCCGCAGTCTGACTGAGATGGCGAGATTCGGGCGGGAGTTGGGCGCCGACCCCATGACCTTTCTGGGGCTGGCCGGGGTCGGTGATCTTATTGTAACCTGTTCTACGCCCCTTAGCCGAAACTACCGAATCGGCTACATCCTCGGTAAGGGAAAGTCCCTCGACCAGGCAATCAGCGAAGTGGGGCAGGTCGCGGAGGGATTGAACACGTTGCAGTTGGTGAAGCAGAAGGCCGATGAACTGGAGGTTTACATGCCGCTGGCCAGTGCGCTATACCGTGTTATCTATGAGGGAGAATCAATTGAAAAAATCATCCCTTCACTGATGCAGAGTGAACAGGCGCTTGACGTGGAATTCGCAGCCCGGGACGAGAAGCAACTGAACCACAAGGAGTAGCAGATGGATGATGATCTGGATGATGTAACGGATCACCTGAAGGAACGCTCCACTTGGCTGCGTATTTTCTTTATGGTGGGGTTTGCTCTGGCACTTTACGTCGTGGGGATCGTAATTCTGTTCATCACCCTGGCACAGGTACTGTTCAATATTTTCACTGGCGCCGACAACCGCAACCTGCGTCGCCTGGGTGCCGATCTGGCTGAGTACGTGAATCAGATTCTTCGGTATCTCACATACAATACCGATGTCCGGCCGTTCCCGTTCAGTCCGTTTCCAGATCAGAGCGACGCGGATGGGGACAACGGCGGCCCCGAAGATTCCGATGGGGGTAACGAATTTTCAGAGCGTGGCGACGAAGCAGCCAGTCACGGCGCTGGCAGGAGCCGGGAGGGCGCTGCCGGGCCTGACGTAAAAAAAAACTCCCGGGATCAGAATCCATCTGATTCCGGGGAGCCAATTGACGAACAGCACTTGACAGAGGAATCAATCATGTCCAAGGATCAGAACCCGGGCGATGACTCGCAAGCCGGCAACGGTGACGAGGGGGCCAGCCTGACGAGCCTCGCAGACATCAAGGTCAGGAAAACGGAACAGAAAGAGCAGAGGCCAAACCCCTTTGCCAGGCTGCAGACAGGCGGGCCGGTGTCGGGCGACGGTAACCCGGAACATAAAGAGTGACCAGGGCCTGCCTGAAGACGCGGTGTGCAGGTCGGCACCAGGGAGAGTGATTATCAGACTCCGAACGAACCCGCTGGATCATGTTTAGCATCGTTACAAGCTATTACTTCCGGATACCTGCGGCGCTGGTGCTGTTGTGTGCCATGACTGTCGTGTCGGCACAACAGGGGCAGGTGGCTGCCGCAGTCGGCGGCCAGCCACTGCTGCAACCGTTTGCGGAATCGACTGTCATTGATTTCCAACAGCAGAGCGATGTCAATTATCAGCTGGTGCTGGGCAGTATGCGGCGGATTACGGGTCGAGTTTAGTGCCGGAGCAGGCGGAGCGACTGCGCGGAAACCTGACCCGCATCACCTATGAGATTCCGCAGGGTTTCTCAGGCGCCGATGTCATCGATTTCTATCGTGCCCAGGCAGATGAACGGGGATATACCAGTCTTTTCAGTTGTAACGGCAGAGGCTGCGGTAACAGTAACTACTGGGCTAACGACGTTTTTGACAACCGTTTGCTGTACGGTCCGGAAAGAAACCAGTATTACATGGCACTGCAGGCTGACGGTGCCGACAACCGTACCAGCTATCTGGCAGTCTACGTAATAACCCGGGCCACTCGTCGACTCTATGTCCATCTGGAAGTTCTCGAAAGCAGTCAGGAAAGCGCAACGCCTACCCTGGAGTTGTCACTGGAGAACCTGCTGGAATACCGCAGCCTGCGGCTCTACAGCCTGGAATTCGATGACAGCGACAGGCTGATTGATCAGGGGGGCGTCGGAGCTGTGCTGCAGTTGCTGCAACAGAATCCGTCGCTGTCGGTCTACGTCGTAGCCCATATGGGGGGGACGGGGGATCTTGACGAGCTGTTGCGTCGTTCCCGGCAGCGGGCGGAGCAGCTGCGCGAGTTGCTGATTCAACAGGGGATCGATGGTGACCGGATTGTCGCGCGGGGGGTTGGCCCCCTGGCGCCACTGTGCAGTGAGGGGGATTGCGGAGCGCGGGTTGAGCTGGTGCTGCAGTAGCCGGTTAACCACTCTTCACCAGGGACAGGAATTCGTTGCGTGTTGATTGGCTGTTACGAAACGCGCCCAGCATGCAGGAGGTGGTCATGACAGAGTTCTGTTTTTCCACTCCGCGCATCATCATGCACATGTGCTGAGCTTCGATAATGACGCCGGCTCCGGTACCTTGTGTCTGCGATAGGATAGCTTCCGCGATCTGTTTGGTGAGCCCTTCCTGGATCTGTAACCTTCGTGCGTACATGTCCACAATCCTTGCGATTTTGGACAGGCCAATCACCTTGCCCCTGGGAAGATAAGCTACATGGCACTTCCCGATAAAGGGGAGCAGGTGGTGTTCGCACATGGAATACAGTTCGATATTTTTGACGATGACCATTTCATCGGAATCGGAAGGAAAGAGGGCGCCGTTGATGACGTCGTCGATCCTGAGGCGGTATCCGTGAGTCAGAAACTCCATGGCCTCCGCGGCTCTTCTGGGGGTGTCCCTGAGTCCCGGTCGCTCCGGATCCTCACCGATTGCTTCAATAATTCGCTGGTAAGCGTCGTCCATCCTCAGCCTCGAGATGCAGTGTAATCTGCTGTGCTGCTCGTTGAGCGGCTACCCTACGATACCCGGTAGGATTGGTAAAGATTTTTTTCTACGCCCGACCATCCCTGCTATGCTGCTGCCATGAACGTAGCGGAATTCATGGACCGACTGGAGCGACGCTTCGAAGCAGCTTCGCTCTGCTATGCCCACGGTACCGATAATTCTCGGGACGAGGCCGCGTATCTGGTATTCAGCACCCTGTCACTGAGTTGGGATGACTACCCCTTGGTGCTGCAACAGGAGTTGACCGGCGCGGAGTTGGAGTTGCTGGAAGAGCGGGCGCGACGGCGACTAACCGAGCGCATCCCGACCGCGTACCTGGTGGGAACTGCCTGGTTCGCCGGTTACCCGTTCAGATCCGACCAGCGCGCCCTGGTACCACGTTCACCGATTGCGGAACTGGTGCAGAACCGCTTCCAGCCGCTGCTGCCGGCTGCGCCGGATCGGGTTCTTGATCTCTGTTGCGGGGGTGGCTGTATCGGTATTGCCACTGCTCTGGAATTTCCCGATGCCCGCGTCGACCTGGCTGACATT
Source organism: uncultured Gammaproteobacteria bacterium (assembly GCA_942492445.1). Taxonomy (GTDB): domain Bacteria; phylum Pseudomonadota; class Gammaproteobacteria; order Pseudomonadales; family Pseudohongiellaceae; genus NORP240. The sequence goes on from CALOEW010000030.1 coordinate 55,755, forward strand.
TCTGCCGACGCACTTGGGCTTGCCAGGGAGAATATTGATCTGCATGGGCTGGCGTCGCGAATGGAAACCGTTCAATCCGACCTGTTCGACAATCTCGGCGGGCGTCGCTACGATTTTATCGTCTGCAACCCGCCTTATGTCAGCCAGGAAGAAGTGGATACTCTGCCTGCCGAATTTCGGCACGAACCGCGCTCCGGTCTGGTTTCCGGTGATCAGGGGCTGGAGCTGCCCAGTCGAATCCTTGCCGGGGCAGCCGACTCTCTGAACGAATCGGGCAGTCTGGTGCTGGAAGTGGGTTATTCCCACTCGCTGCTGACTCAAAGGTACCCGGACATTCCGTTTCTGTGGCTGGAATTTGATCGGGGCGGTGAGGGTGTGCTGAGGCTGACCCGGGATCAGTTGCTCGAGTACAGGCAGCGCTTCATTTAGTGTACAATGCCCTGCTTTTCGCCAGGGTGCGCCCGGGTTTTTTGCGCGACCAGGCGGCTAACCTGACAGGCCCCCGTTTCAATGTCCGGCAACAGCATAGGCAGGCTTTTTACCGTTACCAGCTTTGGCGAGAGCCATGGGCCGGCTATCGGCTGCATAGTGGATGGCTGTCCACCAGGTCTCGAAATCAGCGAGGCAGACCTGCAGGCGGACCTGGATCGACGCAAGCCGGGACAATCACGCTTCACCACCCAGCGTCGCGAGCAGGACCAGGTGAAAATTCTGTCCGGCGTGTTTGAAGGAAGAACTACGGGAACACCCATCGGACTGCTGATCGAAAACACGGACCAGCGTTCCGGAGATTACAGCAGGATCAAGGATCAGTTCCGCCCCGCGCACGCGGACATTACCTATCACTACAAATACGGATTCCGTGATTATCGCGGCGGCGGGCGGTCTTCGGCGCGGGAAACGGCCATGCGCGTTGCAGCCGGTGCGATAGCCAGGAAGTACCTGCGCCAGGAGGCGGGCGTGGCGATCAACGGCTATCTCAGCCAGCTGGGTCCCATCAAAGCCGAAACCATTGACCTGGACGAGGTGTCGAGGAATCCGTTTTTCTGCCCTGATGCCAGTAAGGTCCGGGAAATGGAGGATTTCATGGTAGCCCTGAGCAAAGAGGGCAATTCCATTGGTGCGCGAATCAACGTGATTGCCAGCGGTGTGCCCGCCGGTCTCGGTGAGCCGGTTTTCGACCGGCTTGATGCCGAGCTTGCCGCGGCGCTGATGAGCATCAATGCCGTAAAAGGTGTCGAAATCGGAGCCGGATTTCGCAGTGTCGAACAGAAGGGCACGGAACACCGGGATGAAATCACCCCGGGGGGGTTTCTCTCCAACAATGCCGGTGGCATTCTCGGCGGCATCTCCAGTGGACAGGATATTCTCGCCAGTATCGCCCTCAAACCGACTTCAAGCCTGCGCATTCCCGGTCGTTCCATCGACGTGCATGGCAACCCCGTCGAAGTGGTAACCACGGGACGTCATGATCCCTGTGTGGGAATTCGCGCTACCCCGATCGCCGAGGCAATGGTTGCTATCGTATTGATGGATCACTACCTGCGGCACCGGGCACAGAACACGGCAGGTTTCTCAAAGTCCTGAGCCCGGGGGCGAGTCCCGGTGTCGCAGGTCCCGGGGATGAACCGGCGAATGCAAGGCTGAGGCCGCTTTAGGATACTCATTGCCCGATGACCACGGGGCCGACACTGATTATCACGGCACAACACACTGATTGGTTTACAGAACGAACAGCATGAAGGATAGAAAAATGGCAGGTAAGACCTTGTACGACAAGATTTGGGATGCACATCTGGTAACGCAGCGTGCGGATGGCACTGCGCTGATCTACATCGATCGGCAGCTGATTCACGAAGTCACCTCGCCGCAGGCATTCGAGGGGCTGCGACTTGCCGGCCGTAAACCCTGGCGCCCTGAAGCCAATCTTGCCACCCCCGACCACAATATACCGACCACGAGGGAAGAGCGCAGTCGCGGCCTGGAGGGTATTAAGGATCCCATTTCCCGAATCCAGGTAAAAACCCTGGATGACAACTGTCGGGAATTCGGCATCCTGGAACTGGGCATGAACGATCTGCGGCAGGGAATCGTGCACGTGGTCGGCCCCGAACAGGGTGTGACGCTGCCCGGCATGACTATCGTCTGCGGCGATTCGCACACATCGACACACGGTGCATTGGGAGCACTGGCCCATGGTATAGGCACGTCCGAAGTGGAACACGTGCTGGCGACCCAGTGTCTGCTGCAGAAGAAAATGAAAAACCTGCTGGTGCGGGTCGACGGGCAGCTGGGGCCGGGAGTCACCGCCAAGGATATCGTACTGGCGATCATCGGCAGGATAGGGACTGCCGGCGGAACCGGCTACACCATTGAGTTCGCCGGTGATGCCATCCGCTCGCTGTCGGTCGAAGGGCGCATGACGGTCTGTAACATGGCCATAGAGGCTGGCGCCCGCGCCGGTCTGGTAGCAGTTGACGACACTACGCTGGACTACCTCAAGGGGCGCCCCTTTGCGCCCTCCGGGTCGTTATGGGAGCGTGCGGTCGTTGCCTGGAAAGAGCTGGTCAGTGACCCCGATGCGCATTTCGATCAGGTAGTGGAGCTGCAGGCCGGGGACATCGAGCCACAGGTAACCTGGGGTACTTCGCCGGAAATGGTGGTGCCGGTGAGCGGGCGTATTCCCGATCCGGCCGGGGAGCTCGATGCCGGTAAGCGCAGTAACATCGAGCAGGCACTGAAATACATGGGCCTGCAGCCTGGCACGGCAATCAAAGACATTCAGCTGGACTATATATTCATCGGTTCCTGCACCAATTCCAGAATCGAGGACCTGCGAGAAGCGGCCCGGGTAGTTCAAGGCAAGAAAGTGGCCGACAACATTGAACTGGCGATGGTGGTTCCCGGTTCGGGACTGGTCAAGCAGCAGGCGGAAGCCGAGGGGCTGGACCGGATCTTTACTGACGCCGGGCTGGAATGGCGGGAGCCGGGCTGTTCCATGTGCCTGGCCATGAATGCCGATCAGCTTCCGGCGGGCAAGCACTGTGCGTCCACGTCCAATCGCAATTTCGAAGGCCGGCAGGGATTCGGGGGACGCACGCATCTGGTCAGCCCTGCCATGGCTGCGGCGGCCGCGGTCGCCGGCCATTTTGTCGACGTCCGCCAGGCCAACATCGGATAAACCCGAAGGAGTATAGAGACAATGAGAAAATTCAGTGTAGAAGAGGGTGTGGTAATTCCTTTGGACCGGGCCAATGTGGACACCGATTTCATAATTCCGAAGCAGTTTCTTAAATCCATCAAGCGAACCGGATTCGGACCCAACCTGTTCGACGAGCATCGCTATCTGGACAAGGGCGAGCCGGACTCGGACAACAGCAGGCGTCCACTCAACCCGGATTTCGTCCTGAACAAACCACGCTACCGCAACGGGACAATCCTGCTGGCCCGGGAAAATTTCGGCTGTGGTTCGTCCCGTGAGCACGCGCCATGGGCTCTGGACGATTACGGAATCCGGGTGATCATTGCCCCCAGCTTTGCCGATATATTTTATAATAATTGCTTTAAAAATGGATTGTTACCTATTGTTTTAGATAAAGAAATTGTTTCCAGGCTGTTCAACGAAGTAAGCCGGACCGAAGGCTACTCACTGGCAGTGGATCTGTCCCGTCAGGTGATCACAGCCCCCACCGGCGAGGAGATTCCCTTCACGGTGGACGAGTACAAGAAGCACTGTCTGCTTAATGGCCTGGATGAAATCGGAGTGACCCTGCAGGATGCCGACGCCATCAGGCGGTTCGAGCGACAGTGGCGGGAGCATTCGCCCTGGTATTTCGGCCAGGCCGACCAGTAGCGGCAATCCATTGACGGAGAGAGACACCATGAAAAAATATAACCTGGCGGTCGTCGGCGCTACCGGCGCTGTCGGTGAAGTCATGCTGAATATTCTCGAACAGCGTAGCTTCCCTGTTGACCAATTATTTCCGCTGGCCAGCGAGCGTTCGGCTGGCTCGACCGTAATGTTCAAGGGACGCCCGGTCAAGGTGCAGGACCTGGCACAGTTCGATTTCACTCAGTGCCAGATCGGCCTGTTTTCGGCCGGAGGCAGTGTGTCGGCGGAGTACGCTCCCAAGGCGGGAGCGGCGGGCTGTGTTGTCATCGATAACACTTCCCATTTCCGCTACGACGATGACATTCCCCTGGTGGTACCGGAGGTCAACCCGGAAAGGATAGCCGACTACAGCAATCGCAATATCATTGCCAATCCCAATTGTTCAACAATTCAGATGTTGGTGGCGTTGAAGCCAATTCATGATGCGGTGGGCATCAAGCGGATCAATGTGGCTACCTATCAGGCAGTGTCAGGCACCGGCAAGGCCGCCATTGAGGAGCTGGCGAAGCAAACTGCGGATCTGCTCAATGGCCGCGAAGCGCGGAGTGCAAGGTCTATCCCAAGCAGATTGCGTTCAATGCCATTCCCCAGATCGACAAGTTCATGGATAACGGCTATACCAAGGAAGAAATGAAAATGGTCTGGGAAACCCGCAAGATCTTCGGCGACGATTCCATTCAGGTGAGTGCGACCTGTGTGCGAATTCCGGTTTTCTTGGTCATTCCGAGGCGGTTCAGGTAGAAACTGAAAAACCACTGACTGACGGAGGAGGTCCGCCGCCTTCTTAAAGCCATGCCGGGGGTGGTGGTCATCGATGAACGCAAGGACGGCGGGTATCCCACCGCAGTTACTGATTCTGTGGGCCAGGACGCAGTTTTCGTAGGTCGAATACGTCAGGATATCTCCATGAAAAACGGCCTGAACCTCTGGGTTGTCTCAGACAACGTACGTAAGGGAGCTGCACTGAATTCAGTCCAGATTGCTGAACTATTGATAAAAGACTTTTTATAATGAATACTTGCATGCGGTAGTGAAGAACTCGTCTGAGAAAAATATTGACCAAATCCGGGCGGCTTTGAGCAAATTCCCTTAAAATTACCCCGGGAGCGTCGTGAAAGGCGCTTAAATCGGTGGGAAACGGGTTTTTACAAACCTGAGGTGTTGAACCCAGGGTGCTGTTTTTTCAGGAATTAAAAATTCGAGTTGCGAGTTGATCGGTGTGCATGATGGAATAGACCGCAAACTGGATCGGCCCGTCCGCATCACTCAGACCGGAAATTCGGAGACCAGGGAATTTTTCGTAAGTAGGAAAGACTTTATGATGCGCAAAGCTGCTGCCGTTCTCACCGCAATCTGTTGTCTTGTCGCCAACCAGGTCCTGGCGCTGGGCCTGGGTTCACTGACCCTGGAATCCTCGCTTAACCAACCTCTGAGAGCACGCATCCAGGTTGTAGACCTGGGTGGAGTCAGTCCTGCCGACATCAGCGTGCAAATGGCTTCGCAGCAGGATTTTCAGCGTTTCGACCTGGAGCGCAGCAATTTTCTTGTCAATGTGAATTTCGAGATCGAGCGGACCGCGGAAGGTGTGTTCGTTGTCCTCAGCAGTTCCCAGGCGGTGCGCGAGCCCTACCTCAGTTTTATTCTCGACACGCGCTGGCCAAGCGGTCGAATTCTCAGTGAGCATACGGTTCTGCTGGACCTGCCGGTGTTCAGCGACGGGCGTTCCGTGGCCGAGCCGATCAACCAGCCGGTAAGCCCGTCCGCGGAACCCCAGCAGGGTGTGGTGGAGCGTCAGGCGGCCGCTGCTGGAGCCGGACAGTCCGCTGCCCGGGTGGAAGAACCGGAACCTGAGTCTCAGCCGGAAGCAACCGGAGCGGTAGCTCGATCCGAGCAGGTTATTTCCGAGGCTCCCGTACTTCCGGACAACCTCGAGATTCAGGAATCCGACACTCTCTGGGAGATCGCCCTGCGCGTGCGCCCGGACAACTCCGTTTCGATTCAACAGACCATGCTGGCGATACAGAGGTTGAATCCTGAGGCCTTCGTGGGTGGCAACATCAACCGGTTGCAGGCCGGCGCGACCCTGCAGATTCCGGATCTCAGCGATATTCAGAGCATCAACCAGCAACAGGCCGTGTCTGAGGTTTCCCGGCAGAATCAGCAGGCCGATCTGAACGTGGAGCCGCTAACTGCTCCCGGCACCGGCCCCAGGAGCCTTGCCGAGTCTTCGCAGCAGGGGCAATTGCGGGTATTGACCGCCGAAGACGCGGAGCCGGCCGGAATCGGCGGCAGCGACGCAGTGGCAGCCGAGAACGAGGAACTGGATGCACGCATCGCGGCACTTGAGACACGGCTTGCCCTGCAGGAAGGAAGAGGCCGATCGTGTGCAAGTCCAGCAGGCTGAGCTGTTGTCCCGCCTCAATGATCTTGACGACCAGATTGCCTCGGCTATGGAGATTATCCGGTTGCAGGACCAGCAACTGGCGCAGTTGCGCGCCTCGCTGTCCGAAGCAGCCGCACAGGCGGCGGAGCAGCAGCTGGCTGCAGCTGAGGAAGAGTCCGCTACCGCCGTTACCCGGACTCTGCCAACTCAGGCAGCACCTGCCAGCTTTCTGGACAGCGTGTTAGGAGTTCTCTCCAACAGCTCGACTCTGTTGATTGTGGTAGTGCTGGTGGTGCTGTTGACTGTAATGATGCTGGTGCGGCGTAACCGTGCTGTTACCGCCGAGGGTCTGGAAGAGGACTTTGCCGGTGACCTGGAGCCGGAGAGCCTGGGCCGTGACCTGGCTGGTGACGGGCAGCTGGAGCGTAATTTTCCGGATCGGGAGCAGGGTAGCGATCAGGGCCTCACCAGTGTTGCCGCGCTCACAGGGGCTGGTTTGACAACCGCCGCTTTAGCGGGACTGGAGCAGGATGACGAAGACGAGGAGGACGATCAGCTGGCAGCAATGGCCGACGACGACTCTGGTGAAGACCCGTCAGAATGGGATCTGGACGACACGGACGAGGAAATCGGAGCCGCTCATGCCTCGGATTTCGATGAGCAGGATGAGGACGAGGAAGCCGAGCTGGAGGCTGACCCGGAGGAGTTGCTTGCAGAGGAAGATGATTCCGGAGATGTGATTGACTTCGAACTGGAAAGTGGCGGCGCAGACCCGGAAGCGGAAGACGACGACATAGAGGTCCTGGATTTCGATATAGAGGACTTCCTGAACGACGACGAGGACGAACAATCAGTCGATACCGGCGCCGATGATGAGGACAGCCCGGAATTGGACGACGGTGATCACGGAGTGGATTTTGAGCTTGATACGGACGCCGGGGAGGAAGAAGAAGCCGACGCCGACGACGAAAGTGTCGCCTATCAAGGCATCGACTACACGTCAGATTCCGGGGATGACGTCGAGCCGCTTGAACAGCAGGAGGCCGACGCCGAGCAGCCGTCCACAGACGATGCGGACGGGGACAGTGTGGAAACTCTGGATTTCGACCTGAGTGATACCGGAATCGACGAGTTCGACAGCCAGGATTCTGAAAACACCGAAGCCGGGGACAGTGCGGCGACGGCAATCGAAACGCTGGACTTCTCCCTAGAGGATGACGAAGCCGGAGGAAGGGCGGGGTCCGACAGGCAGGGGGCTGCCGACGACACAGCGGTCGATTTCGAGCTGAACGGGCAGGATATTGAAGCCGGGGGTTCAGAAACCCTGGACAATGAGTCGGCGCAGCAAGAGGAAGGAGGATGCGGATTTCGAGGCCGAAGCAGCCGAAGACTCTGTCAATGCGGAATCGGCAGGTACGATAGAAGAGGACCTCGAGGATGCAATTGACTTCGATGGGGCGGAGGACCAATCGGAATCCACGTCAGATATCGAAGTGGACCTGGAGAGTGAGCAGATCGAGCCCGGGCGCCATATTGAAATAGAACTTGAAGACGAGGCGGAGCAGACTTTCGACCAGGGCCAGACTGGCGACCCGGAACCCGGTGCTGAGGTTGTGGTCGATCTGGCAGAGGACGAACCGGAAGCAGACGACCAGACTGCCGCTCCGAAAGAGCGGGCTTCCAGCCTGGAGGACGACACTGAGGACTCCGACGAACCGGCCACGGGTTATGAAGAGTTCGCCAGATCAACCCGAGGCGCGGAAGCAAACGGTCCTGACCTGGCGGAGCCGGCAGCCAACGATCAGGAACAGGAGGCCGACGAGGCATCGATCGTAGAAGAGAGCGATGACGATTCGAAACCGGTTGCCGCCACTGCCTCTGCCGCCAAGGACGAAGTGGTGGAGGTCCTCAGACAGGATGAGGAGGCAGCCTCGCCAGACTCCGCCATTGAACTGGGCGACCTGGACTTTTTCTCTGCTGAGAAGGATTCGGCAATCGATGGCGCTGACGAGGACCTGGACTTTCTTTCCGACGACGACGAGGCCGCGACCAAACTGGATCTGGCCTATGCCTACCAGAAAATGGGCGATGTGGACGGCGCCAAGGAAATCCTCGAAGAAGTCATCAACGAAGGTAACGATGCCCAGATCAGTGAGGCGCGTAACCTGATGCAGGCTCTGCGAAAATAGTGATCGCTCCATTGCCTGCGGAGATCATCCAGCAACGCTATACTGCAGTAATACCCGCTGTTCAGTAAGGATACACCCGGATGGATGGCCAGTCTGCAAGGGAGCGGCAATTCCATCGCATTGCCCTGGAACTGGAATACGACGGGTCATCCTTCTGCGGCTGGCAGCGCCAGCTTTCTCCACGCTTGCCCACCGTGCAGGCCACCCTTGAAGAAGCCCTGTCCCGGATTGCCGATTCAGAAGTCCGGGTTCATTGTGCCGGCAGGACGGATCGGGGGGTTCACGCAACCGGACAGGTAGTCCATTTCGATACACCGGTAGACCGGGGCAGTAAAGCCTGGGTGCGGGGAACCAACAGCCTGCTGCCGGCAGCAGTCCGGGTGCGGTGGGCCGGGGCGGTAGCGGCAGATTTTCATGCCCGCTTCTCTGCCACCGCGCGCCGCTACCTTTATCTGCTTTACGAGGCGGACATTCTGTCCTCCCACCTCCACGGAAGAGCGACCCGGGTTCGGGAAACACTGGATGCGGCAGCCATGTACAGGGCCGGTCAGTACCTGGTAGGCGAGCATGATTTCAGTGCCTTTCGCGCCGCGGGCTGCCAGTCAAGGACTGCGTGCCGATGTATCAGCAGCCTCAAGGTGGTGCGAAAAAACCGTTTCATCGTAGTGGACGTGCAGGCCAATGCCTTTCTTCAGCATATGGTAAGAAACATCGTTGGCATGTTGCTGGAGGTGGGGAAGGGCATGCAGGCCGAAGCCTGGGCCGATGAACTGCTGCGTTCGCGGGACCGCAGCAGCGGAGCCGTGACTGCTGAACCGGACGGATTGTACCTGGTTCGAGTGTGCTATCCGGGTCTGTTCCAGTTGCCTGAAAGCGGAATCGGGCCAGTCTTTTTACAGCCTTATCCGTAGGCTGGGCTGGCTATATTTGCTAGAATCTCGCGCTTTCACAGGATTGGGAAAGCGATTGCCTCGACGACGTATCAAAATCTGCGGGATAACCCGCGCCGAAGATGCAAGGCTTGCGGTGAATCTCGGCGCGGATGCTCTGGGGCTGGTATTTCATCCCGCCAGCCCCAGGGCCGTCAACCCCGACTCGATAACCGATGTGTTGGGAAATCTGCCAGCTTTCATTACGGTGGTCGGATTGTTTGTTAACCCGGTCGAGAAGGACGTACACAGAGCGCTGCAGACCGGCAGGATTCAGTGTCTTCAGTTTCATGGTGAGGAGACGCCTCAGTTCTGCCAGTCCTTCGGGGTTCCGTTTATCAAAGCCATCCGGGTCAGGGACCTGGAACAGGCACGCAGGCAGGTAGAGCCCTTTGGTGGTTACGGCAGCGTGATTCTGGACAGTTATGTCAAGGGCGTTCCCGGGGGCACGGGTGCAGCGTTTGACTGGTCAATTGCGGAACAGCTTGTGGCCGATGGCGGCGTGCCCATAATTCTGGCGGGGGGGCTTACTCCGGAGAACGTAAGCGCAGCCGTGGCCAGAGTTTCACCCTATGCCGTAGACGTCAGCAGCGGTGTGGAAAGGGAACCCGGCATCAAGGATCCTGAAAAACTCCGGCACTTTTTTGCCGCCGTTTACAACTGAATTCAAGTAGAATCTCCCCACGCGACGAGGACCAGTTTCGTGCTTAGCAAAGACGCAGTAACCAGCCAGAATTCAAATTCAGACCCGCTTGACGGCCCCGATCAACTGGGACATTTCGGCCCTTATGGAGGAATGTTCGTCGGTGAAACCCTGGTCGCTGCGGTGGAGGAGCTGGCGGAGGTCTACAACAGCCTGTCGGCGGACCCGGCATTCTGGGAGGAATTCCATCACGACCTGAAATACTACGTGGGCAGGCCCTCTCCGCTCTACTTTGCCGAGCGATTGACCCGGGCCGCCGGTGGCGCCGAAATCTATTTGAAGCGCGAGGACCTCAACCACACCGGGGCCCACAAGGTGAACAACACCATTGGCCAGGCGCTGCTGGCCAGGCACATGGGTAAAACCCGTCTGATTGCCGAAACCGGTGCCGGGCAGCACGGCGTCGCCAGTGCCACGGTAGCGGCCCGCATGGGGCTGGAATGCCACGTGTACATGGGCGTGGAGGATGTCAGAAGGCAGGCTCCCAATGTGTATCGCATGAAGTTGCTGGGTGCCAGGGTAGTCTCTGTGACGTCTGGTACAAAAACCTTGAAAGATGCGATGAACGAGGCCCTCAGAGACTGGGCGACAAACGTGGACAGCACCTACTACATGATCGGCACTGCTGCCGGACCGCACCCGTATCCCAGGCTGGTTCGCGATTTTCAGAGTGTCATCGGCCGTGAAGCCCGGGAACAGTGCCTGGAGCAGACCGGCGGGTTACCGGATGCACTGGTGGCCTGTGTAGGCGGAGGCTCCAATGCAATCGGTCTGTTCCACCCGTTCCTGCACGACTCCGAGGTGGTGATGTACGGCGTGGAAGCCGGTGGTCTGGGGCTGCATACCGGCAAACACGCCGCGCCGCTGAGCGATGGCCGGCCGGGGGTGCTGCATGGCAACCGGACCTACCTGATGACCGACAGTGGGGGCCAGATAAGAAACACACACTCGGTATCCGCGGGGCTGGATTACCCGGGCGTCGGGCCGGAACACGCCTGGCTCAAGGATGTCAAGCGAGTCGATTACGTGTCAGCTACCGACGAGGAGGCGTTGCGGGCCTTTCACGACCTGACACGCCTGGAGGGTATCATTCCTGCACTGGAGTCGAGTCATGCCATTGCCTTTGCCATGAAACTGGCCGGGGAGATGGGGGCCGGTCGCCGGATAGTGGTCAATCTCTCGGGTCGGGGTGACAAGGACATTGAAACCGTTGCCGCCCTTGACGGAATAGAGCTGTAGCGGGCCATGAGCAGAATTTCGCACTGTATTCAGACGCGCCGGGAAGCTGGCCTGAAAGTGGTTATTCCCTATCTGGTGGCAGGAGATCCGGACCTGTCCACCTCGCTGCGTCTGATGCATGCACTGGTCACAGCCGGTGCGGATATCATCGAGCTGGGTGTTCCATTCAGTGATCCATCATCTGACGGAGAAGTGATTCAGCGAGGCGTGGAGCGCTCACTGGCGGGTGGGACCACCCTCAAGCAGGTTATCGATCTGGTCGCGCAATTCCGGGAAACTGACCAGGCAACTCCCGTGGTGTTGATGGGTTATCTCAATCCGGTGGAAATAATGGGGTACGAACTGTTCGTGCGCGATGCCAGAGCCGCCGGGGTCGATGGCGTGCTGCTGGTGGACATGCCCCCAACCGAATCTTCCGGGCTTGCCGGGCTGCTTTCGGATGCGCAAATGGACCTGATATTTCTGGTCGCGCCGACCACCAGTGAACCCCGGGCCAGACTGATAGCGAGCCAGTGTAGCGGCTACCTGTACTATGTGTCCCTCAAGGGGGTCACCGGTGCCGCGATCCGGGATACGGAGTCCATTGCCCGTAATATTGCGTCACTCAGGTCATTCGCCAATGTCCCTGTTGTCATTGGCTTCGGTATCAAGGACGAGGCCAGTGCAGCCAGTATGGCCGAGCTGGCCGACGGGGTTGTGATCGGTAGCGCTCTGGTGGCGAAGATTGCCGCGCTGTCTGCGGCAGGCACCGCCGATGACGCAGCAATCGAGGCCTGTGTCGCTCTGATTGCCGCAGTGAGAAAGCGACTGGACAATGGGGATTGATCACAGATTCTGCGTGAACGAGGAATTGTTGACTAATGAGTTGGATTAACAAGATTCTGCCATCCATTTCCACTTCTTCCATTGGTGGAAAGAACAAGTCCTCGGTACCCGAAGGGCTCTGGAAGAAGTGTCCGCGTTGTGACCAGACACTTTATCGCGGTGAACTGGAGCGCAATCTGGACGTCTGCCCTAAATGCGACCATCACCTGCGCATTACCGCCAGGAGGCGGATCGAGCTGTTTCTGGATCCGGAGCATCAGGAGGAGCTGTTCAGCGACATAGAGCCGGTGGATATGCTGAAGTTCAAGGATCTGAAAAAATACAAGGACAGGCTGAGCGCGGCGCAGAAGGCGACCGGCGAGAAAGATGCACTGATCGTATTCCGTGGCCTGGTCGAGGACACCGAAATGGTGGTCGCCGCTTTTGAATTTGCATTCATAGGTGGTTCCATGGGTACGGTAGTGGGGGAGAAGTTCACACAGGCAGTGAACACCTGCATCGAGGAGCGCCTGCCGCTGGTGTGTTTTTCCACCAGCGGGGGAGCCAGGATGCAGGAGGCGCTGCTTTCGTTGATGCAGATGGCAAAGACGTCGGCAGCTCTGGCGAAATTGCGAGAGCAGAGGCTGCCATTTGTTTCGGTGCTGGTCGATCCGGTTTATGGAGGAGTTTCCGCCAGCCTGGCAATGATGGGTGACATCAATATTGCCGAGCCCAATGCGCTGGTCGGTTTCACTGGACCTGATGTGATACGTCAGACCGTGAGAGTCAAACTTCCAGAGGGTTTTCAGCGCAGCGAGTTCCTGTTGGAGCACGGGGCAATCGACATGATCGTGCATCGGAAAAAGTTGCGCAATCGCATCGTGTCACTGATCAGAAAGCTCATGAATATTCGTCCGGCGGTTGCCGAACCGGAGCCCGGGCCGGAGTCGGGAAGCGAAATTCAGCACGGGGACGATGCCCCCGGCGAGGCAGAGGCGGAGAATGCGGATTCCATGGATTCCTCCACCGAAGCCGGGGAGTCCCGTGATGCGGAAGGAGAGGAGAATCCGGAAGAAGGGGACGAGACAGACACAGAGGAAATTCCCCAATCCGCTGAACAGCCGGCGTCAGATGCGGAAGATCTGGACGGCGGGCACAATTCGTCCACCAAACAATAGCACCGGTCCGATTCCGAATGGCAGAGCCCTGCCACGATCCGGTTCCGGCCCCTTTCCGTCGTCAACATGACGCGCCTGATGCCTCCGCAAGTGATGGGGATTTCAGACTTATGAACCTGGCTGACTGGCTGCACTATATCGAGTCGCTGCATGCCCGGGAGATCGATCTGGGTCTCGATCGGGTGCGGCAGGTTGCAGAGCGCCTGGCGCTGTGTGTGACCACCGAGCGGGTGATAACGGTCGCCGGAACCAATGGCAAGGGGTCCTGTGTGGCAACCCTTGAGGCCCTGTTACTGGCCCAGGGCCTCAGGGTGGGTGCCTATACGTCGCCGCACCTGCAGCGCTACAACGAGCGCATAAGGGTTGCCGGCGAGGACGTGAGCGACGAGGCGCTTTGCCAGGTGTTCGTCCAGATCGAACAGGGTCGGCAAAGCACGCCTCTTACCTATTTCGAATTCGGAACCCTGGCGGCGCTTCTACTGTTTCAGCAGGAATAACTTGATGTAATGGTGCTGGAAGTGGGGCTGGGCGGAAGGCTTGACGCGGTCAATATTGTGGACTGTGATGTGGCGGTAATTACCACCATCGACCTGGATCATACTGCCTGGCTGGGGGAAACCCGTGAAGCAATAGGGCGCGAAAAAGCGGGCATTGTTCGTGCCGGCATGCCCCTGGTCTGCGCCGACCGGAAGCCGCCGGACAGTGTGCTGGAGCAGGCAGCCCTGGCTGGCGCCCCGGTTTATCTCGTCGGCGAGAATTACGACCAGTTTATCGACACCGGGGGCAGCTGGTGCTGGCGGGGATCAAGTGCTGCGGAGACACTGGTTCAAGTGGCGGGCCTGCCCGTGCCCTGGCTGCACCCCGATGTGGTGGCGGCCGCCATGGAGGTGCTCTGTCTGAGCGGGCTGTTACCGGACCGGGATACCCTGTCCCGGGTGCTTCAGGCGCTGCGACTGCCGGGCAGATTTGAGCGAATAGTGGATTCGCGACGGTCCTGTGAGGTGATACTCGATGTGGCCCACAATCCGGCGGCAGCCCGTGTTCTTGCCGACAGGCTGGCAGGCTGGCAGGCGCGTGGTGGCGGCACCGGGAAAAATTCGGCTGATCCTGGCCATCATGGCAGACAAGGATGTCGCCGGAGTGGTCGGGGCCTTAGATTCAGTGGTAGACATCTGGTATATTGCGCAGGTAAGCCAGGCGCGCTGCTTGCCGGCGCTGGAACTTGCCGCCCAGACGGAGTCGATTATCAGAGCGAAAAGTCTCACCGTATGTCAGGATGTCCTGTCCGCTTATGAAAGCGCCTGTGAATCGGCCGGGCCGGATGACGTGGTGGTTGTGACCGGGTCGTTTTATACCGTGGCTGAGGTCAGGAATTTCCTGGAGAGGTAACCCCTTGCAGCCCCGTTCAGATTGTTCAATTTACTTGCCACCTGTACTGAAGCAATGTCCCTGGCAGGGTGTAAATGGATCACGGTAATAAACAGCGAGTGGTAGGCACCCTGGTGCTGTTGGCGTTGGCCCTGGTGTTCCTGCCGTTTGTACTGGACGGTGATGGCAATTACCAGCCCGCCATCAACACCCGGATTCCCGAATCTCCGACTGTTGAACTGATGCCGGAGCCGGTGCCCCGGCGTCCGGAGATCGAGGCTGACCGCTATCCTCAACAACAGCCCCAGCCTGATTTCCAGGTGCTCGACGAGCCCGCGGACGAACCCGATTCCGATCAGGTGGCCCAACCGGTCGAGGAATTGGCAGAATCGGAACCCACCGCGCCGGACCTTCAGGAACAGGAGCCGGGACTTGATCAACGCTCACTTCCTGAGAGCTGGAGTGTCAGGCTGGGGGTTTTCTCCAATCCGCAGAATGCGGTCAACCTTGAGGAACGGTTACGCAACGCCGGTTACCGCGCCTATACGCGGCAAATGCCAGCCGCCCAGGGGATGGTGACGGGAGTTTTTGTGGGGCCGCAGGTAGAGCGATTGACCGCCAACAGGCTCAAGGTACAGTTACAGGAAGAATTTCAATTGGCAGGTCTGGTGGTCAGATTCGAAGTCGAATCTTTCTGACGCAGATCCCCTTGCACCGGATACACGACAGTTTGAACAGAGCGAAGAGAGTAGCGTGAGTCAGCTAGCGGACTTCAATTGGGTAGACATCGTTATTTCTGTGGTCATAGCACTCTCATTTGTATTCGGCCTGTGGCGGGGTCTGGTGAAGGAAGTCCTCTCACTAGTGACCTGGGTCGCAGCACTGGTTGTGGCTAGAGTGTACAGTGAGGATTTCGCGCCGCTGCTGGCGTCCACCTTCGAAGGTGAGACCTCCAGGTTGGTGGCCGCGTTCCTGCTGCTGTTTTTTGCGACGCTGGTAGTCGGAGCGCTGGTGAATCACCTGATGGTGAAACTGATTTCCTTCGTGGGGTTGAGGAGTCTTCGACTGACAGGTCCGGTTTCCGTATAATGCCTCCTGATGCTCATGAAAATCGATTCGCAAAGCCTCGCAATAACAGGTAACATTATCGTCAAATTGCCATATTTTCACGCCATGTGTATGTCCTTTTAATATGCGGGCATATCACTGTTGTCTGATGCTTCGGAACGTTCCAGGGCGTGCCGGATCAATTGCTGCAAATCACCGACTTTAAATCTTTGGCCAGTCGCAGCAGCATCTGGAGAAACGTTCGGTATTCAAGCTCTGAGGTGTCAAGGTCTTGGATCATATTCTGAATCCCCATAATATCGCCAATCATGGCAAAATCATGTAATTTTTTCAGCAGTTCATGCGGCGGCAGAGGCAGATCCCGCTCTTCCAATATGTGTTCCATGACATCGTCAATCCGATCCTGATTATCATACATCCACAGTATATCCGCATGTTGTGCCAACATTCTGAAAAGCCGCGTCTGCTCGATGGGTTTGGGCAGAAAATCATTACAGCCGGCTTCAAGGCTTTGTTGTCGGACCTGTCTGAATACGCTGGCCGAAACCGCGATAATGACCAGATTGTGCATCTCGGGTGATTGACGCAAGGTTTTGGCAACATCAATGCCCGCAATCTCAGGCATAAGCAAATCCAAGAGCAGGACATCCGGGCGTATTTCCCACACGCGTTGCAAGGTGTGTTGACCATTGACGGCCTCATGAATCTCGAATCCGAGTGGTGCCAGCATATCCTTCAGCACCTGCCGATTTTCGGCTTTATCGTCGGCAATAAGAATGCGTTTT
>CALOEW010000031.1:0-80173 GCA_942492445.1 uncultured Gammaproteobacteria bacterium
ACCTGATGTTAATTACAGCCCAGCTCGAACCGGGAGCAGGTCCGCGACCGGCCTGAATGATCGTCGATGGAGTGGGCAGGGCCCCAGGCTGGCAAGTGCCTGTAAGTGCTCGCGAGTGGGGTATCCCTTGTGGCGTGCAAACCCGTAACCTGGAAAGTGCTCTTCAAGTTCCACCATCTCCCGGTCAATGGTAACCTTGGCCAGGAGCAGACGCCGCAGCCACACATTGCAGCCTGGCATCGCCTCCGACGATTGCGCTGGAGCGGTAATCCCATACCGGGCATCGGTTGCCATCCACGTAAACGAATTCGGGCACCGGCTTCAGCGCGACCACTGCCCGGTTCATGGCCAATAGACTGGCCTGCAGAATGTTCAGCTTGTCGATTTCAGCAACCGAGGCCCGGGCGACCGAACAGGACAGAGCCCGCCGGTTGATCAGTTCAAAACAATACTCCCGTCGCGTGGCGGTAAGTCTCTTGGAATCATCCAGCCCGATCACCGGACTGCGAGGATCAAGAATCACTGCGGCAGCGATTACATCACCCGCCAGCGGCCCTCTTCCCGCTTCGTCAACACCGGCGATCAGTTTGCACCCGATGCTCTGTGGCAACTGGAATACCAGCTGCCGGGATCGATTCCGATCCTTCTTTACAATCAGGTTCACGGTTTACCAACCTGGTCAATGCCCGCCAGTTTCAAAACCGCATCGACCGCCCTGGCACTGGCGTTTCTGGCCAGTTGCTGGTGAATCTGCTGAAATCGCTCCAGGCGGCTGTCCCAAGCATGGGGATTTTCCAGAAAAGCGACGATCTCCGCCAGCAGATTTTCCGTGGTTGCCGCCTGCTGCATGTATTCCGGTACCAGCTTTTCACCCGCCAGCGTCCCAAGGGGGGGGGGGGGGGTTTGGCAACCCGACGTAAGGGACTTTCAACATGCGGGAAGCAAGCAGGTAAGTAAGCGTTGCTAATTTGTAACAGATAACCATAGGTTTACCGAGCAACATGGTTTCCAGAGTGGCAGTACCCGATGCCAGAAGCACCATATCCGCGGCCATCACGGCCACTTTGGACTGACCGTCAAGCAGCAGCACATCGGCATTTAATTTCTCTCGGGTGAGCAGTTCTTCAACCAGCCTTCGTATTTCCGGGTTGGCGCAGGGCAGGATGAATCTGATTTCCCGGGGAAGTGCACGGCAGCGCCGGACCACATCCAGAAACAGCGGCGCAAGGCGCTTGACCTCGTTGATCCGGCTGCCGGGCAGCAACGCGATAACGCATGCTATCCCGCCCAAATCAAGGGCTTCCCGAACTGCACGACCATCATACCGACTGTCCAGTTCGTCTGCCAGAGGATGTCCGACACATGCAACGGGAACATCATTCGCCTTGTAAACAGGGACTTCGAACGGAAACAGAACCAGCATCAGATCCACCGCCTGCCGGATCTTGTGAATTCGTTTCTCACCATATGCCCAGACGCTGGGGCTCACATAGTGCACTGTGAGGATCCCCTGGCTGCGGAGGGTTTTTTCCAGGCGCGTATTGAATCCGGGTGAATCGATACCAAGAAAAAAGTGGGGCCGCCTGCGAAGAAAGTGCGCTTTCAATTGCCGGTCGATTGAAAGAAGCTCAGGTAAGCGGCCCAGTGGCTCAACGAATCCCATTACGGAGAGCCTCTCCATGGGAAACAGGCTGTGAAAGCCGAGCTCAAGCATCGACGGACCGCCAATTCCCTCGAACCGCGCATGCGGATAACGACTCAACACCTCCCGCATGAAGCCCGCGCCCAGATTGTCGCCGGATTTTTCGCCGGCCACTATCCCTATAAGCAAAGATTCAGACATCTTGTAGCAGGCCCGTCTTATCGGTGGATTCCCTTTTCCGACGCTTCCAGAGAATCGATCAGTACCTGGAGGTCCGTGCAGGTTTTTCTCATCGTTTCCAGTCTCGATCGCCTCCTGGAGGCTCAACCCGCGTTTGTAGATGACTTTGAATGCATTTCGAATAGCTTTTATGGAATCTTTGTCAAAACCACGCCTTTCCAGACCAATGGCGTTAATGCTGCGGACCGAAGCCGGATTGCCACTGACAATTACATAGGCAGGAACGTCATTGGTAATGTGAGTCATACCCCCGACCATCGCGTGAGCACCGATTTTGAGAAACTGGTTGACACCGGCATAGCCGCCAAGAATCGCCCAGTCTGCTACCTGTACGTGACCTGAAATTCCAACGTTATTGGCAAACACGGTATGACTTCCGACCAGGCAATCGTGAGCCACATGCACATAGGGCATCAACAGGTTGTCATTGCCGATAACAGTGACACCGCCACCGATCTGAGTCCCCCTGTGCAAGGTAACTCCCTCACGAATAACGTTATTGTCGCCTATTTCCAGCCAGGTATCTTCGCCCTGATATTTCTTGTCCGCGGGATCCTCGCCTATGGATGAATATTGAAAGATCCGGTTGTTCTCGCCAATCCTGGTGTTACAGCGGACAATGATATGAGAACCGACGGTAGTCCCTGCACCAATCCTGACGTTGGGTCCTATCATGGTCCACGGACCTACTGTCACGCCCTCTGCAATTTCCGCGGAGGGATCAATTCTGGCATTCGGATCAATCAACCTGCACCTTCCTTTCAGCACACATTATATTCATCGTCGTTACCAGTTCATCGTCTACCAATGCAGTACAGTTGAACTTGTAGATCCCTTTTCTGGCGGTCTCAATCTCGGCTTTCAGTATCAGTCTGTCGCCAGGAACCACTGGTCTTCGCAAACGCACATTGTCGGCACCGACAAAGTAATAGAGGTATCCATCCTTGGGCTTTTTTTCCTGGCTCTTGAAACCCAACACCCCCGCCACCTGGGCTAACGCTTCGATAATCAGCACACCGGGCATTATGGGGTCCTGCGGGAAATGGCCATTAAAAAAAGGTTCGTTCACGGTAACGTTTTTGTAGCCGGTGATCGACTTGCCAAGTTCAATTTCGGTGATTCTGTCCACCAGCAAAAACGGATACCGCTGCGGCAGATATTCCTTGATTTCCTCAATCTTCATTATCATTTATCGCTATTCCTCTGACTGCTTCCTGCCCGTCTCATCTGGTAACTGCTCGTTGTTTTCAAGCTTGCGTAACCGCCTGGCAATCTCATCCAGTTGATTGAAACGAACAATATTGCGGCGCCAGCGAGCGGTCCTGTCGATACCCGTACCCGATGCGTAATCTCCAGCTGCCTTGATACTCTGACTAACAAGAGACATTGCGCCCACCCTGACCCCATCACCAATTGCTATGTGGCCAACCACGCCGGAAGCTCCTCCCAGCACACAATAACTCCCGATTACCGCGCTTCCGGCAATCGCCGTACATCCGCAGATAACAGTATGAGCGCCTATTCTGCAATTATGCCCAATCTGCACCTGGTTATCTATTTTTACTCCTTGTTCAATAACTGTATCCTCGATAGCACCTCTGTCAATGGTTGTGCCAGCACCGATCTCCACGTCATCTCCCACCGAAACACCACCTAGCTGATGGATCTTGACATATTTCTCGCCATCGAAAGCAAAGCCGAACCCATCCGCTCCAATGACCGCGCCGGAATGTATTCTCACGTTGCGTCCCAATGTTACGCCATGATAAAGAGTGACATTGCTATGTAATCGACAATTACGCCCCAGGCTGCAATTTTCTCCGATGTATACTCCAGCCCCGATCGTGGTGCCCGGACCAAGCTTCACTCCCGCCTCGATTACGGCATTAGGGCCGATCGAGACATCTTCCGCCACGTTGGCGTGCTGGTGGACTATCGAGCTGGGATGAATTCCAACGGGGACGGCGGGAGTATTTTCAAACAGGCTGCTGGCCTTGGCAAAACTGACATAGGGAGCTCTGGATATCAGTTTGTTCACCGGACAATCATCGACGAATTTTTCATCGAGGATTACTGCCGATGCGCGGCATGCTGCCAGCTGTTTTACGTAAGCGGGGTTGCTGAGAAAGCTGAGTTTTCCGGGCCCTGCCTGGGACAGGGAGGCAAGACCGTCGATGCGACAGTCGCCATCGCCTACCAGAGAAACATCGAGAAGTTCTGCAAGGGTGCCAAGTGTATAACTTTTAGCCTCGCTCACCTGGCACCAGCCTGCAGTCGCAATTCAGACTGCTATCAGTCGCTCAATTCGTTTATTTTGGCAGTTACTTTGGGGGTAATGTCCAGCACCGGGTCCGCATAGGCCACACCACTGGCGTTAAGAATCAGATCATAACCGCCCTCCGCGACCACTTCGCCAATAGCGTCGCTGAGTGTCTGACGCATGCTTTCGACGAACTGTTGGTTTTTCTCTTGCAACGCCTGTTGAACGCGCTCTGAAATCAATTGCAATTGCAATTGCTTTTCCTGAGCATCCGCATTCAGTTGACGTTTTTCCGACTCGCTCATGATGGCTTCATCCTGGGTGAATCGCCGTTGCAGGCCCATAAGCTCTTCCTGCAGCGTCTGCGCGCGCCGTTCGTCGCCCGAAAACTCGCTCTGCAATTCCTCCTGAACCACTCTTGCGGCCTCAGAATTAAACAATGCCTGTTCCAGGTTGATGATGCCAATCTTGGTGTCCTGTGCCAATACCAAACCCGGTACCAGGGATGCCCCTAATAACAGCATCAATAAATTGACTATTTTCACGTTCCGTCTCCAATAAAAAACCGTGCCATGTGGGGCAGGGACTAAATTTGACTGTCGTCTGAAACCAGTGGTTTCATGTCTTGAACTTTCACCTCTAAGGAACCTCTCTTCAAGTCCCAAGAGGCCTGTATCCTGCTTTGACAACCGCGTACACAGCCGGGGCTGCCGAATGCTCCCCAGGACAGCGCGGCTGCACAATCCTGTCTACTCCGGATTTTACGCTACCCTGTTAAAAACCGGTACCGATCGTGAAGTCAAATGTCTTCGTGTCATCGTTTTCACCTTCCTTCAGTGGTGTTGCCAGATAAAACGTCAGCGGGCCGAAAGGCGACAGGTAGGTAATGCTTATTCCTGCCGCAAAGCGCAGCTCATCGGCGTCAAAATCGCTGCAATTGCGCAATAACTGCTGGGTCTGGGTACAGTTTGAGGAAAACACGTTGCCGGTATCGATAAAGAACGCGGAGCGGATCTGATTGCGGTTGGGCACGAATGGCAACGGAAAAATAAGTTCCAGGCTGCCGGTAGTCAGAATATTACCACCAAAACTGTCGTAGTCCCGGTCCAGAAACTGTTCCTGAACTGCGAGGGCAAGCTGGTCGTTGCCAAATTCGTCCTGGATTGTCTCGGTATCCCAGACATTTACGAGTTCGGCAACGGTAGCTTTACCCTCATAATCCGTGACTATTTCGCCGTTCTCGTCCCGTTCCAGCCTGGAGCCGACAAAACGGTTTATGTAGTTTCGCCCTGCGGTGCTCTGAGGACCCAGACTGTTTTCATCGAAACCCCTGACTACTCCCTGAGCGGTAATACCGCCGGCAAAGAAATGCTGAAAAAACGGCATTTCTTCGGTTTTTCCGTAACCAATGCCATAACCGAAGTTGTAACGCAGGGCTAATACCCAGTCCCGCTGGCTGGTTATCGGCCAATACATCTGTCCCTGATAATTGATCGTGGCATACTCCAGATCGCTACCGGGAAGACTCACCTCCAGCCCGACAGTATGCAGCGACCCGTCATTGGGCAACTGCCCGCGATTAAGGGTATTTCGAAACCAGGTGCCGGTGACGTTGAAATTATCGAAGGTGTCACCGTTTCGATCGATGAACCCGGGCTCAGGGTATCTCCTCAGTGCCGACTCGGGCAGGTCGCTGATGTCTCCCAGAACCGCATCCTGAATCGGACCCAGCCACGGATCGGAATTTGCAGAGGAAATCAGATACTTGGTAATGCCCGGGAACAGTTTGAAATTTGGGCTGGCCTCGATTTCCTGTACCGAACCGAAACCGGAACTCAGTTCAGTATGGGCATAACCGATATCAAAGCCAAGCGCCTCCACTTCGCTCATGGGATAACTGAAATTGAAACCGGCACCATAGGAACTGGTATTGAAACTGGCAATATTGAACGGCGAATCGACTTCCTGCGCAAAAATATTGAACCCCCGGCTTACTCCATCCGGTGTGAAGTAGGGATCCACATACTGTATGTTCAGGCTCTTGCTGAAGCGGCTGCGATTGAGGCCGAAGCCGACTGTCTTGCCGGTACCCAGAAAGTTCTGCGCCTGCAGCGAGGTACTGACGAAAAAGTTTCCACCGCCACCACCGATAGAAAAATTGATTGAGCCGAAATTCTGTTCCACGACATCGTAGTTGACGTCAATCTGGTCTTCGGTTCCCGGCACTTCGACAGTCTCCACTTCCACCGACTCGAAGTAGCCAAGCCGCTCGAGCCTAACTTTCGACTGTTCGATCTGCTGGCTGGAAGCCGGAGCGCTCTCGAGTTGACGCATTTCACGTCGCAACACCTCGTCGGCAGTGGACAGATTGCCATTGAAATTGATTCGGTTCACGTAGGTGCGGTTACCCGGATCGATAAAGAAAGTAACGTCGACGGTATTTTCCCCTTCATTGATCTCCGGTACGCCAATGGCCTCGGCGAACGCATAACCGAGATTGCCGAGGAACTGCACCATGATTTCTTCAGTTCCGGTAACCAGTGCCTGTGAATAGATCTGCCCTGGCCGCACGAAAATTGCAGCCCGCAACAGGTCTTCGGCGTCCACCAGGTTCCCCGCGAGGTCGACCTCGTTGATGGTGTACTGGGGTCCCTCGGTGACGTTGACGGTTATGTAAATTTCCTCCTTGTCGGGGGTGATTGAAATCGGGGTGGAATCCACATTGAATTCCACATAGCCGTTATCTAGGTAGAATGATTCCAGACGCTCCAGGTCACCGGAGAATTGTTCCCTGGAGTAGCGGTCCCGACGGCTGAAAAACATAAACCAGGGCTTCGTGCCCTGCTCGAACCGGTCCAGCAGCACTTCATCGTCAAACGAATCGTTACCAACTATATTGACGTGGCGAATACGACTCTCTTCACCCTCGTTAATGTCCAGGTTGATGGCGACCCGGTTCCTGGGCAGGTCCTCCACTTCGATCTCCACGGTTGCTCCGTAGCGCCCGCGGGAGGAATACACATCCTGAATCCCCTGTCGGATGGCTTCGAGTGTCGAGCGGGTGAAGATCTGACCCTCGGCAATCTCCGCCGAAGCCATGTTTTCAAGGATCTGTTCGGTCTCGAGAACGCTGTTGCCCTCGATATTGATCTCGGCCACCGAGGGCCGTTCCAGGATGCTGATTACCAGCAGGTTGCCATCGCGCAATACCTCGATATCTTCAAAATACCCGGAATCTGACAGGGATCTGATGATGTCGGCAGCCACGTCGGCAGTCACTTCATCTCCTATCCCCACCGGCAGCAGGCCATAAATAACACCCGGAGACACCCGCTGATAGCCATCGATGATTATGTCAGCGATAGTAAAACTCTGCCCGTATGACGAATTGGCAATTCCAACAAGTAATAGAACACCAAGACAAAATCTTTTCATTATCAATTCGTACTCAATTTCAAGCTTGACAAACTACGGTGGCGGGTAGGTTAATCCGTTCAACTGCTGATTTGGTTTAAAGCAGACGACTAACATCGTTATAAATTGCCAGTACCATAATTCCCGATATCAACAACAGGCCCAACTGCAGGCCGAACTCCTGTATCCTTACCGGAACCGGCCTTCGAATTACCGCTTCGATCAGGTAATACAACAGGTGGCCTCCATCCAGAACCGGTATCGGCAGCAGGTTGAGCACCCCCAGCGAGATACTCAGGATAGCCAGGAAGCCCAGATAGACTTCCAGACCATAGCTGGCAGTTTCGCCGGCAACCTGGGCGATGGTGATCGGGCCATTGATATTCTTCACTGAAATCAGGCCCACCACCATTTTCTTCACCGAGTCCAGGACAAAAAGTGACTTGTCCCAGGTTTCCTGCAATGCTGGCACCACCGCCGACAGGGGATTGTACTCCACATGGCGCTGTCGGTCCGGGGGCAACAAGTCAGCAATGGAACGCTCGACTACCGAGGCGCCAATGGTTCCTATGACACTGCCATCTTCCATTTGCGTCCTTGCCGGCAGCAGCTGCAACTGCCTGACATCGCCTCCCCGTTGGACAACAACATCCAGATCCAGTTCCGGACTGGCACGGACGATCTCAACCCAGTGGGTCCAGCCCCGGACTGCCTGTCCGCCGGCGCTGAGAATTTCATCCCCCGGCTGCAAGCCGCCGGCTTCTGCCCTGCCCCCCGGCACCACCGATGCGATTACCGGTGGCAGATCGAACTGCACGATACCCAGCGAATACAGGGGATCGGGAGAGGTTGAACTGGCCAGCCAGCCGGAGATTGAAATCCGCCGGGTTTCCGTCAGAGTCGAGTCGGCCGGGCTGACGGTCAGTTCGATCTCGCCGGTCTCCCCGAGGCGCTCCAACAGTTTCATGGTTACCTGCTGCCACATCAGTGTCTCGGTACCATCAACTGAGACAATTTCATCGCCTGGCTGCAGACCTGCCGCGTCCGCAGGACTTTCGTCCACTACACTGTGAACAACAGGCGCCAGGCCGGTAATCCCATAGCTCAGATTAATAATCCAGAACACGACCGCAGCCAGGATGAAATTGGCGACAGGCCCGGCGGCGACGATTGCCATACGTTGCCACAGTGGTTTGCACGCGAACGATTCCTGGCGCTGTTCGATCGGCACTCGGCTGGAGTCCGTCACCGTGGTATCTTCCTGGCCTAACATTTTTACGTAGCCCCCCAGGGGAATGGGAGCAATGGCGTATTCCACGCCGTCCTTGCCGATCCAGGATTTGAACGGTTTACCGAAGCCGATTGAAAATCGTAACACGCGGACTCCACACCGGCGCGCCACCCAGAAATGGCCGAACTCGTGAAAAGTAACCAGAATGCCCAGAGTTACCAACAGGGCAAGCACATTGATGAACAGGGTCGGCAGCATACATAGACCTTTGGTGCGAGAACCTTTGGCGCGAGCTCGCAATTAACTATTTGCTTTAACAATCAACTCATTAGCCAGATCTCTGGCCTGCGAGTCCGCAGCATGAATAATATCGAGACTTGACGCGCCTTCACAAGGCATTTTCGACATAACTTCCTCGATGACACGATGAATCCGGTCAAATCTCAG
Source organism: uncultured Gammaproteobacteria bacterium (assembly GCA_942492445.1). GTDB lineage: Bacteria > Pseudomonadota > Gammaproteobacteria > Pseudomonadales > Pseudohongiellaceae > NORP240. The sequence continues at coordinate 9,235 of CALOEW010000031.1, forward strand.
GCGCCCCCCCAGGAATCCTGCCACCGCCACCTCGTTGGCCGCATTGAGGACTGCAGGAGCCGTGCCCCCGAGCCTGGCGGCATTCATACCGAGACGCAGACAGGGAAATCGCTCCAGGTCCGGGGCCAGGAATTGAAGTGGTTGTTCCCGGGTAAGATCCAGGCCGGCGGCACCGGAATCCATCCGCTCAGGCCAGGCAAGCCCATGGGCTATAGGAATTCGCATGTCGGGATTCGCCAGTTGGGCGATCATCGATCCATCATCGTATTCCACCATCGAATGAACGATACTCTGCGGGTGTATTACCACATCAAGCTGGTCACAACCCAGGTCGAACAGGTAGCACGCTTCAATATACTCCAACCCTTTGTTCATCAGCGTTGCCGAGTCCACGGATATTTTCCGCCCCATGTTCCAGCGCGGGTGATTGCAGGCCTGCTCGGGAGTCACAGCGGCCAGGCCGTCGGCAGGCAAGTCCAGAAACGGCCCCCCGGACGCGGTAAGGATCACTCGCCGCACACCCCGTTTGCCGCTGACCACTTCGCCATCGAGGGGTTTGGGAAGGCACTGGAAAATGGCATTGTGCTCACTGTCGATAGGCAAAAGTTTGCCGCCACCGCGGCGGATGCTGTCCATAAACAGGTCTCCCGCCATAACCAGGGATTCCTTGTTGGCCAATAACACTTTCTTGCCGGCCTCTACTGCGGCAAGGGTCGGCCTGAGACCCGCAGCGCCCACAATTGCCGCCATCACGATCTGTGTCTCCGGATGTCCGGCGACAGTTTCCAGTTCTTCGGAACCGGCCAGTACTTCGGTGCGGGAATCAGTCAGCAGTCGTTCAAGGGCGGCGACTCCATCCGTGTTGGCAACAACTGCGTAGCGGGGCTTGAACCGCCGACACTGGTCAGCCAGCAGGTCAATACTGTTGCAGGCGGTCAGTGCGAAGACCTCATACTCCGGATGCCTGGCAATAACGTCCAATGTGCTCTCGCCGATGGAGCCGGTCGAACCCAGGACAGTTATCCGTTTCTTGTTCATCACCAGGTTTAACTCCCGAATACCATTAACAGGAACAGCCACAACACCGCAAATGGGGTTGCCGCCGTCAGGCTGTCCAGCCGGTCAAGCACCCCCCCATGACCGGGCAGTAGGGAACCGCTGTCTTTCAGATTGCGGTTGCGTTTCAGCATACTTTCAAACAGATCACCGACAACACTGCTTGTCGATACCAGCACTGCCCCAAGCACCGCAAGCAAACTCTGGATCAGGTTCAGGGGCACAACGCGGTCGGCGACAAAGATCACTCCTGCGGCAGCCAGGGCCACGCTGGAAATCATACCGCCCCAGAATCCTGCCCAGGACTTGCCCGGACTGATTGCCGGAGCCAATTTTCGCCGCCCCCAGGCTCGACCCGCAAAGTAGGCGCCAATGTCGGCGGCACTGACCAGGGCAACGAGACAGAGCACCAGAGCCCCGGACTCATCCAGGTATTTCAGCTGAGTTATCCCGCACCAGGCAGGCACCAGCACAAATATTCCCATGAGCGCCACGTGGGACTTATCGTTCCAGGAACTGGCATTGGCCGGGTAACCCGTAAGGAGCCAGGCGGCCAGAAGCCAGAACAGACAGCCCAGCGTCATGATCGATATGACGCGCAGCGGGTCCAGTGTCTGCGCTCCGAAGGTGGCACCGACAAGTAAAAATGCTCCCCCGAGGAGTCCTGCAAAGCTGAGCAGGTAGCCTTTGCGTGACCGGGCATCGTCCAGCCCTATGAGAAGCGCCCATTCCCTGGCTGCCAGAAACGATATGAGCGCCATTGAAACTGCGAACAGGAAGGGTGTGGAAAACACTGCCAGCAGGACCAGCCCGGTGATCAATACGACAGCAGTCAGAACTCTCTGCAACAGCACCCGGTCTTCCTTATTCAGAGTCAGGTTGGGAACCGAATCGACGCTGACGACTGACGAAATCATCCAATGCCAGTTGAAACTGCCGGTCGTCGAAGTCTGGCCAGTAGCAGTCGGTGAAATACAATTCAGTATAGGCGAACTGCCAGAGCAGAAAATTGCTGATTCGTCGTTCACCGCCGGTACGAATACACAGATCAGGCGCCGGAATATCACCAAGGCTGATATGCCGTTGCATGGCTTCTTCATCAACCTGGTCTGCAGTCAGTGTACCTGACTCGACCTGTGCAGCCAGTCGGCTGGCGGCCTGAGCAATATCCCACTTACCCCCGTAATCAGCCGCCACAGTCACTGTCAGCCCGGAGTTCCCCCCGGTGAGTTCTTCAACCTGACGCATGTGATTCAGCAATTTGCCTCCGAAACTGTCGCGCCGACCAATAAATCGAACACGCACATTCTTCGCATGAAACTGCTCGATTTCCTTACGCTTCAGAACTGCCAGAAAGAGTGACATCAGAGCCTGAACTTCTTTCTTGGGACGCAGCCAGTTTTCGCTGCTGAAGGCGAACAGGGTGAGATGATCGATATCACGGGAAATGCAGCTGTCCACCAGGTCTCTGGCGGATTCCGCCCCGGCACGATGCCCCGCTGTACCATTCAACCCCCTGGCCTTTGCCCAACGGTTGTTGCCATCCATGATAACCGCGATATGCACAGGGAGTCTGTTCTTGGTGTCAGGCGTCATACTTGCATAATCCCTTCTCGTCCCGATTACATCCCGATGGGGATTCGTTACCAGTCATCCTCACCGTGGGCAATGAAGCGGATTTCAGACCGAAAGAAGATCTTCTTCCTTCGCTGCAAGGCTCTTCTCGATGGCGTCAACGTACTTGTCTGTGAGCTTCTGTATCTGTTCTTCTGCACGACGCAGTTCGTCCTCGCTGATTTCCTTTTCCTTCTCCAGGTCCTTCAGATCGGAATTGGCGTCACGCCGTATATTGCGAACTGCCACTCTGGCATTTTCGGCCTCGTGTCTGGCCTGCTTGGTAAATTCGCGACGGGTTTCTTCGGTCAACGGTGGCATGGGAACGCGGATAGTTTCACCATTGTTGGATGGATTGAGCCCCAGGTCCGACCTCATGATCGCTTTCTCGATTTCACCGATCATGGATTTTTCCCAGGGGCTGACAACCAGCGATCGTCCTTCCTCGACGGTTACATTGGCAAGCTGATTGAGTGGCGTGTCGGCACCATAGTAGGACACCATGATGTCATCCAGAAGGCTGGGATGGGCTCTGCCGGTGCGGATCCTGTTGAATGCGGACTCCAGAGACGCAACGCTCTTGCTCATGCGTTCTTCTGCATCCTTTGTTATCTCTTTGATCATCTGCTGATTCTCCCGGTCAGAATTATACTGGGGCCACCTGCACTGGGAACCCCGAATTAATCAATCGTGGTTCCTTCGCCTCCGCCCATGACATTGTTCAGCAGGGCACCGGCTTTGTTCATATTGAAAACCCGGATGGGCATGGCGTTATCCCGGCTCAGGCAGATCGCGGTCAGGTCCATGACACCAAGTTTCTTGTCGATGACCTCGTCGTAGCTGAGAGTATCAAATTTGACTGCCTGGGGATCGACATTCGGGTCCGCTGAGTAGACACCATCGACCTTGGTGGCCTTCAGCATCAGGTCGGCATCAATTTCAATGCCCCGCAGACAGGCCGCTGTATCGGTGGTAAAAAAGGATTGCCGGTACCGGCAGAAAAAATAACCACATCACCGGATCGTAAATGCCGCATGGCGGTGCGGCGGTCATAGTGTTCCACCACACCGCTCATTTGTATGGCTGACATAACTCGGGTGGCGATACGCCAGTTCATCACTGTTGCCAGCATGCCCATGTGATCGCCGGTTACCCGCTCCATACCGGCAGCATGCAACGCTGCACCACGAAACAGATTACCACCGCCGATCACCATACCCACCTGAACGCCAAGACCGATTAGTTGACCGACTTCCACCGCCATGCGATCAAGCACTTTGGGGTCAATTCCAAAATCCGCTTCCCCGGTCAGCGCTTCGCCACTCAGTTTCAGCAGTATTCGCTTGTATTTCTTGTCTGTTCCGGGCATGGTGGCTTGTTGCTTCGATGTCACACTCAGAGTCGGCTTAAAGGTTTTCGTATTGAATCGTGAGCTCATCAGTTCTTGAGTTGGGCTGCAACTTCAGCAGCAAAATCCACTTCTTCTTTCTCGATGCCTTCACCGACTTCAAAGCGGACGAAGGAAACAACATCGGCACCTGCATCTTTTAGCAAGCCAGAGATTTTCGTTTCAGGGTCTTTCACGAAATCTTGTTCCAACAAGCTTACTTCGGCAACAAATTTTCGCAATCTTCCGCTGATCATTTTTTCAACAATTTCTTCCGGCTTGCCGCTTTCACGCGCCTGGGCAGAGTAAATTTCAGATTCCTTGGCCAGCACCTCTTCGGGCACATCTTCAGCGCGCACCACCATCGGGTTCACTGCAGCGATATGCATGGCAATATCTCGCGCCAAGGGATTCGTCACCGCCCTGCAGTGCAATCAGTACGGCGATCGGTTATTGGATTATGCACGTACGCGTCAACAATACCCTTATTGGCGTCCTCAAATTCAGACGTTCAACACGTCGTACAGTAATGTTCTCACCAATTTTCTGCACCAGCGCCTGACGCGTTTCTTCCAGACCAGCTTCCAGCAGATGCCGCAACATCTGCGTCGCGATTTGTCAAAGCCTGATCCAGCACCTTCCTCGGCAAAACCAGGAAAGTTGTCATCTCTGGCTGCGAAATCGGTTTCACTGTTTACTTCAACCACCACACCGTAGTTGCCGTCCTCGGCAATTTTGGTCATTACAATGCCCTGGGCTGCGCGGCTGGATTTCTTTGCTGCTTTCAAGCCGCTAGCCTTACGCAGATCATCAATTGCCTGTTCCATATCGCCATCCGCTTCCTGCAAGGGCTTTTTGCAGTCCATCATGCCAAGGCCGGTACGCTCACGCAGTTCCTTGACCATGCTTGCAGTAATTGTAGTCATCTTGTTTGCCTCTTGACTGTCTCTCCGCTAACGGCTTGGAACATTATTGAAACTAGTATCTGGTTGATTCGTTAAAAAAGGGGGCATTACGCCCCCGATTGTAATACCTATGGTTGGCAGCCGTCGGCATGCTGCTCGACTCTATGAATTGAGGGTTTACTCTTCCTCAGAGTCTTTGGCTCCGCTTTTTCTTGGCAGGTGCTTTTTCTTGACAGCTGCCTTCTTCGCTGGCAGCTTTTTCTTGGCAGGTGCTTTTTTCTTGGCGGCAGCTTTCTTGACTGCTGCCTTTTCGCTGCATCACCTGCCTCAGCGCTTGCCGCTGGCCGCTTCAGTCGCTTCTGGCTCCGCTTCAGTGCTTCTCTTCCGCGACCGCCTCTTCTGACTTCTTCAGCAGCAGTCTGGCTTCTTCTTTTATTTCTGGCGGGGCTCTCAGCCTCTTCCGCTTTTCTGCTTGGCTTTGACCTTGGGTGCGTTTGGCCTCAGCATCATGGCGCTGGCTCATCGTCAATCGACTTCGACAAACTCCCCTTCACCGACATTATTGGCTGCTTGCCTTGCCTGTCCAGCAGGCATCAGCAATGCCGCCGTAACATAAAGCATGAATCGCACGAATCGCATCGTCATTACCGGGAATGACAAAATCCACGCCATCCGGATCACTGTTGGTATCAACAATACCAATCACCGGAATCCTGAGACTATTGGCTTCCTTGACCGCAATGCGTTCGTGATCCACATCGATTACGAATAGCGCATCAGGCAGCCCGCCCATATCCTTGATACCGCCAATACTGCGCTCCAGCTTTTCCTTGGCTCCGGGCGCATCAGGGCTTCTTTTTTGGTGAGCTTGGCTCAAAGGTACCATCAACTTCCTGGGCTTCCAGGTCTTTTAGCCGCTTGATGGAACCACGGATTGTCTTGTAGTTGGTCAGCATGCCACCCAGCCAGCGATGATTGACATACGGCATGCCGGCACGTTCCGCTTCAGTGCGAATGAATTTTCCTGCGGCCCGCTTGGTGCCGACAAACAGCACTTTCTTGTTTCTGGCTGCCAGAATACGGACTTCCTCCAGCGCTGTATTCAACGCCGGCAGAGTGTGTTCCAGATTGATGATATGAATCTTGTTACGAGCCCCGAAAATGTACTTATCCATTTTGGGATTCCAGTAACGGCATTGATGTCCGAAGTGCACACCGGCCTTCAGCATCTCTTTCATAGATACGGCGGTCATAAACGATCCTGTAGTCTGGGTTAGGCCTCCACGCACCCCATGACTTAACCCGTGGAAAGCTCAGAATGGCATTCCGGCGGGCACCCAAAGCCGATGTGACGGTGCATGTGCGACGTTAATGGCTGAACCGGCCAGCCCTGGTTACACAAAATTCCGGGGAGCAGCCCCCGGAGCGCGCCGCTTTATACCATACTGGCGCCTAAACTTAAAGCATTGGAGAATTCTTTCAGGCCAATTCCTCCGCTCCCGGTGTACACCGCCATGCCTGTTATTCACCCTCCCTCTGCTTTACAATACGCAACCTTTCAGGTGCATAACCGGATCGAGGCCACGACTGGATTGCAGGGGCCGGCGGCCCGCCTGAATGAATTTTTTGCTGGCTGACGACAGATCCAGACTATGGGAATCACCATAAAAACCGCAGATGAAATTGCCAAAATGCGCATGGCAGGGCGGCTCGCTGCGGATGTTCTGGAAATGATCACGCCCTATGTGGAACCCGGCATCAGCACCGGAGAACTGGATCGTATCTGTCACGACTATATTGTCAATGTCCAGAAGGCCATTCCTGCCCCGCTGAATTACAACGGCTTTCCAAAGTCTATCTGCACTTCGGTAAATCACGTGATCTGCCACGGTATACCCAGCGAAACCAAAGTTCTCAAAAACGGCGATATCATCAACATTGATGTCACCGTCATCAAGGACGGATTTCATGGCGACACCAGCAAGATGTTCTGTGTCGGAGACACTCCCGAGCACGCCCGTCGCCTGATCCGGGTCACTCAGGAATGTCTTTATCAGGGTATTGAACTGGTCAGACCGGGTATCACGCTGGGGGATATTGGACACGCCATTCAGGCCCATGCGGAAGCTAACCATTACTCCGTGGTCCGGGAGTATTGCGGGCATGGCATCGGCAGGGTGTTCCATGAAGATCCTCAGGTGCTTCATTATGGCCGACCTCGCAGTGGATGTGTTGTGGTCGAGGGGATGACCTTCACGATCGAGCCCATGTTGAATGCAGGCAGTCGATACACCAAACTTTCCAGGAAAGATGGCTGGACTGTAACCACCACGGACAGGCGCCTGTCGGCTCAATGGGAACACACGCTGGCCGTGACAGGCAATGGGTTTGAAATCCTGACGTTGCGGTCGGATGAACAACTACCCTGGTAACGCGCAGTTACCGTAATCGGATTCCTACATGCCGCAGCCACAGTCCTTGCCAACCACCCAGTATCTGGAGTTGTTTGATGTCCGTGACCTCGAATCACGCCTGCAGGCCGGGGAGAATCCCATTACCCTGTTTAAAGATGTCATCGAGCAGGCGAACCGGGAACTGGACAATCGGTTCCTGGCAGATGAAGACATCGCTCTCCTGGTCAGAAGCCGAGCCCATTTCATCGATCAGGTGCTGGCCCAGGCATGGAATCACTTTCCCTGGCCTGACCAGAAAAACATCTCCCTTGTCGCTGTAGGCGGTTACGGCCGTGGTGAACTTCATCCTCACTCCGATATTGATCTGTTGATTCTGACGCGTAACAGTCGGGTTGCCGGATACAAATCCTTTATCAGTGATTTCCTTACCCTGCTGTGGGATATCAACCTGGAGATAGGGCAGAGTGTCCGCTCCCTCAAACAGTGCAAACAGGAAGCAAAAGCCGACATCACGGTTGCCACCGCCTTGATGGAGTCGCGCACCATTGCCGGGCCTCCGGGCCTGCGGGAGGAAATGGAGAAACTCACTTCCAGCAGGAGCATCTGGCCAATCAAGCATTTTTTACGCGCCAAGTGGGATGAACAGATTGCCCGCCATGACAAATACTATGACATCGATTACGCCCTGGAACCTAACATCAAGACTTCCCCGGGCGGACTGCGGGATATACAGACTATTGCCTGGGTGACCAAGCGACAGTTTGGCGCCCGTGACTTCCACGACCTGGTCAAGCTGGGCTTCCTGAATCCCTCCGAAGAATCCATTTTTGACGAAGGCCAGAAATTTCTCTGGAAACTGCGCTACGGACTCCATTTTCTGGCCGGCCGCCGGGAAGATCGCCTGCTGTTCGACAAGCAGAAGGAACTGGCAGCCATGCTGGGCTACAGGGACGACGACAGAAGCCTGGCGGTAGAGCAGCTTATGCAGCGTTACTACCAGGTCGTGGCGAGTCTTCGCGAGTTGAACGACGTACTGTTGCAACATCTGGACGAAGCGATACTGCGTGCCAACGAAAAGGAAAAAATTGTTGCCATCAACAAACGTTTCCAGATTCACAATGGATATATCGAGGCCCGCAGCAACGGCGTCTTCAAACGGTTTCCATTCGCCTTGATAGAAATTTTTGTATTGATGGCGCAGAATCCACAGATTCAGGGAGTGCGCGCCTCAACCATCCGCCTGATAAGGGACCACCGCCACCTGGTCGATGAAAAATTTCGCAACGACATCAGAAACACTTCCTTGTTCATGGAACTGCTGCGCTCTACCCATATGTTGACGCTGCAACTGCGACGCATGGCCCGCTACGGAATCCTCGGCAGATACCTGCCGGAATTCGGGCAGATTACGGGAAAGATGCAACACGATCTTTTCCACATCTACACAGTGGACGCCCACACGTTACAGGTCGTGGAAAACATGCGCCGCTTTCTGCTTCCGGACGCAGAGGAGAAATACCCGGTCGCCGCCCATATCGCCAGAAACCTGCCCAAGCTCGAATTGTTGTACATTGCCGGCCTCTATCACGACATCGCCAAGGGACGGGGTGGCGATCATTCCAAGCTTGGCAGGACAGACGCTGAGGAATTCTGCCGGCGGCACTACCTGAGTGAGTGGGATACCAAACTCGTTTCCTGGCTTGTACAAAAGCACCTGCTGATGTCGATGACCGCGCAGCGTAAAGACATTTCCGATCCGGAAGTGATTCACGAGTTCGCCCTCGAAGTGGGTGACAAGTTGCATCTGGATTATCTTTACGCTCTTACCGTCGCTGATATCTGTGCCACCAATCCGAATCTCTGGAATGCATGGCGCGCCGCTCTGCTTCGTCAACTGTACCTGAACACCAAGCGGGTGCTGCGTCTGGGTCTGGAGAACCCCCTCAATCGCGAAGAGAGAATCCGTGACAAACAACTATCGGCGCAGCTCAAACTCAAGGACCGTGGCATGAACGAAGCGGACATCGACAGGATCTGGGAAAATGCAGCCGATGAGTATTTTGTCCGTGAGTCAGTGGCCAACATCTGCTGGCACACAGAATGTATTCATGAGCATGATTCATCGGCACCGTTGATCGCCATCAAGGACACTGTGGAAAACACCATTGAAGGTGGTACTCAGATATTTATTTACATGCCCAATACTGATTATCTGTTCGCCAACAGCACCGCGGCTTTCGAAAAACTGAACCTCAATATTCAGAATGCCAGAATTTTCACTTCCGCCAATGGCTACTGCATGGATACCTACACAGTGCTCGAGAACACCGGCACGCCCGTGGGCGACCGGCCCGATCGCATCGCGCAAATCAGTAAGGTGCTGCTTGATCACATTCAACACAACCAGTCCTACGTTCCACCAGTCAGCCGCAAACCGGCCCGTCAACTCAAACATTTCAGCCAGCACGTGGAAGCGGAACTGATCAACAATCCAGACAAACCCTATTCAACTCTGGAGATTAACTGCCCGGATCGGCCCGGAATTCTTGCGTCAGTGGGCAAGATTTTTGCCCAGAACCAGATCAATCTCATGGACGCCAGGATCACCACCCTCGGAGAACGAGTCGAGGACCTGTTCTTCATTACCGATAAAGACAATCGACCTATCACCGATACTGAGGTGGCGGATAATCTGACCACACAAATCAAGAACCGTCTGGAGGAGCGCTTCGCGACCTAGCAGGCTGTTGAAAAACGTGATGAGCGCAGCCAAGGCGAGGCAAAAACTGGCGAAAAAGCGCAGTTTACCGGGTGTAAATGAGCATTTTGAGCCAGTTTTTAACGAAGCACTGGCAAGCGCAATAGTTTTTCAACAGCCTGCTAGGGAACCTCTGATTAATTTCCGTGATGCTCTGCGGTAAATAGTCAGAAGTTCCGTAGCGGTGGCAGACTGGCCAGGTCGCAGAACAGGAGTACAGACCACAATGATCCATGTCTACGGAATTCGCAACTGCGATACCATCAGAAAAACGCTGAACTGGTTGACTGAAAATCACCTGACCTACCGGTTTCACGATTACCGTAAAGAAGGCCTGTCTGAACCACTGCTTGGGAAATTTCTGGCCCGCTACTCAGTCGACGACCTGATCAATCGGCGAGGGACTACCTGGCGGCAGCTTCCGGAAAGCGTCAGAAAGGACCTTACCGAAGAATCCGCCAGAGCTCTGATGCTGGAGAAACCCTCCCTGATAAGGCGTCCCATTCTGACCGACGGCAACAGCTGGCTGCTCGGTTTCGACCCGCAAGCCATTGCCCGAACTCTGATTTCCTGACTCAATTTCTGCAAAGGTCTTTACATGACTACCGACACAATTCACAGCTTCGCATTTGGCGTCGCAACCAAGAATAACCAGGGTGAGATCATCGAAGCGTATTACCCTGCTCCGTTGAGGAATCCCGAGCCGGAAATGATGCAGGTCGTTTGCGAATGTCTTGGCATCAATGAAGCGGACAATCTGCTGGTGGAGCTTGGTAACGACCAGGTGGCAAGTCTGCAGAACCGACTGGACGGTGCGGGTTACGTCGCGCAGGCGGCGCTGGTCCGCGAATTGGCTTCGAGTCAGTCCTGCCGTATTGCCTGCCTTATAGCGGAGGATCGCGCGCCCTCATCCGCTGCCGAAGTATTCCTCAAACTTCACCTGCTATCCCATCGGCTGGCTGTACCCAACAGCCTCAATCTCGACGGAATCTTTGGCCGGCTCCACAACCTGGCCTGGACGAACCAGGGCCCGATAGAACTCAGCGAACTGCCCGGCAGGCAACTGCAATGCCGATTGGCTGGACAGCCATTGGAAATCCAGTCGGTGGACAAATTCCCGAAGATGACCAACTATGTGGTGCCACCGGGAGTGCGCATAGCCGATACTGCGAGAGTCCGTCTTGGTGCCTACCTTGGAACTGGTACAACCGTGATGCATGAGGGGTTCGTCAACTACAATGCCGGAAGCGCCGGCAAGGCCATGATCGAGGGTCGGATTTCCGCCAGTGTCATGGTCGGAGAAGGAAGCGACCTGGGAGGGGGATGCAGTATCATGGGTACACTTTCAGGTGGAGGAACAGAGGTGATTTCTGTCGGAGAGAACTGCCTGATCGGCGCCAATGCCGGTATTGGATTTTCCCTCGGTGATCGTTGCATCATCGAGGCCGGTCTCTATGTGACAGCCGGTACCAAAATCAATTTGCTGAACCCAAACGGTGAACTGGCAAGAACGGTCAAGGCCCTGGAGTTGTCTAAACAGAACGACCTGCTGTTTCGGCGCAATTCATTGACCGGCACGGTTGAGTGCCTGCCCAACAAGGCGGCCATCGAGCTCAATGAAGAACTTCACAGTCATAACTAGGCCTAACCCATGAGCACGACGCTGGAACTGGCCAGAGAACTTATAGGCAGGGAGTCCATCACACCGGAAGACGCAGGGTGTCAGGACATTCTCATACATCGGCTGGAAAAGCTGGGCTTTCAGATCGACCGCCTGCCCTTCGATGATGTTGACAACTTCTGGGCCCAGTGCGGATCTCAGAAGCCCTTGCTGGTGTTTGCCGGCCACACCGACGTCGTCCCGCCAGGGCCACAGGGTGCGTGGGCATCACATCCATTCCAACCCAGCGAACGAGATGGTGTGCTTTACGGTCGTGGGGCGGCGGACATGAAAGGTTCCCTCGCCGCCATGATCTGTGCCTGTGAGGAGTTCCTGCAAACCCGTGAACCACGCGGCTCTCTGGGGTTTCTTATTACCAGCGACGAGGAAGGCGCAGCGGAAAATGGCACTGTACGGGTTATGGAATGGCTGGAGCGGCGCAACATCGGCATCGATTACTGTATTGTCGGTGAACCCAGCAGCAGTGAAAATCTCGGCGATACTGTCAAGATCGGACGCCGTGGTTCCCTGAATGGAAGACTCACAGTAACAGGCGTACAAGGGCACGTGGCTTATCCTCACCTGGCAGACAATCCGATTCATCGGGCACTGATACCTCTCACCAATCTGATTGCGGAGAAATGGGACGAGGGAAACGAATCGTTTCCTCCCACCTCACTCCAGATTTCCAATGTTCACGCCGGTACGGGTGCAACCAATGTGATTCCCGGAACGATGCAGGTAGATTTCAATCTGCGCTTCTCTACCGAAATGACAGACGAGAAAATTCGCCGGCGGTGTGAGGAAATCCTTGAAGCGCAAGGTCTGAACTACCGGCTGGATTGGCAGTTGTCGGGATTGCCGTTTCTGACTACCGGAGGAGAACTGGTGGAAGCGGCGAGTGCCGTGATCAGGGAACAGCAAGGCCTCGAGCCACTATTGTCCACCAGCGGAGGAACATCCGATGGACGCTTCATCGCTCCCTGTGGCGCTCAGGTGATTGAGTTGGGACCCTGTAATCGATCGATCCACAAGGTAAATGAGAACGTCTCCATCAGGGAGCTGGACGAATTGACTGCCTTGTACCGGGGCATTCTGGAAAAGCTGCTCTGACAGCATGTCCCTGCCAGGGAAACTCAGCCCGGCTCAAGTCTCCTGACTTTCGGTCTTTCAGCGGCTTCCAGGAAACTGCCCGGTTACGTAGATATCAAACCTGCTGCTCTTTCCCTCCAGCCGGTATGTCGGAATCTGACCATTGAAATCCGTGGAGCGTGCCGGTCGTTTAATCACTACTCTGCGTCTGGCTATTTGAAGAGCGTCACGAAGTAACTGCTCCTCCCAGCCTTTTTCCCTGTTGCCGGAAAAAAATTGTTGCAGAACATACATGTCTTTCTTGACCCGTGCACTTTTACTGCGCACAGGAAACATCGGATCGAGGTAGACGACATCGAAATCTGCTTCAGGCTTGTAGTCCGCCAGGCTGGACCGGGCCAGGTCCATGCGGGATGCAGCCTGGCGTACACTTGAGTCCTGCGACGACCTGGCTCGCCTGAGGCCGTCAAACAGCAGTGCGTGTACAATCGGATTTCGCTCAAGCAACTGCATTCGGCATCCCGCGCTGGCAAGCAGATAGGAGTCCTTCCCCAGACCCGCCGTAGCATCGAGGACAGTCGGATACAAACCGGGTTTGATACCTACAGCCCGGGATATCGCCTGCCGATTTACCCGGTTTCGGATCCGGTAATCCAGCGTCGGATTCTCAAAATCGACACGAACCGGCCCCGGTGCAGCGGCGCGGTTAAGAACAAGCTCCAACCCGGATTGGGTCACACACAATAGAAATTCAAAACCGCAGTCGCCGGTCTCGGTCACACAGGTAAGGTGAAGTTCGTCGGCCAGTCGTAATGCCTGCTTTTCAAGCACGGTTTTGTCCCCGGGAGAGATGCCCCGGGTTGTAGCTACCATCACGGCGATCTGATTCATTGGATTTCATGCCCGCAGGGGAGAGAAGTGGATTGCAAACAACAGCACGCCCAGCAGCACGCGGTAGACGACAAATGGAATAAAACCCAGTTGCTGAATCAACTTGAGAAAATAGTGAATACAGAAATAAGACACTACACCGGACACCACTGCGCCGTACAGGAGCGTTATCCAGTCCGATACGCTGGCACCAACCTGAAAAAAATCCACCATTTTCAGAAGGCCGCTTGCAGCAATGACTGGTATTGCCAAGAGGAAGGAAAACTGTGAGGCCGCATGACGGCTCAGGTTGACAAACAGCCCCGCTGTCATTGTTACACCGGATCTTGAAGTGCCTGGCAACAGAGCCAGCACCTGCGCCAGACCTATCAGAAGAGCAGTTCTCCAATTCAACTGAGTCAGCTCATTTACGGTTCCCTTGCGCCGGTCGGCAAAGTACAGCAACACCGCGAACACAATCGAAGTAATCGCAATCAGCAGGATTGATCTCGCATATTGTTCTACCAGATCATTCAGCACTAGACCAGCCATTCCCGCAGGTACTGAAGCCAGAAGTATCAGCCAGGCAAGGCTGGACTGATTGGACTTTGCGCCGCCTGTCAAAGACCGGATCCAGGCGATGCTCAATGCAACGACCTGTGAGCGGAAATAATAGACCACCGCAAACAGACTTCCTACGTGGACGGCCACATCAAACACCAGCCCCTGATCTTCCCAACCCAGGATCGCAGCCGGCAGGATTAGGTGTCCGGAACTGGAAACCGGCAGAAACTCAGTAAAGCCCTGGAGAACTGCTAGAAAAGTGACTTGTAAGGTTTCCATTTGCTAGTTCACTCCGTTCACGTGGCGGTTCGGTATTGCAGATTCTCTTTCAGATAATTTGGTAGTGCCTGCTCGGCAGGAACAAACTGCTTATCAAGAAACTTTCGACCCGCCAACAGGCATAGACTGTCAACATCAGCGGTACACTTCGAGTCTACAAACTCAAAACCGTTCATCAGCTTTTCTGGAAATCTGTCCGGATCCTCCCACCCGTCACCTACTGCTATCCAGATGTCCGTTGACGGATCAATCCAGGGTAATGTGAAAGCATTACTGTTGGAAACTGTTTCCTCCCCGATTCGTACAATCTGACGTGCTGATATTTGACGGAAGGTTGCAAGGTAAAATTCCTGTTCTCCAGCTTTTCTGCAGACAGAGACTACAGAAACGGAGAAGTTGAAAAAAGCACTGCAGGCCAGCCACTCCAATGAGGAAATCAGTATCACCGGTATCTCCAGCGCTGCTGCCAGTCCCTGAACCACGCCAACACCAATTCTGATTCCAGTGAAGGAACCAGGGCCAGCAACTACGGCTATAGCGTCCAGATCGCCAAGTTCCAGCTCCTGTTCGAACAGTAACCGATTCACTGCAGGGAGCAGAAAGCGACCGTGTGAACGGGAATCTTCGCTCTGTTGCACTGCTACGGAGTTCTGTGATTGCAATATCACGGTGCAAACATTGGTCGAGGTATCAATTATCAGAAGGTTTGACATGAATATCCGATCAGAAAGGCAACCTGATAACCGGTTCCGCGAGTAGAATGCAAAAATCCCTCTTGAGGGCTTCAAGAGGGATCAATGGATCAGGGAGAAAAGCCCGGCATCACCTTTCCTTGGGCAATACCGGGCACGAGTGCTAAAGTTACATTATCGATCAGCCACTACTTGGTGCCGGTTTTTTTCCTGGCAGCTGTTTTACGTGGCGCTGCCTTCTTTTTCGCTACTTTTTTCTTTACGGCAGCTTTCTTCGCCAATGCCTTTTTCTTGGCTGGAGCCTTTTTCTTGGCTGGAGCCTTTTTCTTGGCTGGAGCCTTTTTCTTGGCTGGTGCTTTTTTCTTGCCCGGGGCCTTTTTCTTGGCAGCCGTCTTTTTCTTGGCTACTTTCTTCTTTAGAGCTGCTTTTTTCTTAGCTACCTTTTTCTTCGTGGCAGCTTTTTTGGTTGAGGCTTTCTTGGCTACTTTCTTCTTGGCAGCGGTCTTTTTGGTTGCAGCCTTAGGCGCTGTCACCTTCTTTACAGCTTTTTTCTTCGCTACCTTCTTTTTGGCTACCTTTTTCGGCGCGGCCTTTTTGGCCATGGCTGCCCGTTTCACTGACTTTTTCCTGACAACCTTCTTCTTTGCCGAAGCTTTCTTTTTCGCAACTTTCTTTCCAGCTGTGGTCTTCTTTTTCGCTGCTGCCTTCTTTACCGGAGCTTTCTTCTTTCCTGCCGACCGGGCTTTGGCGGCAGCTTTCTTAGCTGCGGCTCTGGCTTTCGCGGCCGCCTTTTTCGCTGCCTGCTTTTCCTTCATAGCCGCCTTTTTTGCAGCTTTCTTGGCTTTTGCAGTTTCCTCCTTATCTCTTTTGCTATTCCACTTAGCAGCAAATGCCGCGATAGCTTTTTGCAAAGCTGCCTCGCGCTTCTGCGCAGCAGTCAACTGCTTGACTGCCGCCTTCTTCGCAGGCGATTTCTTTTTCGCCGCTTTTTTCTTTCCAGTAACTTTAGCCATCCTCTTAAATCTCCTGTTTAGTGAAACATGCTCTTACCCGGCAAGGTAAGATAAGGCTTCATTCGCCGGCAACATAGCACAAAAAAAAATAGGCTAACAGTAATGAAGCATTTTTTCGTGATCTGGAATCAGAAAATCTGACTCCATTGGAAACATCTACCTAATACTGCACTCAACAAGTATTTCGCTATCTGAATTAAAAACTTTAAGGAATTCAGCTCCGGCTGACATTGCACCTGACAAGTGCAATTGCGCAACTTGCGTTATTTACATTCCAATTAAAAAAAAAGCCCGGCGACGGCCGGGCTTCTGGAACCTAAATTTACTAATGTAGCGGCTACAAATATCCTGCCAGATACAGTATCCCATACTCCTTCGCGGTTCACCGATGCAGTGAATTCAAAACCTTTGCGCGAATTGAGTCTACCGAGCCGCTGCCTTCGAGCCGGATAACGTTGACAGGGTTACCTTCTGCCTGCAACCTGCTGTAGAAATCAACCAGCGGTTTCGTTTGTTCGTGATAAACCTGCAGACGCTTTCGCACCGTTTCCTCTTTGTCATCGTCCCGCTGAATCAACGGTTCTCCCGTTACGTCGTCTTTACCTTCAACCTTTGGCGGATTATTGGTCTCATGGTAAACCCTGCCCGAATCCAGGTGCACTCGTCTACCGCTCATGCGCTCGACAATTTCTTCGTCATCAACATGAATTTCCAGCACCACGTCGATCGGTACTCCTGATTCCTGTAACGCTTCTGCCTGAGGAATTGTTCGCGGAAATCCGTCGAAGAGGAACCCATTGGCACAATCATCCTTCTGGATGCGATTTTTAACCAGGGAAATAATGATGTCGTCGGTAACCAGACCACCGGAAGCCATGACAGCTTCCACCTGTTTACCGAGTTCCGACTGTTCCTTTACTGCTGCACGCAACATGTCGCCGGTTGAAATTTGCGGAATTCCGAATTGCTCCGTAATAAACGCCGCCTGCGTACCTTTGCCGGCGCCCGGCGCCCCCAATAGGATTATTCTCATTAACTAAAGCTCCTTGATTGCATGTTGATGAAATCCTGGCCAATCATTATAGCCCTTTCTGCTTGGCAGCATTCCAGAGTTGATCGAGCTTTTCCAGGCCGGCTTCTTCAATTTGAATCTTTTCGTCCTCAAGCTGTTCTTCAATATAGGTAAATCGGCGCACAAACCGGCGGTTGCTTTCCCGCAATGCATTTTCTGGTTCAATACGGGTATGCCGGGCAAGATTGACCACCGCGAACAGCAGATCACCAAGCTCATGATTGATCTGATCTTGATCATGATGGCTGATCGCTTCCTCCAACTCGGACAGTTCTTCATTGACCTTTGCCAGAACCGGCTGTAATTGAGCCCAGTCAAAGCCGACTCTTGCGGCACGATTCTGCAGCTTCAGGGCTCTTTCCAGCGCAGGCAGCGCATTGGGGATGTCAGACAACACTGATATTCCGGTAATCCCGGTGCCGCCCTTACTGGCCCGTTCCTGGTTCTTGATCGCCTCCCAGTTACTGACAACCTGATCCGCGTTCAGGTCCTGCTTCTGACCGAAGTTTTCAAGCTTACCTCCGGGGAACACATGTGGATGACGTCTCAACAGCTTATCCGTTATGGAATCGACGACATCCTGGAAGCTGAACTGGCCATTCTCTTCGGCAATCCGTGCATAAAAGACTACCTGAAACAGCAGGTCACCGAGTTCGTCTTTCACCTGCTCCGGGCTTCCATCCTCGACCGCATCGACTACTTCGTACACTTCCTCCAGTGTGTAGCGGGTCAGGCTTGACAGGGTTTGCTTCAAATCCCAGGGGCAGCCATGCTCCCGGTCTCGCAACAGTGCCATCATTTGAAGAAGTTTTTCCATGTTCAATTTCCCGTTGTAAGACCAGATCAGAGGGTCATCAGATGACTCTTTCAAATTCCGCGATGGACTCGACATGTGCAGTATGAGGAAACATATCCATAACACCTGCCCGCTTGAGACGATATCCTTGCGACAACAACCGTACTGTGTCGCGGGCCAGGGTTGCGGGATTGCAGGACACATAAACGATTTTTTCTGCCCCCCTGCCTCCAATCCAGTCGATTATTTCCAGTGCACCTGAACGTGGTGGATCCAGAAGAATTTTGTCGAAATTACTGTCGTACCAGGACTCATTGCCCGTTAATCCGCAAAGGTTTGCTGTTGTAAAACGCGCATTGGTGACGTTGTTCATTGCGGCATTTTCCTCGGCGCGCTTTACCATGTCCGCGCTGCCTTCCAAACCGAGCACCTGGCGGCTGAACCGCGACAGTGGCAGGGTAAAGTTTCCCAGTCCGCAGAACAGATCAAGAACATGATCTTCGGGACCGAGCTCAAGCAGATCGACTGCCAGTGCAATGACTTTCCTGTTCAGCGATTCATTCACCTGTACGAAGTCTATCGGATGAAATCCCATGGTGAGCTGATATTCAGGCAGCGGGTATTGCAATCTGTCTTCACCGTTTTCGGGCCAGAGTCTGTGAATACTGTCGACACCCCCGGGCTGAAGGTATAAATGACAGCCAGTATTACTGGCAAAGTTACACAGTATCTCTGCGTCGCGGCCAGTAAAAGCATCAAGGTGCCGGATGACCAGCGCCACCACGGGGTTTCCGGCGTGATTGTTTCCTGCGGCGACCTCAA
Organism: uncultured Gammaproteobacteria bacterium; assembly: GCA_942492445.1. GTDB lineage: Bacteria > Pseudomonadota > Gammaproteobacteria > Pseudomonadales > Pseudohongiellaceae > NORP240. The sequence goes on from CALOEW010000031.1 coordinate 28,229, forward strand.
TCTGTGGAATAGACATTCTGGCTTCAAGCCGGTTGATCAGGCCCCGCAAAGGCGCAATCAGATCTGCGATATTCTTGACCAATACCTGGCAATCTTCCATATCGGTGATGAAGGTACTGTGCTTTTCGCGAAATCCTATCAGCGTTCCACCTTTCTGCGCTACGTATCTGACGGCAAAGCGTGCTTTTCTGCGATAGCGGATCGAGTCGGACTGCTGAACATCGAGCTTTGCGAAGCTGCCCTCTTTGAGCCCTGCCGCGTGATAAAGCTGATCGAATAGGAGATCCTGTTTGAAGGCAATTTGTGCCTCGGCTGCAAGGTGTTGCAATGAACAGCCACCGCAGGTTCCGAAATAACGACAGGGAGGATCCACGCGAATAGCACTCGGCTCCATTACCTCGATGACGGTCATTTCATCGTAGCGGGCACGACACTCGACATAGCCGGCCTTGACCCGTTCCCCCGGCAAACCGCCGTCGACAAATGCCACTTTGCCGTCGTTGCTGGCAATGCCACGACCTTCATGAGAAATCCGATCAACAGTCAGTTCGACTGGATCAACCGGTAATTTTTTTAGGCTGCGCCGCCTGCGTTGCGCCATAGTCACCTGATCTGCTATTGCCGCGCCGGACCAAAAACGCCAGTGGACAGGTAGCGGTCACCGCGGTCGCAGACAATCGCCACGATGGTGGCATTGGTGACTTCCCTGCTAAGCTGCAGTGCTCCGTATATACTGCCACCGGAGGAAACGCCACAGAAAATGCCTTCCTGCCTTGCCAGCGCCTTCATCGTCTGTTCGGCGTCGCGCTGATCGATGTCCATGATCCTGTCGACCCGCGACCGCTCGAAGATCTGCGGCAGGTACGCCTCCGGCCAACGCCTGATACCCGGTATTCTTGAACCGTCCTTTGGCTGTAGACCGATAATTTCAATTGCCGGATTCTGTTCCTTCAAGTAGCGGGACACTCCCATAATCGTACCTGTAGTTCCCATAGACGAAACCAGATGGGTAATTTCACCACGGGTGTCACGCCATATTTCCGGACCCGTACGCATGTAATGGGCATTCGGGTTGTCCTGGTTGGCAAACTGGTCCAGTACCCTGCCCTTACCCTCCTGCTGCATGATAATGGCAAGATCCCTGGCACCTTCCATACCCTCCTGCTCAGACACCAGCACCAACTCGGCGCCATAAGCTGTCATGGAAGCCTTGCGCTCACTACTCATATTGTCCGGCATGATCAGTATCAATCGATAGCCCTTTATGGCACAGACCATTGCCAGTGCAATTCCGGTATTGCCGCTGGTTGCTTCGATCAGCACGTCGCCCGGTTTGATTTCGCCTCGCAGTTCCGCCTGAACTATCATGTTCAGCGCAGGCCGGTCCTTGACAGAGCCTGCCGGATTGTTCCCTTCAAGTTTGGCCAGGATTGTGTTTGACGATTCACCCGGTAGACGCTGGAGTCTTACCAGAGGTGTATTGCCAATCAGGCTGTCGATGGTTTGATAGGACATGAGTCATCGCTTAATTACAACAGGAGCGCGATTCTAACCTGATTAGTGAGGCGCTTAAAGCCTGCTAGTCCGGCTTGCGACGCGCAAACAGACTGCGACTGTTAAGTGGCTTGTCGCCCAGATGGGCGCTCAGAGCCAGTCTGGTAATCATTTTGGCAGCGTCTCTGCTATCGGCATCGGGAAATTCAATTCCTTGAGCGCCTGGATATGTTTTCCCAGGAAAACGTTGCTGCGCTGCTCCGAGCGCTCGTCGTGGGCTGGCAAGCGCTCAAATCCATGGTCCGGTACAAACAGGTATCGGTCGTCCACCGATATGGCTTGCCTGGTCATGCAATCGCAGGTCAGATTGATTCCATAACCCAATTCATCCAGTAGCGACACTTCGAATCGACGCAGTACTTTATTGAGCTCTTCGCCACCTGCCAGGCAGACCAGTGTCTCCTGATAGCGCTGGAATAATCGGGTATGCTCCCCATCCCCGATCAATAATCGAGTTACCAGTTCGTTCACATAAAAGCCGCTGAAAAGCCTTTCTCCTCTGAGCTGAATTGCACCAACACTGCTTTCGACTCCGACAACTGTTTTCAGCTCTCCTTTACCGGTCAGGGACAGTAACAGGGGCTGGAAAACCTGCAGCAGACTGCGATACCGGGATTTGCCGCTACGGGCGCCACGGGCAACAGCACGGACCCGCCCATAATCAAGGCAGAAAAAATCAACCAGCAGACTGCTGTCCTGAAAGGGTTGTTTATGCAGAATGTAAGCTGGCTGCAGGTAGACGCGGTTTTCCATGGTGCTGGTGGCCTGGCGGCAAACCCCGCATTTTGATTAGAGGTAATCAGTATACCCCAGGCTCCGCAACGCCCGCTCGTCGTCAGCCCAGCCGGATTTTACCTTGACCCAGAGCCTGAGCATGACCTTTCTGTCGAAACTTCTCTCCATCTCGCGGCGCGCTTCCGAGCCAATCAACTTAAGGCGAGCACCCTGACTACCGATGAGAATCCGCTTCTGACCCTCTTTCTCCACCAGAATCAAACCGTCCACATGCAGAATTTCATCCCTCTCATTGAAGGTTTCGATTTCCACCGTGACTTCATAGGGAAGCTCGTCACCGAGCTGTCGTGTTATTTTCTCACGGATCAGTTCCGCCGCCAGAAAGCGGGAATTACGGTCAGTAACCTGATCTTCAGGAAACAGAAATTCTCCTTCCGGCAGGTAGATGCGCACCACTTCATCGATAACATCGAGATTGTGCCCACGGATCGCAGAAACCGGGATGATTTCCGTAAATTCCATTTTACGGGACAACATGTCCATATGAGGCAGCAAGCGGGCTTTGTCCTGCACCTGGTCAACCTTGTTGATCAACAGCAGAACCGGTTTGTGGAGCTGTTTGAGAATTGAGAGAACCAGCTCATCTTCATCGGTCCAGGATAGGCGCTCGACGACAAAAAACACGACATCCACATCTTCGATCACCCGTTCGACGGTTTCATTCATTAGGCGATTGAGGGTTTTCCCACGCTCATGATGCAGGCCTGGTGTATCCACGTAGATGTACTGCGTGTCGAACGTGGAATGCACGCCCAGAATGCGATGACGTGTTGTCTGGGGCTTTCGTGAAGTAATGCTTATTTTCTGGCGCAGGAAATGATTCAGGAGGGTCGATTTACCTACATTTGGCCGACCCACGATAGCTATGTATCCGCAACGACGGGGGCGCATGTCAATTCCCCCGGTACTCACGATTCCACATCCAGAACCAGAAGCACCTGCTCGGCAGCATCCTGTTCCGCCATGCGCTTGCTCTTTCCCTTGCCGACCTTGGGACTCTTCAGCAAGGACACTTCACAGGCCACAGTAAAAGTCTGATCATGGGCCTCGCCCACTATTTCGGTCACTCGGTAGCTGGGGAGCGGCATACCTTTTGCCTGCAGCAGTTCCTGCAACCGTGTTTTACTGTCTTTGCGTGGTTTGCGAATTTCACTTGCCAACAACCTTTGCCGGAACAGATTGCTGACAACGGCATCGGCTGCCTGCAGACCGCTCTCCAGGTAGATTGCGGCAATCAGCGCCTCCACCAGATTGGCCAGAATGGACGTTCGACGTTTTCCACCGCTTTTTCGTTCACCGGCGCCAAGCCTGAGAAATTGACCAAGTCCAAGCTCCGAAGCGATGCCCGCAAGAATATCGCCATTTACCAGATTGGCGCGCATTCTGCTGAGTTCGCCCTCGTTGGCGTCGGGGTAGTACTGGAAAAGTTTCTCGGCGATTACCAGATCCAGAATGGCATCACCCAGGAATTCAAGTCGTTCGTTGTGTAGTCTGGCGGCGCTGCGATGGGTCAATGCCTGGTCCAGTAGTGCCGGATCCTTGAAAGTGTATCCCAGGCTTGATTCGAGTTTCTCGCGGTCCGCGGCCATCAGTTATTGGGCTGTATGATCAAAAACGGCAACGATATCCAGATTGGCAAACAACGGCAACCGACGTTCATAAGATATTCTTATACCCGTTCGTCCGCCGGAGCGAATGATATCGATATCGGAAAGGTCGAAATCGTAAATGGAATTGAGCCGCAGGGCATCGGCGAAGCGCTGCCTGATCTCTTCTTCCCGAAGGCGGTTCGCAGTACCGTCAGCCACCATATCATCGGCGAGCGTGGTCAGCACATTACTGTCCATGTACAGAGGCCCCACCTTGAGGCCGATGGTCAGAAACAGGGCCACAAACACGCCCATTATCAGCAACCCTAACTTGGAAACACCCCGCTGTGAGACAGGGCCGTTGAAGCCATTACCCATAATGATCTCCGTTCGACAGCATTCAATTTGACTGTGAACGCTACAATACGACCTTTGGCGGGACAAAACCGCCAATAAAATCACATATTTAAGAAGGTTCTGTCAGGTAAATCCCAACTTCTCAACGGATTCTCTGATTGCGGGAAAAGCTTGGCAGGTTCAAGCCGGGGTCCTTATGCATCCAGATGGCGACCGCCTTACCCACAATCTTGGTTTCTGACGCCGGCCCCCAGACCCGGCTGTCCGCGCTGTTGTCCCGGTTGTCTCCCATCATGAAATAGTGCCCTTCAGGAACAATCCAACTGGTCCTCCCTTCACGACCAAGTTGCAGGTCAGTCATTTGAATAGTGTGAACAGCGCCTCCGAGTTCCTCCCGGTACTGGGACCCGGGGATACCCTCCGGACCGAAGTCAATGGTCGTCTCACCAACATACTCCCGCGGCACGGCTTCGCCGTTAACGTAAAGCTGCTTGTCCTGGTATCGGATTCTATCTCCTGGAAGACCGATGACCCGCTTGATGTAATACTTGTTTTCATGAGGCGGTATGAAGACCATGACTTCTCCCCGTTGCGGCTCGTTGACCTCCAGAATTTTGGTGCCAATGACCGGGAGGCGAAGTCCGTAGGCATATTTGTTGACCAGGATGAAGTCTCCCACTTCCAGGGTGGGAATCATGGAGCCGGTGGGAATCTGATAGGGCTCTATGACGAATGAACGCAGCACCAGCACTACCAGGAGAACCGGAAAAAACGACTTGGCGTACTCAACCACTACCGGCTCACGTGTCAACTCGGCCAATTCCTGTTCTACCACCTTTTCCGGCCTGGAACCGGCCTGGTTGCGGCGATAGTCGTCAACAACTCTGCCTCGGACTTTTTTCAGCAGCAACAGGTCCAGCAGCCAGATAGCCCCACACACAGCGACCAGAACAACGAGTACTAACGCAAAATCTATATCCATCAGGAATCTATTTTCAGAACGGCGAGAAAGGCTTCCTGTGGGACATCTACACTTCCCACTTTTTTCATGCGCTTCTTGCCTGCTTTCTGTTTCTCCAGGAGTTTTTTCTTTCGGGTTATGTCACCACCGTAACACTTCGCGGTAACGTTCTTACGCAGCGCCTTAACGGTCTGACGGGAAATAATCTGACCACCGATTGCTGCCTGTATCGCCACGTCGTAAAGTTGACGGGGTATCAGTTCCTTCATTTTCTCCGTCAACAGCCGCCCTTTGGTCTGCGCCTGGTCCCTGTGCACAATCAGAGCCAACGCATCTACTTTATCGCCGTTAATCAGAATATCCAAACGCACCAGGTTGGATTTTTGAAAACGCTGAAAATGATAATCCAGCGACGCATAGCCCCGGCTGACCGATTTTAACCGATCAAAGAAATCCAGTACCACCTCATTCATGGGCAGCTCGTAATTGAGGGACACCTGTTTCCCAATAAACTGCATGTCTTTTTGTACTCCGCGCCGTTCGACACAGAGATTGATGACATTACCCAGGTATTCCTGCGGTACCAGGATATTGGCAAGAACAATAGGCTCCTGCATCTCCGCAATATTGGCCGTTGGTGGCAGGTCCGCGGGACTGTCCACTTCGACGGTATCCCCGTTATTTAAAACCACCTGGTAGATCACGGTAGGCGCGGTGGTAATCAGGGACAGATCGTATTCCCGCTCCAGTCTTTCCTGGATGATCTCCATGTGCAGCATTCCCAGAAAGCCGCAGCGAAATCCGAATCCGAGCGCATCGGAATTTTCGGGCTCGTAAAAGAGAGACGCGTCGTTAAGGGTCAGCTTGGACAGGGCATCACGAAAACTCTCAAAGTCATCTGATGACACCGGGAACAGCCCGGCATAAACCTGTGGCTGAACTTTCCTGAACCCTGGCAATGCCGGCACGTTCGGAGTGGCGGCAAGGGTCAGCGTATCACCGACCGGCGCGCCATGAATATCCTTGATTCCGGCAACGACAAAGCCCACCTCACCGGCGGCAAGCTGATCGGTTTCCAGTCGCTTTGGTGTAAACCTGCCGACGCTGTCAACGATGTGTGCTTTCCCTATGGACTTGGCCAGTATCTTGACGCCCTTTTTGATGACGCCCTGCTTGACGCGTACCAGTGACACGATACCCAGGTAGTTGTCGAACCAGGAATCGATAATCAGCGCCTGCAGGTCGCCGTTGCGATCACCTACTGGAGGAGGCACCTTAATGACAATCTGTTCCAGTATTTCCTTGACTCCCATCCCGGTTTTGGCACTGGCGCTGACAGCTTCGGAGGCGTCGATACCGATGATTTCCTCAATCTCAGTTCTTACCCGGTCCGGATCAGCCTGGGGCAGATCCATCTTGTTCAATACCGGAATTACTTCCAGCCCCTGCTCGATAGCAGTATAGCAGGTGGCAACCGACTGCGCTTCAACGCCCTGCCCGGCATCGACCACCAGCAGTGCCCCTTCGCAGGCAGCCAGTGACCGGGACACTTCGTAGCTGAAATCCACGTGCCCGGGAGTATCGATAAAATTCAGCTGATAGCGTTTTCCGTTGTCTGAATCGTAGTACAGGGTTACGCTCTGAGCCTTAATGGTGATCCCGCGTTCTCTCTCGATTTCAAGCGTATCCAGCATCTGCTCAGCCAGTTCCCGATCGGAAACACCGCCACACATCTGAATGAATCGATCGGCCAGGGTGGATTTACCATGGTCGATGTGGGCTATGATGGAAAAGTTGCGAATGTTACTTGGGTCACTCACCGAGTCGGGTATCCCTGTGGGTCCTGCGGACGAAGGTCGCAATTCTAAAGTATCTGAGGAATTGTGTCAGTGGATTTCCGGAAGGATCAGGCTTCTCTGCGCTGCAATAAAAAAGGCAGCCTGAGGCTGCCTTTTCCCGGCCCGGTGAACTCAGTCCATATCCAGAGCCAGGGTCGTTCCCCGCCCTTCTCTCACGATGCGAACCGGCACAAAGCCGCTGTCCGGCAATTCCTGAATGACTGCAGCGAACTGCTCTACGCTGGTAATCTCCTGACGATTCAAGGAGACAATGACGTCGTCCGCGAGAATTCCCGCCTGTTCGGCCGGTCCTTCGACAACCTCTACCACTCTCACGCCGGAAAGACCGGAGACCTGCCTGACTTCCCGGCTCAGGTCTGCCACACGCAAGCCCAGGGGATTGCGGCGCACTGGCTGGGCCTGCTCGAGCTCTTCCTGGACCACATTCAGCGGCGAACTGCCGAGCGTGACATTAAGGGCAAGACGACGACCGTCCCGATAGATCAGCACCTCGGAATCGGTACCCGGCCTGTTCTGCCCAACAAAGAAAGGCAGGTCTGCTGAATTCTTGATTTCCCTTCCGTCGAATTCCAGGATTATATCCTCAATCTGGATACCGGCCTCTTCCGCCGGGCTGCCAGGAGAAACCACGTCGACAAACGCCCCATGTGGTCTTTCCAGATTGAAAGATTCAGCCAGTGCATAGCTTACCTCCTTGATCTGCACTCCGAGCAGGCCTCGCTGCACCGCGCCGGTCTCCCGTAATTGCTCGACCACATTTATAGCCACGTTGCTGGGTATAGAGAAAGAAATGCCTGCCGAAGTACCGGTACTGCTTAAAATCTGGGAATTGATCCCGATTACCTCACCATCCAGGTTGAAAAGCGGACCTCCGGAATTGCCCTGATTGATAGCTACGTCGCTCTGTATAAAGGACATGTAGTTATAACGACTGTTGCCGGGGATGGAACGTCCCTTGGCACTGACGATACCCGCCGCGGCGGAGAATTCCAGTCCGAAGGGTGAGCCGATTGCCAACACCCAGTCACCTACCCTCACCGCATCTGAATCACCCATTCTGACCGCCGGCAGATCCAGGGCGTTGATCTTGAGTACCGCCAGGTCAGAGGGTTCGTCCAGCCCGACAACTTCGGCCTCAAACTCCCGTCGGTCAGTCAGGTGTACGGTAATTTCCTCAGCTCCAGCCACCACGTGGTGGTTGGTCACCACGAATCCGTCCGATGTCAGAATAAACCCGGAACCGACTGAACCGCGGGGACTTAACTGGGGCTCCCCGGGTTCGAGCTCCAGATCCGGAAGATTCTCCGGGTCGATGCGCCGCCGTAAAAACTCCTCCAGATCCTGTTCCGAAAGGTAATTCGGACGTTCCACCATGCGAATGGCGGATATCTCCACTATAGTCGCGGCATTGGTCTCCACCAGGTCAGCGAAGTTAGGCAGAATTAACGCACCAGTGACCAGTCCGGGCAGTAGCAACAACAGTAACAACCCCGTTCGGGCAAACTCGGATCGGCTTGTGGGACAGGATAATCTGGGAAACTTCATAATAAACTTCCGGAAGGTTCAGCGGGTGGCGCAGCGCTGAGCCACTGCCATGTCCAGGCGACCAGGCAGTAACCCGCGCATCGCGGGAGCTTCGAGTGTACTTCAGAGCAGGGTAAACGTAAACACGAGGACTGGTGGAGGAGACTTCCTGGCCGGTGCTTTCACCTGGACAATAGCACTTCTATTCAACAGGTTAGGGACTATTGTGAAGTCTGAATCTCGTTTACCAGCCGGTACAGTGGAGAATCCTCCAACTGCTCCAGTTGCGGCGGCTCCTCGCGGGTGATTGATGCACTTCTGATATATTCCTCCAGGCGTTGCCTGGCGGCTGGATCTACCTCGCGCACCAGGTTCGCAGCGTCACTGTTGACAGCCAGGCTGGACAGCAGGGAGCTCGCCTGAACCCGGCTTCCGCTCAACGGGCTGAATCATCGGATTCTGGCCCGCCACTGGAACGGAGCCACTGCCCGGGGCGGAATTATTCACACTGACCTGCATTCCAAGGAAGAATGCCAGGGCGACCGATGCAGCGATTGCCATCTTAGCCACTGATCTGGTCCACTGTCGTGCGGTCGACCCCCGGGATGCCCTCACAGGCAAGGGTACTGCCGCAATGGCCACCGCGACGTCAGTGTGAAATCCACGGCCGACCAGTGGAGCCGATCGGCTCATCTTGAAATTATCGTCGTGCAGCAACGCCCGAACCAGGTTCATGCGCTCCCACATTGCCGATACTTCCGGGTCCTCGGCTGCGCTTTTGAGCAGACGCCTGAGCTCCAGTTCGTCCGCTTCGTCATCCAACATCGCTGAAAGGGTTTCGTAGTCCCGGCTGTTCATAATCGGCCTTATGTCTCAACTATCAGAACGTCCAAGGTTCTGACTGATCGTCTGGATTTCCAGTCACTTGGGTGCTTTATCAGCACCTGATCCTCTGACCGGTCCAATCTCTATCCTGCCCGCCACAACCATCGGTTTCCGATATCCTAACCGGTGACGACTTTCCGGTGACAGGCTGTAACTGCAGGTCACCTCACAACAGTTCACGGATACGCTTGTCGATCGCTTCCCGTGCCCTGAAAATTCGCGATCTAACGGTTCCTACGGGGCAACCCATCACTTCGGTGATATCCTCGTAACTCAATCCTGAAAATTCCCTCAGGGTGAATGCCGTTTTCAATTCTTCGGGTAATTCCTCAATCGCCTCGTTGATCGCTTCCCGGAGCTTGTCCGTTCTCAGACTCGCCTCGGGAGACTCCAGTTCCTGAAGCGGCAGTGCCAACTCATTGTTCTCGGACTCATCTACATCCATGTCCACCGCTGGCGGCCTGCGGTTCCTTGCGACCAGGTGGTTTTTCGCGGTATTGACGGCTATCCGGTACAACCAGGTATAAAACGCGCTGTCCCCGCGAAACAGCGACAAGGCTCTATAGGCCTTGATAAACGCTTCCTGGCTGACGTCCTCAACCTCCTGCGGGTCGCTGACAAACCGGGCAATCAATGCGGCTACCCGGTGCTGATAGCGTAACACCAGAAGGTTGAAGGCCTGTTTGTCTCCATTCAACACCCGGTCGACCAACTGCTGGTCGGTATCCTTTCTCACTATGTTCCAACTCCAATCTCAGACCGGGAACCACCGCTGTTGGAACAATTTAAACCGTTCACACACATAGACCGCGGGGATGTTCAAAAGTTCTTCAAAACTATAAAATTGCTGCAATTGCATTACAACACAGGCATTATCCGGTTTCCCTCAGCCACGTTTCCCTGGCCCCCAGCCTGCAATTCGGCCCGGCACTTGCACATATCCTCTTAAATAACAACAAGATAAGGCAGCCTGAGCGAGTAATTCAGACCCAGCTATCATGACCAGCACTCGTCCCAACCCCAATCCGCAGGAAACCGACATTCTGATAATCGGCAGCGGTGCAGCAGGGCTTACCCTGGCGTTGCGGTGCGCAGAGTTCGCCCGGGTCCGGGTTATCAGTAAAGGCAGCCTGCGGGAAGGCGCCACCTTTTACGCCCAGGGGGGAATCGCCGCGGTTCTGGACGACCGGGACAGCATCGAAGCCCATGTTGCCGATACCCTGGTCGCCGGCGTGGGTCTGTGCCACGAGGACATGGTGCGTTTCGTCGTGTCACACAGCACGGAATGTGTCCGCTGGCTGGTCGACCAGGGTGTCCCGTTCACAACCAAAGCCCGCGCCGACGGGCCTCCGGATCACTCCAGTGTGCCACAACCCGGTGCCGACGACCTCACCTCTCTGCACCTTACCAAGGAAGGCGGTCACAGCCACCGCCGCATCATCCATGCAACTGATGCAACCGGCAAGGCGGTATTCAAAACCCTGAAGAAAAAGGCCCTCGAACACCCAAGTGTGGAATTGGTTGAACACCATATTGCCGTCGAGCTTTTGACCCGGAAAAAACTGGGACTCTCCGCACAGGCGTGCATCGGTGCTTATATCATGAATACGCGCAGCAACCGGGTTGAACTGGTTCGTTCACGCTTTGTGGTACTTGCCACCGGGGGTGCCAGCAAAGCCTATCTGTACACTACCAATCCGGACGGCGCCAGTGGTGACGGAATCGCCATGGCCTGGCGAGCAGGCTGCCGGGTGGCCAATATGGAATTCAACCAGTTTCATCCCACCTGCCTGTACCATCCGCACGCCAAGTCGTTTCTGATAACCGAAGCGCTGAGGGGGGAAGGCGCCTACCTTGAATTGCCTGACGGCACCCGTTTCATGCAGAAATTCGACAGTCGCCTTGAGCTTGCCCCCAGAGATATCGTGGCCCGCGCCATTGACCACGAGATGAAAAGGCTCGGTTGCGACTGTGTCTATCTGAACATCACCCACAAACCCAGGGATTTCATTCTTGCTCACTTCCCCACCATTCACAAGCGCTGCCTGAAATTCGGTATCGATATCTGCACCCAGAGAATCCCCGTGGTTCCGGCAGCTCACTACACCTGTGGAGGGGTCATGGTGAACCAGTTCGGTGAAACCGATATTCCCAACCTGTATGCGATTGGTGAAACCAGTTTTACGGGCCTGCACGGCGCCAACAGGATGGCAAGCAATTCACTTCTGGAATGCTTCGTGCTTGCATTTTCCGCATCGCACCAGATCAGAGAAAACTTCAGCAAGACCGAAATCAGCCCCGCGGGTTCGCCCTGGGACGAAAGTCGTGTTTATGAGTCAGAGGACGACATCCTCATTGCCCACGACTGGCACGAACTCCGGCGGTTCATGTGGGATTTCGTGGGAATCGTTCGAACCGACCGCAGACTGCAGCGGGCTCGTCGCCGGATCGATGTTCTGGAACAGGAAGTTCAGGACTACTACCAGAATTACAAGGTGAATTCAGACCTGCTGGAGCTGAGAAACCTGGTTCTGGTGGCACGCCTGATAATAGACTGCGCCCTGCAGCGCAAGGAAAGCCGGGGCCTGCACTACACGCTGGACTACCCGAACCAGACCGATCCACCTGCCGACACGGTGCTGGTGCCCGATAATTACCCGGCAGAACGACCAGCCGGAAAGGAGCCGCCCCGATCAACCCTCCTGGCACCGGAAAAACCGTAACATTACCGCGAGTCGCCTGCGTTGCCCCGGGCTGATATTGTCAGGAAGAACGAAGACACGCAGTGATCGCACTTCAGGAGACACCCCTGCTCCGGCTTCGCGGACGTCATCTCGACTGTCGCCCGGCTCTGCGGAGAAATCGAGCACTGTCAACCAGCCGCTACGGAAAACGACTCGACTGACGCGACCCTGAAACTGCCCGGCGCGGGTATACAGTATGGCCTTCCCCTGTCTCTCCAGTTCCAGGCGCCGCACCGAACGCCGTCCGGCCAGCAGAACCTCACGCAGTCGGGCCAGAGAACTGCACACCAAACACAGGGTGCAAAACAGCAACATCCACCCTGGCGGCTTTATGGACACAATCGCGGCCTGTGCCAGGCAATGCCCCGCAAGCAGCGCGAACAACTCCACCCGGGAGATGCGGAATTCCAATTGCAACAATGCCCTGTTCCAGCAAGAATCGGCTTTGATCAGAGATTCCCTAAGTCTAGACCGCACCTCGGGCACTGGCCAGAATCAGCGCGATAAGAGGTTTAAACGAGGCATCGTCAGGCTCGTCGCGCTGCATCAACCAGGCGTAAAGATCCTGGTCTTCACAACTGAGCAGTTTCTGCAAGAGCTGCTGTTGCCCGACGGTAAGGGAATCAAATTTTTCCCTGGCGAACGGCTCCAGCAGCAGATCGAGCTCCAGCATGCCTCGTCGGCTGTGCCAGAGAATCCGATCCTGTTGATTGGTACCATGAAAAACTCACCGGGTTGTCTGTTGCGGTATCGGCGGCGGGTACGTTGCGAATTATCGACAAAGACGTATCATGAAGTGAGCCACCGGACGCCGGATCTCAGTGCTTGCTGGTCAAGCGGCGGTCGACGAAGTGGTATACCCCATGGGGTATTTCCGGATCCTGACACAACACCTGATGGGTTATTATCATGACAGTAGTTAACCTGAACGCTTTCGATCTGATCGCGGTATCGGGAGTCGATGCAAAAAAATTCCTGCAAGGCCAGGTAACCTGCAACGTGGATCTGCTTTCCCCCGATCACAGCCTGGAAGGCGCCATCTGCAACCTCAAAGGTCGCGTGATCTGCGATTTCAGGTTGATTGAGCATGACCATGTCTGTTACCTGTCCATGGAGCCGGGTATGGCCGCTATCGTCATTCCGATTCTCAACAAGTACATTGTCTTCTCCAGGGCCACCTGCGAGCAGATCGGCAATGGTGTCCGGCGGTCTGGCCTTATTGCTGACGACGGGGTCCCCGGGGCGGTGAGTCCCGCAATCGACTGGCCCACCGCGGACGGTAATGTGATTTCCTGGGGCGACCTGCTTATCATCAGGATTCGGGGCACACTCCCCCGCTATGAACTCTGGCAGTTTTCGGCGTCATCGGCATCACAAGCCCGGAAACTGATGGCCGGCATGGCTGCAGTGGACGACAGTAAGGCCTGGGTACTGGAGGACATCAGGTCAGGCATCGCCCACGTCACGCCCGCGTTGACGGAGCGGCACCTGCCGGAAGCCCTGAATTACGACCTGTCTGGAGTCATCAACTTCAAAAAAGGGTGCTACACAGGGCAGGAAATCGTTGCCCGGATGTATTATCGTGGCACAGCCAAAAAACGGACCTTCCATGCTGTCGCCGACCGTGACTGTGGACAACCGCAATCAATCAGTTGCCGGCACGGCTTTGAAGGGAAGTCTGAAGAGGGTGAACTGCTAGCCCTGTCACCCGATACTGAAGGTCAGTGGCATTGTCTGGCGATACTGCCCACCACGGCGGTGGAGGAGACCAGTCAGGTTTATCTCAACGGCAACGTAAAATGCCCTGTCACTATCCTTGGGAACCCGGCAACGAATCAACCGGTCGAACCGGTTCACCTGGAGGAGGGAAGCGGGACCTGATGCAGGGATGCAAACCGGACTGACGTGTCCAGCCCGATACGATCCCACGCCCTGGCAAGCAGACTTTCCTCGCAATTCTCGAGCATCTGGATATGATCGATGCGACGACAGAGGGCCTGATCGTCCTGGTCCTCCTGCTCAAGCAGATACTGGTTTAGATCAATAGCTTCACGAATGCGGACCAGAAACAGAATTTTGCCGGAATCAGAAGGATTGGCACGAGGAAAAACGGCACAGTGCCCGTACCGGGCCAGGTGTGCAAAACACGTTTCTATGTCGTACTCATCCAGGGCAAGTTGAAGCGGGATAAGACTTTCTCCCCGTAAGCGCCGCCTGCCGAGGTGACTTTTCTCCAGGCAGTTTCCCAGGTTGTCTTTCTCAAGGCCCGGGTGATGGTCTTCGAAGTAAATCAGGCGTCCCATTGTTCAAGTTCCTCGCTTTCCCGCGTCGTAACCCCGTCTGTGTGCCCCTCGCCGCTACGTCCGCTGCTTGTTGACCTTGAATTCCGGCCAGCCTTATCGCCGCGTCGGTATCACCGTGTACAGACAGGATCACGTTGTTCTCAAACAAGTTTGCTTGGCCTTACCGACCCCGTCAACAAATTGAATTAATTGATTTTTTTTATCAATCAGGAAATGTTGGTTTGCAACCATCACATACTGAATAGTAGAAAAACAACCCGGATTCCCATTCTGAAATTAACTTCAGGACTGTGGTCAGCCCAGCGAGGGCTGAGAACCGGGGCAATTTCACTATGGAAATCTTCACTGCAGCCCTGTTGCCGATTTCAGCTCACCTGCCCGATCCGGGCTCACCAACTCTGAACCTCCTTCTCACTCGATCAGAGCGTCCTTGATAAGTGGATACTGGACGGGATGGGGTTTACCCTCAAGTTTACTTACAGGAGCGGATTGGTTTACTGTCGAAATGAAAGGGAAGAATGAAAACGCAAAAAGGGCCGGATCAGCAGAATGACCCCGCCCTTTTTGAATAATCTGCCGTGGCGAAGACCTGCACGCCGGGGGCAATGTGCCTCAGGCCTGATCCGCCTGAGGAGACCTTCAGAGGCAGTGCCCTGCCCTCTGTGTTCGATGTCAGGTCAGACTGTTGCAAACGATTGCGCCTGCCAGTGCTTCATTGGCTGCGCTCATTACGTTTTTCAACAGCCGGTTAAAAGCGGTAATCAACCTGAAAACTGAACTCCCGCCCCTCGTTATAAGCATTTGCGATTCGACCACCCTGGGTAATTTCCTTATCTTCGTCCAGGATATTCTTGGCCTTGGCGGTAATTCGCCAGTTGTTATTAAGCTCGCGGATGAAGACAAAATTCAATTCGCCAAAATCCTCTTCAATGAGATCAGGTGCTCCCTCTATCCCCACCTCTCCGATCCGGTCTCCGAAGTAGTGATACAGCAATGTGGCGGTGGTACCGGAAAAAGGCTCGTAGCCAATCTGCAGATTGAACAACAGGTCAGACTGACCC
Source organism: uncultured Gammaproteobacteria bacterium (assembly GCA_942492445.1). Taxonomy (GTDB): domain Bacteria; phylum Pseudomonadota; class Gammaproteobacteria; order Pseudomonadales; family Pseudohongiellaceae; genus NORP240. Next base: position 43,861 of record CALOEW010000031.1, read on the forward strand.
TGCAACGACCTGCTGGTGGTGGTGAGAACCCCCCGATCTTCCGGCGCTATCTCAACATTTGAATCAATGTATGCCACATTGGCCTGCACGTAAAAATCCGGGCCTATCCCGCCAAGGAAATCATTGCCCAGAAAATCGAGGCGCTTGTAGATTTCGTATTCAACCCCCTGGTTTTCTGCTGAAGAGGCGTTGATGTAGGTCGAGGCACGGGTCGTCGCGCTGAAAATCGATGATTCGATGGGATTGGTGAACTCTTTGTAGAAGAGGCCCAGAGACATGTAGTCGCTGAATGCGAAGTACCACTCCCAGCGAAAATCGTAATTCTTGATCGATGTTATCTGCAGATCCGGGTTCCCGATAATCGACCTGCCCGTGATCGGGTTGGTGAAAGCGGATGTGGACAGCTCCCGGAAATCCGGCCGTGACACAGTTTCACTGTAGGCCAGCCGAAACTGATGATCGTACTGAATGAACGTGGCGCTTAAGGCCGGTAGAAATTCAGATTTCTCCAGTTCGGCAACAACTTCCAGGTCAGGCCGGAACAGATCAAAGGTTCTGGTTGCCTGGCTGAAATCCTCCTGCCTGCCACCGAACGTAAAACGGAACCTGTCATCGAAATTGATTTCCACTTCCGCATAAAAGGCTTCCAGTTCACTTTCCGCGGTATAGCTGTCTGTGGGCCTGGTAATTTCAAGCAGTTCGAACCCTTCTGGCGAAATGTTCTCAGGACTCAGGATCTGTTCCAGGGGCATTCGCAGCAATTCAGGATTGTTGGCGATCGGCCCGGCAAAGCTGAAGCCGTAACGCCGGATTTCGGACTCGCGGTCTTTATTGTTCAGGACATAGCCCGCTCTGGGTGTGATCATGGCGTTCATAGGGCCATAAAACACCATCGACAAATCCAGCCCGAAATCATCAACGGTATCGTCGAGGACGCTGAAACGGCGCAGATTACTGTCCGCCCGCGACGTCAGCTGACCGCCGTCATAGCGATACTCGCGATTATCCGGGGAGTCCCTTTCCGCCTTCATGTGGCTGTATCGCCAGTTTATTCCAAGCTCGTTGAAGTCAGGAAAATAGTGGTCGCCCTGGATCTGATTGGTAAAAAGCTCCCGCTCCACCCATTCTATCTCGGTGATGTCGCCATCAGGTACATCCGATGTGAACCCGGTGGTTCTCGAAACTCGATCGTCGGTTTTGCGCAGTAGAACCGACGTGGTTCTCAGGTTGTGGTTCGGATTTAAATCCAGTCCAACTGTTGCTATCCCGCTGAGATCGATGCTGTGCTCTGTCCCTACGAAGGTCAATCCCTCCTGCTGACGCAGTTCATTCACACCGGGAACCCAAAGATTCCGGGTAATCGTGTTGGTATCCCAGCCATTGGAGTAGTCGATCGCCCCCAGGTAATTGACACGCATGCCGTTGTCGCCGATGTCATGGTAGTTCCCCAACGAGGTGGAAAAATCGAAATTGGCCGGCATATCTTCCTCCCTGGGTTGGTATTCATTGCGGAATGCGCGGCCGAATTCCTGCAGTTGCTCCTCGGTAAAGCCCTCACCTGTGAACCGGCTGAACGGTCGAACACGAACTCCGTCTCCCGCTGCGGCATTGATGACTCCCGGAATTTGTCGGTGGCCGTCGTCCTTGCCCAGCCAGTCGGTGTCGCCACCGTTCATGGTATACCCTTTATCGAAGGTGGAACCCTGCACCATGCCGAGGGAACTGGTGATATTCCAGAAAAATTCATCAGTGGACTTCTTGGTGCGCAACTGCAACACGCCACCGCCGAATTCGCTGGGATACTGAGCAGAATACGTTTTCTGAACCAGGACGCTATCGAGAATCGCGGTCGGGAACAGATCCATAGGCACCACCCGGTTTATCGGTTCCGGACTGGGCAGAATCGCGCCATTCAACAGTGTCGTCGAGTATCGTTCTCCCAGGCCCCGCACATACACGTATTTGCCCCCGACTGTGCTGAGGCCCGAGATTCGTTTGAGTCCTTCGGCGATGTTGGCGTCACCGCTGCGGGTAAACTGCTCTTCGCCAATGACGTTGGAAATCTGGTCGGTCGCCCGCTTCTCGTCCGGAACGAACTGGCCAATGACAGAGATTTCCTGAATTTCGGGCGCTTGTTGGGCGCCAGCCATCGAACTGACAGCGGACGCAACGCACATGACCAGTAATTTTTTACGGGACATCGAGTAACTCCAAGGAATCAGGTGGATTGGATCACGGGTATGGTAGTCAGCTAATGTGACACTAATATGTCATCGTGGTGACACGGGCATGAATTCAGATTCGAACCCGGCTACCGACAGCCGGGACTGCGGACTGCAGCCACAAAAAAGAAAGGGTGCCGACGACACCCTTTCTTCGATGGATTACTGTACTAAGGAACCTCTGATCAAGTCCCACAACGCTCTGACCTTCAGGCGGGGCCTGTCGGGCGTCGCTGCTTCGTTGCCGTGCTTGGCAAGGGAGTGGCCATTCCCGGCGCACGGCGCCTTACAGCAACACCCGACAGACTCCCGCAGAGCATTGTGTGACTTAACCAGAGGTTCCCTAACCGGCTACTGGCCGATTGCAGCTTCGTAATCGAAGATCCATCCTTTGGTCCAGTCGGAGGTGTCATCCCTGACGGAACCGATATAATCCACTTCGTCGAAAAATGAATCGTCGGGGATACTGGGAACGACCGAGTTGATGCCCCAGCCATTGGCCCAGCCGCTGGGACCACCCAGATCGACAGTGCCGGAAGAGCTGTTTTGTTGAGCAATGAACCAGTTTGCGGTTGTGAAATCACTGCCGGCCGCCGAACTCGCTCCCTTCAGATCCGCAGCGCACGCCGGGGTGATCAGGCTGTTTTCCATTACCAGAGTGCCGTTCAACCCGGATATGTTGCCGTTATCCGTAGACAGATCAAAGGTGGGTTGCTTTCTGATCAGGATGCACCCCTCGGCACTGCCAGTTCCCGACGGGAACTGGCCGCCCACGACGGCGTTATAAAGCCGCATGCCGGTGCCTTCTTTCAACTCGAACGCGTGGCCGGAGTCTTTCATACCCAGTGACCCGACACAGGTGAAATTGGATACCGTCGGTATGGACCGGGGTTGCGCAATATTATTGGCTTCCAGAGTATCCGCCTCGATGCAGTTGTCACCGGAGGTGGTCATCTTGACTACGACGTGCTGCAGGTTGCCGCTCCAGCCCAGGGTCCAGTCGATGGCATCATCGTCCACACCGGTCACCACAAGGTGTTTGGCACGGGCGGTACCACCATAGAATTCGACACCATCGTCTGCGCCGTTATGAATGTTGACGTAGTCGATATTGGTTTTGGAACCCACAGCCTGAAGTGCCAGGGCATTCAACTCGTCAGTTTCGTTGAAGATCTGGCCGGCATAGCGAATCTGCAGGTAAGTGAGAGACCCACTGTCGTCTTCCAGATTGACATTTTCCAGGCCACCGCCGAATTCGCCAGTATCCCCTTCGCCGTTCTCGATGCCACTGGTGTTGTTCAACCTTGACTGGCCGTTGATAATCAGTCCACCCCACAGGGCACGGTCATTCAGTGGATCGATATCGTCGGACCCTTTTTCATCGAACTCCGAGGTCATAATGATCGGATTGTCCGGCGTGCCGTTGGCCATGATGCGGGCACTGCGGTCAATAAGCAGGAAGGACTCGGTGTTACCTACAATTGTGGTACCGGCATCGATGGTAAGCGTAATCTTGTCTTCGTTGGCGGTGAAGTCCTGGGAACCGATTCGTACCGACCCGTCAAGAAAGTAGACGTTGTTAGCCGTCAGGTGGGTATCCTGGGTGATCGAGGATTCGCCCGCACCTGCACCTGCAATCACGCAGACCGGCTTGCCATTGAATTGAACCGGGCTGGAGCTTGTGTTCGCAGGACAACCCGGCGTCGGCGGTTCGGATATGGAAAACTGAACGGGTTCACCGGTGAAAGTCAGAGTCTGCAGGTTGTTACCGGTCGTGTAGGCGATAAATGCCGAAAACGTAATGTCGGTGAGATTGGTGTCCTCGCCGATCAGACCGTCCAGGATTGCAACATGCTCTTCGGCTTCCAGAGTTTTGGTGGTATAGGAATAAAGGGTATTTTCCAGATCGGCCAGATCCACAGGCAACCAGATGCCGCCGGAAACCCGGCTGAATACACCGACTCCAGGCACGTCCAGAGCAACGATTATACTGCCTTCCTTGCCGACATCCGCCGGGTCAGGTTTAAGTGTGGCAACCACGTCGACCGCGTCGGCAGCCGGTATCTGTTTCAGGTAGCTTGCACCACCATTGTTGGTGGCTCCCCCCATAAACTGTGCACCTGGCCTGAAGCCGACTGCAGGGAGTGAGGGTTGTTCAGCTGCCTGTGTAGCCATCGTGGATACACCCATTGCCACACCAAGGGCGATCGCACTCATCTTTCTGGATTGGAATTTCATTGTCACTCCTTAAGCTCAAGAGAGGGGTCAATCAAAGGACTGCAATAGTAAGAAGCGGATATTTCAATTCCCTGACACTTTTATTACATTTTTGTTACCGTGCTGGTGCCACGCCTGACCAGACCGCCGCTGATGGCTTTCCCGAACGTTTGCTTCACAGCTCAATTGCTGCCTTAATCCCGTTGCTCTGTTTCCTGGCGAGCGGAATTGTCATATAACGTCAATGACAACACATTGAGATTGACGGCGATGAACGATTCCAAGACCCCTTACAACTTTCGCACCCGGGCCCAGCCCATCGCCCTTTTCGAAACCCCTATTGCGTACTGTCAGCTCACCGACGGGGAACAGTTTCTAGAGGATCTGGAAGCGGTGGTTCGCGACCGGCACGGAAAGGACTCCGGGATTAAGCGCTCCAATATCGGCGGCTGGCATTCCGATACCCGGATGTTGGACTGGGGCGGCGAGCCGGCCCGGAAGCTGGGGCAGACTGTGATCAACATTGCCAGGCGCATGACGCATTTCAAGGGAAGCTCGCCGGATGCCTTCGACTGGACACTGCAGATGTGGGCGAACATCACCCCCAGAGGCGGAATGAACGACATGCACGTGCATCCGGGCAACCTCTGGGCTGCGGTACTCTACCTGGACATGGGGAGAGAGACGCACGGGAAAGCCAGCGGGGCTGGCGGAAATTTTTTCGTTGAGGATCCACGCTTCCCCATGAACGTGATGCGAAATACCGGAATGCGTCTGATCGGAACGGACGGTAAACCGCAGGATGTGCAGTCAGAATTCACCCTGCAACGTGGCGACATCGTGGTGTTTCCCGCGTGGTTACGCCATGGTGTTCGCCCCTACACGGGCAATCGGGAACGAATTTCCATTGCCGTGAATATCGATGCCATACGCAGGGCATCCGGCATCATCGAATGACGGAGTACCTGCCAGTCTGACTGTCTGGTTATCTGGCTGCCTCCCAGCCTCGCCACAGGCTGTCACAATGCAACCGCTACCGGCCCGATTCTGCAATCGGCGGCTCGGCAACTTACAGCAGAAACCGACAGACTCCCGCGGAGCAGTGCCCTGATTGAGGAGAGATTCCTAAGGTTCTTGGGATTTGAATCGTTAATACTAATTAGCGGCAGTATTTTCCGACCGGTTGGAATCCTCTAAATTTGTCACTGCTGGCACAGATCAAGCACAAACCTCTGACTGCGTTGCGGGCTACTTTCACGATGGAAGGGCAGACAAAAGCAGCAGGTAGTCAGTTTTTCCACAACATCGTGGGTTCAACGCGAATATGACTGGGAGCAGTTCTATGCAAAACACTACTACATGGATCAGGTTTTTTAATGTGGCCTCGCTGATCCTTCTGGCTCTGGTGATGCAAGGCCGACTGCACGCACAATCCGCCTATCTGGATGATGAAATCCTCACCATTGTAGCGCTGGAAAGTGGGAATGAATTCATCCGTATCGAACTGGAGCAGGTCAATGACCAGCCTGCTGAGTTCCAATTGCTCGGATTGGCGAATGCAACCGATGTGGAGCAGGACGAAGTCAGCGTGTTCGACGGCAGCACTATCACCACCCCTCTCATCATACTGAATGGCGTGTCGTTCACTGCAGATTTCGTCCTGGCCAGCCTTACCCCCCCCATACTGCGCTTGAACGCATTGCGCCCCGTAGGTCAGGGAGCAGGATTTGCGGACATCGCAACTCTCCTTGAGCTGGCCGGGGAGCCTGGGCCTCAGGGCCCTCCCGGACCTCCGGGTCCTCCAGGGGCCCCAGGGGCTGCAGGGACCACAAGGGCCATCAGGAGCAGTTTCCCAGGAAACCCTGGATCGGCTGACGGAATTGGAGACCATAGTCGTTGCCCTCCAGGAGCAGCTTGATACCGCCAACAGCCTGCTTGCTGCAATTGATCCGGACGGGGTATTGGCCATGTTTTCCAGGGATGGTGATGACCTTTATCTTACCGGGGCCAATCTGCATGTGACCAATGGTACGGGTAACACGGCAACCACAAACAGTCTGGGTAACCTGATCATCGGTTATAACGAACTACGCACGCTCTCCGGCAACGATCGCAGCGGTTCCCATATGCTGGTGGTTGGGACACGCAATAATTTCAGTAGCTATGGAGGCTTAGTGGTCGGTTCGGAAAATATGGCTTCTGGTCCTTATTCCTCTGTCGGTGGCGGCCAGGGTAATACCGCGAGTGGTGGCTATGCCTCGGCAACCGGTGGCAGGGACAACCTGGCGAGCGGAGACTACTCGTCAGTGACTGGCGGCACAACCAACGCGGCCATAAACGCGCATTCCTCAGTAACCGGCGGCACCGACAACGAAGCCAGTGGCGAAGAGTCTTCGGTGGTCGGCGGCTCCAACAACATTGCAAGCGGCCGTGAAGCGACAGTAACCGGTGGCTCCAACAACATTGCGGCTGGTCGCAATGCGTCAGTGAGTGGTGGCAGCTTCAACGAGGCGATCGGCGCCTTTTCCTCGGTAAGTGGCGGCACAGAGAATGCGGCAACGAGCAGCGAATCTTCTGTGAGCGGCGGAACTGAAAACGAAGCAAGTGGTGTCTGGTCCTCGGTTGCCGGCGGCCGTTCCAATGAAGCAAGTGGTGACTCTGCCACGGTGAATGGTGGATCCAACAACCTGGCAAGTGGACTTAATGCTTCAGTGAGCGGTGGCACCGGTCTGGAAGCGGATCTGAGCAATCAGGTGCTGCCATAGCAGTACGCCGGTTTCGTCGCACAGCCTTGACGGGCCGACGCATACCGGCGTCAATGCGCCTCGCCAGCAGACTAATCTGCTGGCCGGCGCGTTGCTGGACTTAATCAGAAAAAACCAGATCTGAGTTGCCGGGAAGAGTTCCTTAACAAATCAGACCAGCCGCCAGAATGTCCCAATCCCTACCCCAATTGTAGTTAATTCAGACAGTTAGGGAACCTCTGTAACGCCTGGCATCTGTATCCCCTGGCAAAGGGACACGCTGCGAGTCTGGAAGCGACTCTGTTGCGCCGCGTCGTCAAACGGCGGTACCCGCCCGGACAAGGGTGAAACTCGACATTTTCCGGTTTAAAAGATACCTTTAACACCTTCTGGACGCCTTGCATTATTGATCCACCACCCAAAAGGGCCACTAACAATGAATAAAAAATTCCTGTCGATTTTTCTTACGGCGGTAACGGTTTTCTACGTTACTGTTTCATCCGCCGATGATCACCTGCCAATTGTCAGCCCCGAAGAGGTCGGCTTTTCTTCAGAGCAGTTAAACAAAATAGAAAGTTACTTTGCCGGCCGAGTCGAGCGCGGCGAGATTGCCGGAATAGTTACACTGGTGGCACGTAAGGGGAAAATTGCCCATTTCAGTGCCGTAGGCTACCAGGATACCGAGCAGCGCATTCCCATGGCAAAGGATTCCATCTTCCGCATCTACTCGATGACCAAGCCGATTGCCACCACGGCGCTGATGCAGCTTTACCAGGATGGCCTGTTCCAGATGAACGACCCGCTGTCCAAGTTCATTCCTGAGTTTGCCAACCTGCGCGTGCTGCTAAACCCCAACGGCCCACTGGACGAGACCGTCGCCATGGACCGCGAGCCGACGATACAGGACATTCTTCGTCATACTGCCGGTTTCTCCCACTGCCTCGGAAACAGCGATTATGACAAGGAATGCATCGGTCTTGGAGTCTTTAATCCAGAAACCTCACTGGCGGAGATGATGACCGCCCTGTCCCGCCTGCCCCTGATGAATCAGCCGGGTTCCCAGTATCGGTACAGTGTGGGTCCTGATGTGGCATTGCGCCTGGTGGAAGTCATCTCCGGCATGCCGGCAGACGAGTACCTTGAGGAGCGGGTGTTCGAGCCCCTGGGCATGGATGAGACCGGATACTGGGTGGGTCCCGACAGGGTAAGTCGACTGTCGCCTATTCACTGGCTGAAAGATGGCGAACTGGTCCCCCTCGACGAAGATCACGGCCAGCCTCAGGGTGGCGCCCTTTCGCAACCGTGGTCGGCCAACAGCTACACCTTTGATCAGGACTACAAAGGTGGCAGCCTGGGGCTGTTGTCCACGGCGACAGACTACTGGCGTTTCGCCCAGGCCATGCTCAATGGCGGGGTGTTGGACGGACAACGCATACTCGGCTCCGGAACTGTCGATTTCATGGCCAGAAATCACCTGACTCCACAACAACGGCAGACCTTCAGTCCTGCACTTGGATTCGGTCTCGGATTTGCGACCATTGAGGATCCAGCCGGCGCCGGATACCCCTCCAATAGTGGTAATTTTTACTGGTCGGGTGCTGCCGCAACCAATTTCTGGATCGACCCGACCGAAGAAATCGTCGTGGTCGCGATGACGCAACACATGGGGGTCAGGGGAACCGGGGCGCTGCGAGGCGAATTGAGTGCTCTGGTGTATGGCGCCCTGACAGATTGATCTGTAAAAGTCCCACCAGGGAACCTCTGCCTGATCAGAGGTTCCTCAATCGGGGTCAGCAAAGAATGCTGACCCCATTTACTGGCGGTTTTCTTCGGCTCGTGCCCCCTTGAGAATATTAGCCAGGCCATAGTTGCCCTCATGGCAGGCATATTCATAAAGTGGAAGTTCGGTCTTGTTCATCGGAAAGCTCGCGGTGAACGGACGCTGGAATACATCCGGATTTTCCACCGTGAATTCATAGTGAATTTTGTCCGCTGCAATCCTGGTAAATCGCTCGGTCAGCAACAGATTGGTGCCAGTGCCCCAGGATTGCCCGGTGGTGCTGAAGGCGGCGGTCTTGTCAGTAAAATTGGTGGTTTCCACGACCAGGGTATTCCCTTCCCAGTGACCGCGTGAATCCCCCAGCCATTGCCGGATGCTGGAGGGTATATGCGATCTGCCGTCCAGCGGGATGATGCGCACGTCATGAATCATCTCCACCACGATGGCGACGTAACCCGGGCTCTGCACAATCTGTATATTGTTGTTGTAACCCGCTGGCAACACAGGCGGGCCGGTACTGAAACCAAGAATACAGCGTTCTGACAGGCCTCTGGATTCGGGGCCGTCGGCACCGAAACCTGCCGCCCTGGTTCTCACGGGATGCCCGCCATCTGCCAGATGCTGCGCTACCCTCTGCTTTTCCTTTTCCGTCAGCGGCGGAATCTTACCGTCTTCCGGGTCCACGATAAGAGATAGCTGATTGAGAGCCGTGGCACGGGCACGGTCAGTCCAGAGTTCCTGCCCATAGGCGCCGGGGTCGCCTGCCCCGGGACCGTCCCGGTCTGCGGCGAGAGCCGCCTCTTTGGCGCTTTGCGCAAACTGAGCAGCCTCTTCATCGGAGAGCTCAGGGTCGGCCCTGTCGGCAAAAACGGCCGGTCTTTCCAGGGGTGTGAAGGTCCAGTAGTCCCATATTCCCTGTAAATCGGGAACACCCCAGGGTGTGAGTGATGCCTCAGTCTGTTGCTCTGCAGCTTTCACGCCTCCGATGGTCATCATTAACGATAACGAAAAAAGCAGCAGCGTTTTCATCCGATAGCCTGGCACTGTAAGTCTCAGGATCATTCTGTCGTCATCAATCCTGAGGTCGTCAGGGGACCAATCAACCTGCATTGCCGATAAAGCCATTTCGAATACCCCACCACTTAACAGCCTGTTAAGTGCGCTTAAGAAACGTCTGATTGACTGACTTCTTTTCATGGCTGTTTGTGAATATTCGGTTGAATTAAACAGGTTATACCGTGTTGTCATGTAAATTCAATACTCTCGCGAATCCATAAAAATCTACTGAGTTCCAATATCACCACCTCCTTGTAGTTTATTTTCAAGCACATTGGCGGGTTTGCCACGGCGCTGCTTTTGGCCGTGGCGGCGAATACGTCCATCAGATACCCGGCCATCCCCTGCCGGCAGACTCTGTCCTGGCTGTGGCGGCAGGAGGCCTGGTGCCCATGAAGCTGGACACTGTGTCAATTCAGAGATACCTTCAATCCTCTAAATGGGAAGTCTCCACCGGCTTGTGGAACCGGATACCGGAATAGATCAATGAACGATTCCTGATTGAACGTTATTGCCGCCGGTGCCCCGCTGCCAGGTGGCACTGAAATGTAAGCTGGTTGAAACGCTGTTGTGTACAAACCCGGATAATGTGCGAGTGCTGCTACTAGTGAACCTCAGTGCCGATTGAACGGAAACCTTCTCGGAATGTATTAAAACGCGATCAATTTGGAGAAAAAAAATGAACAACAGAATCCTGTCACTTCTTTGCCTCACCCTTCTCTCGACTGGTTTCTTTACCAGTCTCACACAGGCCCAGTCCTCCAACCATAACTACGACTTGAGCTGGATGAACGGCAGCCGCGTGCATACAGCCGAGAATGGTTCACGCATTTACGAGGCCTTCACCGGTGGCATGAACGGCATCGTAACCGGTACCGCCTTGTCGGTTGGTCCGGGTGATGCTGTATTCCGTGAATATCACTACATCGGCCCCAATGAAGCAGGCCGGTATGGTCTGTCCGTGGCCAACACCGGTGGTGGTCTGGAGTGGAATTTCATGGGCTTCAAGAGCTACGAGACTGGCCGGATTACCTTTGAATCCGACAATGGTCAACGCACGGTAGCCTACTTTGCCAAACCCGGAGGTGCCGTGGGGGCCATGGTGCAAAGCACCGCTGACGGACAGGTCACCACCAGAGAATGGGACTTTCAACCGATTGAATAAGTAACCTCTGACAGGGATCCCGGGAATTCGGGCTGCAGTAAGGCAGATACCCGACAACCTGTCACGAAACTGGACAATCTCCCACTTCAGGGATACCTTTTATTGTTACTATTCAAACCAGCACGTTTTCAGTTTCACTTTTCTCTCTGCATGACGGGAGTTATCCATGTTTACAACCAGGCCAAAATACTCTGCCTTAGTATTCCTTCTGTTGTCGCTGGTCGCTCTGAACAGCGGATCAAGCCTGTCCCAGAATTCCGACCGGAAATTGAATCTCACCGCCGACCTGTTCCGGTGCCTTACCGATATGACCAGGGCCGAGGGGGAGGATTTCTACGTGGACAATCTCCTGGGTAACCTCGGCGCCACCCTGGCTGCAGCAAATTCCCCAAGCGGCGGCACCTTCCCCCCGGGTTCCGTTGTCTCACTGATACCCAGCGAGATTATGGTCAAGCACCGTGAGGGCTGGAACCCGGAAACCAACGACTGGGAATTCATCGAGCTGGATTTTTCCAGTAGCGAGGCAGAATTTTCGGCCCGTGGCACCACCGAGGTGGAGAACCGCTATGGTAACAATTGTTATGGCTGCCATCAGCTGGCCGGGCCGGAGTGGGACTTGATCTGCGGGAAAAAACATGGCTGCGCTCCGCTGTCGGTACCCAGGGAGCTCATCCTCGGCATGCAGGTCAACGATCCCCGCTGCATCAGGGAAGATTGAAAGCGAATGGCCTCCTGCGTAAAGCGCGTCCGGCTTCCTTGCGATGCACGTTTCTGACCGGCAATTCCCTTATTGGAACTGATGTCCCAGCTCATTGCTGTCCCACAATATCATGACCGGAGGGCTTGCAGTGCAAGTGACGATCTGTGACACGACGACCAGGGTCCCCGGATCAATGACGATGATCACCTGCCTGACCAGAGTTCAAGGCCCGAACCAGCGGATGGGATTCATTGTCACCCATGTCGACGAAATCCATACCAAAATAGTCAGATTGCCGCCATTGCGGCCACGGTGAATCTTCGCTCCCGTAGAGTGACCTTAACTCCATGACCTTCCTATAACCCTGCCGTTGGTATTCGATACGCAATGGCAGCTCAAGAGCGACAAGCCAGTGAACGGTGGTTTCCAGACCTTGAAGATTAGCTGTCTGAACGACCACTTCCTGATTCGAAATGCGATAGCGATTTGTCTCTGCCATAGTTTTCAAAGTGTCCAGATCAAACAACGCTCCCAACTGCTGCCATTCCGGTTCTGACTCCTCCAGTAGCCTGAAATCCGCCGGGTAGTACTCGATATAGGTTTTGAAATCGTGATACACCTGCAGGTAGACGATTTCGCCAACGCCGTTTTTTTCCCAGACATCGCTGACCTTTTCCCGCTCATAGGCAATCAGTCTGTCGTTACGACGCAGAATCCAGTCATCTCGATCGCTGATTTCCCCTGACGGCTCAATCCGGTAGGTTGAAAAACTGCCTACCAGGTCTTGCCCAGAAGCTAAGGGGCTGATCGTCAACCTGTGGCTTTCCTCAGCCAGGACAGCAGACATTAGACCCAGAAAAACTAACGCACGAAGAACAATTTTCATTACAGTTTCACCTTTGAACTCACTCATCAACTGCACAAGGCATCCGGCCCGACAATGAACCGCACCTGCCCCGAATCCCAACCGCGAAAAGCAGTACCGACATATCGCCGGTACTGCTTCTATCGCGAAGGCAGGTACTATTTATTTTTGCCTTTGGCTTTGCCTTTGGCTTTGCCTTTGCCCTTGGCTTTGCCATTGCCGCCGCCGTTACCAAAGATAACTTTCTTCAGATCATTACTGGCCGCTTCAACCATCACGTGGTAGATGAAGTTCTGTTCCATCACACCGCGGACGTTTTCCGCACCGGCACCCATGGCGTAAATGGCTACATCTTCGCCGGAGTGGGTCTCACTGCTCAGGGGTACCAGGACCTCGGGGTGGAACCCTTCATCTTCGGTGTCAACCAACTCCAAGTTCGCACGACCACTTTGAGGAGCAAGTCCATAAATCGCATCGGCTGTTCCGGCACCGGGCAATTCCGCAAAGCCAATACCATTGGTGTAACCGAGGGTGGTGTAAGGCATGCTGTCTGCCGCCAGGGCCGGTTCAGTGGCACCAACGTTTACCACTTTACCCAGGATCGGATTACCCCGCTTCGGGTAGCCGGCAATGGTGAACACATGGCTGTGATCAGCAGTAACGATAAGCAGGGTTTCGTCGTCCGCCTTGTCCATGGCCACCTGAATTGCTTCAGCGAAGGCGATGGTATCGTCCAGAGCACGATACGGGTTCGTGGCATGGTGAGCATGATCGATACGACCAGATTCGACGTGCAGAAACCACTGATCGTTTTCATTGAGAAGGTCGATGGCCTTCCCGGTCATTTCGGCAATAGAGGGTTCTCCAGCTGCATCGAAAGGTCGGTCATATTCATACTCCATGTGACTTTCTTCGAACAGGGCCAAGAGATGATCTACATCGCCGGGCTGTATTGCATCAAACTGGTCCTTGTTCCAGATATATTCAGCGTTAGGATAGTTACTTTTCCACATCGCGGTCAGATCCACACCATCGGTCCGGTCCCCTTCCACTGCGCTGGTCGCATCACCGGAATTGTAGGCCGCATCTTTGGGCAGGAAATGTCGACGTCCGCCACCCATCGCAACTTCAAGACCATCACCGTATGGGAAATTCACCAGCTGCCAGGCGATATCCTTACATCCGGCATCTATCGCCGCCTGAGGCATATCACTGATGTCCTCCCAGTTTCGGTCCGCTGAATGTGCGTAAGTCGCAGCGGGAGTCGCGTGAGTAATACGAGCCGTAGAAACCACGCCGGTGGCCCAGCCTGCCATCTCGGCTGATTCAAGCAATGAGGTCGTTTCATTACCGAATACAGTCGAACAATCGCCACGAACAATATTCTGGTTTACTCCAACCACACCCACATCGGTCTTGATGCCGTGTACCATGGCGGTCATGGTGCCTGCTGAGTCAGGAACCTGGGAATCTACGTTGTAGACCTTGGAAAGAGCGACATTGGGCATGGTCTCGAAACTGAGGTAGTGCTCTTCACCCTGCATACCCATGAGCTGACCGGCACGGATTCTGGCAGCTGTTACGGTGCTCACTCCCATACCGTCACCGACGAACAGGATAATTTTCTTGGCTTTTTTCTGCCTGACTCCCTTGCCCAGTTCAACAGATTGTTGAACCCAGCTTTGACCGAGGGCTGTCCATTCCTCAGCGCTGTCCTGTGCTGAAACGGAAGTTGCCATCGTTGCCGCAGCCAACATACCAATCGCTGACGCTAAAACTTTTTTGCGCATTATATTCTCCTGGATTTGAGTGCAAAATCGTGATTGAAAGCACGTTGAAATTTAAAGGGAGATAATTAAAAGAAATTGGCAGGTCAATGACATTTTCGTGAATTTTTTATTGCCAGAATATTTCACTGCACCAGCCGGAATGAAATAATAGTCCTTTATTGACCTTCGTCAACGTGCCTTAAGCCTGCAATTTGCATAATGAGGGACGTGCAATTTTTCGTGTTGATTCAGGGTAAGCATCATGCCGGCATTCAAAAAAATATTCGTAGTCATCGACCCAACAACTGATAATCAGTCAGCACTTGCGAGTGCAGTCTGGATAGCGAGCCATAACAAAGACATAAGCTTGCATGTTTACGAAGCAATACATAATGATGGAAAAAATATGGATCCTGTTGCCTTGGAGCGGGTTGAAGTGGCAAGGCATCATGCCTGGCTGGAGACGCTGGTTGCAAAAGTGAGTGAGGCGGGGAATGCCGTTGAGATTGAAATCGAGTGGACCAGTCAGTGGCGTGACGCAATAGCTCCGGCAGCTGAAAGATCTGCCGCAGATCTGATTGTAAAGGCTGCGAGCGTTCACAGTGGTGCCGGGCGACGGCTGTTGAAGACTGCTGATTGGACCTTGCTGCGGCACGCCCACTGTCCTGTCTATCTAGTCAAGCAGGACACCATCAAGCCGGGTGCGAAGGTCCTGGTTGCACTTGATATCGCCAGGCAGGACGATCTGCATACCGAATTAAATAATCGCGTTATCGAGTACGGCAACATGCTGGTGGACCTTATCCCTGAGGCCGAACTGCATGCGGTTAATTCTTATAGCGGGTCTGAAAGTTTTGTGTACCAGTCCGACCTGGCAGATAAAGTTGGGGTAGAACGCACGTCTGCGCACACGGTCGACGGAACGCCGGAAAAAGTCATTCCGCAAGTTGCGGAGAAAATTGAAGCGCAGATTGTTGTGATTGGAACCGCCGCCAGAGACGGCATCAAGGCAGCTGTCATAGGTAATACTGCCGAGAAAATTCTCGACGCACTGCATACGAATATTCTCACTGTCAGCCATTCCTGAGCCCCGGGCAGAATGGCTTCAGGCACGGCACAGTGGCAGGGTTGCGGGCCTTTGAATGACAGGCAGCCCGCGGCTCAGTCACAATACTCTTAAAGGCAGATTCAAATTGTCATTTTTCCCAGATAGTTAACCACAATTTATAAAAACGTAAGTTTTTCAGAGGTTCCGTGGGTTTTTCGCCCGACTAATGACTCAGAAAGGTCAGGAGCCGTCAAAATTTCTGATTTCAGCTTCTTTCTCAATCAAAGCGCCCATTGTCAGCTGAACTCAGCCAGCAATTAAGGGGAGAAGGTGACGCATCGAATAGCGAACTTCCTCAGTTACCTCGGGATTTTATCCGGTAAACCGGCTTCACCGCTCAAGTAACTGGACGAGCTCCCGTTTCGGATATACCTTTTGTTCCATAAGCGCCACGGCCAGACGCCGCTTCATGATGGGTGGTGGAAACTGCTCCTCCGGTGTACCCAGAACGCCAAAGCGCGACAGCAGCCCACCGATACTCTTGCTTCCACTCAGGGCCGACAGGGGAATAGCCATGACCAGACCGGCAATCATCGGCAGCATCCAGAACAGAAGGGGCGACGACAGCCATGCCAGATGAACAGCCACCAAAACACCTGCCAGGGTTTGCCCTCCATGCTGGCGCAGCAGCTCCCGCCAGGGGATTAACCGACCACGTCGCTGCTGCGCCGACCACCCCGAGTCCTGCCCCCGGGCTATTTCCCACAAATGTCTGCTGTGCAACATCATCACAATCGGCGCATGGAGTATCGACAGCATAAGTTCCAGAAATGCACCCAGCAGGAGTCTGAATAGACCCAGTCCACGGAGTTCTTCGCGATGGAAGATCCCGCTGGCGATACCCAGCAGCTTTGGCAGCAACAGCAGAGTCATGGTAAAGAGAAACAACCCGATCATTCGCTCCGCATCAAACACCAGACCACCGAACAGCAGCCGCTGGGTCTCACTGAGGTCGGCTACCGGCTGCCGGGCCAGTAGGGTACTTAACACCAGCCCAACCGTCACCATGGCCAGCCAGATAAGAGAAGTAAAGTAATTCATCACACCCATAAGCATGTGGGCCCGGTTCGGCCAGCGCAGCCCGCGCGCAGAGATCACCGCCAGGTGCTGCACATTCCCCTGCGCCCAGCGACGATCACGCACTGCGGCATCCAGCAGCGTCGGTGGACACTCCTCCCAGGAACCCGGGAGCCCCGGTAACATCCTGACCGTCCATCCGGCCCGGCGGAGCAGTGCCGCCTCCACGAAATCATGGGAACGTATTTCCCCGCCAAAGGGGCGTGGCCCCGGCATGCGCGGCAGCCCTGCTGATTCTGCAAATGCGCGGATCCGGATAATGGCGTTGTGTCCCCAGTAATTGCCATCATGACCCTGCCAGGCATTGAGCCCCCGGGCAAAAACCGGTCCGTAGACGACACCGGCGAATTGCTGCAGGCGGGCGTACAGCGTATCTCCCCCATAGAGACGCGGAAGCGTCTGTAAGATACCGGCGCGAGAGTCGGCATCCATCTCACGGACCAGGGTCGCAAGAGTCTCCCCTGCAATGAGGCTGTCGGCGTCTAGTACCACCATGTAGTCATATCGCCGCCCCCATCGACTGATGAATTCCCGGATATTGCCCGCTTTGCGGGCCGTATTCTGGTTCCTGCGGCGATACCAGACCGGCATGAAACCCGACAGTCGCTCCCGCAGAGAGTTTACAGCCGCCACTTCCCTCGAGAGGACGTGGGTATCGCGACTATCCGAAAGAACAAATATTTCGAAATGCCGCTCTAGATTCAGAAGCTCCAGTTCTTCGGCCATGGCCGTCAAGGCGGAGCAGGCACTGATCGGGTCCTCGTTGTAAATCGGCATCAACAGCACGGTCTTGCCCCGCAGGGGAACATCCCGGCCAGCCATCCCTCTGTCCCGACCGGCAAACAGACCGGCGACCGCTGCCATGGCCGTCAGGGCAACCCAACCGAAGGTGAGTGTAAACAGACCCAGCAGCAACCAGAGCAATACCGAGATCCAGGCCGCTGCCGTTCCCCAGGCAGCGGCAGCGGCATTGGCTCCGTTCAATGGCAGGATCAGCGCCATCTGGTAACTGGCTGCCACGGTCAGCGCCAGGCTACCACCAAATGTGAGCAGGCGCGCCAGCGTGGTGGTAATGTCCACAGCGGCAAAGCGGGTTTTCGGATGGTGTGACAGTGCCTGGGTCGGCATCCTCAGTGGTGCAATGGGGGGTGTAGTGGGCCAGGCCTGCATCATCTGGTCCACCGGTACAACCAGGTCTCGCCCCACTTCCGGCCTTGGGTTTCCAGCGTCACCCGCAGCTCCGCCAGCCCGGCATCCTCCGGGTCCAGTTTCACGTAGACCCGATAGCGGCCGGTGGCTTCCACCAGTGTACCGCTAACATCGGTGATTGTTCCGGCACTGGTGGTGGCCCTGATTCGAATAGCATCGGGGTCAGTTGTTACATTCCGGATCTTTTCCCCGTCACTGTAGTCGATGACAAATAATCTTTCCCCGGTGCCGTCGACAGCTCCAGATGCGGTATCGACAATCCGCCCCTGGCGCGCCGGGACCGGCGAGTCATAGCCCCAGACCATGCGGTAGCGGTAGCGGTATTCCCTGCCGACCTGCAGGTTTTCGGCCGGCTGCCAGTACGCGACGATATTGTCGTTAATTTCCTCGACACTGGGAATTTCAACCAGCTCCACGTGCCCCGCACCCCAGTCGTTCAACGGTTCAATCCATAATGAGGTGCGCTTGTCGTAGCGGGCTTCAGCGTCATTGAAATCGGCGAAATTCTGGTGTCGTTGTAGAAGACCGAACCCGGCGGGCATCGGCCCCGTAAAAGACGATACCTGCAAGTGGGTCGGATTGGCCAGTGGCCGCCACACCATTTCCCCGTTTTCCTGCTGGATCTGCAGGCCATCGGAGTCATGCACGGCATTGCGGAAATCCTCAAAATGGACGCGATTGGTGGCGTCAAACAGGAACATGGACGTCAGTGGTGCGATGCCGACGCGGGGCATTTCCCGGCGCGGATTCAGGGTTGCATCCACCTCTATACGAGTAGGGTCGCCGGGTTGCACCCGGAAATGATACGCACCGGTTACGGAGGGACTGTCCAGCAGTGCATGCAAGACGATCTCATTGGCGCCCGCAGCCGAACGTTCGATCCAGAAATCAGAGAAACGTGGAAATTCTTCCCCACCCGGTCCGACCGTATTGACGGCCAGACCACGGGCGGAAAGCCCGTAGAACTGGTTCTTGCCGACCGCCCGAAAATAGCTAGCCCCGAGGAAAACCAGGAACTCCTCGTGACGGCTCGGGGTATTGATGGGGTAGTGAATTCTGAACCCGGCATAGCCATCGACTTCCCAGGATTCGATACCGGTGAGACTGGGGTGATAAGAAAAGACCTCAGTGGTGAACGGAAGCAGGCGTGCCATGCCCTCCTCTACCAGGTGAATGTCTACCGGTGCGGTGTGCAGAAAACCAGGGTGGAACAACTGCAGTTGGAAAGGATTGTTCCCATCGCGCCAGACAGCGGCGTCCGAATTGAACACGATACGCCGATAGTCATCATAGTCCAGTGACCGTAGCGGGTCGTCCGCATCGATCTGCCCCGGCAGAAAAGCCTGTCTGGACAGCTGGCGAGCCTGTTCATGCAGCCACTGACGACTGAATTGGATTGATGACAGGCTGTTAAGGCCGGGCGTGCCGATCAATTGTGCCATGCTTGGCTGGTCGGGGGATAGACAGGCTGCCGCCAATGCCATCATCAGACAGAGAGCACCTCGACACCGGTTAAACATCATATCCCTTCCCGTCAGCCAGTAGCAGTGAAATTCTGATCGCGTCGGGGATCCCGACGCAATTGTATTCATCGAAAGTCAACCATAAGAGTACGAACCACTGGCATTGGCAGTTCAATGCCGATGGCCACCACTGGTCCCGATAGGGAGGCAGCACGTATACTGCGAAGACTCAACTCCAGAAGCCGTTTTTCTCATGAAGCGCCACTATCTTCTCATCGACCGGCCATGCAATGCCAGCCTCCACGCCTGAGCTGCAGCGTGAACTGCGACGAATTGCAGTGGCGGGCGTCAGCCTGTTGCTGATTATGGCGGCAACCCTGATTCCGCCCGTCGGTTGGACCTTTGCACTTGCCTGGCTACTGGCGGGCCTGGTCTGCTGGAGCTTTGTGGTCTGGCAGTGTCACTATCGCCTGCCTCGCAACTGCCGCCCGGCAGACAACTTCCCCTGCGCTCAGTTGGGGCTGGGCAACCGCATCACCCTGCTGCGCGGCCTGCTGATCGCAGCTACCGCCGGATTCCTGGCCATTCCCGCTGCCGCAACCGGGCCGTCGCTGCGCTTTCTTCCCGCCCTGCTCTATACCCTGGCAGCCCTGGGAGACGGACTGGACGGTTACCTTGCCCGACGCCTGCAGCAAACAACGCAGTTGGGCAGAGAACTCGATACGGCGCTGGATGCACTCGGCCTGCTGATTGCTCCACTGCTGGCGGTTCTGTACGGAAAACTCCACGCCAGCTACCTGCTGGTGAGCATGGCCTACTACCTGTTTCAATGGGGGATTCACTGGCGACAGCAACATGGTCGACCGGTATATCCGCTACCCCCCAGCAGTCTGCGACGCTTTCTGGCCGGCCTGCAGATGGGCCTGGTAGCCACTCTACTCTGGCCGCCTCTGCCGGCTGCACTGACACAACCAGTCGGCGTGGTCTTCATGCTGCCTCTATTGATCGGCTTCATTCGCGACTGGTTGTGCGTAAGTGGCCGGTTGGAGGTAGAACGGGAATCCGTTCCATGACGTCGATAACCCTGACCCGGCGCCATTGGAAACACCTCAACCTGCTACTGTGGATCCTGGCCTTTTGCCTGGCGGCCTGGACGCTGAGGCAACTTCCCCTTGCAGAGATTGCTGCCCGGCTGGGAAGACTCACGTTACGAGATATCCTGCCATGGGTACTGGTCAATTTCACGATACTGTACCTTGCCGTCTGGCGCTGGCAGCTACTCGCACGAGCACTGGAAACGCCGCTGTCCGTGACCCGACTTTTCCGCCTGCGCCAGGCTGGCAGTGCGGTAAGCTTTGTGACGCCCGGCCCCCATTTCGGTGGCGAACCGCTGCAACTGTACTGGCTGCACCGGTTATGCCGGATACCTCTGCATCGGGCCGTGGCGGTTCTGGGCCTGGACCGATTTCTGGAGACAGGCACGAATCTCTCGGTATTGCTGGTCGGGGTGTTACTACTTCTCTATACGGCAAACAGCCCAGAATCCGAGTGGCTGCAGATCGCAGCGATTCTGAGCTCGGCCATCGCCGCGCTCCTGATCGCGGCCGCCCTCATTGTGAGCCACCCGGCCTGGCTGGCAGAGCGTTTCCGGCAGCTGGCGCAGCGCTGGCAGTCCGACACCCGGCCATACCGCCATGAAGCAGGCTGGGTGGCACTGATTGATCTGGTACGGAAGACTCTGACAGGTCAGCGGCTCCGGCTCGGCGTGGCGCTGCTTCTGGCGCTGATTGGCTGGGGTGCACTGGTACTCGAGCTTATCATGCTGCTGCGCTTTTTCGAGCTGTCACCGGGATACCATGGCATTGTCCTGATACTGGTGGGTATGCGACTGGCAATGCTGCTGCCGTTGCCTGGCGGGATCGGCACTATTGAAGCATCACTGCTCTGGTCCTTCAGTGTGCTGGAACTGCCGATCCCGGCCGCCGCCGGTCTTATCGCCCTGATGCGCGTCAGAGACGCGGTGATTCTGCTCATTGGACTGGGCTGCCTGTACAGCCTGCAACGCCCTCTGGCCCTGACAAGGTAGACCGATATTTCCCAGGAAAGCTCTGATCAATTTTGGAATAATTCCTGAATTACTCAGCGGTTCTCTGAAATCCCAATCGTTTGCAGCGGCTTGCGAAAAGCGGCCCAGCAGCTCTCGTTTTCCCATAGCTTCACGGTCAGCACAGCATTGTCGACCCGGGTCAGACTCACCGTCAGTTTTTCGCCTAGAATCCGGCAGAAATGCTCCAGGCTGGGATTGAGCCCGGAAAACTCCGGCTTGTCATTCAGCATGCTGTCGCGGAAGTAATCGACAACCTCCTGGAGTGCGGCTTCGATCTCGACAATATCCACCAGGTAGCCATGTTCGTCGAGCTTATCACCCTCGATACGAACCTCCAGCACATAGTGATGGGCATGGGGACTGTTTTCGTCTCCCCAGTCTCCTCCGATAAGGTAATGGTTGGCAATAAAGTCCTTGGTAACGGCAACGGTATACATAGACAACCTTTCATTCCAGATAGTGAAACAGCACCTGCAGGAATCCTGCCTGTTCTTCATGCAGATTCCGGTAGAGAGAGCCTGCCTCGCTGAGAGGTAGAGTGTGGGAAATCAGCTGTTGAGGTTCAACCCGCCGGAGCATGTCCCAGGCAACTCCGAATCGGCGTTGTTTATTCCAGCGGCCGCTCAGGCAGGGCGATAACGTACTGACCTGGCTGGTAATCAACTGCAGTCGATTCCGGTGGGCCTTGCCACCCAGTTCGATCGGGGCGGTCTTGCTGCCGTACCAGCTCCCGATTACGATACGGCTGCCGTACCCGCTCAGGCTGATTGCCAGGTTCAGCGCCTCCGGCCTACCGCTGACTTCGTAGACAAGGTCAGCATCAGCCAGATACTCCTGAAGAGGCCCGGATATAAGCTCCGTATCGACCGCCTGTTGCGGATTGCAGACCTTCTGCACCCCCATCCGGCGTGCCAGCTCCTGGCGCCGGGACTGCCCTTCCACTGCGGCCAGCGAAGCAAGCGGAAATTCCGCGAGAAGGGCGGAAAGCAGCAGACCGACGATGCCCTGCCCCAATACCACAACCCGCTCACCGATCAGTGGCTGGCCATCCTGGACCAGATTGACCGCTGTTTCCATATTAGGCAGGAATACGGCATCACGCGCGGCCAGACCTTGGGGAACCACTTCCAGTTCATCGGCGCGGACCAGAAAATGACTGGCGTGCGGCTGAAAGGAAAACACCTGGCGCCCTTCCCAGGCGGGGTCGACGGTACTGCCGACTTGTTGCACCTCGCCCACGCAAGCGTAGCCATATTGCAGCGGATATTCGGCACACTGCTGCAAGGAATTCAAGGAACTGTCCAGCGACATGGAACCTGGCAGCTGACCTCGATACACCAGCAGCTCGGTTCCTGCACTCACAGCAGAGTAGAGCGCTTTCACCAGGAGCTGATCAGGTGCAGGAGCCGGTAGTGAAATCTCGCGAATCTCTACGCGGAATGGTGCTGTGAACCAGAGTTGGGATGCCCTGACTGACCCGGCACGATCGCTCACCCTCTCTTCTCTCCGTAGCGGAGCCTGCCCCAGACGATCAGTTCTTCTCCGAGTTGCTGGCTGTACAAGGGCGAAATACAGGGGAAACACTCGTTACCTGCATCGCAAAGCCGACCGATGGCATTGTAGCCCCCCACCAGCATGGGGGCCACGGTCAGAACGATGGCGTCGGCCAGTCCCGCCCGCAGGAAAGCGGAATTGATTGTGGCTCCGCCTTCCACCATCAGGCTGCGGATCCCGCGCTGATAAAGAGCCTTCAATGCCGATACCAGGTCTACCTGCCCGGCCTTATCAGCGGGTACAACAATCAGGTCGCAATCGCCGCGCCCCACGTCCGACTGGGACGTAGTCACAATCCAGCAGCGCTGATTACCGTTCTGGCAAAGACTGCTCGAGGGCGGCATGCGCAGTCGGCTGTCCAGGACAATGGGTTGAGGATTGCTGCCAGTCCAATCGCGAACAGTGAGACGGGGATTATCGGCAAGTACCGTACCGATACCCACCAGAATACCGTCATGCAGGCTGCGTAGCTGGTGCGTCACCTGCATGCTCGCTTCGCTACTCAGTGCCAGGGTCTCACCGGGAGAGGTAGTGATACTGCCATCCCAGCTCTGGGCGAAGCTGAGTGTCACATGGGGACGACCGCTGCCTGGCGAGTCGGACGAGTTGGCGTGAAATTCCTGCTGTGCACCCTCAAGCCACTGCTCAATGCGTTGATTGAGATCCATTGGCTCACGGACTGTTGATGGATTTGACATGCAGAAGATGATTCATACGCTGGGCCTTGGTCATTAGGTAGCCGGCGTTGTCGGAGTTGGCGGCCACCTCCAGCGACACCCGCTCCTTCACCTGGATGCCGGCGGCTTCCAGAGCATCGATTTTGGCCGGGTTGTTGGTCATCAGACGCACCGAGCGGACCCCCAGATCCTGCAACATCAGCGCTGCCAGCGAATAATCCCGCCCGTCAGCCTCATGACCGAGCATCAGGTTTGCATCAACCGTGTCGAATCCCTTGTCCTGCAGATTGTATGCCCGCAGCTTCTCCAGCAAACCGATTCCGCGCCCTTCCTGACGCAAATACAGCACCACACCGACACCGTTTTCAGCCACCATTGCCATGGCCCGGTCCAGCTGTTCTCCGCAATCACAACGACGCGAACCCAGCACGTCCCCCGTGAAACACTCGGAATGAACCCGAACTAGAACCGATTCGACACTGGCCGGATCTCCCATGAACAAAGCAAGGTGCTCTTTGCTGTCGAGCGTATTGGTGAAGTAACACAAGTGAAAATCACCGTAGGCGGTCGGAATACGGGCACAGACCTTTCGGGTTACTGAAAATTTGGACATCCTGCTCTCAACGTGCTGATATAACCGGATTATAGTATGCCGGGGGTGTCACGGACGCAAGCTCGACCCTTTGCCGGTTTTTTTGAGTGGCAATTTCTGATGAGACTCATTACGACCAACCTTCCAGAACGGTTCAGATAAGCCGTGAATTCTTCACCCGTGTATTTTGTCTTTCCCGGCGATCTCGACACCCCCACAGGCGGCTATCATTACGATCGGCGCTTGATCGAAGAATTGCGCAAAGCAGGGACGAACGTGCAGAAGATTGCGCTGTCGGACCATTTCCCGTTCCCGGATAAGCAGGACCGACTGCAAGCCAGGGATGCCCTGGCGGCCCTGCCTGACGGGTCAACAGTCGTGATCGATGGCCTCGCATTCGGCACACTGGATGAGTTGGCTGGAGCAGAATCGCAACGATTGCGACTGGTCGCCCTGTGCCATCATCCCCTGGCGCTGGAGACGGGTCTCGACGAAGCGCAGCAACAGGAGTTCATGGCTTCGGAGAAACGCGCTTTGCACTATGCCCGATCGGTAGTGACCACCAGTCCGCATACCCGGGACATCCTTACCGTACGGTTTGCCGTACCAACCGAACGGATAGTCGTGGCCAGACCCGGCACGGAACGCGGTCCGTTTGCGCCCTGTGACGGTGACCCGCTTCGGCTGTTGACAGTGGCTTCACTGATCAGACGCAAGGCGCACGATGTGCTGATCGACGCGCTGGATTCCCTGCACACCCTGCCCTGGACGGCACGGTTCGTAGGTGGCGACGGGTTTGATCCGGCTTGGACCGAATCCTTGTGCGAGCGCGTGCGTCGCCTGCAATTGTCCGATCGCATCTGCTTCGCCGGTCCCCGGGACGACTTGCAGGCTGAATACCAGAAGGCCGATGTTTTTGTTCTGCCGTCCCGATTCGAGGGATACGGCATGGTGTTCGCCGAAGCACTGGCGGCCGGTTTACCGGTAGTCGCGGCACACGCTGGTGCGGTCCCGGATGTGGTGCCGGAAACAGCCGGCATCCTGGTGCCGCCCGACGACACCCGGGCACTGACCGGGGCGCTGAAACAAGTGCTGACCGACAGTTTGCTGCGCAGGAGGCTGCAGGCCGGTGCCCGAAAGGCCGCAGCTACCTTGCCCAGCTGGGCTGACACTGCGCGCCTGGTGGCACAACGAATCGAAGCGGTGCAACACTCGTGAGCGGTTTCAGCATCGACTGGTTGAACCTGCGAGAGTACGCGGACCGCTGTGCCCGCGACAATGGCCTTAGACTGCGGGCGACACAGTGGCTGGAAGCCGGAATTCAATACCCAGCGAGGTCCGTTGTGGTAGACCTGGGGGCTGGTACCGGCGCCACCCTGCGCGCACTGACCGGTCCGGAAAACATGGTTCAGGCAAGCCTCACCTGGCGCCTGGTTGACCATGATCCGGAACTTCTGGCGGAGGCCCGACGCCGACACGGTACCACGCACCGGCTGGAGGCCTGTATCGCAGACCTCGCCCAGGTGGCGAGACTGCCCCTGGAAGGCGCTCGCCTCGTCACTGCTTCGGCGTTGTTCGACCTGGTTTCCGCCGGATTTCTGGAGACCCTGGCCGCGCGATTGCGGCTCCAGGGTCAAACCCGGCCTGTCGGTGTGTACGCAGCACTGAACTATGACGGGACGACGCACTGGTCACCCGGGCATCCTCTGGACGAGGCCGTGCTCGGCGCCTTCAACCGGGATCAGCGCCGGGACAAGGGACTGGGCCAGGCCCTGGGGCCGCTGGCCGGCGCGCACACGGAAGTGGTTTTCGCCCAGGCTGGTTTCACGGTTCTGTCCGCCAGCAGTCCCTGGCAGCTGGACGGTACCGACAGCAGGCTGGTGAGCGAACTGATCAAGGGAATGGGCGCAGCGGTGGCACGGGACCCGACCCTGGAATCCGCAGCACTCAAGGACTGGATCCGGTTCCGGCAGTCACACGTGACAACCGGCACCTGTGAAGTGGGACACACGGATATTCTGGCATTACCGAAAGAAATCCCGGACCAGTAGTACAGCGCGGAATTTCCTATTCGAAGTTGACGATCCTGGCATAGACATCACCACTTCCACTGGTAATACCCTCCAGCTTCCTGATTATCTCTACCGGGGTCCGCCAGTGACCCGACTGCAGCCGGTGGGATTCTCCCGTCGCCAGGTTGAACTCATAATCGCCCAGCTGTTCAAGTCGGCGTACACAGGACAGCGCCGTGTCGATGGCCGCCGGGATGTACTCGAAGGACAGTGACGCCAGGGGACGTGACAGTCCCTTGAGGACTTCCAGTTCAAAGCCCTCCACATCGATCTTGCAAAAGCGCGGTTCGCCCCAGATCTCGATCAGAGCGTCCAGGGTGGTAACCGGCACCGTTACCTGCCGGTCCCATTCCACTCCCCGGAAGGCCGGATCCTCCTGCACCAGCGTTTTCCATTGTAATGAAAGTGTTGTGAGCGTAGGGGTTAGCGAGCTGATATGAAGTGTCGCCCTGCCGGGTGCCGCACCGATCGCCTCTTCCACCAGCGCGATACCAGGGTCAGAACCGTAGCGTCGCCGCAGGCTCTGCATCAGTAATGGCTGCGGTTCCACTGCCACCGCGCGCGCACCCAGAGCCCGCCAGGCCCGCAGCCGACTGCCCACATGCGCTCCAATATCGAAACACAGGTCCCCGGGCCGAATAAACTGGCCGTAGCACTGCCGCATGCGTGCCTGCCGACCCGGAATTCCATAGTAGATCAGCAATGAACGCCACAGTCCCCAGCGATCCCGCCAGCCCGTCCCCATCACTACTCGGCTGCTCCCCGTGGGCCGGAGAAAGCTTCCACGAAGCGATTGCGCAGAAGATCCATACGCCATACGGGAGCGTTTGCAGCAGGCAGCATACCGGGCTGCCACTGCCAGTGAGCGATGGCATCAATGACTCCGGGATCCCGCGCAATCAGATGCACCGGCACCTGGTTACTTTCCATGTCACCGGAAACCATTGGCGCAGGCGGGTGATCCCCCAGCAGCAGAATCACCAGATTCTCATCGCCGTATTCCAGCAGGTAGGACACCAGGGTATTGAGCATGTACTCAATGGATTGCCGGTAATGGGAACGAATGGAATCCACTTCGCTCCACACGGTTTCGGGTGTCGGCCCGGCCTGTGCCTGCTGGTTGAAGATCCGGCCATCACCGACCAGATCC
This sequence comes from uncultured Gammaproteobacteria bacterium, assembly GCA_942492445.1. GTDB lineage: Bacteria > Pseudomonadota > Gammaproteobacteria > Pseudomonadales > Pseudohongiellaceae > NORP240. The sequence goes on from CALOEW010000031.1 coordinate 71,388, forward strand.
CAGGGCACCAGTTCCGCGATCGGCGTCCACGGTGCATGGGAGGAGATCAGCGCCACCTCGGCCATGATAGGAATCCGGTTGGTACCATTTCGTTCCCGCGTCTGCAGCGCGGACAGGACATACTGATCGGGCATGGTTACCCAATTGAATGGCAATCCCTCGTAGCCGAAATTATGGGCATCGTAAATGTGATCGTACCCATAGTATTGACCTTCCGGCCAGGCCATGCTGATCGCGGGCATGGCGGCCACGGTGCGCCAGCCGGCCTCACGAAACAACTGGTTCAGAGTGGTTCGTTTACTTATGATCAGTGTCTCGTAACGGGTCTCAGTGTCGATCCAGGCTCCAGACAACGCCGACGCATGAGCCAGCCAGGAGAGCCCACCAACCGTAGGCGAGGTCAGGAACGCACTGCGGGAGTGAAGACCATTCGCCTCCAACAGTTCCTGTGCTTGCGTAAGGGTGGCCGCCACCGAATCGACAAACGGCTCCCGCTCCAGTAATACCCGTCCATAAGATTCCGCGAATACGACAAATACATCCTTGCCACGCAGTCGATCTAAGCTCGCTGCGCCCGGATGAACTGACGGAGACAGATCATCTTCATTGACGGTTTCCGCAAATACCCTGATATCGCGAACGCTGTGCAGGGTGTAACGACCGTGTGAGACAAGCTGGTCCCAGGCGAAACTGCTGGTGCGAGACCAGCCGAAACCATGTAATACCCCCCAGGCAAGTAACAGTGTCGCCAGGGCAACTCCGCCCTCCCGCGGGTAGGCCTGCAGGGAGCGCTGAATTCGCCCCAACACGGCGAATGCCAGCCAGCACAGCAGTCCACTCACAGCAGTCAAAACCAGGCCGACGCCGACAGAGGCCAGCTTACCGAGAACCCCGGTCAGCAGACGGCTGCCATCCGCCAGCAGGTGGGTGTCGAAAATCAGGTTGAAGGGTCGGCCGAAAATTTCATGGGTCACCAGGTCTGCGCCGCGCAGTACTATGCCCAGGCCCAGCAACAATGCCAGCAGAATCCGGAAAATGTTTCCTGCCCGCCCAGGCGCCAGGAGTAACAGGCCGACAAGCATGAATTCCACGGGGAAATAATAGAAAGCCTGCGCCGAGATCCAATCAAGGCGGTTGGGCAGGACCAGTGCGACAAACAGCACGACAAAAGCCATCAGTGTCAGCAAGAACCGGGCATCGGGGCGGAATCTGATCATGGCAAGTCAAAATTCGGATTGTGGTGGTGGCGAAGAGGAGAAATTCAGTCCAGGCGCAAACTGTAGCAGAGCGGGAGGTAGTACTCCAGCGGCTCAGGGCCATGATCGTGAATGCCTCGGGAGAGCCCGCAGAAATCCAGCGGCCAGGCCTGAACGACGGGGCGGAGACGGCGCGCACAAGCCCCGGAAGAATTAACCGGTAGGGTACTCCTGGGCTTCATTATTATATCTAGGGAGAGTTTGGTCCTGGTTCGAAGGGGGCCCCGGGCAGGATTCGAACCTGCGACCTGCCCCTTAGGAGGGGGCCGCGCTATCCAGCTGTGCCACCGGGGCCGCGTGAGGCGTGAAGTATAGCATGGTCGGCCTGTTTTCCGAGTCTGGATGCCCCGTCACGGTCAGGTACCTGAGCACGGCTCGAAACGCACAAAGACCAGCTATTTGTTTGCCCCCGGAGCGCGGAGGTTGCGCTGTCTGTTGGTAAAACAGAAGCACTGTACGTATCCGGCAATCCCATGGACAGACTGGTTAACGAAGCACCGGCAAGCGCAATAGTTTTTCAACAGCCTGCTAATCCTGCGCCGGCACAAACACCAGCACTGCGCCGTTGTTGCTATATCGCTTACCGGTGGGTGCCGGGCCGTCGTTGAAAACATGACCGTGGTGGCCTCCACAGCGGGCACAACGGTATTCCACGGGCCCAAGCAGCCCCAACCCTGCGCGAACTTCATTCAGGTGCCCGGGGATGGCATCCCGGAAGCTGGGCCAGCCGGTGTTGCTGTCGTATTTCCATTCAGATCGGAACAACTCCAGTTCACAGCCTACGCACCGGTAAACACCGGGCCTGTCCTCCCGCAGCAGCGGGCTGGAGCCGGGTTCTTCAGTTTCTCCCATCACCAGAATGGAATACTGCAGGTAACTGAGGCGGTCAAACCACTCATCATCATTGATCTGGATTGGCTGAGCATCCGCCTCGTGAGCCATAGCGAGACGCCTGACGCCCGGTAATGGCAACATGGCCAGAAGTGCAATAGTGCTCCGTCTTCTCATCCTTCAACCTTTTCCGGAAATCCAGGAGTTTACCCAAAAAAACCTCACACGATTTTACCGCGTTCCGTGCTATGTTTGACAGGCGCCTCGAACGGCGGCCCTGATATCTGTGTCATTTCAAGCTGTGTTCTGCATGTCCAAACTCAGTTGGCAGTGCCTGACATTCCATTCGCTGACCCCCTCGCAGCTTTACCACCTTTTGCAACTGCGCTCCGAGGTATTTGTGGTGGAGCAGGCCTGCATCTATCAGGATCTTGACGGACTGGACCAGGACGCCATGCACCTGATGGGATTCCAGGAAAAGCAACTCGTCAGCTACGCAAGGTTGATTCCGCCCTGCGTCAAATACGACGAACCTGCCATTGGCAGAATCACCTGCCACCCCTCTTTCCGCCGAAACGGCTATGGCCGGGCAACTGTCAGCAAAGCTGTCGACATCTGCCAGGACATCTGGCCCGCTGCGGGCATCAGAATCTCAGCCCAGCAACGCCTGGAAAATTTCTACCGGGAATTCGGATTTCGATCGGTATCGGCCCCCTACCTGGAAGACGGGCTGCCTCATGTGGAAATGCAGCTAAGGGAACCTTGCCAAGCACGGCAACGAAGCAGCGACCCCCGATTAAGCCCCGCCCGAAGGGGCCTTCCAGACAAGCCCGCTGGCTTCGTTGCACTGCCTTGACAGGCCGACGCATGCCGGCGGCAATGCGCCTCGCCAGCAGACTTGCCTGAAGGCCAGAGCGTTGTGGGACTTGCTCAGAGGTTCCCTAAGGCTGGCGCGTGGCTGATCAGGGGTGCTCCCTTCGAGCTCCCCTTTCACTGCCCAGAACCTGGACCTCGTCAAATTCATTCAGCACCGCACGGTCCTGCTGGGGAGCTGCCCCGGTCACTGCCAGTATCGCCACTGAGGCCAGCAGGAAACCCGGCACCATCTCGTAAACATCGAACAGCCCTCCCTGCAGGTTCGACCATACCACCACCGTAACAGCACCGCACACCATGCCGCTGATGGCTGCCCTGCCGGTCATCCGGCGCCAGAACAGGGAAAACAGAATCACGGGCCCAAATGCGGCGCCGAATCCGGCCCAGGCATACCCCACCAGATCCAGTACGCGGCTGTTACGGTCGCTGGCGATCATCACCGCCAGCAGGGCGATTGCGATCACGGCAGACCTGCTTACCAGCAGCAGCTCCTTTTCTCCAGCGCCAGGTCTCACAAACACACGATAAAAATCCTCACTGATGACACTGGAGGATACGAGCAGCTGGGAATCGATGGTAGACATGATCGCTGAAAGAATCGCCGCGCTGATGATGCCGGCAATCCATGGATTGAACAGCACCTGACTGAGGGCGATAAACACGGTTTCCGGATTCTCCAACGGCTGTTGTGCAAAGTAGGCCATACCGGCCAGGCCGGTGGTAACCGATCCCATCAGCACGACCACCATCCAGGACATGGCAATCCGCCTGGCCGCAACGAGCCTCGCGGGACTTTCGATGGCCATGAACCGGGCCAGAATGTGCGGCTGTCCGAAGTACCCCAGGCCCCAGGCCAGCAGGGAGATTACACCGACCAGGGAGATACCCTGGAAAAGGCTGGTGCTGGAAGCATTCACCTGCCGCATCTGACGGACGAAGGCATCCGCGCCACCGGCATCCTGCAGCACCAGGACTGGTGTAATAATCAGTGCCAGGAGCATCAATGCGGCCTGCAGGGCATCGGTCCAGCTGACTGCGAGAAATCCGCCCACAAAGGTGTAGGAAACAATTATCAGGGCACCAAGATACAGGGCTATCCGGTAATCAAGGCCGAAACTGTTTTCGAAAAGGATCGCGCCGCCCACCAGTCCGGAGGCGGTATAGAAGGTGAAAAACAGCAGAATTACTGCTGCCGACAGAATGCGCAACACTCGCGTCTTATCTGCGAAGCGATTCTCCAGGTAGTCGGGCAAAGTCAGGGAATTCCGTGCATGCTGACTGTAGACGCGCAGTCTCCGACTCACCAGGCGCCAGCTGGCATAGGCCCCTCCCAGCAGTCCTATGCCAATCCAGGCTTCGCTCAACCCTGACAGGTACACGGCACCCGGCAGCCCCAGCAACAACCAGCCGGACATATCCGAAGCGCCGACACTGAGCGCCGTCACCACCGCACCAAGTTTACGCCCGCCAAGGATGTAATCATCGATATCGTGTGTACGCGTGTAGGCGTTGCCACCGATCACCAGGATCAATACCAGGTAGGCGACAAAACTGACCAGCAAGGGTAGTTCCATGGAAACAAATCACCGGAATTCCGTCCTGGCGCATGCTAGCAAATTCAGGGCTACAGAACAGCCGCAATATCGTAGGTTGCAGTCAACCCGCTGTTCTTGAGCAAGCAGAACGCTTTACCATTAAGTTCCAGAGCAGAATTTACTACAGTGAATACTATTGATATTCTGCCGTGACTTTCAGGCAGTACACTCCGGACACCGGCGCATGTACCTCTCAGCTTCCCAGCAGAACATCCTCGATCAACTCAAGCAACACGGCGGCCAATCAGTCAAGGTACTTGCCAGGCGCCTGAACATGACGACCATGGGAATCCGACAGCACCTGGCTGAATTGCTCAACAATGGCCTCGTTGCAACCACCGTGGAAACCCGCCAGACCAGAGGCAGGCCACTGCACCTATGGGAACTCACCGAGAAAGGGCACAGCCAGTTTCCGGACGCCCACCGCGAGGAGGCCTGCGAACTGATACAGGTCATCAGAGACAGCCTGGGCGGCGAAAAGCTCGATGAACTGGTGGACAGGCGCAGCGACAAGCTGGCAACGCAGTACCAACGCTTCCTGGCGGAAAAAACTGACCTCGGGGAACGGATCCGGACCCTGGCTTCATTGCGCTCCCGGGACGGGTACATGGCGGACGTGCGGCTGCTGCCGGACCAGAACTGGCTGCTGATAGAAAATCATTGCCCCATCATCGGCCTGGCACAAAGCTGCAATCACTATTGTCGCGCGGAACTGGAGCTGTTTCGCAACCTGCTCGGCGACCTGGCCACGGTGACCCGCACCGAGTACCTGCTGGAAGGCAGCCGTCGCTGTGCCTATAAGATAGTAAGGCTGCGACAGTAAGCCCAACGCGCAAGCCGGAGCGGGGGAATTACAGCGGGGTTATGTTAAACTCTGCTCTTCGAGTGCCCACCCCTGCGGTATGCAACTGCGGTTCCGAATGAAGAAAACCCTGCTGAGTGTTCTGGCGATTGTTGCCATTGTCCTGCTTGTGGCTCCCAACTTTGTTGGCGGTGGCATACACTCTGCTGCCACCGACACGCTGTTGACCCTGGTTCCTGAAGACGCCAGGAAAATGCTGGAGGTCCGGCAGAATGAGATTCAGCGCGGCTGGTTCAGCAGTCATGCCAGAGTTCAACTGGGAGTGGACGGGCTGGACCAGCTCATAGGCCGCCCGGTGCTCCTGAATCTGGACATGACCATCCATCACGGTCCCCTGTTGTTCACACCCCGGGGTGTGAAGCTGGGAACCGCGTTTGCCCGTATCTCCCCCTCTGTCAGCGGTCTCCGCCCGCAGGACTTCGACTCGACCATTGACATGGAAACCGGTGACTCTCTGCTCTTCCTGGTCGCGGGCTTCGATAGTCGCATGGAACTGGGATTCGAGGTCGATCGACTGGTAGCCGGCGCCCGGGGCGGAACGCTTGCAGTCGACGGGTTGCAGGGCAGGTCCTCTGTCTCCCCCGACCTGTCAAACCAGGCAGATGTAACCCTTGAAAAAACCACCCTCTACGCAAGCAATAGCCAGTTTGACCTTTCGATCTATAACCTGGCGGCAAGCGGCTGGAACGCGAATCTGCAGCAGCCGTTTGCCGAAACCGAAACCCGCCTCGACATTGCCCGGATGGAAAGTAATGCTCCACTTCCAGTGTCGGCCGAATCACTGCACTTAGAATACCGGCTGGTTGCCAGCCAGACCCTTCCCGAAACGATGTCGCTTACCCAACAACTTGATATCGGCAGCATAGACTGGGAATTTCCCGTAACCGCGCTGGACTGGAGTTTTCAGCTCAGTCAGGTCAGCCGGAGTCTGCTCGACTCGTACTCCCGCTTTATTGCCCGGCCCGGGCAGAGCGTACCGCTCAGTCAGACCCAGGCCGGGGATGCAATAGCCGACCTGGGCCGGGAGCTTCTGCTCCGGCTTGCCCGTGAAGACTTTCAGATTGACACCAGCCTGCAACTCGCGGCTTACGACAGCGACCACAGCCTGCACCTGGACATCAACTGGCCGGGACTGCCGGACCTGCCTGACGTTGATGCATTCGATCCCGGCCTGGCACTGAATGAAGTTGAATTTTTTCTCACTGTCGACGCCGACCAGGCGGCGTTGATGAACAGCCCGTTGGCCCAGACCGTAACCGACTACCAGGCATTACTCGTGGTCGAAGGGGGGCGCGTCCAGGCATCAGTGAGCCTGACCAATGGCGAAGTCACCCTCAATGATGAAATCTTTCCTCTCCGCCAATTCGTGAATTTCTGATGCCTCAACAACCCGCCACCCCGACACCACTTTTCAGTTACCCGAAATACTGGGCCGAGTGTTTCGGCAGCGCTGAATTTCTGCCCATGTCCCGGAAAGAAATGGACAACCTGGGCTGGGACAGCTGCGACATCATCCTGGTCACAGCGGATGCCTACGTGGACCACCCGAGTTTCGGCATGGCCGTGATTGGCCGCTTCCTGGAGGCACAGGGATTCCGCGTCGGAATACTGTCCCAGCCTGCCTGGGACAGTGCCGAAAGTCCTTTCAGGGAACTGGGTCAACCAAATCTGTTTTTCGGCGTCACCGGCGGCAATATGGATTCTCTCATCAATCGCTACACTGCGGACTTGCGCCTGCGCAGTGATGATGCCTACACACCAAATGGCGAAGCAGGCAAGCGACCGGACCGCTCGGTCATCGTGTACAGCCAGCGCTGCCGCGAGGCCTACTACGACACGCCCATTGTTATCGGTGGCATCGAAGCCAGCCTGCGCGCATCGCCCAGTACGATTACTGGAGCGACAAGGTCCGCCGTTCAATTCTGATCGATTCCAACGCCGACATTCTGCTGTTTGGCAATGCCGAACGCGCCATGGCCGAACTGGCCCATCAAATCTCCCGGGGCAAGCCGTGGCGATATGATGCATGCGCGGCACCGCCATGGTGCGATGACATGCCCCAGGGCTGGACGAGATCGATTCCACGCGCATCGACTGGCCAGCGAAGATCGACACAATTCCCAATCCTTATGACTATGACAATAGAGTGCCAGAAACCCCAGAAACTCGACGCAAGCAGCGAATGCGCTCGATTGAGCCGGCAGCGATGTGAGCCCCGGTGCGCATCATTCCCATGCCGTTGCAGCGTCAGTATGACCTTGATCCGGACACCAGCTATATTCGCCTGCCCTCATTCAACAAAGTGTCAAATGACCCGGCACTGTATGCCCATGCGTCCCGCGTGCTGCATCAGGAAGCCAATCCTTACAACGCAAAACGCACTGGTGCAGAAACATCGACACAGGATGTCTGGGTCAATCCACCGCCATTCCTCTTGAAACCGACGAGATGGATGGGGTGTTCGATCTGCCCTATCAACCGTCGGCCGCACCCGAGCTATGGTAATGCGCGCATCCCCGCCTACGACATGATCAAGACCTCGGTCAATATCATGCGTGGCTGCTTCGGTGGGTGTACCTTCTGCTCGATCACCGAGCACGAGGGACGAATCATTCAGTCACGGTCGGAGGATTCAATTCTCAGGGAAATCGAAAAAATTCGCGACCAGGTGCCAGGTTTCACCGGCACTATCTCCGATCTGGGCGGCCCGACCGCCAATATGTACAGCTGAACTGCAAATCGCCGAAGATTCAAAACTGTCGGCGCCTGTCCTGTGTCTACCCGAATATCTGCCAGCACCTGAATACGATCATAGCCCTACCACACAACTGTATCGTCGGGCACGCCAGGTGCCGGGAGTCAAACGCGTCGCCATTGCCTCGGGGCTGCGCTACGACCTGGCCCTGCGCGACCCGGAATATGTGGAAGAACTGGTTACCCACCATGTCGGCGGCTACCTGAAAATTGCGCCGGAGCACAGTGAAGAAAACACCCTGATAAAATGATGAAGCCGAGCATCGGCTCCTATGATGAATTCAAGAAACTGTTCGACAAGTTTTCGAAGAAGGCCGGCAAAGAACAGTATCTGATTCCCTACTTCATTGCCGCTCATCCCTGGTTGCGATGAAGAAGACATGCTCAACCTGAGCCTGTGGCTGAAGGAACGCACAGTTTAAACCGGATCAGGTACAAACTTTCTATCCCTCACCGATGGCATTGGCGACCGCGATGTACTATTCTCCGACGAAATCCACTGGAGAAAGTGCGCTACAAAAGCGAAAAACTGACCATCTGCAGCGACATTGAACAAGCGTCGCCTGCAGAAAGCATTCCTGCGTTACCACGATGAGAAAAACTGGCCCATGC
>CALOEW010000032.1:0-4798 GCA_942492445.1 uncultured Gammaproteobacteria bacterium
GATTACATCCGTTACCTGGGCGGTTTGCCTGCACAGCCGCTGCTGATGGCAGTGGCTTGTGCAGAGTGATTTCCTGGCCTGCGTGAAGTACCCGAACCCAGTCGATGCCGGTATCGGGGTCCCTTGCCCAGAAACCCGGGTGGGCCAGAACAACTGCCTGGCTGGGCATGGTTTTCAGATTCTCCTCATAGACGAATCGCAGGCAATCCTCGTTCAGGGGGTCCTGGCCCATGCCAATGCCGAGAGCATAGAGCATGGTGTCCCTTTCCGTGTAGGTATGCTCCAGGGTCCCGAAATCCCGGTCCAGCAATTTCTGATTGTCAATAGCCATCGTTGTTACCATTCAGCAATGAAGCATCTGAAAGTGGCAATCCTTGAACCGGTGACACGATCGGCACTCACCCCATGCCGGCAGGTCCAGGCAACGCCACCGCAGGCTCTGACTACCGATAAATCGGAGCCTGTTACTGATGTTCACCAGTGCACTGTGCCTGAAACTGGCGGGCGATTGCAGATTACACTCGATAGACCCGGGCAAGTCCAGCCCCGGTGAATTCCGGCACCAATGCAGATCGCGGTCAGGCTGCCAGGAACCCGAAGGGACCCGGCCGCTCCGGAAATCGCAGAAATCAATAAAGTTTCTTGCCAGCCTGGCAGGATTGGGCTAAACAGGCGGAAAATTCAGGCCACTTACCAGAGGTTCCCTTAGAGGTCCACACCATGAACCTGGCAATCAATCACAACTGCAGAAAACTGCCCCCTGACGAGACCCTGTTCGAATGCATTGCCACCGGCCTGGAGTGCCAGGGTTTCGTGGTGTTGCCCGCCGCCCTGCCCCAGTTCCTTGCCCAGGGGCTGCTTGATTACCTGGCCAGCCTGGAAACCACTGCTTTCAAAGCCGCCCGGATAGGCCGAGGCGCAAGGCAGATGCGCAATAACTTCGTCCGTCGGGACCGCATCTATTGGATCGGTGATGAAGATCCCGGTGGCTGCGCCTGGCTGGAATGGCTGGACCGACTCAAGGACTACCTGAACCGTCGCCTGTTTCTTGGCCTGTTTTCCCTGGAGTCCCACTTTTCCCTTTATCAGCATGGCGACTTCTATCGCAGGCACCTGGATGCCTTCAAGGGTCAATCCAATCGGGTATTGTCCCTGGTAACCTATCTCAACCGCGGCTGGGAACCGGGCCAGGGTGGCGAACTGGTCATCTATGCCAACGAAGGCGACACCGAGCTGGTTCGCGTGGTGCCGGGGTTCGGCACCCTGGTGCTGTTCCTCAGTGAGGAGTTCCCCCATGAAGTGCTGCCGACCTGCCGTGATCGCTACGGTGTTGCCGCCTGGTTCCGGATCAATGGCAGCGTAAACGACCATCTTGAACCTCCAGCCTGAGCGGCCTCCCGGGATTCTGCCATTGTCCTCAGGCAGGGGAGGATTAGCGTCAATCGACTGCCGGCTGATCATTCTCAGGGAACAGGGAGCCTATTATTGAAGCTGTCGGCCAGTATGCAGCATCAGTTCCTTAAAATTTTTTCCATCGCTTTGCCCCTGGCCAACTCATCGATAAGCTTGTCAAGGTAGCGAATCTCCCGCATTGTCGGCTCTTCAACTTGTTCCACCCGAACACCGCAAACCACTCCGGTTATCAGATTCCGCGCAGGATTCAGTAGTGGCGCTTGCGACAGGAAAGTCTCAAAGTCTGTCTGATTCTCGAGTTGTGCCTCCAGAATTTTCTGGCTATATCCTGTCAGCCAGCGGACAATTTCATCGACTTCCGCTTTTGTGCGTCTTTTTTTTCCGCCTTTGCCACGTAGGCGGATAAACACTGGCGAAACGCATGGCAGTGATTCGATGCCCGGTCATGATCAGTAACGACTCGGCAGATCACACTGCAACGGTTTCAAACGCAGGTTTTCGATGTGGGATGCCGCCTGCGGATTGGTGGTAGTCAGCCATACCCACCAAGCCCAGGCGGCAGATTTTGACCCGGAACGGCCAGTGAGCCATGAGACAGGCACCCACCGTTTCCGGGGACGGTCGCTTACATCAGATAGGAACCACATTGGTGGCGCATGGACCCTTCTGGCCCTGGCCAACTTCAAACTCGACGGCCTGGCCGTCATTCAGCGTTGCATAACCTCCGCCACTTTTGATTTCCGAGTGGTGTACAAAAAGATCTTTCCCCCCACTTTCAGGAGTTATAAAACCGAAACCTTTATCTGCATTGAACCACTTAACTGTACCTTTACTCATATGACCTTCTATAGCTGATGGTGAACGATAACAATACCCTGACACTCGAGTTCACCATTTCGAGGCAGGAACAAACATTACCCGAAAATACAGATAACATTAACAAATCAAGGTGGCTGGATGCCCTGTTGTGGGATGGTCAGCCAAAATGGCTCTCAATGCAACTACTGATTCTTCAGTCCGATGACCAGTATCGCCAGGGCGCCATCTGTAGAGTAACCTCAGAAAGCGCGCATATTCGTTCAGAAGGGTTGGAGAATTGAATTGGAAAGCAGGCTTCGAGCGGCGTGGCCTGCAGGCGTGTCCTGTGGCTGCGGAGCAGGAACAGTTGCAGCACCCTGGCGATATTGCCACACTTATCCGGCCAAATTGTGCCTGCCGGACAAATGTTTCCGGATCAGAACGGAGAAACCCTGCTTATGCCAACCTCTGAAGTGATTTACAAGGTCATCGAGCCTCAGCCCATCCTCTTTATCCGCCGGGACGTGGTGCCCAGCCAATTGCCGGCTTTCTATGGGGAGTGCTTTCCGAAACTCTTCGGTTACGGCATGCAACAGGGACTGTCAATCGCCGGAAATCCTATGGCCCGTTACATCCGGACCGGCCTTGGCAGCTGGACCGTCGACGCCATACTCCCCCTGAGTGAACCCGCCAGTGGGGAAGGGGAAATCCAGGCCGGAAACCTGCAGGGTGGAGCAGTTGCCGTGGCCACGCATTCCGGCTCCTATGAATCACTGCCCGAAACCTATGCCGCCATGGAGAAGTGGGTAGAACAGAACGGCTACACGGCACTGGGGTCAAATTGGGAGTGGTATATTACCGATCCAGAGCAGCACCCGGACCCCATGGACTGGCAAACTGAAGTGTACTGGCCGCTGGCAGACTGAGCTTATGCGCTTTCAACGCACGCTAAGTTGCGAAAAATTGACCTGTCTGACGCCGGGAACCGCCCTGATAACAGCCCCCAGGCTTTGCTGAACGGTGCCACTGCCGCCGGGAGTCCGCATTCCACCGCACTCTCCACAATCGAGAGTGCCGGACACATGCACAACCCCGTCTGTAACCGAAATGACCAGCCTGTCCCGGGGCAGGTCTGAAGCGGATGTAATGGCGTCGCTGACCTGCTGCTGCAGAGACTGATCCGCATCGATTGCGGGCTCGCAGGAGGCGACCAGCAGCGCAAGCATCGGTATCAATGACAGCTTTCTGATTATTGAAAAAATCATACTCTAAGGAACCAACTCCAAGAATTTCTCAGATTCACGTGGAAAATCATCCGTAGGCTCCGGGTGAGGTGTGGTTAGAGTGAAACCCTGAATCAACGACCCGGTAGCGCACCTCTACATTACCGCTTCGCACTGCTGCCAGCAGCCTGTCCACCTGGTGCACAAAGTCCTCATCCTGCAGCCAGCCACGGTCCTCCAATACCAGCACATCGGCATCGGCAAGCTCGCAACCCAGGTCCTGGAACTATTTGTTCCACCGACAATGTATTGATCCGCAGCGGCGGTTCATCCGTCCATCCGCTGTCGTCGCAGTCCCGGCCGCTCGCCACGGAACCCTGACTCTTACAATCAACATAGGCCATGTACAGCCGCTGGCAGGACAATGAAACCACCCGCCGGCCACCGCTGGATCGGAAACGCAGGAAGTCACGCCTGTTCATGCCGTCACCTGCACCCCTGCCAGCGCCAGAACCAGGCGTTCGATAACGGCACTGGTCATCGGTACTTTGTAGGCATTTTTCGCCAGGGGCCGGGCATTTCGTACGGCGGCTTCACCCGCCCGGGCTGCCAGTTCCGCTGATACCCGCTGACCTACCAGCACATTTTCAGCCTCCCGCGCCCGCCATGGGACGGGAGCGACTCCCCCCAGAACTATGGACGCCTTGTCGCAGATACCGTCATTAAGCTCCAGTACGGCCGCCGCGCTCACCACGGCGTGGGTCCAGGCCTGTCGATCCATCACCTTGTGATAGCCACTGACCGCGCCGACACGTGGCGCGGGCAAAAGCACGCTGGCCAACAGTTCATCCCTGGACAGACTGTTCTCGTAACGGGGATTCTGCGCCGGCAGCTGAAAAAACTGGTCGGCACTCAGACTGCGCTCCCCGGACGGTCCGATCACGTTGAAGCGGGCTCCCAGGGCCACCAGGGCCGGCGCCACATCGGAAGGATGCACAATATAACTTGGACCGCCACCGAAAATGGCATGTTGCTGGTTTCGCCGACCACTGAATAGCACTGCCCGCCACCGGCCTTGTAGCAATTGAAGCCATTGCGGTAATACCAGCACCAGGACACTGGTATGCCGCTGCTGGGGGGGGTATAGCCCATGCCTGAAAAGGTGTCCCCCCCCCAACCACTGCTACTCAGCGCAGCTCCTTCCCCGCTGCCCCAGAAGTGGTCCCAGTTCAGCTTGGAGGAGGAGGTGGACGCTGGCCCCCTTCAGGGGAGCAAAAAGGTAATCCCTGGCTGATGAGAGAGGCCGCTCAGGGCACCTGCCTGCCCTGACCTCCAGCACACACCAGCTCATGTTTTTTTTTTGA
>CALOEW010000033.1:0-42500 GCA_942492445.1 uncultured Gammaproteobacteria bacterium
CGATTGGGCGATAGCCCCCACCAATTTATGGTGACAGTGACAAATCGGGTGCTTTATTGAGCCACGGTTTTCCTGCGCTCGGAAATCTGAGAAACTGCTTCTATTCTGATTTGTAGCAACTTCATCCACAAAGCAATAAGGTATAATCAGTTCTTGCAGGTTTGGTTCGACACGTCACTGACACTGTTCGTGAAGGAGGCAGGCATGTTGGCAGAACACCTCAATCATCGAGACTGGCTCAACAGGCACTTGCGGTTTAAAGCGCTTGCTGCGGTTCTCCTGGCACTATTCTCAATGTCAGCTTTCGCAACCGAATGGCCGCCGTGGCAGATAAACGGCAGCTCCGCGACGTTGACTTTCAACATTGGCGACACGGTCGTTCTCGATGGAAACATTCTCAATTTCCGTAATGGCGGAAGATGGCCAACAAACCCGCCGACCGTGCCGGGTTATGGAATGGTACGCCACCGCATATCGCGGTACTCACGCCAGGGCATCCGAATAATGTTACGCCCGGAGCAAAACTAATTGATCTCGATCTGAGCAATAAAATCATAACTCCGGATACAGCAATTGGCTTCGGCGATCTGCCGCTGCTGGGTTTAAAGTTGACCCTCTTCGACATCAACATGAATCCGCTTCCCCTTGATGGGCTTTATACTGAACATTTCACGATCGATTACACGTCTCAGACCAGCACGGTGATTGCAGACAGAAAAGTTTTGCTCGATCCAGACACCGGGATAATGGCGGTTGGCCCGCATCATGATGGCGGAAACTATCCCGAGAGTGGCCTGACTCTATTTACCAATTTGCCCCCGCAAACTGCCAGTATGACCGTCACTGCCACAGTGGATGGATTCGGGGACTTCGTCCAGTTCTATTTAGGGGACGGGGCACTGGGCGAGCCGATAGACCCTGTCTTTTTGCCAACCGGCGGATATGTAGAAGCTGACAGGCTGATTCTTCCGGTCGTCACGGTAGACGACGTCATCGCGTTTTCCATCGAGCTCACACTCGAGCCGGGTACCGCTCCTCCGATTGTGTTGCTTACTTATGCGCAGGAGCTGTCCAGTTGGGATCCGACCGATGCCAGTTTCGTCGATTTGGATACGCTCGTACTAACGGCAGTCAAGATAGAGATCAATGGCCAGTACTTCTGGGGCCAGTTTAATCTGATTCAGGAGAATCCGTTCCGCTTCAAGCTGTTTACGGCGGGGATCGACGATGACGATGACGATGACGACGGCATCCCCGACGATCAGGACCCGTTTCCCTACCAGCCTTAAGAAGGGGCCTGGTTACGCCTGCGGTGCCGGCGTACTCTCCACCAGCAGCCGCACTTGAGTCTGTAGCTCTGCGAGCCGGTCCGGATCAGTCCGGTGTCTCACAGCGCTGAAGCGGCGTGTTCCAGCTACTGCCTGACATCCGTTGCCGGCAACTTGCAGAACGCCAACGCTTTTTTGTTCAAACAGCGCCAGCTGAGACATAACCTTCTCATCTACCTCCATTGAAAGCTGATGGATTAGATCTTGAATGCTTATAGGTAAAACAAAAGGGGTCGGAGGAGTTTTTTATTAATACATCCGTCCTTTTTTTTTCGAACACTTACATCAGCAGCTCAACAGACTGCTGCAGTTTTTCAAACTGCGCCGGTGTGAGCTTTTTGTCATATCGGTAGCGACTTCACCGAGAAATGCAGTGCCATCTTTATACAGGCGTTCCCCGCCCCTGGCCAGTTTCACCAGGCTCATGCGCACATCCCGTGGATGGCTTTCTTTTTCCACCATGCCTTGAGTTTGTATATGGGTAAGCGAACAAGGAGCCATGAGCGAACTAAAATCAATTGATGAAAACTACGGATTTGAAGATACTTCATACAAGGCAGCAGGTAGGTTTGAAGGAATTCAGAAACTGGTCAAGTGTTTCTATGTTTTCATGGATGAATTACCGGAAGCAAAAAATATTCGTTCTATGCATGCAGATGACTTGTCATTAGTCGATGATAAGCTAACCCACTTTTTGTGCTACTGGTTAGGTGGACCCCGGCACTACTTGAATAAATATGGACCCGTCAATATCCCCAAAGCCCATATGCATCTTTCTGTGGGTGTTGAGGAGCGGGATGCATGGCTATTGTGCATGGCCAGGTCAATAGAGCTGCAGCCTTATAAGCCCACTTTCAAGAAGTACTTGCTTGAACAATTAGCTGTCCCAGCAGAGCGGATTCGCCAAACAAGTAAAGCAAGCCAATCGAGGAGCAAGGACTATTCTGGAAATGGTGAGTGAGTGACCAATTCAATCTTTAGAGGTGGAGGATAACAGCAGTTGAACTGTGCCCTTGATGTTTTGATTTCGTTGCAGCTGTGGTATCCAACCAGCGGTAGTGTTGCATACGGTGTTGTATCCAGGTTTCGCATAGAAGAAGCACTAATACTTTTAGGTGGCGGCACTAAGAAACGACAAAGCCGTGATATCAAAACCGCCCAGATACTTTGGAAAGAGTATAAGAGTCGAAAGAGAAAGGGTAATTAAAATGCCATTAACACGAGATTTTAGAGAAACTATCCTTGAGCGAGCCCAGAAAGATCCAGAGTTTCGCGTTGGATTGCTCACAGAGGCCGCAGAGTGCATTCTTCGCAACGAAATCGACGAGGCTAAATCGCTACTGCGTGATTACGTGAATGCGACGATTGGATTTGAAGAGCTGGGACAAATCACGCACAAGAAACCCCAGAGCCTGATGCGCATGCTTAGCGCTTCGGGGAATCCCAGTCTGGATAACATATCTAAAATCATGTCCACACTGCGTCAGAATGAAGGCGTGGAGCTACATGTTCATGCGCAGTAGTTGAAGGGCCGGTAGAGGTTGGCTCCATTGTTGACGCCAGATAAATTTGTAATAGAAATATCGGCAAAAAACTACTGGATTTTTACTCTGACCCCAACCCTTCGCTCGGTTCGGCTCTTCTTGTTGCCACGGCATTTCCGGATCTTCCGGCCACGGATGTTTTGGGTACCGCCCCTTCATTTCCTTTCTGACGTCCTGATAGGACGTTTGCCAGAAGCCCGCCAGATCCTGAGTAACCTGTAACTGGTCTGCCGGCGGGAGATAGCAGATGGACAGTGATGGCTACCTGGCCATTGAGAACCGTGGGTGTATCAACACAGCCAAACATTTCCTGCAGCTTGACTGCGAGTACCGGTGGCGACCTTGTGTAATCAATCGCGTAACTGGAACCGGAAGGCACCTGCAGGCGTTGCGGTGCGAGTGCATTCAGTTGTTGATTCTGCTCCCAGCTCAGCAGCGCCGTAAGAATGGATTTTAAATCAAGTTTCTTAAAATGGCTGAGCAGGTTGACCGGTTCGAGATAGGGCCCAAGCCAGTCATGCATGGAAGCCAGCAGATGTTCATCGGACACATTCGGCCAGCCAAGATTACCGGTATTAGCGCGGACCAGTTCAACCCGAGCCTGCCATTGTCGAAGCTCCGGAGTAAACGGCAAGAGTTTCCAGACCTGAAGTTTGAACATGTTTTATGAGTGCTTCTTTCTTGGCCTCAGCCGGAACCTTTGCGAGTTTGTTACGGCTTAAAACAAGCTCGCCAATCTGACGTCTTTCTTCGGCAATGAAGCGCTTTGTTTTGCTGTCCCACTCAACAATGGTGTTGTTTCAACCTGCTCTGAGAGTAGTGATTCAAATAGTGTTTCATCTAAAGCAGCAGCCGATCGAATCATGTCGCCTTTTGATCTCGCTATGCCGCCGATCTCAGCGACGGCCAGCCACTTCGACTCTTCCAGAGCATGGTTTCCCGCGATGCTTGCCCCCCGGCCATTCGCTAGTTGAAAACCACCGGAGTGTCGACGTCTGGCAATCCGATCAGGGTAGGCACAGGCGATGAGATATCCTGCTACCTGATCGTGCTTTATCTGCTGCGCGTCCGGCTCAATTGACAAGCTGTTTGATTTGCGCAGAAAATTTTTCGGCGAGCTGTCGGGCTGCGATGGAACCAGCCACGGTGTTGATTCGGGCAGTTTGATTGTTCCAGCAGAATATCAATTCTCTCGTTCATGTCCGGCGTCTCCCGGCTCAATGGATCGCGATCGGAGAGGATGCTGGCAATCAGACTGGCTGTGTCTGCCTGCCCAATCGCTTGCCCGCAGATCAGCATATGTGCAAGACGAGGGTGTACAGCAAGGCTCGCCATCAGGCTGCCATGTGCGCTTAGTTGCAGTCCCTTATCTGTCTTTACTATCGCGCCGAGTCTGAGCAGCAAGGATACTGCCTGCAGCCAGGGACCGCGACCGGGTGGGTCCATCCAGGCGAGTTCGTCGGGGTCATTGATGCCCCATTGCAGAAGTTGCAGCGCAACCGGGGCGAGGTCGGCGTTCAGTATCTCCGGCGTTGCATGAGGAGCCATCTGATCCTGCTGGCTTTTTGACCAGAGCCGATAGCATTTTCCCGGGCGCAATCTGCCGGCCCGACCCATTCGTTGTGTGCTCGATGCCTGGGATATTTTGCGCGTGTGCAGCCGGGTCATGCCCGTTGTCGGATCGAACACAGGTTCTCTGGCCAGACCTGTGTCGATAACAACATCCACACCATCGATGGTTAAGCTGGTTTCTGCGATGTTGGTTGCAAGTACGATTTTTTCTTTCACCGGGATTTGCTACCGGTGCGACCGCAGCTTGTTGTGCTTCCAGCGAAAGGTTGCCATACAGAGGACACAGGTGAACGCCACTGATTTTTCTATTATGCAGCTCGATCGCAAGCGCATCTTCCACACTCCTGATTTCGCCCTGGCCGGGCAGGAATACAAGAATACTGCTTTCGGGATTGTCAGCCAGTGCTCTTAAGGTCGCCGCAACAGTCTTGTCATTGATTGAGTCTCTCGGCTGACTGGCTTTTCCATAGATGATGTCTACCGGATATTGCTTGCCTTCGCTCTGCATAACCGGTGCCCCGGTGAGTTCTTCCAGCTTATGGCTGTCCAGCGTTGCCGACATGATAAGCAGTTTAAGCGGATCGTCCTCCCTGAACAGAGATCTTCCCTTCAGGCACAAGGCAAGGGCCAGGTCCGCGTCCAGGCTACGTTCATGAAACTCGTCGAAAATAACCAGCCCCACATCGACAAGAGAGGGATCCTCCTGAAGCATGCGGGTGAGGATGCCTTCTGTAATCACTTCGATTTTTGTGGAAGACGAAACCCTGGTATCAAGTCGCATGCGATAGCCCACGGTCTGGCCCACCGATTCGCCAAGCAGGTCCGCCATCCGGTGCGCCGCAGCGCGGGTTGCAATGCGGCGTGGCTCCAGTATCAGGATTTTTCTGTCGCCCAGCCAGGGTTCAGCTGCCAGTGCCAGAGGGACAAGCGTGGTTTTTCCGGCGCCGGGTGGCGCCTGCAGAATTGCTTCATGGTGGCGGTTGAGAGCCGACTTCAACTCTTCGAGGACTTCGGTAACCGGTAGATGAATGTTGGAGGGAAGCAAAGGCATGGTCTTGTCAGGCTTCAGCCAGGTGATGCTGCCAAGTCACTGTCCATAAGGTTCGAATGTATTGTCTTCCTGATTGAACAGTTCCAACAGACGAGGATGAATAAAAAGCTTTTCTCGTCCCATTGGAAGTTCCACTAGTACACCGATCCGGGCTAACTCTTTTAAATATCGGCTGCCAGCCTGCCTCTTGGCTATGCCCGCTTCTTCAAGATTTCCTATTCTGCAGTAAGGTTGGGTAAAGATAACTTCGACCAGCTCCCGACTATAGATTTTTGGAAGTTTTGTTTGAATGTACTCCCTCGTATGCGATTCAAGATCGCGGATAGCGGAAATTTTGGCATTGGTCCATTTGGCAGTTTTTTCAACTCCTTTAACAATATATGAAATCCAGCCTTCCCAGTTTGCTGAAGAAGTCACTTCCTGTAAAAGGCGATAATAGTCCGGACGGTTTTCAATGAAATAGCGGCTCAGGTAGAGTATCGGAAGCGTTAACAGTCCTTCTTGAATCAGAAACAAGCTGTTGATGACTCGCCCGGTACGCCCATTGCCATCACTGAATGGATGAATAGCTTCAAATTGGTAGTGACCTACGGCCATCCTGACTAAAGGATCCAGTTCTTTATTCTCATGCAGGAAGCGCTCCCAATTTGCCAATAGATCACGCAGCAATTCTTCACCGACTGGTGGGGTATAGATAACTACTTTAGTAGCCTGATTCGCAATTGCTGTGCCAGGGACCTTGCGGATGTCCATCTGTGAGCCTTTGATAGTGCTGCATATTTCTACTGCAGTTTTAGTGCACAGAGGACGTTGTTTGAGCGATTGGAAGCCATTAAAGAGGGCTGTGCGATAAGCCAGAGCTTCGCGCGTGGCTGGGTCCAAATTTTCGCCAGGGGCATCAGCATACCGGAATAGCTTATCCGAAGTGGTGACTATGTTTTCGATCTCCGAGCTGTCTTTGGCCTCGAACAGGGGGATGATGTTGATCAGCATGGCTTGATTTGGGATAAGCTCGGCCGCTTGCTTGAGCTCACCTAGTGCCGTTCTAGCTGTAACGCATTGTTTTAAAATGGCTTTTGTCTCAAGCTCTGCCTTTGGAGGAAGGGGTGGCAGGCTGTTCCAGGGTTGCTCTGGTTGCCATTGGGGCTGAGCTTTAGTGGGTAATTTGCTCATAATATGTCCGCAAAAGCCATTTTTATCGACACATATGTAGGATATGTCGATAATGTCGACACGTCAATAAAACATGTCGACATATTTCAATTATGCGTACATATACCCTGATTGTGTCGATGCCGGCGACACGTCATTAACTTAGTAGTCAAAGCGGGATAGCAAGAGTTGAACAGACCCAGTTGCAGCCTAAGATTCTTACCAAACTTTACCAATTCGCAGTCAATATGTTGCCTGAGATCACTAGTGTCCGGTTAAGAATCGAATAAATTCAACTGGTTATGAAACATGGCTTCCTCCGCTGAATTGATGTTGTCGAGAAAGCCCGTATTTAAAGGGATTTTCTCGAACAATGTGACCGAAAATACCTGTTGGGGACTACACTGCTGTTGATGATTTGAAATTTGCGCTGTTCATGGATGAATACGATGCCCAGAAGACTCAGGCTGTGTCCTGCTGGTGTTCCTCAGCATGTCGTTCAAAGGGGCAACAACCGCCAGGTTTGTTTTGCTTCTGATAAAGATCTTAAGGCTTACGCGAATTGGTTGTATGAGGGTTCTCAAAAGTACCATGTTCAGGTGCACGCATGGGTATTTATGACGAATCATGTTCACCTGTTAGTCACGCCATTGGAAGAGATGGCAATTCCCTCCATGATGCAATATATAGGACGCCACTATGTCAGGTATTTCAATTACACGTACGGCCGAACAGGCACGCTATGGGAAGGACGTTATCACTCGAGTCTGGTCCAGGAAAATGCATACCTGTTGGATTGTCAACGCTATATTGAATTGAATCCAGTTCGGGCGGGGATGGTGAAAGACCCGGCTGACTATAGCTGGTCGAGTTATCGGGCAAATGGGCTCGGGATAAACTCAAAGCTGCTGACACCCCACGCACTCTATCTTGGGCTAGGCAGTACGAAAATAGAAAGGCTGAGAAACTACCGAGCGTTATTTAAATCACGTGTCGAAGGTGAGCTGCTTTTCGACATCCGTTATGCGTTAAACAAGGGCTTGGTATTGGGTAATGAGAAATTTGAGTCAGAGGTTGAAGCGCTTACCGGCAAACGTGTCAGACCATTAAAAAGAGGCCGGCCGGTGAAGTAAACTACTGTATTTTTACTCTGACCCTAATAATGAGTATTCCATTTTGGTTCGTATTAACAGGGGGTTAATGCTCCCGCTACATTAATGGGTTGTAACCTTTTGCTTGTAGCGAGTCAACAGACTTTACTGTGCTATACTCAAACCATGTCACAAGCACGCAAGAAAGAAGCCTACCTTGGCAAACGCGAACTCAAAAGAGCCGCGTCGAAAGGTATTAAGGAAGCCTCCATACAAGCCATGGAGGTGGCAGGGTCTGTGCTGACCGTCGAAAACGGTTGGTTAGTAAGGCGTTATAAAGATAGCAGGGTCGAGAAAATCGAAAAACTGCCTTCTGCAAAAAAATCCAACCTGAAAGCGCTTGCCAACGACTAAGCTCACAAAACGACTTCGCATCTTCGCCGGCCCCAATGGGTCTGGTAAAAGCACTATTATCGAAGCCATTCGCCAAATCAGGGTCGCTGGCAGAGCTATAGACTTTGGTATCTATATCAATGCCGATGATATTGCGCGTCAACTTGATGCCGATCGCTTTTCCTTTTCTGACTATCAGTTGGACAATATCCGCAGAGAGGAGTTCATAGAAGTTGTTTTGGCATCGGGGCTTGTGAACAGCGCATTTTGCGAAAAAGATTTCCGCCGCAGTTTTTCGATCAGCCCGGACTTACACTTTTCGTTAAATGTGAAAAAATACCGTGACAATCTTGCTCAAATTCTCGCCGATTTTCTCAGAAAGAGCTTGCTCGATGAAGGCAGGAAAGTGTCTTTTGAGACTGTTTTCTCCCACCCCTCCAAAATTGATTTTATGAAAGAGGCGCAAGAACGCGGGTATAAAAATTACTTGTATTTTGTGTCTACTGAGACTCCAAAAATTAATGTTTCACGGATCAAAGAGGTGAGAACCAAACAGGGGGGACACGATGTCCCAACAGAGAAGATTGTTTCTCGCTACTATCGGTCTCTGGATCTCCTTTATGAGGTGGCTGAATGGGCCTATCAAGCTTACTTTTTTGATAACTCGGAATCTGGCCCGAACCATGAACCTTTTGCACATTTTAAAGTCAGTGGCGGGAAGAAAAATTGGGATAGTTTTGAGGGGAAGAGCATTCCCTTCTGGTTTGATAAGTATTATTTGCAGAAAATGAAATAAATGCGTTTTCGCTTCGTCCGATGAAACGCAGTGTAGCCGGCCAGGCCCTTAAAACTCTCCCGTATGGGACGAATACCGTTTCCAATTATTTGCCTTCCAGCTCGAACCCCCCCGTAACAAGGTTTACCAAGGGCTGCGCCCTGCGTAGCTCAAAGAGCGAAGCAGGGTCAAAAATGCTTAGAAGCAAACGCCTTCCCCGAATGTGATTTCAAGTATTTTTCCAAAGCAAGTGCTTTGGATTTTGAGTCGACTGCTATAGCAGTTTGGATTTGCCACGGGCGGTATTTGGCCGTGTGAGTGGATTGGCTGGAGTTGTGTTGTTTTAGACGTTGGTTGAGATTGGCGGTGAACCCAACGTAGGTTTGTTTGGGGCTGGATTGGCTTTGGAGAATGTAGACGTAGTAGAACATGGCATCTTCCTTGATGTTTGTTCTGAGTCTAGTTGAGCTGGCATCGCTTCGCTCTTCGAGCTGCGCGAGCCACTACTTCTTCTAATCGGCTACGCGGGCACGCTCCTCGTCGTTTCGCTGCGCTCAACTACGAGGGGCGTGCCACGCGTAGCCGAAGGCGAAGTGTGGTGGAGGCGGGGGGAGTTGAACCCCCGTCCGTCAGTTCTCTGCCTTTGGCTCTACATGTTTAGCGTCGTCTATTGAGTTAACCCTTGTCCGCCCGACGGGCAGGGTGACTTGGGCGAGCCTGGTACTTTTTAGCGGTTTGGTCCCAGGCGCGCCTCCCTCGCGATCCTGTTCTATATGACGATTGCGATCTCTGGTTTACAGGCATCCCGGTGGCAATCGCTAGCGGCCTTTTAGGCTGCTAGAGCGTAGTTGTCGTCGTTGGCAACTATTAAGTTGTAGTAATTGATTTACGAGACTTACTACCCTCTCGACATGCACCTCAGGGTTTGGCACCGGCGTCGAATCCGAATCGCCCCCATTGTGGTATAGGAACTCCGGTCCTACGGGAAGGGGACCCAACTGGGGGGTAGAGAGCGGCGGGGTTGGGCGGCGGGACGGGGGGGGCGTGGGGGGGGGGGGGCCGGGGGGGGGGGGGGGGGTGGAGGGGTGGGGGGTTGGGGGGGGTGCGTGGGGGGGGTGGGGGGGGGGGGGGGGGGGGTGGAGGAAACGGGGGCCGCCGTGGCGCCGGACCGGGCAGGCGAGACCGGTGTGATGGATCAGGGGGGCACAGCCGGGGCGGTGGATCAGGGGGGCACATCCGGGGCGGTGGATCAGGCGGGCACGGCCGGGGTGGTGGATCAGGCGGGCGAGACTGGGGTGGTGGACCAGTTGGTGCCGCCGCCTGTGGCTGCTCCGGCCCCGCCGCGGCCTGATTTTGGCGGTGCCTGGGAGAAGGATTTTGCCCGCAGCGATCGCTGGGAAGACGAACTCACGCGCCAGATAGATCAGCTGCGCCGGGATGCCGAGCGGGGTTACCAGCTGGAGTCCCGCCGCGGGCCGACTGTGTCGCTGGGCGACGGTCGCCGCTCCCGGGGCAGGGCCAATATCATCGAGCTGGCGCAACTGACCGGCTTCATCAACCGACAGACCACGCTGCGTATCCGGCAGTCTGCAGTGGAGATCCGGATCGAGCGGTCCGGGGATGCCGACCTGGTGTGCAGCACCCAGGAGAACGTCACCTACTCCTGGGACGATGTCACCGGGGCCGAGGTGTGCGGCTGGGATGGCCCTCAACTGCTGTTCCGCATCGGCCTGCCGGAAGGGGTGGAGATTCTGCATCGCTTCAGTCTTTCCGATGACGGGCAGTGGCTCAATATGGCCACCACCACCTCGTCGGCTTCGGCGTCTTTTACCCAGATTCAGTTCTTTTACCTCTACGAAGCCCCCAGCGAAAATTACACCTGCGTTCAGACGATCAGTCGCGGTAATACCTGCAGTCTGAAGGACTCGGTGCAGTTTGATTAACAGGCTGGCACTGGCACTGCTGCTGGCGCTGGGACTGCTTGCCTGCGCCTCCACCAGCGAGCCGCCGCGGGCCGCAGCGCCGGTTCAGAACCTGGCGGGGGAGGTGGACCTGGTACGTGCGGCGCAGGACCCGGCCGCGCCGTTGCTGCTGGATATTGGCGTGCAGGTTTTCACGGCCGCGCCAGTGGACCCGGAAACGGCCCAGGTGGCGCCCTGGCTGATGGAAGAGATTCGCGCCAAGGAAACCCACTACCTGCCCTATGTACTGCGCAACACGCTGGTTGCTTCCAATCAGTGGGGGGCAGTACGGGTGTTGCCGGCCCAGGACCCGTCGGTGGATCTGCAGGTAGCCGGCACGGTGATTCACTCCGACGGGCTCAACCTGGTGTTGCAGGTGCGGGCCTGGGACAGCACCGGGCGGGTCTGGCTGGACGGGCGCTACGGTGATGAAACGGAGAACCGGGACTACGTGGGTAACCAGTCCTATTATGGAGAGGAGCAGGTAACGGCAGTCGATCCCTTTGCCGATCTCTATGCCCGGGTCGCCAATGACCTGCTGGCCGTGCGGGACGGATTGAATACGGAACAACTGGTCAATATCGCCCGTGTCTCTCAGATGGTTTACGCCAGCGACCTGGCACCGGAAACCTTCGGACGCACGCTGGGCACCGACGCAGAGGGCCGTCGACAGGTAGTCAGCCTGGTGGCCGGGGACGATCCAATGTTGCGCCGGGTGGGTGACATGCGCCAGCGTCACCACCTGTTTATCGACACCGTGGACGACTATTACCGGTCACTCTACGACGAGATGCAGCCGCTCTATGATCTTTGGCGCGGCTATTCCCGCGAGCAGGTTCTGGAGACCCGTGAACGGATTCCGGGCTCCCGTGATCTCGGTGGCGGGTCCGGTATTCAGGCATTGACGGCCAGCTACAATCGTTACAAGTGGGCGCGAATCTACGAGCAGGAATTCGCCGGCCTGGCCCAGGGATTCAACAACGAGATCGCCCCGGCGATCCTCGATCTGAACCGCCGTGTGCACGGTCTCAGCGGTTCCCTGGAGGAACAGTACCAGCAGTGGCGTGCGATTCTGCGGCAGTTGTTCGAGCTGGAAACCGGGCAGGAACTGTCCCGGGCCCGGTGAGCCTGGTCAGGCGCGATGCCTGCGCGCCGGTGGACTGCCTTGATTTGCGGGTTCCGGCGGCGCAGCGCCAGGCTGCCTAGGACTCGCCCCAGACGTCCTCCAGCCTGCCATCCCGGCCACAGCTGAAGCGATAAAAACGGTACCGGATGGGATTTTTCTCGTAGTAGTCCTGGTGGTATTCCTCGGCGGCATAGAACTCGGTGGCGGGCAGGACCTCTGTCTGGATCATGCCGTGGAGTCGGCCGCTTTGTTCCAGGGCCTGTATGGATTCCCGTGCTGCGGCGAGCTGGGTTTGGTCGTGGAAAAAGATGGCGCTGCGGTACTGGCTGCCGCGATCACAGAACTGGCCGCCACCGTCCAGGGGGTCGATGTTGTGCCAGAAAACCTCGAGTAGTTTCGCGTAGCTCACCAGCTCGGGATTGTAGCGCACCTGCACAGCCTCGTAGTGGCCGGTGCCCCCGGCAGACACTTCGTCATAGCTTGGATCGACTGTGTCGCCGCCAGTGTAGCCGGAAGTGGTAGAAATGACCCCTTCGAGCTTGTCATAGGGTGGTTCCATGCACCAGAAGCAGCCCCCGGCAAAGGTGGCCACCGCAGTCGGTGCGGCCGCTGCGGCCTGGTCCGGGTACCGGGCTGCCAGCAGGGAAGCGCCGGCCAATAACACGGCCAGCATCAGCAGGCGGAGTAACGGAGTAGTATGGGGCATGTGTTTCTCCTTGTGGTAATCAAGGGCACACTGGAGTTGACCGTTCCGTGAGGGTTATCTTTCGTTTTATCACGGATTAACGAGGGCGGTGCCGGTTCCGCGGTGGGGACAGAAATCGAATCTTCCCCATGGGCAGGTTGCAAACGGTTTCTTTCAGAAATGAGACTATCTGTTGTGCTGCCGTACGATCCGTTGCCTGTCGATATTCCACTCGCGGTCCTTGACGGTGGCGCGTTTGTCGTGGGTCTGCTTGCCCTTGGCCAGGGCGATCTGTGCCTTCACCAGGTGGTTTTTCCAATACAGCCGGGTGCACACACAGGTGTGGCCCTTCTGCTCGGTGGCGGCGAACAGCCGTGACAGTTCCCTGCTGTGCAGCAGCAGCTTGCGGGTGCGGTCGGGTTCGCACACGGTGTGGGTGCTGGCGGTGTCCAGCGGAGTTATGCGGCAGCCCAGAAGCCAGGCCTCTCCGTCCTTCATCAACACGTAACTGTCCACCAGCTGCACTTTTTTCAGGCGCAGGGACTTCACCTCCCAGCCCTGCAGGGCAATGCCTGCTTCGAAGGTGTCCTCGATAAAATAGTCGTGGCGCGCCTTCTTGTTGACGACGATGGTGTTATCCGGGAGTTTCGGTTTCTTTGCCATGGGGGCGGATTATAGAGGATCGGGCCGGGAAGGGTAACGGGCAGTGCACAAAAGCGTACCCGAAGCAGATTCGGGCCGGGAGCCACCCGGCACAGGCGTGGCGACGGACGTCGGGGCCGGTTTCCGTCTCCAGTCAGGGGGCCGGCCCCTGTCAATTCGCGTTGCCCTTTCAGAGCGTGCAACTATTCTGATCTGTGAGCTATGCTATAGGCCGGTTGAAACTGGCGGGATCTTGACTGATCCGTCGGTCACCGGAAACAACAATTACAAGCCCCGGCTGCTGGGCGGAGACGAAAAATGAATGACACACCTGTACAAACTTATACTCGTGGCCAGAAAATCTTCCACTGGGTGCTGGCAGTTCTGGTGCTATTCTGGCTGTTTGTCAGCGGTGAACTGGTGGAGGAGGCGGAAGGTGCCCAGAAAGGGCTGATTCTCGGTTTTCATTCGGGGGGTGCCATTCTTATCCTGATTCTGACGCTGTTCCGCTTTCGTCTGCGTCGCCGGCATCCTGTTGCGCCCGTGGCCGCATTGAAAGGCTGGGAGAAGCTGTGGAGTGTCAGGGTGCACCTGGCGTTGTACCTGCTGGTGCTGCTGATGGTGTTCACCGGCTTCATGCAGGGGGTGTTTTTCGAGCAGCCGGTGAGAGTTTTCGGCCTCATCAACATCACCGCCGGCCATAACGAGGCGCTGTTGGCGCCCTTCCATGAAGGCCACGAGATTATCGCCACCGTGCTCAAAGTCCTTATCGCGGTTCACGTGCTGGCGGGCCTCAAACATCAGTTCGTGGACCGCCAGCCGGTATTGAAGCGCATGATCTGACGGTTGTTCCGCGCCCTGGTTGCAAACCGTTTCGGGCGGCACTGTCCAATCACCACCGGGCCGGTTCCGGGAAGCGTTTACCGAAGGGGGTTGATCTTTTTTAGATAATTAGATATATTTCTAAATATCTAAGGAACCTCTGATTAAGTACCGCAATGCTCTGCGGGACTTAATCAGAGGTTCCCTGAGTTACCGTAGATCAGGTTCCACGACGCAGGACATTGCGGGGCTCGATCAGAGGTTCATTAAGGAGGGGCTGATGGGTTCCATGCAGAATGTCCTGGAAGCGATATCCGATCCGACCCGGCGCAGGGTGTTGGACCTGTTGAAGAAAAAAGACATGACGGCGGGTGAACTGGGAGCGCATTTCGACATTTCCGGGCCGTCCATGTCCCATCACCTCAACAAGCTGAAGTCGGCGGACCTGGTGCAGACCACGCGGCAGGGGCAGACCATCGTCTATGCCATCAACACCAGCGTGTTCGAAGACGCTGCCCAGTTTGTCCTGAAATTCTTCCAGGATCACCAGCAGGAGGATAAAAAGTCATGAAAATTTTTCAGCGCAATCTGCCCAGCCTGTTTGCTCTCGTCGCCATGGTGGTATTCAGTGTCGTGGTTTTCGACACCCTGCCGGAGCAGGTGCCAAGCCAGTACGGCTTTGACGGAGAGGTGACGGATACCCAGTCCCGGTTGCTGGTGGTCAGCCTCGCACCGCTGATTTTTCTGTTCGCCCTGGCCCTGGTGAATGGCCTGCTGCGCATCTCGCCAGAAAAATTCTCCATGCCCAACAGCAAGCGGGCGGTGGATGTCATTCTGTTCGGGCTGGGCGTTATGATTTTCTTTTTACACGTGGCAATCATCGAAGCCGCGGGTGACATGCAGCGCTATCTGTTTTTCTTCTCCTATGGCATGGCGGCGTTTCTGGTGATCACCGGCAATGTGTTCGGCAAGACCGAACGCAATTTCTTTATCGGCATTCGCCTGCCCTGGACCATTGCCTCCGCTGCCAACTGGAAGGCGACCCATCGCCTTGCCGGCAAGCTGATGGTGCTGTTCGGTCTGGTGCTGGCGGTGGTCAACACGTTCTATGTCAACCTGGGGCTGATGCTGGCACTGTCAATCGGCCCGCTGTTGCTGCCGGTGCTGTATTCCCCCTGGTACTACTTCCGTTTCGAGAAAGCGGCAGAAGGCAGGCCGGGTGCTGACGATCCGGCCTCCGGAGACGATCACTGAGGCGAGTGCGAAGCGGGCCACAAAGGCAGGCCCGGCCGATCCGTCAGTTCCGATTAATGCAACGCAAAACGTGATTCTGCCCCTGTTTGTTGTAGAATCAGCCCGTCGATTGCCGATAACCGTATACTAACAGGCTGAATAACAAGGGGTTTTACATGGTCGAAGATCGCGGGCAGTTTAGTTCGAGACTGGGGTTTGTGCTGGCGGCCGCGGGTTCGGCGGTGGGGCTGGGGAATCTGGTCGCATTTCCGGTGATGGCCTCCAAGAACGGTGGTGCTGCTTTCCTGTTCGTCTATATCGCTTTCGTCGCCCTGGTCTGCTACCCGGTGATGCTGTCCGAGATCGCCATGGGGCGCTATTCCCAGCGCAATCCGGTGGGTGCTTTTACTTCCGTGCCTGGTGGCGGTGGGTTGTGGCGCTGGGCGGGCAAGTTGGCCATTCTGACACCTTTTATGATCGCGGTGTTCTATACGGTTATCACCGTGTGGCTGGTTATGTATCTGGTCTATGCCGTGACCGGCAATCTGGACTACCTGAGCGCGCCGACCACTTTTGGTGAGGTAACCACCTCCACGTCATTGTTCATTTACCTTCCTCTGTTATTGGGGGTGGTTTTTTACATTCTGCATGGGCGGCGTGCGGCAGGGTATTGAACGGCTGGCCCGGTACTGATGCCGGCACTGGCGATTATGCTGGTTCTGCTGGTGATATTCGTTCTTACGCTTGACAATGCCAGCGCGGGGATTGCCTATTACCTGGTGCCGGATTTTTCCAAGATCAATGGCTCCGTGATCAATGGCGCACTGAGTCAGGCGTTTTTCTCCCTGTCCCTGGGCATGGGCATTCTCATCACCTACGGTTCCTATTTCAGTCGCGAAGACAATATTCCCCAGTCCACCCGGATGGTGGCCATCGCGGATACCTCTGTTGCGTTCTTTGCCGGTCTGTTGATACTGCCGGCAATTTTCGCTTTCGATCCCAACACCAATACCGATGATCTTTCCACCAGCAGCGTGGGTCTGATCTTCAGTTTTCTGCCCCAGATCTTTCTGTCCATGCAGGAGGCGGTGGGTTACGTCGGCGCCAGTGTGGTGGCATCGCTGTTTTTCACGCTGGTGTTTTTCGCCGCGCTGACCTCGCTGGTGTCTATTATTGAAATCCCCATTGCCTACTTGATCGATGAGTGGGAAATGTCACGTAAGCGAGCGGTCTATACCCAGGCGTTCTTACTAGCATTGTTTGCCGTGCCCGCCACACTGTCACTGGGTATGGTAGATTTTCTGACCAACTTCACCAGTTACGGTGGGGCAGTTAAATCCTTCTTTGATGTGATATCGGACGTTTTTTACGAGACTATTCTGCCTTTTGTGGGGCTACTGGTGTGCCTGTTTTGTGCCTACCGCTGGAAGATGACCGGGCTTTCCGATGAATTGAGTATTGGAGATGAGTCCTATCGAGGTTCACGCATGGAGAAGTACCTTAATTTTTCTTTAGGCACAGTCATTCCACTGATCCTGTTGCTGGTATTTGTTAATACGGTGGCAACCAAGTATTTCGCCTTCAGCCTTTTTGGAATATAGAGTAGTTGAGTCTTCCCGTGGCGACATTGGCTGGAGTCAGTGTCTGCGAAATCCCCGAGTACATTGAGAATCTTCAAAAGCAGCCATGACCCGTATTGACCGCAGTGCACTGGTAAATTATTCAGCACAGCAGATGTTTGAGCTGGTGAACGATATCGAAAGCTATCCTCAATTCATGCAGGGCTGCACTGCGGCCCGGGTGATATCCGTTGCTGAGAATGAACTCATCGGTGAACTCACTTTGTCCAAGGCAGGGATCAGAAAAACATTGGTTACCAAAAATAAGCTGGTTCCCGGCCGCAGAGATGACCATGGAGCTGCTGGAAGGGGGTTTCGTTCTTTCAGTGCCACCTGGAACTTTAACCCGCTGACCGAGAATGCCTGCAAGGTGAGCCTGGAGATGGAATTCGAATTCGCTGGCGGACTGATGGATTTCGCCATGGAAAAGCTGTTCAGCAGTTCCGCCAACTCCCTGGTGGATGCGGTGGTGCAACGGGCCCGTCTGGTCTACGAGGGGTAAGCTGAAATGGCCCGCACAGCGCGTGACCAGACCGGGCATAAGGGCATGGCCGGTGCCGGGCAGACTGCAGCCGGCCGGCACCGGTCTGCCGTTGCTCAGGGTGGCAACGAAGGGGAGGGTGCCGCCTTCTCAACGCCGGGAGGGAAGCACCGTGCAACCACAGCCGATGGGCCCTTCATCCCTGTGGAAGTCGCCTACGCCACTCCCCAGAGGCAGCTCCTTATCCCACTCGAAGTGAGTGTCGGTACCACGGCGCTGGAAGCCGTAAGGCAATCGGGTATCCTCAGGGAGTTTCCCCAGATCGATCCGGAGAACGATCCCATGGGGATTTTTTCCAGCCAGCTCAATGGCAAGGACTGGCCATTGCCTGGTGACTATCGTTTGCAGGAGAATGACCGGGTGGAAATCTATCGTCCCCTGTTGGTGGATCCCAGGCAGGCACGCCTGGCCCGGGCCGGAAAGAAAGCCTGAGCGGGCACGCTGCTGAGTCAGATCACCCGGTAACCCCGTTGGCGGGATCCTTACTTCAGACGACTGGAAGCAGCCTTGAAACTGGTAATCGGCAACAAGAATTATTCCTCCTGGTCCCTGCGGGCCTGGCTGTTTCTTTCCTGGCACGGGCTGGAGTTCCAAGAAATCCGCGTGCCGCTTTCTGTGCCCGGTTACAAGGCCCGGCTGCTGACATTCTCGGGAGCAGGGCAGGTTCCCGTGTTGCTCGATGACGGGTTGCGGGTCTGGGATTCGCTGGCTATCTGTGAATACGTTTCCGAACAGTACCTTGGTGATCGCGGCTGGCCCGAAAACCGGTCCCAGCGGGCGGAGGCCCGCTCTGTGAGCGCGGAAATGCATGCGGGGTTCTCATCCATTCGAACTCAGTTGCCCATGAACGCCAGGGCGACCGGTCGGCGCATAACCATGAGCAGCGGGCTGGAGGTCGAGCTGGAACGAATCCGGGCTTTGTGGAATGACCTGCTAAGCCGTCATGGCAGCCTCGGGCCCTGGCTGTTCGGCACATTCTCCATTGCCGACTGCATGTACGCCCCGATGGCGTTCCGGTTCACCACCTACGGAATAAACCTGGGTGGTGCGGCAGAGGCTTATCGGCAATTTCTGCTGCAGCAGCCATTGATGCAGGAGTGGCTGGGCTGCGCCAGACAGGAAGGTGAGATTATCGCGGATGAAGAGCTTGGCCTGGTCCCCGAGGTCAGCGAATAATCCCGGTTTGCCGGGTGAGTTTGTCCCGGTCAGCCCTTGCAGGTGATTGATTCTCAGTCTGCCAGCTACTAGACTTCAGGAGCCCCTGATTAATCATGGCCCAGTGGTGCCATAGTGAATCAGGGGTTCCTGAACGGCACAGCGGGCGGAACCGGCGCCGCTGTGTGGCTGACACGGACGCTACCGGCAGACAGGCAGACCAGACATCAGATTGGCACTTCATACGAGACGGGCAGGCATCAGGTGAATAGAACTGACGACAAGGAAAACGGCGACGGAAACGGGAAGGTAAACGAAGCTGAAACGAAACCGGGGGCGGTAATCGGTGAGGGAGACGGAAATGAAAAGAAACCAGGGTCGGTAATCGGAAAGGTTTTCAGTAACAGCCCCTCGTCCGGTTCAACCGGTCGGGTCCGGGGCAAAGGCCTGCTGCAGCGGCTCAACGACGGCCTTTATGAGTTTTACGTGGCCCCCTATCGGCGCAGCTTCGCACGCGCCCAGCGCGATGAGGAAGACCTGTTCATGCTGCTGGTGTTCGCTGAAAGCCTCGGTGTCCCCAATCCCGCCGCCTACTACACCATGGAACTGCTGCCCGTGGTATACGAACGCTTCCACGAATGGCACAAACGCATGGGCATGGAAAAATCTCCTCTGGATCACGTACATTGCTGCTAGAGTCAGCCCGCGGGCACAGGATCCTGTTTTTCGGTGGCAAAGGAGGTGTCGGTAAAACCACCGTGTCTGCCGCCACCGCCCTGGCCATGGCCAACGAAGGCCGCAGAACGCTGCTGGTTTCCACCGATCCTGCCCATAATCTCGGGCATCTTTTCGATCGCTCCATCGGTTCCCGCCCGGTCAGGCTTGTGTCCGGCCTCGACGGCCTGGAGCTTGATCCGGAAGAAACGGTCAATAAACACATGGAGGAGGTCAGCTCCGCACTGTATCGGCTGATGCCCATGGAGCTTCGGGGCGAAGTGGAGAAGCACATGGAGCTGTCCAGAGACGCGCCCGGCATGCAGGAAGCCGCGATTCTGGAAAAAATGGCCGAGGTGGTGGAGCAGGGGCTTGAGGAGTACGACCTCATCGTGTTTGACACTGCCCCTTCCGGTCACACCGCGCGGCTCATGGCGCTGCCGGAAATGATGTCCGCCTGGACCGAGGGCCTGATCAGGCGCCGTGAAAAGGCCGACAAGTTCGCTGCCGTGGTTGCCGACCTTGGCAGGGAATCCGATAGGGATCTGGGCGGCAAGTATTTCGAGGAGGACCCGAAAGCGCAGCAGGAAAGCAGAATCCGCCAGATTCTGCTGCGGCGCCGCAACCGGTTTGTCAATCTGCGCAATGCGTTGACCGATCGGGACAAAACCGTGTTTATTATCGTGCTCGCAGCCGAGAGGCTGCCGGTGCTCGAGACAATCGAGCTGGCCGGGAAGCTGAAACGAACCGGGGTCAATGTCGGCGGCCTGGTAGTCAACAAGCGCATGCCTGCCGGTGTCAGCGACTTTATGGATGAACGAAAAGCCCAGGAGGAGAAGCACCTCAGAGTTCTTGCCGGGGCATTGCCCGACATTCCCCGTCAGGACCTGTTGCTTGTGGCCCACGACGTCGTTGGCCGCGAGGCTCTGGAGCTGTTCGCCGCCGGTCTCTGACAGCCGCTCTGGAGCGGGCTGTGCCCGGCCCCGTCATGGCGGCCGCCGAACGGGTCGTTGCGGCTGAGTCCCGCTGCCGGCAAAACAGCTGTTCCCAGCCGGACAATTTCTTGGCATACTAATCCGCTCAGTTTTCAGGCGAATGCCTTGCAATAAAGCCCATGCAACTGACGAGCGTCTTTCTTTCTGAGCGAAACCGAATATTGCTGCTTGCGGCGGCACTGGTTTTTCTGCTGACGCAAACCCTCATTCTGCAGCATTCCCACAATGGCGACCTCAGCCTGCATCCGGATTGTCAGATCTGTCTGAAGCTGGGATCTCAGAACAACGTCACCATTGCCAAATCCAGTGTGCCCGATTTCAGGGCCGCTGTTATCAGGTACCGGTTCAGTGTTCCGGTCCTGCCCTTCAATGCCGTTCCCGCGCCGCGCTCCCGCGCTCCTCCTGTAGCTGCCTGATCCGAGGACAGCAGACAGTTCGCTGACAAGGGTCAGCGTCTCCATTTTCACTGGTAGCCGTTTTACCGATTTCCGGTCGGCCGGCGCGCCAGAATTGTATTTGCTATTGAGGAGTAGTCATGCGTGTAGTTATCCTGGATTTTTCGCTCTCCGCAGCAGGAATACTGGGCCTGTGCATCGCCGGCAATGTTTCTGCCCAGGCACCGGAGCGCCCTCCCACCATGCTGGAGGAAATCGTGGTCACCTCCGCCCTGCACCGTAACCGGGCGGAAACAGCCCTGCCCGTAAACGTGCTGGCCGGTGACGAGATTCGCGAGAAAGCGGCCGCCACTCTGGGTGAAATGCTGGAAGGCCAGGTTGGCGTCAACAACGCCTCGTTCGGCCCGGGAGTCGGCCTGCCGGTTATTCGCGGCCAGAGCGCCAATAGGGTGCAGGTGTTGCAGATGGGTGTGGGCAACCTGGACGCCTCCGCTGTCAGTGCGGACCATGCCAACAGCCTCGAGCCGGCCCTGGCGGATCGAATCGAGGTCGTGCGTGGTCCCGCCACGCTACTATACGGAAACGGAGCGATCGGTGGGGTGGTGAACGTGATCGACGGGAGAATTCCCCGGCAGCGCGCCGATGGCCTGGAGGTGCTGGCTGAAACCCGGTTCGACAGTGTCAACGACGAACTCACGGCGGCAATAAGGCTCGACGGGGGCAGAGGTCGCTTCGCCTGGCATCTCGATGCCCTCGACCGGGACGGTAATGACACTGAAATCAGCGGTTTCGCCATTGACCCGTCACTGGTTGATCTCGATGACCCGGAAGCGGTGGAGGAATTGCAGTCAAGCCATGGCCGTCTGGCCAATTCCAGTGCCGCCTCTGACTCCCAGACTATCGGGGGCTCCTGGCTGCTGGATAATGACGGTTGGATTGGAATCTCCTTCAATCAGCTGGACAGTGAATACGGGCTGCCACCGGGAACTCATGCCCACCACGGGCATGAAGAGGAGGAGGGCGAACACGAAGAAGGTCATGAGGAGGATGAGCACGACGGGTTTTGTCCGTCTGGTCATGGAGCAACAACGCTGGGATACTGAGGCGCGCATCGCCTTGAACAACCGCTGGTTTGAGGAATTTCACGGCAAGTTCAGCCTGGCGGACTACCAGCATGCCGAGGTGGAGAGCACCGGTGAAACCGGCACCGTGTTTGAAAACGCCGGTTACGAGGGGCGCCTGACCTGGCACTTCAACCAGCCTGTCAATCGGGAGGGTGTCATCGGCCTGCAATTCAGCAGGCGCGAGTTCTCAGCGACCGGCGCAGAGGCTTTTATCCCGGCAACGGATATCGACTCGTTCGCCCTGTTCGGGATTCAGAGTTTCTCGGCCGGCGACATGACCTATGAACTGGGATTGCGGACCGAACGCCAGCAACTGGCACAGCAGGCCGGCTGTGACACCGATTCCATCAACTGGAGTGGCAGCGGTTCGGCAATCTGGCAGCTCAACGACAGCAATAACCTGCTGCTGTCCATCAACCGTTCCGAACGTTCGGCAACAGTTGAAGAACTGTATTCCAATATCGATACCTCCTGCGGTGAGCTCCCCTCTGAGCGCCTGGTGGCTCATTCAGCGACCAGGCGCCTGGATATCGGCCTGCCGGGTGCTGACAAGGAGATCTCCACCAACCTGGAATTCGGCTGGCGGAAATTTGCGGGTGACATCACGGCCGAAGTCAACGTGTTCCGAAACCGGATCAGTGATTACCTCTTTCTTTTCGACACCGGCGAGTTCGTGGAGGACGTGCAGATCGCCCGCTACCAGCAGCACGATGCCACTTTTACAGGGCTGGAGGCACAGGCCAGCATGCCGCTTTACGCCACCGGTGCCCACCTTTCGGACCTTACTCTGTTCGGTGACTACGTGGAGGCCCGCTTTCAGCGCGAGGGTAATGTACCGCGGATTCCGCCACTTCGTGTCGGTCTGGAGTGGATTCATTCCCACGTGAACTGGATGGTCCGGCTGCGCTGGACCCATGTCGCCGACCAGGATAATAACGCCGGCAACGAAACACCCACCGAGGGGTACCAGTTACTGAGTCTGTACGGCGATTACCGGGTCAACGTTGGCGAGTCTGCCAGCCTGCTGTTGTTCGCCCGGGGCAATAACCTGCTCGATGAAACCATTCGCCAGCACACGTCTCTGCTGAAGGACATTGCTCCGGCACCGGGGCGCGGCTTTGAAATCGGCCTGCGCCTGGAGTTCTGATCCGTGGCCGTACTGCGCGATGACGTGACCATCGTCTGATAACTCGGAGCATTGCGGGATCTGAGTCAGAGGGGCATTAATTTACTGCGTCGGGGTTTGGCTGGTAGTCGCCGGCGATCCGGGTCAACTGATCGTTCTCGAAGTACACGGTGACACGTTCACCGACCCGCGGGCCACCTCCCGGCTGAAAATTGTAGACGTAGTCCCAGCGATCCTGGTGAAAAGGGTCTCTGACCAGCGGGGTACCCATTACGAAGATCACCTGGCGTTTGGTCATACCCGGGCGCAACTGATCCACCATGTCCTGGGTGATGATATTCCCCTGGGGGATTGAAATCTTGTAGACGCCGGGGAACTGAAATGGACCGCAGGCGCTCAACCCCGCCAGGACGATTGTCAGCAGCAGGGAGTTGAACAGGGATTTGCGTCTTTTGGCTTGCACTGTCATTGTCTAACCGTTGGCTCGCAGAGTTTGAATTGGCATTCGTTGTGCTCGAAGTAACCCGCCGTGCTTGGCAAGGTCTTGAGCATTCCCGGCGCACGGCGCCTCACAGCAACACCCGACAGACTCGCGCAGAGCGTTGTGGGACTTAATCAGAAGTTCCCTAACTTTCATCCGGCTGGTGAAAGCGGCATAATAACCCACTATTTCGCCCGGCGAAATGCCTGCAACGTAACAGAGCCCCGCCTGGCAGCCTTTTTGCCGGGAGGCGCCAGGAGAGAGTGATATGGCAACGGAAAATCAGGATCTGCGGAATGCAGGTCTCAAGGTCACGCTGCCGCGTGTTAAAATCCTGCAGATCCTGGAAGGTTCCGAAGACAAGCATTTCAGTGCCGAGGATGTGTACAAGGCCCTGATCGAGGCAGATGAAGACGTGGGTCTTGCCACGGTCTATCGGGTGCTCACCCAGTTCGAGGCTGCGGGCCTGGTCATGCGCCACCACTTTGAGGGCGGGCACTCTGTATTCGAATTGAATTCCGATGATCACCACGACCACATTGTCTGTACCAAATGCGGAAAGGTGGAGGAATTTTACGACGAGGTTATCGAAAAGCAGCAGGAGCAGATTGCGAAGAAGCTGGGGTTCAGGATTACTGATCATTCGCTGTATATATACGGTATATGCCCCTCCTGCCGAAAAACGGGCGAGTAGCAAGCCGATTTACCCGATAGCCGCGTTGGCTCCGTGCTCGGCCGCTCACTTATCGTTTGATAAGCTCGCGCCCTGCGCGCGGTGCCGCCTTGCTCTGGGGCCGAACTCTCCTCACTCCTCGCCCGTTTTTGCCGACCCGTCAGCGCGGTGGACTGATCCGGAGGTTGGCTCCGTGCTCAGCCGCTCACTTATCATTCGATAAGCTCGCGCCCTGCGCGCGGTGCCGCCTTGCTCTCGGGCAAATCGCCTCACTCCTCGCCCGTTTTTGCCGACCCGTCGGCGCGGTGGACTGATCCGGAGGTTGGCTCCGTGCTCAGCCAGTCAGTTGCTTGCCACTAATTGCTCCGCATGGGCCAGGGATTCTTCGCTGAATTCTTCTCCGCCCAGCATTCTGGCGATTTCTCTTACCTTGTCCTGGTCGACCAATCTGGTGATGGTGGTTCGGGTGGACTTGCCCCGGGTCTCCTTGCGGACCACCAGGTGGTGTTGTCCCTGGCATGCCACCTGTGCCTGGTGAGTGACACAGAGAATCTGGGTGTGCTCTGAAGCTGTTGCAGCAGCTTGCCAACGGCTCGCGCGACACCGCCTCCGATACCGACGTCAACTTCGTCGAACACCAGGGTCAGGGTTCTGGAAGTCTGCGCCGTGATCACCTGAATGGCCAGGCTGATGCGGGAAAGTTCCCCCCCAGAGGCGATCTTGGCCAGGGCACGGGCTGGTTGTCCGGGTTGGTTCTGATCAGAAATTCCACCGACTCCAGCCCCTGCGGACTTGGGTCACCAGTACCCGCGGAATGGAGTTTGACCTCCAGGCGCGCCGCGGTCATTCCCAGTTGAGCGAGCTGGGCATTGATACTGCTGGCCAGTTTCTTCGCCGCCAGTTTGCGCTGGTTGCTGACCTGGTTGGCCAGATCGTCATAGAGGCTGCGCAGTTCGGCATCGCGGGCCCGCAATTCCTGCAACTTCCGGTCGGAATGGGAAAGCTGCAGCAACTGCCCGGCCAGTTCCTGGTGCAGGTGGTTCAGCTGCTGCGGTTGAATCTTGTGTTTGCGGGCCATGCGGTGCAGCGCGGCCAGCCGCTCATCCACCCACTGCTGACGCTCCGGGTCGACTTCGATACGCTCCAGTTGTGCCTCGATGTCGCTGGCGGCTTCCTCCACCTGAATGGTGGCGGTGTCCAACAGTTCAATCGTGTTGTCCAGTTTCAAGCCCGACCGCGACAATGACTGCAGCAGGGACTTCGCCTGGCTGAGTGCCTGGCTGATGTTGTAGGCTTCGTCATCCTGGCAAAGAGTCAACACCTGTTGCAGGGTCGCCCTGCTGCTTTCGGCATTGGCCAGCAATTGCAGTTCCACTTCCAGGTTGTCGAATTCGTCTTCCCCGGCATCTAATTCTTCCAGTTCCTCAACCTGATAACTGATCAACTGCCGTTGCGCATTCATTTCCTCGGCCTCCGTGCTGAGGCGTGCCATCAGGTGCCGATTGTGCTGCCAGTCCCGAAATTGAGTCTCCAGGTCACTGCGCAGTCCGGGTGCGACCCCGAACTCATCGAGCAGCTGCTGCTGGGTGGCTCTGCGCAACAGCGAGTGGTGCTCGTGTTGACTGTGTATGTCCATGAGCATTTCACCCAGCTCGGTCAGATTGGCCAGGGTGACGGGAACGCCATTGATGTAGGCTCGCGAACTGCCATCAGCGGGAACCACGCGGCGGATCAGGCAGGTACCGGTGCCGTTTTCAGCGTCTGCAAGGTCGTGAGACTCAAGCCAGTCCCTGGCATCTGAATTGTCGGCCAGGATGAACCGGGCGCTGATATCGGCGTGCCGGGACCCGGCTCTCACCACGCTCTTGTCGGCACGGTCGCCAAGGGCCAGGCCCAGGGCGCCGAGGATGATGGACTTTCCGGTTCCGGTTTCGCCGGTAATGACCGTCATGCCCGCGCTGAACTCCAGGTCCAGAGTATCGACGATGGCATAATCCCTGATAGTCAGCTGACTCAACATGGGGAAAGTATATGAGTCCAGCCCCTGGAATGGAAAGCATCGGCTCAAGAAATTACTCGCGGCGGACTGATAGATTGAGATGGAAGAAATCAGCGGGCAGAAATTGCTTGAAACCGGCCAGCAAGACCCCATATAGCCATGCTTGGAAGTGTCCAATTTTCTGCCGATCAGCGCGGCAGGAAATCAGGAAAACAGTGAATCGGTTCAAGGACTAATAAAGGTAAGGTCATGAGCGAAGAGACTAAGTCTTCCCCGCAAACATCTTCGTCGCAGTTCGATGAAGGGAAACCGGAAGAGAAAAACGTCGATACCCAGACGCAGCACAAGAAAACCTATGAAATAAAGGTGGAAGGGGAGAGCCCGAAGCCCGATTCGCCGGCGATGGAGGATATCGAACGGGCTGCCGAGAAGGAACTGGGTGACGCACTGCGCCGGCTCGAAGAGGCCGAACAGATGATGCGCAGGCACCAGGAAGACATGTTACGGCTACAGGCGGAAATGCAGAATCTGCGACGCCGCACCGAACAGGACGTGGAGAAGGCCCACAAGTACGGTCAGGAACGCTTTGCCACGGAACTGCTGAGTGTTATCGACAATCTGGAACGGGCCCTTGAGGCCGCCAACATCGACCAGACTGGTGACAAGGACGTGGAAGAGGGGCAGCTGGAGAAGCTCAAGGCCATCCGCGAAGGGGTGGACCTTACCCTCAAAAGCTTTCTGGATTGCTTCCGCAAATTCAACATCGAGACCATCGACCCGCTGGGAGAACCCTTCGACCCCCAGCGCCATGAGGCCATGGCAACGGTACAGAACGACAAGGTGGAGCCGAATACGGTGACAGCCGTCATGCAGAAAGGCTACCTGTTGCACGGCAGAGTCATTCGACCAGCGATGGTGATGGTCAGTAAGTGAGCGCCCCGCAGGCGCGGCTCAGCGGCCGGAATAAACCGCATCAGCAGACCTTGAAATTGCTCAGGACGGGCCAATATTCAGGGATATCAGGCCAGACGCGGCGCAGAAAGCCGGCTGAAGTGTAACCGGCATAGCCGGCTACCGGAAAGATTCAATTTTATAGTCAGGAACTGCAGCTGTTAGCGTGACGCGAGTTCTACAGCAGCGCGAAAATATTGGAGACAGTGAAATATGGGTAAGATTATTGGCATAGACTTGGGAACCACCAACTCCTGCGTTGCTGTAATGGACGGGGGCAAACCCAAGGTAATTGAAAACGCCGAGGGCGATCGCACCACGCCGTCCATCATCGCTTATACCGCTGACAAGGAAACCCTGGTCGGTCAGCCGGCCAAACGGCAGGCAGTGACCAATCCGAGCAACACCTTGTTTGCTATCAAACGCCTGATAGGGCGCCAGTTCAATGATGATGTTGTGCAGAAGGACATCAAGATGGTGCCCTACAAGATCGTCAAGGCGGACAACGGCGATGCCTGGGTGGAGGTGAATGGTGAGAAGATGTCGCCGCCACAGATTTCCGCGCAGATCCTGAAGAAGATGAAAAAGACCGCAGAAGACTACCTGGGTGAAAAGGTCACCGAGGCGGTGGTCACCGTGCCTGCCTACTTCAACGACTCGCAGCGGCAGGCCACCAAGGACGCCGGCAAGATCGCCGGGCTGGACGTGAAGCGCATTATCAACGAGCCCACAGCGGCGGCGCTGGCCTACGGCATGGACAAGAAGAGCGGTGACAGCACCATCGCGGTGTACGACCTGGGTGGTGGCACTTTCGACATCTCCATCATCGAGATAGCCGAAACCGACGGCGAGCACACGTTTGAGGTGCTGTCCACCAATGGTGACACCTTTCTGGGTGGTGAGGACTTCGACAAGCGCCTGATCGACTACCTGGCCGAACAGTTCAAGAAAGAAAGCGGTATGGATCTGCACAGCGATCCTCTGGCCCTGCAACGTCTGAAGGAAGCAGCCGAAAAGGCCAAGATCGAACTGTCCTCCTCGCAGCAGACTGAAGTCAACCTGCCGTACATCACTGCCGATGCCAGCGGACCCAAGCACATGGTGCAGAAGCTGACCCGTGCCAAGTTCGAGTCGCTGGTGGAAGACCTGGTCGATCGAACCCTGGGGCCGGTGAAGACTGCTCTGCAGGATGCCGGCCTGGATGTCTCAAAAATCAATGACGTGATTCTGGTGGGTGGTCAGACGCGGATGCCACTGGTACAGAGAAAAGTGGCAGACTATTTCGGCAAGGAGGCACGCCGCGATGTAAATCCGGATGAAGCGGTTGCCGTGGGTGCCGCCATTCAGGCTGCTGTCCTGTCCGGCGACGTTAACGATGTGTTGCTGTTAGACGTGACCCCTCTTTCCCTGGGTATCGAAACTCTGGGTGGGGTGGCCAGTGTGCTGATCGAGAAGAACACTACCATTCCGACCAAAAAAACCCAGGTTTTCTCCACCGCCGAGGACAACCAGACTGCGGTAACCATTCACGTGGTGCAGGGTGAGCGCAAGCAGGCGTCCCAAAATAAATCCCTGGGGCGTTTTGATCTCACCGACATTCCAGCGGCAGGCCGGGGTACACCACAGATCGAAGTGGCTTTCGACCTGGATGCTAATGGCATTCTCAATGTGTCGGCCAAGGACAAGGCTACCGGCAAGGAGCAGTCCATCGTGATCAAGGCCTCGAGTGGGCTGTCCGATGACGAAATCGACAAAATGATCAAGGACGCGGAAGCCCATTCGGCCGACGACAAGAAATTTGAAGAACTGATTACAGTCCGTAATACGGCCGATGGCCTGGTGCATGCCACCAGAAAGACTCTTGAGGAAGCCGGCGACAAGGTGACTGCTGAGGAGAAAGATAAAATCGAGGCTGCCATCAACGCATTGGAAGAGGCGGTTAGAAGCGATGACAAGGATGCCATTGAGGCGAAGACCAAGGATCTCACCGAGGCCTCGTCTGACCTGGC
The DNA here is from genome assembly GCA_942492445.1 of uncultured Gammaproteobacteria bacterium. Classification (GTDB taxonomy): domain Bacteria; phylum Pseudomonadota; class Gammaproteobacteria; order Pseudomonadales; family Pseudohongiellaceae; genus NORP240. The sequence continues at coordinate 29,158 of CALOEW010000033.1, forward strand.
TCAGAAGATGTACGCGGAGCAACAGTCTCAAGCTGCCCAGGGAGGTCCTGAAGCTGGCCCCGAAACGGAAGGTGGCAAGCCGGAAGACGATGCGGTGGATGCTGAATTCGAGGAAGTCAAGGAAGAGGACAAGTAACCGACAGGCGATCGGATCCAGGATCGCAGACTCCTGGATCCGGGACGCTGATTCCACAACTGGACCCCGTGCCACAGCGGCTTCCTGGTGCTCAGGAGTTCGACTTTCGGCGCGGGGTCGATGTGTTTAAGGTGTGTCCGGTATTACGATCGAGGCCCTGCATGGAGCCAGGCAGCCGCAAACCAAGAGAACAAAAATCCTATGTCGAAAAGAGATTATTACGAAGTACTGGGAATTTCACGGGAAGCGACCGAAGGGGAGATCAAGAAAGCCTATCGTCGCGTCGCCATGAAGCATCACCCGGACCGTAATCCGGACAACAAAGAGTCCGAGGATAAGTTCAAGGAAGCCAACGAGGCCTTCGAAGTGCTCTCCGACAATGCCAAGCGCAGTCGCTATGACCAGTATGGCCATGCGGGTGTGGATGGACAAACTTCCGGTGGCTACGCGGATTTCAGCGATATTTTTGGCGATATCTTCGGTGATATTTTCGGCGGTGGCCATGGTGGTGGGCGCGGTCGCAGCCATGTGCAGCGCGGTGCCGATCTGCGGTATACCCTGGAACTGGATCTGGAAGAATGCGGTACGCGGCACCACGTCGCAAATCCGTATTCCCACCACGATAACCTGTGAGACCTGCGAGTGGCTCGGGTGCCAAGAACGGCACTTCGCCGGTGAACTGTGTCACCTGTAATGGTGTCGGTCAGGTGCGGATGCGTCAGGGGTTTTTCTCGGTGCAGCAGACCTGTCCACGCTGCCGGGGTACCGGTCAGCAGATCAAGGATCCCTGTCATGTGTGTCACGGTCGCGGGACGACTGATGAACGCAAAACCCTGTCCGTGAAGGTACCCGCCGGTGTCGATACGGGTGATCGCATCCGCCTGGCAGGTGAAGGCCAGGCTGGTATCCACGGCGGCCCGCCGGGTGATCTCTACGTCAGATAAGTCGTGAGGGCCCATGCTATTTTCGTGCGGGATGGTGCAATCTGCACTGTGAGATCCCCATCAGTTTTGTCGATGCAGCTCTCGGTGGAGAATTGGAAGTGCCGACTCTCGATGGCAGGGTCAAGCTGAAAATTCCTCCCGAAACCCAGACCGGAAAACTGTTCCGGTTACGCGGCAAAGGCGTGACACCTGTGAGAGGTGGCCACGTAGGCGACCTGCTGATCCGGGTCGTGGTGGAAACGCCGGTCAATCTGACCAGGCGTCAGAAAGAGCTGCTGGAAGAATTCCAGGGCATCCATGTGGAGCTTGGCGAGAAGCAGAGCCCGCGGAAATCCGGATGGTTTGACGGAGTCAAATCATTCTTTGACAACCTGGGCCTGGGAAGCTGAGTCGCTACCTGTCGGCACCGGGGCAGCCAATCACTGAACTCCGGCGGTTGCCGTTTTTCCATCAAACCCGGTGGAGCAGTGCCGCCTGTCGCAAATCACGCAAGATTCATCTTTTTGAGAATCCGGATATGTTCCTCGGTAGGTAGACGGGGACCGAAACTTGAGACTGTGACAGCCGAGGCGAGACTGGCAAGCTTACCAGCCGTGAAGAAATCATATCCCTGGGTGATGCCGTACAGGAACGCGCCCGCAAACATGTCACCGGCTCCGTTGGTGTCTACCGCGCTTACCTTATGGGGATCGATCTCGATATACCGGTCTCCATCAAAAAGTCTGGCACCGCGTGCCCCGCGGGTCACCACGAACTGACCGGCATGCCGTTGCAACAGGACGCAGGCACTGTCGAAATCGGCAGCATCTGTCCACAACATCGCTTCCTTTTCATTGCAGAACAGCAGGTCCACGCCGTCCCCAAGTACCTCGGCCACGGCTTCGGTAAAATACTCCACCATGGACGGGTCGGAAAAAGTCATTGCAGTCTTTACGCCATTGGCTTCCGCAACCCGCTTCAGTTCCTTGAGCGCCGCCTTGGCGCTGGGTGAAGTAACCAGGTAACCCTCCATGTAGACATACTCCGACGCCCTGATGGCATCTTCGTCGATTTCGTCAATCGATACTTTTTCGGAAACACCCAGGTACGTGTGCATGGTACGTTCGGCATCGGGGCTGATCATTACAAGACAACGCCCGGTAGTACCATGATCGCGGTCATTGCCCAGATTGGTTTCAATGTTGTGGTGGCCCAGTTGTTCCACATAGAATTCGCCGGTCTCGTCATTGGCAACCTTGCCGGCAAAATAGGCATTGCCGCCGAACTGACTCAGGGCATAAAGTGTGTTGGCAGCTGAACCCCCTCCGGAGCGCTTCGTTATCCCGACCTGTTCCGTCAGCAGTTGCAGCAACTGCTCCTGCTGTTCATGGGTCACCAGGGTCATGAAGCCTTTCTCGATGCCATGTGCATCGAAAAAATCGTCCTCCACTTCGAATTCCTTGTCTACCAGGGCGTTACCGATTCCATACACGTGATATTTTTTCATGGTGTTCAGTCCGTTGAATCCGATTTATTTGCCAGCTTCTGCAACTGCAGAAAAGGCCTTCTCTGCGGCATCCAGTGTCACCTGAATCTCCTCGTCACCGTGCGCAGCGGAGACAAACCCTGCTTCGAAAGCCGAAGGTGCCAGGTAGACTCCATTTTTCAGCATGCTGTGGAAGAAAGTCTGAAAATGTTGGAGATTGCAGGCGGTAACCTGATCGAAACGGCTGATGACCCGCTCCCTGCTGAAGAAGCAACCGAACATGGCACCAGCCTGACTGGTAGTAAAAGGGACCCCGGCCGCTGCTGCCCTTTCTGTCAGCCCCGTGAGCAGTTTGCCGGTTGTTGCAGTCAGCGCTTCGTAGAAGCCGGCTGCCGAAATTTCTTCCAGTGTGGCCAGGCCGGCAGCGACTGCCAGCGGATTACCGGATAACGTGCCCGCCTGATAAACCGGGCCATTGGGTGCAAGGCGGTCCATGATGTCCCTGCGTCCGCCGAAGGCGCCTACGGGAAGACCGCCACCAATTACCTTGCCAAGCGCAGTGAGATCGGGTTTTACCCCGTATACCTGTTGTGCTCCGCCCAGGGCGACCCGGAAACCGGTCATTACCTCATCGAAGATCAGCAGCGCACCATGCTGATCGCAGACTTCACGTAAGGCCTGGAGAAAGCCCGGTTGCGGCGGTACCAGGTTCATGTTGCCGGCAACCGGCTCCACGATGATGCAGGCGATCTGCTCGCCTTCCCGCTCGAACAGGGCCCGGACAGAACCGGCGTCGTTAAAGGGAAGGATATGAGTCAGGTCGGTAAATGCCCTGGGGACCCCCAGAGAGTCGGGTTCGCCGAGCGTCAGGGCCCCGGAACCTGCTTTTACCAGCAGGCTGTCCACATGGCCGTGGTAACAGCCTTCGAATTTGACCACCTTGTCGCGCTGGGTGTAGCCGCGCGCCAGTCGGATGGCGCTCATGGTGGCTTCCGTACCGGAATTGACCAGGCGTACTGTTTCGATGGACGGCAGGATGTCACAGATTCTCTTGGCGATCTGAACCTCCGCCTCCGTGGATGCGCCGTAGCCCAACCCCAGTTCCAGCTGGTTACGCAGTGCCTCGATGACCGGCGGGTGGCAATGGCCAAGAATAAACGGGCCCCAGCCACCGACGTAATCCACATAGCGGTTATCGTCTGCATCGATCAGGTAGGCGCCCTGACCGGATTTGAAAAACAGGGGATGCCCGCCGACTCCCTTGAAAGCCCGGACCGGCGAATTGACGCCGCCGGGAATATAGCGAAGTGCCTGGTCGTAGAGTTCGGTGGAGTGCCTGGTGGTGCTTTGTGTCAGGGTCATGAGGTCCTCTGTGGATCTGGCTTTCGATGAATCATTAACAAACGGAGCCGGGTGCAGTCCCCGGCACTAAAACCCCTGTTTACTCCAGGCACTGCGGTTGGGAATGTGCTGGCCGAACCCGATGCGGGTCCCGTGGCTCAGTGACTCCCAGGTAAACCGTTGGGCCTGTTGAATCGCATCGCGAAAGTCGAGGCCATGGGCAAGGTAACCGGCCAGGCTGGCGGCCAGGGTACAACCGGACCCATGGTAACTGTGCTCAAGCCTTGGCCAGGTAAACAGCGACAGCCCCTCGTGGGAGGAGAACAGCTTGTTGACCACTTCCGGCGTCGGAGCCTGGGTCCCGGTCAACAGAATGTGCCGGCATCCGGACTCCAGCAGCTCGTTGGCGCAGGCGTCAACACTGTCCGCACTGGGGGCCAGCTGCATGATCTCCTCGGTGTTGGGAGTCAGCACGGTTGTCAGTGGCAGCAACAGAGAGCGGATGGCTTCTATCAGCTCCCTGGATCCGAATTGAAACCCGCCTCCCGCACGGATCACCGGATCTACAACGACCGGCACGTCGGGGTAGTCCAGCAGCAGGGTATGAATGACCTCGATGCTGGCGACGTCACCGGTCAGCCCGATTTTGAAACAGCTGACGGGGATGTCCTCCAGCACTGCCCGTGCCTGCTGGATGATCAGACCAGGATCCACCGGTGTCATGCTACTGGCATTCTGTGTGTTCTGGACAGTGATCGCCGTTGCTACCGGCAATGTGTGACATCCGGTGCTGAAGAGCGTTTCTATGTCTGCCTGAAGGCCGGCGCCGCCGGTAGGGTCGAGTCCCGAGAAACACATGACATTGGGCTTGATACTGTTCATTGTTAGACTGGCTGGCTGATTTTCTCGCGTATCAGGGTTTGACTACCACCAGTATGACGATGATCACCAGGGGCACCACGGGGACTTCATTGAAGTAGCGATAGAAAACATGACTGCGGGTATTCCTGTCATTGCGGAAGTCCAGCAGTATCCGCCAGCAGACCAGGTGATAGAACAGCAGTATCGCTACCAGACCCAGCTTTGCATGCATCCACCATTGGGACATGTAGTACGACGGATTGAAGGTTATCAGCCAGACTCCCAGTAACACCGTGGCGATCGCCGAGGGAGTCATGATACCCCGGAAAAGCTTGCGTTCCATGGTTTTAAAACGATCCCGGCTGACCTGGTCTTCGCTCATGGCGTGATAGACAAACAGGCGTGGCAGATAGAACAGCCCGGCGAACCAGCAAACGAGAGCTATGATGTGGAAAGCCTTGACCCACAGCATGAAAGAGTCCTTCAAAGTCCAGAGAACGCACACGTTACCACAGCGGGCCGTCGGCATGTAGTCAAAATTCCCACCGGCGGTGTACCGTTCCCCTGAAGCGGTCCCGGAGGCCTGGAAGGGGCGCTTTACTCCCTGTCCCATGAGGTTTTTGCATTATCGGACGGTGTGTGTAAGATACTCGCTCCAGGCCGTATACCGCGGCCGCCAGCCGGACGATTCCCCGTCCGGCTTCTTCCGGGCACGGCCAGGCAGGGTGAGTTGAGGATGGTCAGAATTGGTGTGGTTGGTGCGACCGGTTATACCGGCGTGGAGTTACTGCGATTGCTGGCAAACCGGGCCGACGTCCGGTTGGAGGTCGTAACTTCCCGCGAGCGCCAGGGAACCCGGGTGGCTGAACTTTTCCCCAGTTTGCGTGGTCATGTTGAGCTGGAGTTCGCCGCCCCCGACACCCCGGCTCTTGGGCACTGCGATGTGGTTTTTTTCGCCACGCCACATGGCGTGGCTATGGAGACTGTTCCCGGGCTGCTCGAGCGCGGTGTGCGTGTTGTTGACCTGTCAGCGGATTTCCGACTGCAGGATATCGCCCTGTGGGAGCGCTGGTACAAAACCACTCACCTATGCCCCCAGCTGGTGCCCGAGGCTGTTTATGGACTGCCGGAAGTGAATCGTCAGCAGATCGCAAAGGCGCGGCTGGTGGCCGCACCGGGTTGCTACCCCACAGCGGTTCAGCTCGGTTTTATTCCGCTGCTGCGAGCCGGCCTGGTTGATGTGGCGCAATTGGTTGCCGATGCCAAGTCCGGAGTCAGCGGAGCCGGCCGCAAGGCGTCCATTGACTATCTGGTCGGCGAGGCAGGCGAATCCATCAAGGCTTATGGGGTGACCGGTCACCGACATGGACCGGAGATCGAGCAGGGTCTGAACCGGCACAGTCAGCAGGCGGTCAATCTGACGTTCATGCCGCATCTGACACCCATGATCCGGGGCATTCTTGCCACCCTGTACGCCCCGTTGCGGGAGGGTGTCACGGTGACCGCGGAGCAACTGCAGACCCTGTACCAGGAAAGCTACAGGCAGGAACCGTTTGTTGATCTGTTGCCGCAGGGCGAATTCCCGGCGACCAGGAACGTGAAAGGTGCAAACACCTGTCAGATATCGGTGACTCACCTGGCCCGTAACAATCGGGTGGTGGTGTTGTCAGCCATTGACAACCTGGTGAAGGGAGCGTCAGGGCAGGCCGTTCAGATCATGAATATCATGCTGGGGCTGCCGGAAACTGAGGGATTGAATCAGGTTGCACTGGTGCCCTGAAATTGCGGTGTAAGAGTCGGCGACCGGCAGGGGGATTGATGAGCTTGGAAATGCAGGCGGGCAAAAATGCCAAATGTCGTTAAAGGCAGCAAGCAGGAGAGGATGGTGGTCGTTCCCTATCGGCCGCTACGCCGTGTACTGCTGCTCGGCTCGGTTATGGGGCTGTTGATCGGAGGAGTTCTGGCCGGCCACTGGGTTGGTATTCGCAGCGCCGGAAATACCGGTGGCCGGCTGGCGACGGCGCAGCAGCGACTCGATGTTCTGGAAGCGGAAAACGCCGGGCTGAAGCAGGAATTGGCGCTGCGGGAACGTTCCAGCGTGATGGATCAGCAGGTCAGCAATGAGATTCAGTCGACTGTCGCCGAGCTGCGGGAGTACATAGCCAGCCTGGAACAGGACGTCCAGTATTATCGCCAGGCGATGACCAGTGAGTTCGAGGAAGTCGGGCTGGTGGTCGGCGAGATTGACGTGAAAGCATCGAATGATCCACAACGGTTTCACTACAAACTGGTGATGCGGCAGCAGGAATCGGAAGGACAATACCTGATCGGCCACGTCAATGTGGATGTAGTGGGGCAGCTGGCCGGGAGGAAACTCAGTATCCCGCTGCGGGAACTGACGGAGGACGAGGATCAGCTTGATATACGGCTCAGATTCCGCTACTTCCAGAATATCGAAGGAGACCTGATGCTGCCACCCGGATTCGTTCCCGAACAGATTGAGATCAATGCGGTTGCCACCGCTCCGATGGCAAAGTCGATCAGCAAATCCTACAACTGGATCATCGAAGGAGAATAGTGCATGTTCGGTTCCGGCGACAAAATTGAGAGTCACGGACCTGCCCACACACTGATTTCACGGGCTACAGAAATTGCCGGCGACGTGCATTTCAGCGGTGAACTGATCGTGGAAGGCAAGGTCAAAGGCAACATTTATGCCGAGGACGGCACCGATGCTCTGATTCGTGTTGTCGACCAGGGATCGGTGGAGGGGGATATCTGCGTTCCTTCGGTGGTGATCAACGGCCTGGTTCAGGGCGACGTACGCTCAGCCAATCACATCGAACTGGCTGCCAAGGCTGTGGTAATGGGAAATGTCTATTACAACCTGATTGAAATGGTCATGGGCTCCGAGGTCAATGGCAACCTGATGCATATCGCGGCGTCGGAACAGGCACCGAAGCAGCTTACGGCAGACTCCAGCGCCCTCGAAGAGACGGGGCGGATGCTTGAAAAAGAAGGTTGAAGCCCCATTATAATACCTGACTGTAACCGTTGGTTATTGTTATACTGTCGCCCTGTTTCAATTCTGCAAATTCGAAAACGGGTTACCTTCAAATTGGAATCAAGATGTCCGTAGTTGAATCTCAAGAACCGGTCCTGCTCAGTCTGACAGAAAACGCCGCGGCCAAGATTCACCGCCTGGTCGAGGAGGAAGGCAACGACAACCTGAAATTGCGGGTTTTCGTTACCGGTGGCGGCTGCTCGGGTTTTCAATATGGATTCTCGTTTGACGAAGAAATCAACGAGGACGACACCATTGTCAATAATCGTGGCGCCAGTGTGCTGGTGGACCCACTCAGCTATCAGTACCTGGTAGGTGCCAGGATCGATTACGTCGAAGGACTCGAAGGCGCCCGTTTCGTAGTCGACAATCCCATGGCAACCACAACCTGTGGCTGCGGTTCCTCGTTCTCCATCTAGCCTGCCAGGCTGTTTCTGAATACCGGCTGTCTCAGTCTGCGGCAATCTGTCAGAGGCTTGCCCGGGGCGCGGCAGTCGTTCCTGTCGGTTCGCTGTGTTGCATACCTGCCGGCTTGGCCAGGCCTGAAAAGACCTCCAGCAGTGATAATCAATTGAGTGTGAGCAGGCCCTAGTTCGGCAGGTAGACCCCGCCAAGAACAACCGGCCGGGTGGCGCCGGTGATTGCCGGAGTGTCCTGGGCGATACCGGCCAGTCGTTGCCTGGCCAGCCAGGCAAAGGTCATGGCTTCAACCCAGTCCGGAGGGATTCCCAGCGACGCGGTGGAAGCCACTTCACTGTCAGGCAGCAATTGCTGAAGTCGTTTCATCAGCGCGGCGTTGTGAACGCCTCCTCCACACACATACACCTGCTCGGCGGCCAGCTGATTTTCAATTTCCGTTGCCACGGTACTGGCGGTCAGTTCCAGTAGTGTGGCCTGCACGTCGGCCGGAGCTACCGGCCCGGTGAGCTCTGCCAGTCGACTCTCCAGCCAGGCACCATTGAAATACTCCCTGCCCGTGCTCTTGGGCTCGGGAGCAGCGAAATAGGGATCCTCCAGCATCAGCTCGAGCAGTGCGTCGATTACCTGCCCCGATGCGGCCCACTGACCCTGGAGGTCTATGGGCTGGTGCAGGTGTCTGTCGATCCAGTAGTCCATGAGGGCATTGGCGGGCCCGGTGTCATAGCCCAGAAAGTCGTGGTTCCCGGCGATAACCGAGATATTGGCAATGCCGCCCAGATTGACGATAACCCGAGCGTGTTGTGCCGAAGTAAAAACGGCCCTGTGGAACAGCGGCGCCAGTGGTGCGCCCTCGCCACCTGCAGCCAGATCCTTGGCACGGAAATCGGCCACCGTGGTAATCCCTGTATTGAAGGCGATGGTACTGGGATCGCCAATCTGGAGGCTGAAGGGCAGTGGTTTACCGGGCTTGTGGTAGATGGTCTGGCCATGGCTGCCGATCGCTTCAACCTGGTCGGATTCCAGGTGCTCCCGAGCCAGCAGTTCGCTGACTGCGGCGGCAAACTGCTGGCCTACTGCAATGTCTGCTTCTCCAATCGCTTGCAGGGAACTGTCCGACTGCTGGCAGAGCGAGAACAGCCTGATTCGCAGTTGTTCGGGGAACGGGTGTGCCAGGCAGGCCTGAAGCACCGGCCGGTCAGCTTCGAATCGCACCAGCGCACAATCAATGCCATCAATGCTGGTGCCCGAAATGAGTCCAATATAGTAGGCACGTTCGGCCATGAATCCGGGGGCCTTACTCGGCACCGAGTTGCTGCTGGGCCAACAGGTGGTTTTGTTCCATCTGCCTGAATTGCCGCAGCAGGGGCGAGACCTGTTCGCGGAACCGGTCGATCTCCCCGTCCGGAACGGATACGGCTTCGGGCAACCCGTCCAGCACGGTACGCGGGTTCTTGTGAACGCCGTTGACCAGGAACTCGTAGTGCAGGTGGGGACCTGTCGCGCTGCCGGTAGCACCAACGTAGCCGATGACGTCCCCCTGCCTCACACGGACGCCTTTTTTGATCCCGTTGGCGAACCCGTTCAAGTGGGCATATTTGGTTTCGAAACCGCCATCATGCTTGATCACCACCAGGTTGCCCAGGGTGCCGTTGCGGGTAGCCCAGGTAACACGCCCCTCACTGGTTGCCCGCACCGGGGTGCCTCTGGGCGCTGCATAGTCGGTGCCCTTGTGGGCACGTACCGTGTTCAGGATGGGGTGTCGTCTGGCCAGGCTGAAATCGGAACTGATGCGGAATACATCCAGCGGCGTGCGCAGGAAGGCCTTGCGCATACTTTCACCGGCCGGGTTGAAGTAACCGATTTCGCCGGATGCGTTCTGGTACTGGACTGCCATGAACTGCTCACCCTGATTTGTGAACTGGGCCGCAAGGATGTTGCCGGTGCCTACGAATTCCCCATCCAGGTAGTGTTCTTCAAAGAGAATGCTGAAATGATCGCCCAGGCGCGGGTCCAGGATAAAGTCAACCACACCGCCAAAAATATCGGCCATTTCCATAATCGTCAGAGCGGGAATCTGCTCCCTTTGGCCCGCCATGAACAGACTATCAGTGATTGTGCCGTGCTTGAATACCCGGCGCACTTCCGGTGTACGGATGATGGTTTCAACGTCGTAAAAACCGTCCACCTGGGTGAACAGATAACCCTCCATCGGGGATTTGAGTACCTGCAGCTGCTCCAATTGCCCGGGCTGGGGAATCAGAAAGCTGAGTTTGTATCCCGGGTAGATCCGGTTCAGCACCTTGGCTTCTTCGTGGCTGTTCACTACATGGAACAGTTCCGTGTCCGACAGGCCGACACGGCTGAAAATGGTTGAGAGATTGTCACCGGGCTTGACCTCCACGTGCTGCCAGCCCTGGTGTTCCGTTTGTGCAACGCCGGGGCCACGAAGTTCGCCGGGCTCCGGAATTGTGACAATTTCCGCGTGGTCGTGGTCACTTTCCAGCGGATAGACCGGTACCGGATTGTCCCGTGAACCGGCAGCGCGACCAATCCTCAACTGCCCGGCGTGCTCTGGCGTACCCGCCGCGCCGGGGCCGGGGCTATCCGCAGCCAGATCGACGGGAAGCTGGATCAGGTTGGTGTGCTGCGCACTGGCGTGACTGGTATCGTAGGAGGCCATTGCCAGCATGAACACCAGCAGCAGACTGAGAATTCCCGCCGCAACCATGTGCTGCCGAGGGTAGTAACGGGCCAGAAGCTGCCGGGTAAGTTCGAAAAGACTCATATATTGTCTGACTACTGCCCGACTACCGCCAGCCGGTAAGAAACGGAAAAGTATACCAGCTACATTGACAATTCCCACGGCAAAATGTTCCCGGGTAAGTTTTTTATTTCCTACTGGTGTAGAATCGGCGCTTTTCCGCGACCGGCAGAATACCGGATCTGTAGTCAATTTTCAGTAGTAATTGGAATGACAGGGCTGAGTGTCGACGCGCAACTCAATCGTTTAAGTAACCTCTGATTAAAACGGGCCGGGTCAGTGCCGTAATTAAACAGAGGTTACTTAACAATTTTTGAAATTTTACCAGGGTGAATTCATGTCTGCTGGTGCCCAGGACATCATCAAGGATCTTCAGAACAGGGGGCTGATCACCCAATTGGCCGGTGGTGACGAGGTTAGTGAGCATCTGGGCGAGGCCGGTCGCACAGTCTACTGCGGGTTCGATCCCACTGCGGAGAGCCTGCACGTAGGCAGCATGGTGCCTTTGCTGGCGTTGAAGCGCTTCCAGATGGCCGGACACAAGCCAATTGCCCTGGTAGGTGGTGCCACCGGTTTGATCGGCGATCCCAGTTTCAAGGCCAGTGAGCGCCAGTTGAATCCGGCGGATGTGATTGCCGGGTGGGTGGAGCGGCTGAAGCCTCAATTGAGCCAGTTTCTGGATTTTGACTGTGGCGGGAACTCCGCGTTGCTGGTGAACAACCTTGACTGGATGCAGAATTTAAGCGTGCTGGATTTTCTGCGTGATGTGGGTAAGCACTTTGCCGTGAACGCGATGATTCAGAAGGAATCGGTAAAGCAGCGCATTAGAGCGGGAGGGTGAGGGCATTTCCTTCACCGAATTCAGCTATATGATCCTGCAGTCCTTCGACTTTGCGGAGCTGAACGACGCTATGGCTGTACGGTGCAGATGGGCGGCAGTGACCAGTGGGGCAACATCACCGGTGGCATTGATCTGACTCGTCGAATGCACCAGCAATCAGGTCTATGGCGTGACACTGCCCCTGGTGACCAAGGCCGACGGGACCAAGTTCGGCAAGACCGAGTGCGGCACTATCTGGATGGACCCAGACAAGACCTCGCCCTATGCCTTCTATCAGTTCTGGCTCAACGTGGCAGATGCGGATGTTTATAAGTTTCTTCGCTACTTCACCTTCCTGCCGGCTGAGGAAATCGATGACATCGAGCGCAGTGACAAGGTCCGCAGCGGGCAAACCCGAAGCACAGGGTATTCTGGCCCGGGAAGTCACCGAGCTGGTGCACGGAGAGCAGGGCTGGAAGCGGCCACACGGATCAGCGCGGCACTTTTCTCCGGGCGACATCGCAGTCTCTGACCGGCAGGACTTCGAACAACTGGAGCTGGACGGACTGCCGTGTACGAGTCTGGCTGACAGCCGCAGTTCCATTGTCGCAGCACTGGTGGCTGCCGGGCTGGCCAAGTCAAACCGTCAGGCCAGGGAATTCCTGGGCAATCATGCGGTCAGCGTCAATGGACAGGTTGTAGACAGCCGGATTTCCAGCTGACTCCGGCGACCAGGCCCTGCAGGGCAAGTACTTCGTGCTGAAGCGAGGGAAAAAGCTGTTCCATCTAGTGAAGATCGCGCCCTGAACCCCGGGGCCGCGCCAGCGGGGTGTGGATCGCCATGATTCTGGGAGAAAAGCCGGTTTCCGCAAACTATTGTCCTTGCGCGCTCCTGGAATAGGGCCATTGCAGGGTTTTGGAGGCCATCGATGCAGTGGAAATCGGCTGCATTTCTGACGAATAAGTTTCTGTTAAAATACTTCTTTCAGGGCCTTGCCAAGCCGGGCTAACGGCGTATAATACGCCCTCCCTTCACTAAGCAGGTGAGGGTTGAGTTCTTTAAAAAACAGGTCAAGTAATAGAGGTGGGTGCTTGCTGTGGCAGTGAGCTGTCAAGCGATACTGTCAAAGTAAGCAACTTGCGTTTATTCATTTAGAAGTAAACGAGCTGTTGTGTTGTCGGGGGTTGATTAAGCTTCCGGTGAAGCGACACGACAGCCAGTAGTTGTGATCTTTGAGCATACTTTTACTGGTGTTGTTTTGGTTGGAAGTTAGAAGTCGACCGCAGTAGAACGGCACCAGTTTTCAAACTTTGAACTGAAGAGTTTGATCATGGCTCAGATTGAACGCTGGCGGCAGGCTTAAGACATGCAAGTCGAGCGGTAACAGGTCGCTGTGATCCTTTCGGGGTGAACTTGATGCTGACGAGCGGCGGACGGGTGAGTAACGCGTAGGAATCTGCCCAATAGCGGGGGATAGCCCGGGGAAACTCGGATTAATACCGCATACGCCCTACGGGGGAAAGCAGGGGA
>CALOEW010000033.1:45000-133723 GCA_942492445.1 uncultured Gammaproteobacteria bacterium
GAAACATCTAAGTACCCGCAGGAAAAGAAATCAACCGAGATTCCCTGAGTAGCGGCGAGCGAAAGGGGACCAGCCCTTAAGTTACAGAAGATCTAGCGGAACGCTCTGGAAAGTGCGGCGATAGAGGGTGATAGCCCCGTACGCGAAAGGTCTTTTGTGATGAAATCGAGTAGGTCGGGACACGTGAAATCCTGACTGAAGATGGGGGGACCATCCTCCAAGGCTAAATACTCCTAGCTGACCGATAGTGAACTAGTACCGTGAGGGAAAGGCGAAAAGAACCCCGGTGAGGGGAGTGAAATAGATCCTGAAACCGCGTACGTACAAGCAGTAGGAGCCCTTCGGGGTGACTGCGTACCTTTTGTATAATGGGTCAGCGAGTTATTGTCAGTAGCAAGGTTAACCGTTTAGGGGAGCCGTAGGGAAACCGAGTCTTAATAGGGCGATTTAGTTGCTGGTAATAGACCCGAAACCGGGCGATCTATCCATGGCCAGGTTGAAGGTGCCGTAACAGGCACTGGAGGACCGAACCCACGTATGTTGAAAAATGCGGGGATGAGCTGTGGATCGGAGTGAAAGGCTAATCAAGCCCGGAGATAGCTGGTTCTCCTCGAAAACTATTTAGGTAGTGCCTCGTGTTTGACTGCTGGGGGTAAAGCACTGTGTCGGCTAGGGGGTCATCCCGACTTACCAAACCGATGCAAACTCTGAATACCAGCAAGTCGTATCACGGGAGACAGACGGCGGGTGCTAACGTCCGTCGTCGAGAGGGCAACAACCCAGACCGCCAGCTAAGGTCCCAAATATCAGTTAAGTGGGAAACGATGTGGGAAGGCTCAGACAGCTAGGAGGTTGGCTTAGAAGCAGCCACCCTTTAAAGAAAGCGTAATAGCTCACTAGTCGAGTCGGCCTGCGCGGAAGATATACCGGGGCTAAACTGATAACCGAAGCTGCGGATACGGATTGCGCATTGTGCAAGCCAGTGTGTTTAAGGAAGTGTACGTATGGTAGAGGAGCGTTCTGTAAGCCGTTGAAGGTGAATCGTAAGGTTTGCTGGAGGTATCAGAAGTGCGAATGCTGACATGAGTAACGATAAGGGGGGTGAAAAACCTCCCCGCCGGAAGATCAAGGTTTCCTGCCCAACGTTAATCGGGGCAGGGTGAGTCGGCCCCTAAGGCGAGGGCGAAAGCCGTAGTCGATGGGAAATCGGTTAAAATTCCGATACCGGTTCTTACTGCGATGGAGTGACGGAGAAGGCTAGGCTAGCACGGCGTTGGTTGTCCGTGTTTAAGCGTGTAGGGGGTTCTTTTAGGTAAATCCGGAGGAACGCTACCCTGAGACGTGATGACGATTCTTTGGGGCGACCCTTCGGAGAAGTAGTTGATGCCATGCTTCCAGGAAAAACTTCTAAGCTTCAGGTAAGAGTTGACCGTACTGTAAACCGACACAGGTGATCAGGTAGAGAATACCAAGGCGCTTGAGAGAACTTGGGTGAAGGAACTAGGCAAAATGGTACCGTAACTTCGGGAGAAGGTACGCTCCCTTTGGTGAAGTATTTACTACGTAAGCTGAGGGGAGTCGAAGTGACCAGGTGGCTGCAACTGTTTATTAAAAACATAGCACTCTGCAAACACGTAAGTGGACGTATAGGGTGTGACGCCTGCCCGGTGCCGGAAGGTTAATTGATGGGGTTAGCTTCGGCGAAGCTCTTGATCGAAGCCCCGGTAAACGGCGGCCGTAACTATAACGGTCCTAAGGTAGCGAAATTCCTTGTCGGGTAAGTTCCGACCTGCACGAATGGCGTAATGATGGCCACGCTGTCTCCACCCAAGACTCAGTGAAATTGAAATCGCTGTTAAGATGCAGTGTACCCGCGGCTAGACGGAAAGACCCCGTGAACCTTTACTATAGCTTCACACTGGACTTTGACCTTATTTGTGTAGGATAGGTGGGAGACTTTGAAGCGGCAGCGCCAGCTGTTGTGGAGTCGTCCTTGAAATACCACCCTGGTAATGTTGAGGTTCTAACTCAGGTCCTGAAACGGGATCGAGGACAGTGTGTGGTGGGTAGTTTGACTGGGGCGGTCTCCTCCCAAAGAGTAACGGAGGAGCACGAAGGTACCCTAAGGGCGGTCGGAAATCGCCCGATTAGTGTAATGGCATAAGGGTGCTTGACTGCGAGAGTGACAACTCGAGCAGGTGCGAAAGCAGGTCATAGTGATCCGGTGGTTCTGAATGGAAGGGCCATCGCTCAACGGATAAAAGGTACTCCGGGGATAACAGGCTGATACCGCCCAAGAGTTCACATCGACGGCGGTGTTTGGCACCTCGATGTCGGCTCATCACATCCTGGGGCTGAAGCCGGTCCCAAGGGTATGGCTGTTCGCCATTTAAAGTGGTACGCGAGCTGGGTTTAGAACGTCGTGAGACAGTTCGGTCCCTATCTGCCGTGGGCGTTGGAGATTTGAGAAGAGTTGCTCCTAGTACGAGAGGACCGGAGTGAACGAACCTCTGGTGTTCGGGTTGTGTCGCCAGTGGCATTGCCCGGTAGCTATGTTCGGACAGGATAACCGCTGAAAGCATCTAAGCGGGAAGCCTCCTTCAAGACTAGATCTCCCTTGGACGCAAGTCCACTGAAGTGCCGTCGAAGACTACGACGTTGATAGGCTGGGTGTGTAAGCGCTGCGAGGCGTTGAGCTAACCAGTACTAATTGCACGTGAGGCTTGACCATATAATCGCAGGTTTTTTGAAGAGCCGGGTGTTGGCTGAACAAGCTGGCTGCCTGGAGACTTCTGAACCGGATTAGAGGCAAGCAATCGTTAGACTTTGATGACAGATCTTTTGTGTAATGACGGGTCGGCGTTAAGGTGTGAAAGCACCGGAGCGCAGGACGAAGCACAGGATCAACAGCATACTGCTTCATTCATTGAATTGTTGAGAACAACGGGTCAGGGAAACCTGGCCGGTAAGCCTGGTGTAGCGAGTTGTTGCGAAACCGGGCAGACAGAATTGCCTGACGACCATAGCGAGTGTGAACCACCTGATCCCATCTCGAACTCAGAAGTGAAACTGCTCAGCGCCGATGGTAGTGTGGGGTCTCCCCATGTGAGAGTAGGACATTGTCAGGCATCCAAATAGAAAGGGCTCACCCGAAGGGGTGGGCCCTTTTTATTTGGATGCGCAATGCCGGCGTTGCGTTGCAACGCGACATTGTGATCCGGACTCCGGCCAGGCCGGATTCCTCACCCCAGCGCTATTTGCCCGTGCCGGTCAAGCTATTGCCGGGAATGGTCGTAAGGTTTTGCAGGTTATCGTTTTTTTACTGAGCCAGGCCGACTGGTCTGGTAAAGTCCACACTTCGCAATCAAGTGATAACGCGACTTATTCGCGGCAATACAAATTTCTACATTTTCGGCAACTCAACAACCTGCGGCGGGACAACGACGCGAGCGGGTTGTCAGACGACAAGACAACAGGAAATGACAACAGGTGGTTATGAATAAATCCAGACCGGCGCCGGCAAATCTACCGGGTAAAGCACTACCGATCATCGCCCTGCTGCTTCTCGGCCCCGCCACCGGCCTGGCGCAGCAGCCGCGGCCCGACCTCGATGCAGCAGGCGGTGCCGAAGCCGACCAGGGGTTTGTTACCGCAGCCCAGGAAACCCCTGAGGGTGAGGCGGAAGACTCCACGGTGGTGTACGAAGCCTCCTACTTCGATTCCTACAACCCGGTCTCGGTCAACGACATGCTGGACCGCATCCCGGGTCTGGACGTGCGCGGTGGCTTCCGCGGCGGCGGCAACGGACGCGGCCTCGGAACCGGAGGCAATATTCTCATTGACGGGCAGCGGATCGCCGGCAAGGGCAACTCGGCACGGGACCAGCTGGACCGTATCCCGGCCCAGGACGTCGAACGCATCGAGATCATCCGCAATACCTCGGGCAGCCTGGCGGTGCGGGGCGCCGGCCAGGTGGTCAATATCATCCTCGGTGAAACCCAGTCGCGGTCCAGCACCACCGCCGAGCTGGTGGCCCGGCACAATCACGACGATACGTTCGAGGCCGGCGCCAACCTGTCCCATAACCGCCAGTTGGGTAATCTGCAGATGCTGATGACCCTGGAGGCCAGGCCCAATTACGAAAACCGTGACACCCGGGAGCTGCGTATCGGCCCCGCCGGCGACGTGGTGACCAGCCTGCGGGAGACCGAGATCCGCGACCAGGACGAGTACCGCTTCAGCACCAACATGAGTTGGTTCGAAGGGCCGCACAGGGTGCAGTTCAATACCCTGATCGGCGACCGCAGCCACCCCAACCCGGTTCGGCGGGATTTTGTCGATTTCGTCGACCTCGAAGCCATGGGCCGCACCGAGACCGAGAAAGTGGACAACACCCAGGAGGACTGGGAGATCGGTGGCGAGTACGAATACACTTTCGCCAACAATTCCCGGGCCCAGTTGCTGTTCGTCGCCAACGAGGAAGTGCGGGACAGTACCCGCGAGCGCTTCGCCACCGACTCAGGTGACCCGCTGGGCGAACTGGACAAGATCCTGTTCATCGAATCCAATCGCAACACCCGCGAGCGCATCGTGCAGGGCAACTACAGCTTCCCCCTGACCGACGCCCAGAGCCTGCGGGTGGGGCTGGAGCAGGCCGACACGCGGCTGGATTCCAGCCTGTTCCTGGGCAGCAGCGCCGGCTCGGAACCGCCTTCCGAACGCACCGGTGGCCTGCCGCCGCTCACCGCCCTGTTCAACACCGGCACCGAGGTGAAGGAGGTCCGCTACGAAGGCTTCGCCTTTCACAACTGGACCCTCAATGAGCGCATGAGCCTGGAAAGCAGCCTGGTCTACGAGACTTCGGAGATCAGCCAGACCGGCCAGTTCGAGAAAACCCGGGATTTCCAGTTCTGGCGGCCGTCGCTGGATTTCCGTTTCAACATCACCGACAGCTTCCAGTTCCGCGCCTCGGCCCAGCGGAATATCTCCCAGCTGAGTTTTTCCAACTTCGCCGCCACCCAGAACGACAAAGACCGTGACCAGAACACCAACGCCGGCAACCCGGAACTGGTGCCGGAAAAGAGCTGGCGCTATCAGACCGAGCTGGAATACCGCCTGCCCGACGACGCTGGTGTGTTCAACACGCGAGTCTTTTATGACGACATCGAGGACTATATCGGCAAGCTCAATGCCACCTTGGACCCGGACACACCGCTTTCCGCCACCGGCAACGTGGGCCCGGCTACCCGCTGGGGGATGTTCAGCAACGTCAGCACGCGGCTGGGGTATTTCGGGCTGCGCGATGCCATCGTCTCCGCCGATCTGGCCCTGTTCGACTCCGAGATCACCGATCCTTTCCTGGGCACCCGCCAGCGCACCGGCGGCCGGGGCTTCAGCAGTGTCAACTTCCGCCATGACGTCACCGACCTGGGGCTCAGCTACGGCGCGGAGTACCGCTACCCGCTGGTGGGAGGTTATTACGATATCGACATCAACACCATCACCCGCAACGACGGCCAGCCGTCCCTGGATCTGTTCATCTCCAAGGTGTTCTTCGACGACGTGACTTTCCGGCTGGAGTCAGACAACACCCTTGACGACGAAAGCTGCCGCCTGCGCCAGCGCTTTGTCACCACCACCATCGATGGCAACCTGCGCTGGACCGAGGATTCCTGCAGCACCCGCTACCGGCGCCTGACCCTGTCGGTGCAGACCACGTTCTGAAAAAATGCAAAAAAAAAGGACAGGCCATCAGGGCCTGTCCTTGGAATTGCTCTCTCCTGACAAAGGGTTAAGAGCAGGCTTCTCTAGCGAACAGGAAACTGCAAATTTCCAGCAATCTGTAAGTGGGACTTGCCTCCACCGTTCTCGGTCCGAAATCACAGCAGCATTATTTTCTTTATCGGCCGTCCCACCCCGGTATGTAATAGGAACAACCTGCAAGTAGCAGGCAGGTATTCTCGCCTTCGCAGTCTCAATCTCTAGTGCATTTATAGTGGCGCCCTGATATCGGTATATAGCTTCTGATTATTAAGAGCGCCTTAACCCAGTGGGATGTTATCAGTTATTAGAGTCTGACATTGCTGTCCCACAAAGTCATGACCCGAGGGCTTTCAGCAGCCTGAATCCGGGTACTTCCAGTATTCGTTATCCCTGCAAGACATCAACTTGAGTTTGTTACAAGACCAACAATAAAGTGGCGTGCGGTAAATTTTCCGGGATCGCACCGCTCCAGGGGAGACTGATCCTGAGCAGCTTGCACCTCTCCGGGGTTCCCTTTCCCGGTCGCGGGCCCTGGAAGGCGGTCCTGCCCAGGCGGTCGGTGCTGCGTTTTCATTGCTCCCTCCTCAGACTCCCCTGGAACGGTGCTTAGTGTTCGAACTCAAGGATTGTGGAAACCAGAAGCGCAAATCGTTGGAAAAGCCGATATTCATCGTTAGGAAACCTCTGATTAAGTCCCACAACGCTCTGGCCTTCAGGCAAGGCTGCTGGCGAGGCGCATTGCCGCCGTCATGCGTCGGCGTGTCAAGGCAGTGCAACGAAGCAGCAACACCCGACAGACTCCCGCAGAGCATTGTGGGACTTAATCAGAGATTCCCTAGTTCCTCTGTTGGGAGTTAATCGGAGCATCCGAAACCACTGCGCGAGGAATTCTGCACTTAACCAAGGCGTGGCCGTTCAAAGTCACAACTAATTGACAATCCTCCAGCCCAGGGTGGTCGCTATGACTCGCTGCCTGTACTTTACGTCTGCACCGTGAATCTGGTTCGATTTCTGTCAGCAGGTCAGCAGGTCAGCAGGTCAGCAGGTCAGCAGGTCAGGCGGCCCGGGCACCGGGAAGGTCAAAAGCGAAGACAGTGCCGGCGCCCATCTTGCTGGCGACGGTGATGCGGCTGCCGTGCAGGTCGAGGATCTTCTGCACGATGGCCAGGCCGAGGCCGGCCGAGTCGTCCGCCAGGCCGTCGTTCTGTTCGCTGCGGTAGAAGCGGTCAAAAACCCGGCCCAGGTCTTCTTCGGCGATGCCGCAGCCGGTGTCGGCCACCGACACGCCCACCCCGTACGGGCGCGGTTCAATACGAACGGTAACCGAACCACCCTGGGGAGTATGGCGGATGGCGTTGCGCAGCAGGTTTTCCAGCACCCGCTGCACCAGGCTGATGTCGGCGTGAACCACAGCGTTCTCCGGCGCGCCCTCCACCCGCAGGTCGATCTGCTTGCGGCCGGCCTCCAGCAGGAATTCCTGGGTCACGTCGTGCAGCAGCTCGGCCAGGCTGAAGTGCTCCAGTTGGGGCTTTATGGCGGCCGCTTCCAGCTTGGACAGCTCGAACAGGTCGTTGATCAGCTGCTCCAGGCGCCGGCTGTGCTTGCGCGTGATCTCCAGGTACTGGAGCCGTTCCGCGGGGCCCAACTCGTCGTTCTTGATCAGCAGGGTTTCCACGTAGCCGTGCATGGAGGAGAGGGGCGTGCGCAGGTCGTGGGAGACGTTGCTGATCAGCTCCCGACGCAGCCGGTCGGTTTCCTTCAGTTCCTCGAACTGCTCGATGATCTTGCCCGCCATGTGGCTGAAAGCCGTGTCCAGCTGGGTGATTTCATCGCCGCGGCCCGAACTTGCCGCGAGCACCGTGGCTGCTGCGGAGCCCTCCGCCGGCTCCAGCCCCAGTTGCCCGGTGAATCCCCCCTGCCGCCGCAGTCGCGCCTGGCCGGTGGTTTTGCCGGTCTCAGTGTCGGAAAGGCCGGCAGCGGCGCCCGGGTCTGAACCGGATTGCCTGCCGTCGTTGTCTGCCGCCCCGTCACCGGAGGGGCCGGTGGCCAGCAGCGAGCCGGCCAGGGCCGGGTCGAAACCCGACTCGGTAAACTGCCTGACCTGGCGGGTCAGCCGGACCAGGCGGCGGGTCAGCAGGTTGAACACCAGCAGGCCCACCAGGAAGGCACTGGCGGAAATGGCGAGCACGGCGCCGAGGCTGACCTGCTGCACGTAGCTGCCACGGATGCTGCTGGCCAGGGCATCGTATTTTTGACCGCCCAGGATGGCGTAGAGATAGCCCTGCAGGCGCTCACCCTGCATGACCGGCCAGGCGGAGAACACTTTTTCGCGGTTGCTGCGGGGGTCGGTGCCGCGCAGAGGCAGGCGGGCGTTGCCGGTCAGCAGCGTCCGCACCGGAGCCAGGTCTACCTGCCCGGTACGTAGATTGTCCGGGTCCCCATGGCCTAGGATGCGGCCCTGGGTGTCCAGCAGGTAAACCTCCACTGTGGGGTTGATCACCATGGCCTGTTCGGCGAGGGTGGCCAGGGCGCCGGCATTGACTTCGCCGTTTTCGATCAGCTGGCTCTGGTCGGTGACGTACATGGCGATGGATTCGTTGAGCCGCTGGGTGATTTCCTCGTGATAGGTGCGGGTGCTGACCAGGTTCACGTAAAAAAGGGCACCACCGGTAATGACGACGATGGCGAGCAGGGCCAGGGAAAGGCGAGTGAACAGGGTGTTCATGAGTTGGGTCCCCCGATAGTGGTGTGGCCGGATGGCGGCGGAGAGGGCTGGGTGTCGACGGCATGCAGCGCCGGCCGGCTGCTGCTGACTGGCTGGCCCTCCAGTTTGTAGCCCACGCCCCAGACGGTGGTGATCAGTTTCGGCCTGGCCGGGTCCGGCTCGATTTTGGCGCGAAGGCGGTTGATGTGGGAATTGACCGTGTGTTCGTAGCCTTCGTAGCCATAACCCCAGACGCTGTCCAGCAGCTGCACCCGCGAGAACACCTGGCCCGGGTTGCGCACGAAATGCAGCAGCAGGTCGAATTCCCGGGCGGTGAGGGTGACTGGTTGCCCGTTCAGAGTCACGGTGCGCCCGCCGGTTGAGAGCCGCAGGGCACCTACCTCTAATATTTCGTCATCGCCGGTAAAGCGTTTCTGAAACGACTCCACCCGGCGGAAAATTGCCTTCACCCGGGCCATCAGCTCGGAAATGCTGAACGGTTTGGTCAGGTAGTCGTCAGCCCCCAGCTCCAGCCCCAGTACCCGGTCCAGCTCCGAGGACTTGGAAGTCAGCATCAGGATGGGCACGTACAGTTGTTCACGGCGCAGTGCCCGGCAGATGCTCAGGCCATCGGGCCCGGGCAGGCGCAGGTCGAGAATCAGCAGATCCCAGGGGCGGGCAAAGGCCTGGCGCATGCCCTCATGGCCGTCGACGGCGAGGGTCACCTGACAATTGGCATCGCGCAGATGCAGGGTCAGCAGCCTGGCAATGTCCTGTTCGTCCTCTATCACCA
Source organism: uncultured Gammaproteobacteria bacterium (assembly GCA_942492445.1). GTDB lineage: Bacteria > Pseudomonadota > Gammaproteobacteria > Pseudomonadales > Pseudohongiellaceae > NORP240. The sequence continues at coordinate 54,261 of CALOEW010000033.1, forward strand.
GCACCTGGTGTTGTTTCATCCGTTCTCTCCCCGGTTCTCTCCGGTTAACCCGACCACTACCAGTCTCTCAACTATTCAGCCAGTATTCCAGCGGCAACTATTTCTTCAACCAATACTCTCAAAATAGTTACTAACCTATTGATATTATGTATTTTTCAATATTAATTAAGTGGCAATCACCAATCAGGCCAGTCACCCTGCACCAACATCAATCTTCCTTCTACCCTCCGCATTCATTCCTCTGATATACCCTCTACTCTCTGCATTCTGTCCACTGAATCTCACCAAATTATCACGAAAAAGCCGCTGTGAAACATTTTCTGCCGCCGATTCAGAGGCTTAGTCCCCTCCAGGCGCGTGAAATCCACTTTCCCGCCGTGACGCCTTCGTGAAGTTCGCGGCACAGAATTCACCCATCAGAGCGCCGAGTCAGGCCGCCGGGCGCTGCGGGCAAACCCGCACGGGCACCCGGCTGCCGGGACAACAACAGGGCTTTGCGACTCTGACAACCACATTAATCAGGAGGATAGATGATGAGAATCTTCAACACACTGCTGGCAGCCGCCGCACTGACCCTGTCCGGCGCCGTTCTGGCCCAGGGCAACTCCATTCACGAAGCCACTTACGAGGTGACCATCACCAACGTGACCCGGGGGGTGTATTTCACACCAATACTGGTGGCGACCCACACTGCGGACTCGGCGTTCTTTGAACTGGGCCGGGCCCCCAGCCAGCCCCTGGCCGACCTGGCCGAAGGCGGCGCCACCATGCCCCTGGCCACGGCCCTGAAGGACGCGGGGGTTGCGTTCGACATCCAGGACACCGGCGCCGGCCTGATCGGCCCAGGAGAATCCCGCATTGTGATGATTCACGCCTCGCTGCGCCACTTCAACCGCCTCAGCCTGGCGGGCATGCTGCTGCCCACCAATGACAGCTTCGTGGCGGTGGATTCCCTGCCCCTGGACAAGCACCTGACCGCCACCCGGGTCTACGCCCTGGGCTACGACGCCGGCAGCGAGGACAATGACGAGCTGTGCGCCAACATCCCCGGCCCGATGTGCGGCGGCACGCCGTTCTCCCCGGGCCTGGGCGAGGGCTACGTGCACGTGAGCCCCGGCATCCAGGGCGTGGGCGACCTGAACCCGGCCGACCATGACTGGCGCAACCCGGTGGGCATGGTGAGAGTTGTGCGTATCGACTGAGCAAGGCAGGGTAGGTTCCCGCCCCACCGGGAACCGATCGACACTGAATGCCCCGGTAACAAAACGGCCGGGGCGTTCAGTGCTTTTTCACTCCTGTTGAGTGTCAGATAAACAAATTAGCGTTAATTTTTGAAACTTACAGACATAGAAGTCTAACCATTTTCAGCATACTGTTGTTTCTATTTCGTTCTAGTCCTCGTCATCCCCGCCCACGGTAGTGACCGGGGTGCCGTCCTCGTTCAATCCCTCCACGTCGTAGCGGCGCCAGCCGGCCAGGATGCCCGTCAGGCCGTGGTTGCCCTCGTGGCAGGCGTACTCGTAGATGGGGTCGTCGATGTGGCGCATGGGCAGCCTGGCGGACCAGGAGCGATCCCAGGTCTGGGGGTCTTCCACGGTGAAGTCGTAGTCCAGGGTGTTCGCGTCCACCCGGGTGAAGCGTTCCACCACGTGCATCTGCGGCGAGGTATTGCGCCAGCCATACCAGTGGTAATAGCCCCCGTGGGTGTCGATGACCAGGGTGTCACCTTCCCAGCGGGCGATGGAGTCGCCCTCCCACTTCGGCTGGCGGATGGTGTGCCGCTCGGCGTAAGGGATTATCCGCGCGGCATGGATCATCTCGCTGAGAATCACCACATGGTCCTTAGTCTGCACCAGCTGCATGTTGTTGTTGTAGGAGCCGGACACCAGGGGCGGGCCGGTGCGGTTGTTGAGGATGCAACGGTCGTTCAGGGTACGCGCCTCGGGGCCGGCGCTGAGGCGGCGCATTTCCGAGATTTCCGCTGCCCGGGCCCGGCCGGCGGCGTTCAAGGGCGGCAGGCGGCCGTTGGGCGGGTCGTAGATCAGCGAGGTGCGCAGGTCGTTCACCGTGTCGTTGCCCCGTTCATACCAGAACTCGTTGTAGGAGATCACCCCGGGCGGGTAGCCGGCGCCGCCCACCGAGTCGATAATCAGGTCGCGGTTCTGGCGGCGGTTTTCGTAGGCTGCCCATTCTGCGGCTTCTCGGGGTCAGCACCGCCTTGTCCGCCAGCTCCGGCGGCTGCTCCAGGGGTGTGATAGTGCGGAAGGTGTAGGTGCCCTGCAGGTCCGGGTGGCCATAGGCGGTGCGCGGCTGGTCGCCGGGCTGGGCCAGGCCGGCCAGGGGCAGTAGCAGGGCCAACCACAGCAGGCGTCGGGTGGGATTTTTCATGAAATCCTCCTTGTTTTTTGTGTCAGGGAACCTCTGATAAAGTCCCACAATGCTCTGCGGGACTTTATCAGAGGTTCCCTAGTGGTGCTTGCCACGAAAGCTCCCAAGTTAACGCGTTCCGGGCCAGGATTAAAGACCATTCGTTAAAGTTGTGCCCCGGACTGGACAAGCACTCCCCACGTGGCTACCTTTTACGCTTTTTTCACCCCACCTGGAGTGTCCCTGTCACATGGAGTGCCGCCACTGCAAGGCTTTACCGTTCATCCCCGATCCCGGGCACGTTGCGGATCCGGCGGCAGGTTGCTGCCCATGAGAGAGCCCAACACGCCGACCTGGAAAGCCGAGAACGCCGGCCCCCGCCACCACGAGGCGGTCCGGGCGCTGTTTCAGGCGGTGTTCGGTCAGCCCATGTCCGAGGCCCACTGGCACTGGAAATACGGTGAGGGCCGCGGCCTGGGGGTGGTGGTGCTGGGTGACGGGGAGCTGGTGGCCTTTTTCGGCGGCACCGAGCGGCGCGTGCGGTTCAACGGCAGGCCCCTGGTGGCCATGCAGTGCGGCGACTCCATGGTGTTGCCGTCTCAGCGCGGCATTCTCACCCGCAAGGGCCCGTTCTACCTGTCGGTGACCGCCTTCCTGGGCCAGTACGTGGGCACCGGCCGGCCCTACCTGCTGACCTACGGCTTTCCCAACGCCCGCGCCATGCGCCTGGCCCAGGCCCTGCGGCTCTACGACGACGTCGGTGCCCTGCTGGAAGTTGACTGGCAGCCCCTTTCCGATTTCCGGGCCACTCGCTGCCGCTGGACTTTGGTGATCCCGGCCACAGCGAGCTGGTCGATGGCCTGTGGCGGCAGATGGCGGCCGGCTTCCGGGACCGGGCCATCGGCGTCCGCGATGCCGCCTACCTCCGCCACCGCTTCCACGACAACCCGTCCCTGGACTACCGCTTCGACCTGGTGTCCCCGGCCGGGGAGGACCGCTCCCTGGGGCTGCTGGTGACCCGCCACACCGACCAAGGCCTGTTGCTGGTGGACCTGGTGGCGGCGAAGGAGAATCTGCCCCGGCTGGTGAATTTTGCCCGCTACCGGGCCGGCCAGCTGGGCTGCGGCAAGCTCTATGGCTGGCTGACGGAAATCGACCGGCCCCTGTTCGCCGCCACGGATCCCATCGTCGACAGGCCGCCCCTGCGCCTGCCCCTGGGGGTGTACAGCCCCGGCCTCACAGTCGCCGAGGTGAAGGTCAGATGGTTTTTTCTGTGCGGCGACAGTGATTTTCTCTAGCGGCCAGCGGCAAGCGGCTGAAGCAGGAAGCAGGAAACAGGAAGCACGAAACACCAAACACAAAATAGGAAACACGAAACAGGAAAGGCGACGAGGCAGGTTATGATTCGAGAGGAAAACCAGTTGCTACCTTACACCATGTCCTCCGTCCCGGCGGGGCCTTGGCTGGTGTTTGCCCCCCATCCCGACGACGAAACCTTCGGCATGGGCGGGTCGCTGTTGCTGGCCCGGCAGCGGGGTATCGCAACCCACGTGGTGTTCGTCACCGACGGCGCCCTGGGCGGTGACGGGGACCGCCAGGCGCTGGTGGCGCAACGCATGGCCGAGGCGCGGGCCGCCGCCGTGGAGCTGGAAGTGGACTCGATCCATTTTCTTGGCCAGCCGGACCGGGGGCTGCGGCTTTCCGAAGGGCTGCTGCAGCGCACCACGGAGCTGGTCCGGGAGCTGGGGCCGGCCAGTGTCTTTTTTCCCAACCCCCTGGAGTTCCACCCTGATCACCGGGTGACGGCGCAACTGGCCTGGCAGGCCTGCAGTCGCATAGAGGCTTCCTCCATTGATTGCTACGGCTACGAAATCAGCACCCTGGCGCCCATCAACGTGCTGCTGGACGTGACCGATTTCGCCGAGAAAAAATACCAAGTGGTGAAGATGTACGCCAGCCAGCTGACCCAGGCCAAGTACCTGGCGCTGGTGCAGGCGTTGGACACGGCACGCACCTTTTCGCTGCCCATCGATCGGGTCGCGGCGGAGGGCTTCTTCCACTTCAACGACCGCAGCGCCACCCTGCAGGAGCAGTTGGTGCGCAGCCTGTTGCCGTATTTTGAAGGTGTGTCCGGCGGCGGGGATTCCGCCACGTGACGCCGCCGGCCCCCGGGCAATCAGAAAACCCGGGCACCCGGCCTTACCTGCCGCCTTCCTCCCGAGATAAACGAGGCCGGTTCCGTTGAACAGGTACCGGCTCAGTCAAGCAGGGGCTAGCGCCATTCGCTGGCGGGCTGCTCCGGGTCGGAGCGCAGAAACCGGATCAGGTCGGCATGAAACCGGTCCGGAATCTCGATCTGCGGGGCGTGACCAATGCCGGGGTACAGCAGGATCGCCGAATTCTGCAGCTCGCTGGCCACGTGCCTGGCGTGGCGGGGGAAGTCCGCGATCAGGCCGTCTTCCTCGCCCGCCAGCACCAGGGCCTTGGTGGTAATGTGCTGCCAGTCGTAGACCACCGGGTCGTTGTACAACATGTCGCCCTGCAGGCGGCGCACCATGGCCAGCCGCGGCCATTCGCCGCTCATGGTCTGGCCATACTGGCGGCGCACAAACTCCAGGTGGGCCGGTGGCCATTCCTCGGGGAAGTAACGGCGATGGCCCGCCAGGATGGAGCGGTAGCTGGTAACGCCGACCGGGCTGGCGAAGGGGTCGTTCCAGGGCCGGCTCTGGCGCTGGTCCTCAAGCCCGATCTGATTGACCATCACCACGTGGGTGGTGATGTCCGGGTAGAGCATGGCGAACCGGCTGACCACCATGCCGCCCATGGAATGGCCCACGATTGCCACTTCCTCGACACCCAGGTGATCCAGCAGCGCTTTCATATTGGCGGCGACAAAATTGAAGTTGTAGGGAATCACCGGTTTGGAGGACTTGCCGTAGCCGATGCGGTCGACGGCAATCACCCTGAAGCCAGCCTCCGAGAGTACCTTGATAGTGGGCGTGTAGGCCTCGGAATAGAAATTCATGCCGTGTTGCCAGAACACCGTCTGGCCGTTGGCCGACCCGGTGGGCGGCACGTCCATGTAGGCCATGCGCATGTCTTCACCGAAGCGGTTGAGCTCGAGGAAATGCACCGGGTAGGGGTAGGGGATTTCCTCGAAGTTGGCGGAAACGGGGCCCCAGTGGGCCGGTGCTTCGGCGGGTGGCTCGGCCGGCCACTCCTGGGCCAGCACCGATGCCGTAAAAACAAGGGATGTCAGAAGCGTTGGGATAGCTTTAAACAGTCGGCTTTCTGTGATCATTTAGGGATTCCAGAGGGTTTGTTCATGAAAAGCGCCAGCGACTGGCAACTGCTGCCGGCGATTATACAACGACTGGCAATCCCGGGCTGACGGGGAACGCTCGTTCATCCCGCAAAAAGCCACATTTGTGGCGACTCAGACTGCCGACGCCGGCGACAAAGTCACCAGGGTCAATCCCTGTGGCCGGTAGCAACTCACGCCGCCGAGAGATGCTTCGGGAGCCGAACACCAGCGACCCGTTGATGCTTCTGGAACCGAACACCAGCTGCCCCTTCTCGACAACCAGTTGGAAACTGATCGAGTCTCGATCATCACTGCGAAAATTGCTATAACCTCCTTAAATATGACGGTTTTTTTGTTTCATGCCTGGCCTGTGTGCCGGAGCGCCGGGGTTTCAGGGAACCCGCAAATTGCTGGGGAACCGGGAATGTGGAGACAAACCCCCGAGGTCATGACGCTCCACGGCATAACGGAATACAAGGGCATAGGTAAAGCAAGAGTATAAGGATCCCAACGGGCGATCGATCCAGGGTGGGAGCGACCATGGCGCTCCACAGCATAACGGAATTTCAGGAACCCAAGGCTATAAGGAATCCAGGGGCTCCAGGAATGCAGGGATATCAGGAATCCAGGGGTGTCAGGAGTGCAATGGTCTATAGAATCCAAGGGTATAAGGAATTCAAGGACAAAAGGAGCACCAGCCAGATACTAGGTGCTCCAGGGAATCAGGTAATCGACCGGACAAAGGATTCGGTGGCGGATTAGGCAAAGAAATCAGTATTGGTTAACAGACTGTTGAAAAACTATGTGCGCTTGCCAGGGCTGGTCAAAAACTGGCGAAAAAGCGCAGTTTACCGGGTGTAAATAAGCATTTTAAGCCAATTTTTAACGAAGCACTGGCAAGCGCAATAGTTTTTCATCAGCCTGTTAGGCAAAGCACTCAACAAAGCAATTGGGAAAGAACTAGTTGAAGGGTATCAGGGGAAGCCACGCGTCCAAGAGTGTTAGTAGCGGATGGGTGAGCAGAGCGGGCTGCACCGGGCGGGGATGCTCGCTGGCTGGAACCTCGCTACTGGTATCACTAAACTCCGGTCATCGGATGATCGCACTGGTCAGGAGCATCGCCGGTGGCACACATTGGCCTGTTAAGGCACAGACGAAGGCGCTGGATCTGGCTGTTGGCTTCCGCATCGGGACAGCCGGGTGCTGCTGCGTTGATGTGGCGAATTGCAAGAGAACAACTGTTCCCTGGCAGATTGTTGCAGCCTGTTGTGAGTGCCGCCATGACAAGGCCGATCCGGCGGAAAACACGCAGTTTGCCGAGTGAGAATGAAAGGCTGGAGCAGATTCTGGTGACGAATTGACGGGCGATCATTCTGCAACGGCGTGTTCACGGACAACGCCTGGCAGTTTTCGTACGTCAGACCGGCGCTGGGCATTGCCGCAGTTGGGCAGAGGGAAAAACAATGATAACAACGACTATCTTCCTGAGGATCAGAGTCAGTCTGAATCGAGGTGTGGAAGGTATCCTGAAGAGGAGAAATTCCTATGAAGAGGCATCCACAACTTGGGAAAAAACTTAAACTTCTGTATTCGCTCAGGCTTAACCCGGCAATCAAGTCCCACGCCGATCTTGCGGAGGTTCTTGGCATTTCCCGGCAGGCCGTGGGGAAATGGGCGAGGGGAACCGAGACCAGCCAGGGAGATGCGATTCCGCTTTCCCAAGTTGAAAATGTGGCCACTATCTTTGGCATCAGCGAGCACTGGCTGACACTGGAGTTTGAAGAGTTTGAAGCCAGACTTTATGAAAAACTCGAAGCAGAAAGCAGGCTGGACATCAAAAAGCCTGAAAGGATTTCAGTTTCTTTATTACCGAATACACCGGCTAAAATTTTCGGTCGCAAGAGAGAACTCAGGTTTCTGGATACCGAATGGGCAGAGAGACAGACAAATATTCTGCAACTTGTCGCCTTCGGCGGGATGGGTAAGAGTTCCCTGCTGAATGCCTGGCTGTCGCGTCTCGACCAGAAAGGCTATTGTGGTGCGCGCAGAGTCTACGCCTGGTCATTCTACTGGCAGGCTGCAAAGTCGGAGGTCCGGTCATCCGGTGACTATTTCATAGAGCACGCCCTCGGCTGGTTTGGTGACGAATCACCAACAGAGGGAAGCCCTTGGGAGAAGGCGACAAGACTGGCGAATTTGGTCAGGTCCAGGCGAACATTGCTGCTTCTTGACGGCCTGGAGCCAATGCAATTCCCGCCTGGCCCAAAACATGGGCTGGTGGAAAACCCAGCAGTTTCACTGTTGCTGAAAGAACTGGCCACAGAAAACGACGGGCTCTGTGTCATTACTTCCCGGTTGCCGGTAGCGGATCTTACGACCTTTCAGGGTACAAGAGTAAAAACCGTTGAACTGGAACCCTTGTCGGACAAGTCCAGCATTAAAATGCTGAAGTCCATAGGACTCCAGGGCTCTTATAATGAATACGTCCAGGCGGCCAAGGAGTATTCGGGTCATCCCTTGAGCCTTTCCCTGCTGGGTGGATACCTGAATGTCGTTCACAAAGGTCGAATGGGAGACTTCAGAAAAATTCGTTCGCTGTTCGACGAGCAGGAGCTGGGAGTCAACGCCAAAAACCTGATGCGAAACTACCTGGATTGGTTTCAAGGGACTCCCGAACGGGCTCTCCTTTTTGCCATTGGTCTTTTTGATCGGGAAGTCAGTATTCATGACATTGACAAAATTTCCAATGAACACCCTGATCTTCCTGGTCTGACTCGTGAACTTTCGCAACTTTCCAACCTGCAGTTGAGCTACGCAATAGACCGACTCAAGCAGGCAAATCTGATCAATGTCAGAGAAAAGCACTCCACTTCAATGCTGGATTGCCATCCGCTGGTCAGAGACTTTCTATCCGACTTTATTAGAGAACACTATCCGTTGATCTGGAAGCAAGGGCATGCCCTGATCTTTGACTATCTCAGGCAGCAGGCCATGGAGAATCCGGTAACTATCGCCGATCTGGAACCACTTTTCAGGGCTGTCATTCACGGAACTCAAGCCGAACTTTTTGAGCCAGCTTTTGAACTCTACTTCGAGAAGATAAAAAAAAGACAGTTTTCAATGTTTACAAAGGGCTCTCATCACACTGATCAGGCCTGTATAAGAGTCTTCTATTGAGTGGAGTGAGCCAGTAAATGTTCTATACTTTGAGGAAGCGAAGTTTTATTTGCTGTCAAGCGCTGCGACAAATCTAATGTCATTAGGGAAATGTTGAAGATGCAATTGCACCTAGTTTTAGAGAGTATTAATTGGTTCGTTGAGCATCAACATTGGCTAGAAGCGGCAAATACAGCAGGACCATTTTTATCTATGTTGATAGCAACAGGAAAACTTGACGATGCCACTGAATTGTTGGATGAACTCGCGGATTGTGTGGTGAACACTGGGAATAAAGTAATTCAAGCAATTAGCTGGTCGTTTAAAGCACACGCTCTCCATCTAAGTGGTAATGATAAGGAAGCCGGGGAGCTTTTCAGAAAATCAGAAGCCATACTGACGCTGGAGGATCCCGGCGTGGCAGTGTCGTTTCCAACGGTGAGTTCGTATTACTGCAAATTTTTACTCGAGACAGGTCAGGCGGAAAAAGCACTGGAGCGATCACTTAAGACATTTGGCTGGCGCAGCAAAAAAACCTGGCAGGTAGCTATTGATACTACATCACTGCTGGCAAGCGATATGCAGGTTCTGGGACTGGCATTTCTGGCGCTGAACGACAAGGCCAATGCCAGGCTGTATCTGAACAGGCAGGTGGAATTATTAAAAGAAGCGGACGAGTGGCTTTACCTGCCTTCGGGGCTGAACGCTCGCGCCAATCTGCATATTGAATCCGGCGACTACGACGCGGCCCGGGATGACCTTTCGAATGCACTGGAGATATCCCGAAGGACCGGTGCCAGGTATGGAGAGTGGGAGACCCGGATAAACCGGGTACACCTGCATGTGCGCAGCGGGGAGTTCAGGAAGGCAGGGAAAGCGCTGGATGAGCTGGACCAGTTCTCTGGCATGTCGTCTTATACTTTTCGAGATCGCGAAATAGCCAGGTTACGGGCTGGACTGGAACGCGGCACGAAACCCAGTTTGATGTCGGAGCGTGAAGTGACGGATGAAGCTTCAGACAGTCCGGTGAGTGTCGACTCGAATTGAGGTGCCACTGGTGCACTTACGCTATTGAAGTCTGTTGGTCATGATGGCGGAGCGCACACGGTGGCGGTCTGCCAACTCGTCCATTGGCCTTTACTCTAAGGAACCGCTGATTAAGTCCCACAACGCTCTGGCCTTCAGGCAAGTCTGCTGGCGAGGCGCATTGCCGCCGGCATGCGCCGGCCTGTCAAGGCAGTGCAACGAAGCCAGCGGGCTTGTCTGAAGGCCCCTTCGGGCGGGGCCTGTCGGGCGTCGCTGCTTCGTTGCCGTGCTTGGCAAGGGAGTGACCATTCCCGGCGCACGGCGCCTCACAGCAACACCCGACAGACTCCCGCAGAGTATTGTGGGACTTAATCAGATGAAATGGACACCGCCCTCCCCAAGTCGGCATCAAAGTGCCATAGTTGAAGCGTTAACAATCAACTAACAGAGAGGACGGTATCCATGAACAAGATTAGCGTGATTGGTTTGGACTTGGCAAAGAATGTTTTTCAGATTCATGCGATAGATGAGAATGACAAAGTGGTGCTTCGCAAGAAACTTTCTCGCGCGCAACTGCGAAAGTTTTTTGCGAAGCTTCCACCCTGCCTGGTTGGCATGGAGGCATGCGGTGGTTCACACTACTGGAACAGAGTATTGACAGAGCTTGGGCATTGCGTTCGGATGATGGCGCCGGCCTTTGTGAAGCCTTACCTGAAGTCGAATAAGAATGATCGCAATGACGCCGAGGCGATCTGCGAAGCGGTACAACGACCCTCGATGCGCTTTGTAGAGCCAAAGAGTCCGGAACAACAAGCTGTACTGCATTTGCACCATGCTCGCCAGCAACTGGTTCGGCAGCGGGTTGCTCTAAGTAACCATATTCGCGCAGTTTTATCAGAATATGGAGTCTGTTTACCGAAAGGGGTTAAGGTCGTTTCTCAACGCCTGCCTGCTATCCTGGAAGAGTGGGAGAATGACTTGCCGATGCTCACCAGGCATCTGTTGGCAGAGCTCAAGGCAGAACATGACCAGTTGATAGAGCGAGTACAGCGTTTGGAAGGACAGTTGAAGAACTGGCACGAAAACAACGATCAGAGCCAGCGGCTGGAAGCGATACCGGGCATAGGCGTGCTGACCGCATCTGCCCTTGCCGCCACAGTCGCCAATGGCAAGGGGTTCAGCAATGGCCGGCAACTTGCTGCCTACCTGGGGCTGGTTCCCCGACAGGCTTCATCCGGCGGTAAAGATCGCTTGCTGGGAATCAGCAAACGGGGTGACGGCTATCTGCGCAGCCTCTTGATCCATGGTGCAAGAGCGGTGATACATCATGTGCGGCGGCGCCTGAAGGCGGGCCTGCCGGGACGTAATCCGTGGGTAGAGCAGTTACTGCAGCGTTGCCACGTCAACGAGGTGGCTGTGGCATTAGCCAATAAGATGGCAAGAATCGCCTGGGTCTTGTTGGCCAGAGGCGAGCACTATCGAGACATACAGGCCAGCGCATGAGAGCTGGCCTGAATAACCCCTGACATAACGAGTAGCGGAGGTCACTCAACGATTGCACAAGTGAAACTATGACGAAACAGGTCGGACCGCGGCGGGTCAAACCCGAGGAACCTCTTGAGGTGAAAACCTCTTTAATCAGATAGGGCCCCGTCGGCGAAATTCATAGAGGCCAGGAGACCAACTCCACAAACAGGCCGGATGTAAGACTGCAATCGACTATTTCTCGTCATCAGGATTCTCTTGGCAAACGGGCGGTGTCCATGTAAGAGGTTCCCTAAGGAACCGCTGATCAATCAATACAGAGCATTGCGGTAATTAACCAGAGTTTCCTAAGTTGTCTGCGGCTTATCTATCACCGGTGTACTTCCACTTTCGCGTGTGAGTGGAGTTCCCTTTAAAATTTGCTCCTGGCAATTGCGGTAGCATTTGCAGTGACAGGAAAAGGGAGCGGCGTCCGGTGTGGACACGGACCGGGACACGTGCGGGGATTGTCGGCCGAGCTGGTTGACGAAGCGGGAAGTGGACATTGGCAAGACGTGCGCATTACTCTGACAGGCCTGCAGTTATTCGAGATTCAGTTTGAATGTTCCCGGGGGGAAGAATGACTACTATTAATCGGCGAGTTTTTCTGCGTTCAACACTTGGTGCTGCTATTGCGCTGTCGACACCGATTCGTGGTGTAAGCCAGGCGGGACCTGTGGTGCGGACCGTTGCCGGGACGGGGGTCGCCGGCTATGAGCCCGAAGGTACGGGCGGGCGGATTGGGAACGAATCACCAGTCAACAACCCTTACGGAGTCGTCGTCGGTCCCGATGGAGCTTTGTATTTCTGTGAGGTGGATACCGGCCGTACCCGGCGTCTTGATCTTGCCACGCGGCGATTGACCACCATCGCCGGTACCGGCGAGGCGGACTATGCCGGAGACGGAGACCTTGCGTTACAGGCAAGCTTCTCGGCGCCCCACGAAATCCGTTTTGACGGGGTCGGGAATCTTTTTGTTGTCGAGCGGGACGCCCATGTGGTACGAAGAATCGACGCCGCAACCAGGCTGGTATCCACGGTAGCCGGAACCGGTGAGGCAGGGTACAGCGGAGACAACGGCCCGGCTACAGAGGCACAGCTAAGGCAGCCTCACAGCATAGCGTTCGACGCGGCTGGCAATCTACTTATCTGCGATATCGGCAACAGCCGGGTTCGCCAAATCGACAGCGGGTCCGGAATCATCAGCACGCTGTCCGGTACGGGCGAGCGATCAGCGACTCCCGACCGTGCACCTCTGATCGGCACACCGCTGATGGGTCCGCGTTCTCTGGATACCGATCCGGCAGGTAATGCCTACCTGGTGCTGAGGGAGGGTAATGCAGTGTTTCGCCTCGATCTTAATGGCAACCGCCTGCAGCGGATCGCCGGTACCGGAGAGCGCGGTTATTCGGGTGACGGCGGCGCGGCATTGCAGGCCACCTTCAACGGGCCCAAGGGCATTGCCTACTCGGTATCTGACCACAGCCTCTACATCGTCGACACCGAAAATCACGTCATCCGACGCCTGAGCCTGGATTCCGGTGAAATCGACACGGTGCTGGGCAACGGGCAGCGTGGTGACGGGCCTGATGGCGATCCAAAAAGCTGTCGTCTCAATCGGCCCCATGGTGTCTGTGTATACGAAAGGGTCGTCTACATTACCGACAGTGAAAGCCATCGGGTTCGGTCTGTTACCGGGCTGCTCTAGAAGCCGCTGATCAGCAATAGGGTTGTTGCTACAGTGATCCGTTATTGGGCGATTCTGTTGAAAACTATTCTGCCAATATTTTTGTGTGAACGAGAGTGCTCTGGTTTGTTATATTTGAAAACATTGCTGTCCCACAAAATCACGACCGGAGGGCTTCCAGAGGCCTGAATCCGATTACTTCCACTATTCGTGATCTCTGTCAGTCATGAACGTGAGATTGTTGCTCTGCCGTCAATAGATCTGAGTGTTGTTTGTTTTTCAGAACCGCACCAGTCCAGGTGAGTCTGATCCTCCGCAACCTGCACCCCTCCGGGGTTCCCTCTCTCGTTCGATGCCGCGTTTTTGCTGCCCCGTCCTCAGAGTCCCCTGGACCGGTGCTCAGTGTCAGAATCCAGAGCTTGTGGAAACCTATAGCGGGGTATGGTTGAAGAAGCCACCATTGAAACTTCCTTGCCTCATCCAGAAACTGATCGCCGATCTCCGAGGTCACTGCACGAGAAATCCTGCACTTATCCAAGGCGTGGCCGGCAGGGGGTTCCTGGGGCTGCGATAAAGGGACCAGCGCCGAGGAGGAAAAATGACCGCTTTCCAGGGCATTTCTCTGAGTGAGGGCACCCCGGAGGGGCGCGATCCGCAGCCCCAGGAAACCCCTGCCGGGCGCGCCGCTCGAAGCCCGAATAATTGACAACACTCCAATCCGCAGAAACGAGGTTGCACATTTTCTGATTTTTCACATTCAGGGCTGAGTAATCGACGGTGCTTGTCCTGAGCGGGTAAAAGGGCTGCGGCCATTAACCTGCCTGAGGTTCAGGGACCACTGAACACAAAAAGGCCGGTTGGTTGCCCAACCGGCCTTTGTGCGTCAGATGAGAAGGCTCTGATCAGTTGCTGGCTTGCATACGCTCGGCCAGCATTTTCTCGTAGGACTCGTCGTCCAGGTGAGTCACGGCAATCCAGGCGTGGGACATTTCGTCACCAGTGCGGCTGCCGTCGTACACCCACTGATCCGGATCCGGATTGTTGGGGTTGTTGGCAGTGTTGTCGTACCACTGCTTGATGACCAGAACCGCACCAGCCGGGATGATCGGCGCTGCATCACGCTCGAACAGGTGGCTGTGGTGCCAGGTCGCACTCCAGTTGGAGATCTGGCTGACCGGTTCGGTACGGCCGGTTTCCGGGTAGTAGATTTCCAGCGATGCAGCATTCATGCGCAGGTGGCCATGAGGCTGGAAGCTGTCGATCCGAACCGGATGGTCAAAAGTATGGAAACCCTGGGTCATGGCGGTGCCATGGGGCGGGATTACGAATTCTCCACGCACGTAGCCTTCACGCATTGCATACAGGCTCAGGTCCTGACGCAGAATGTCATCTTTCTTGTCGTAACCGGGCTCATGGAACCACAGGCCCAGCTCGACCACGTTGTCTTCAATCATGGTACCCGGAGCGGTTGGTCCAACACCGCCAGGATACATGTGGATATCCCACTGTACCATGGTGTCCTTGGGCAGCATGCGGCAGACGCCTTCACCGGGGATTTCACCCCACTTGCCCATGGCGTATTCGGTCAGCTGACCCACACGCTCCAGTTCACCGTCCTCGGTGGGGACCCAGACATAGGAGTTGGCATGGTGAACAACCGCAGCCGCGTCACCGCGAGGCTTCACCTGAACCGCCTTGATGCAACGGTCTTCGGTCAGGCCACTGGGTACGAACTCCTTGCTCCACTGATCATTGCCCTGGGCCGGAATGTCGTAGGGCCGGGACTCGACAATCAGGTCGGGCTTGCCGAACTGGTCTTCGAAATTCCAGGCTCCCGGCTCAGGCAATTCCGGCAGGGGCACTACAACGTCCTGATCCCCCAGCGGGGCGCCGGCATCGACCCATGCGACGATTTTGTCGATCTCTTCCTGCTCCATGCGCCAGTCACCTTGCAGATCCTGAATACCGATATGCTGGTCATAGGCATAGGGAGGCATCTCCCGGCTGGCGACCCGCATCTGGATCAGCGGCGCCCAGGGACGCACCTGATCGTAGCTGCCAAGCTGCATGGGACCGATGCCTCCTTCGCGATGGCAGACCACGCAGTTGTCATTGATAATCTGGCCCACACCTCCGGTGTAGGTGAGCTCGTCATGTGAAGCGGTTTGAGCCTGGCTAATTCCGCACACTGCCAGCAGGGCAATGCCTGCACCTGCCTGGACAGGCTTGGACGGCCTGAATTTCTGTAGTAATTTCATAGTCATATCTCCTGAACGTGCTGGGATTCAAAACTAACGCAAAGTTCTGGTTCAAACGCAATGGTAACCCGTTGCAGTGAACAAAAATGTAACGTTGAGAACGGTCAAAGTCCATTGGAAGCAGTGCATTGGAGGGAAAATCTGGCAGTTTACTGATCTATATCAAATATCGCGGAGGCTGATCAGAAGCGTGCCGGACGGAGGGTGTTCAATCTCTAAAAATGGGGCCTGCCGGATGAGCCGCCGGAGCTGTCGGGGCGGGTTGACAGGGGGCCCGGTCGCGGCAGGCGGGGGCGCCACCTGACCAACAAAATGGCCGATTCCCAGCCGCCGTGTTTGACAATAACAATAATAGCTTCTGATAAAAAAGGCCGGTTGGTTGCCCAACCGGCCTTTTCAGATCAGATCAAAGATCCAGTCAGTTGCTGGCCTGCATACGCTCGGCCAGCATTTTCTCGTAGGCCTCGTCGTCCAGGTGAGTCACGGCGATCCAGGCGTGGGACATTTCGTCACCAGTGCGGCTGCCGTCGTACACATACTGATCCGGATCCGGATTATTGGGGTTGTTGGCAGTGTTGTCGTACCACTGCTTGATCACCAGAACTGCACCAGCCGGGAGGATCGGCGCTGCATCACGCTCGAACAGGTGGCTGTGGTGCCAGGTGGCGCTCCAGTTGGAGATCTGGCTGATCTGTTCGGTACGGCCGGTTTCCGGGTAGTAGATTTCCAGCGTCGCAGCGTTCATGCGCAGGTGGCCATGAGGCTGGAAGCTGTCGATACGAACCGGGTGATCAAAGCTGTGGAAGCCCTGAGTCATGGCAGTGCCGTGAGGCGGGATTACGAATTCTCCACGCACGTAGCCTTCACGCAGCCGGTAGGACCGCAGGTCTTGACTGAGAACATCGTCCTGCTGATCGTAGCCGGGTTCATGGAACCACAGGCCCAGTTCGACCACGTTGTCTTCAATCATGGTGCCCGGAGCCGTAGCACCGACACCGCCCGGATACATGTGGATATCCCACTGTACCATGGTGTCCTTGGGCAGCATGCGGCACACGCCGTCACCGGGGATTTCACCCCACTTGCCCATGGCGTATTCGGTCAGCTGACCCTGACGCTCCAGTTCACCGTCTTCACCGGGGATCCAGACGTAGGAATTGGCATGGTGAACAACCGCAGCCGCGTCACCGCGAGGCTTCACCTGAACCGCCTTGATGCAGCGGTCTTCGGTCAGGCCACTGGGAACGAACTCCTTGCTCCACAGGTCATTGCCCTGAGCCGGAATGTCGTAGGGATTGGAAGCGACAATCAGATCGGGGGCACCGAACTGGTCTTCGAAATTCCAGGCATCGGGATCACGCAGGTCGGGAGCGGGCAATGCCACATCGAGGTCACCCAGCGGGGCACCGGCGTCGACCCAGGCGACGATCTTGTCGATTTCTTCCTGCTCCAGGCGCCAGTCACCCTGCAGATCCTGAATGCCGATATGCTGGTCATAGGCATAGGGAGGCATCTCCCGGCTGGCGACCCGCATCTGGATCAGCGGCGCCCAGGGACGCACTTGATCGTAGGTTTCCAACCGCATCGGACCGATACCACCTTCACGGTGGCAGACCACGCAGTTGTCGTTGATAATCCGGCCGACATCGCCGTTATAAGCCAGCTCCTCACTGTGGTCCTGGGCCTGTACTGCGAATGTGGCCAGTGCCGCGAACCCTGCAGCGAAGACCGGGCTGTGTAGTGGCAGTCGTTTCATCAATGCCTCCTTGTTAGAACTTTTAATAAGCAAATTAAACAAATATTCTACCTGCAAGGAAAAGGAATGTGGAAACGAAAGGAAGCCGGAAGGTAAAGAAAAAGAGAAAGGAAACAGCGGGAGCCCCGAAAAGGCTGTTGTGGAAGCAAAAAAAGGGAGGAAGGGGGGGGGGGGGGCGGAGGGGGCTCGGAGGGGGGAGGGGGGGGGGGGACCAGTGGGGGCCGTTTTGGGGGGGTCGGTGGGAGGGGGTGGGGCCGGAAAAGGGGGGGGGGGGAGGGGAGAAGACGAAGCCGGGAGGATGCGGCGCTGCATCACGCTCGAACAGGTGACTGTGGTGCCATGTAGCAGACCAGCTAGAAATCTGACTTATTTCCTCAGTTCTACCAGTATCTGGATAGAATATTTGAAGAGACGCGGCATTCATTCTAAGGTGCCCATGCGGTTGAAAGCTATCAATACGTACAGGGTGATCGAAGGTATGGAACCCCTGAGTCATAGCTGTGCCGTGGGGAGGAATTACGAATTCTCCTCTAACATAGCCTTCTCTCATAGCATATAAGCTAAGATCCTGATTTAATACTTTAGTATTTTCGTAACCAGGTTCATGGAACCAAAGTCCTAATTCTACCACATTATCCTCAATCATAGTTCCTGGGGCAGTAGCGCCTACGCCACCTGGGTACATATGAATATCCCACTGTACCATTGTATTCTTAGGTAACTTGCGACATACACCGTCACCGGGTATTTCCCCCCATTTACCCATAGCATACTCGGTTAGCTGTCCCTTACGCTGTAGCTCCCCATTTTCATCCGGAACCCATACATAAGAATTAGCATGGTGGACTACAGCAGCCGCGTCCCCGCGAGGCTTCACCTGAACTGCTTTTATGCAGCGATCTTCAGTCAGCCCACTAGGAACGAATTCCTTACTCCATTGATCGTTTCCCTGAGCGGGAATATCATAGGGTTTAGAAGCAACTATGAGATCAGGGGCCCCAAACTGGTCTTCGAAGTTCCAGGCATTGAGGTCACGCAGTTCGGGAGCGGGCAGCGCCATGTCGCGATCACCCAGTGGGGAACCGGCGTCGACCCAGGCGACAATCTTGTCGATTTCTTGCTGCTCCAGGCGCCAGTCACCTTGCAGTTCCTGAATACCGATATGCTGGTCATAGGCATAAGGAGGCATCTCCCGGCTGGCGACCCGCATCTGGATCAGCGGCGCCCAGGGACGCACCTGATCGTAAGTTTCCAACCGCATCGGACCGATACCACCTTCACGGTGGCAGACCACGCAGTTTTCATTGATAATCCGGCCGACTTCACCGTTGTACACCAGATCTTGGCCGTGCTCTTGTGCAACTACCTGTGAGCCGAAGCCCATAGCAGCAAGAGTCGCGACACCGATACTGGCACGCAATTGCATGTATTTCATGAAACTCTCCTCGTTTTCTACAAGATTACTGCAGGATTTAACTCGATCAGGTTAAATCGCCCACGCCCAAAAGTCTATCGATTTCGCACTGATTGTCGTGTTTTTAGTGCAACAAATTGCAACAAGCGGGCTGTGACCCGTTGGTTGCAAATTCTTCGCGCGACGCGGATTTTACCATTTAATTTCATAGTGTTAGTAATATGGGGCAGGAAATTCGACTTTTCAAGTGCTGAAAAGGGCCGATGCGCTGCCGCACCGGCCCTTTGCTTTTTTCTGAATTTATATAAAAATCAGATGGTTACTGAACTACTACGTGCAGATAACCCATGCTCTGGCAGCACTGGTCAGGCTGCGCGCTGTCAACCCGGTTCCAGTTTTCTGCTGTGACCCGGATCAGGTACTCGCCCGGCTGCGGAAAGGTCGCCATTACTGTTGCTGTATTACCTGATTCCACTTCTACCACATTGGCATTGGCGTCGGGGTCCCAGCTGTCATGGCGCGGATCACGTTCGTCGTAGGGGTTGGTCGGCTCAGGCATGGCAGGATCACGGGAAAACGTGACATTGCCCGGGCCCTGATGCTGGTCAAAATGCACGCCGACCATGGCCGGGCCTTCGAACCGCGGGTCTTCCGGATCCCTGTAGGAATCGTCGGCGACACTGACGGTCAGTGGCGTGGCTTCACCCACGCGGGTGGTGGCTGCATGGGCGGTGAACAGGGAATGCCCGCGTTCCGTGGGCGTCGTGGTGCCGGGAGCGAGGTAGGGCTGCATGGCACCCTGTGGCCTCGGCAGGACGAAGTCGATCTCGTAGGCGTGTGAGGTCGCACGACCGGGTACTTTTGCCGGGTCGTTGTCGCCGGTTGTCAGGTGCCACCACACATCAATGTCCGCCTCTTCGGGGGGTACGGTGACGGTAAAGACCTGGGACCCGCGGCCGGAGTCAAAATGGGTGGGTTGCATGCCGTTGTATTTGGACGGCTCGATGTAGTTGTTTTCACCCAGCGGGATGTTGACGTCTTCCGCGTTTCTGTTGATGAAGCCGTAAACAAAGGTCCGGGACCCGTCGTCGTTTCTGATCCACCCTTCCAGCACCGGAATGATCGGCAGGCCCACGGGTGGTGACAGGCTTAAAAATCTCTCTCCAGGCCGTTGTGAGAAGGCTGGAAATGAGACTGCTAAAAGCAGACCAAGCAGGGTTGTGGTCACTGTTTTCAATATACTATTCATTGGTGTTCTCTCCAAAGATTCAAAAAGCCTTGCGTCATGCTCCCCAAGAGAGCTCTTCTCAAGTCAAAAGTTTCTTATGACGCAACCTTCTATAAGAAGATATAAAAGGTGATGTTCCCAATTTACGAGGTCCGTAGCATAGTAGCCAAACCTGTCTTAGTCTAGCATTGCTACGAATCGTCACAATTTAATTGAGCGATGTCAAAGTATAATAAGATTTCCTGGTAGGATTGGCTCAATCAGCCATACTTTACCGGGCTATATTGGGTTCACAGCTTCAGGAGAGGCATTATGAGAACAACTAAAAAAAGGCACACTGTGCGCGAGCTGGTCAGTCTGCTGGTGTTGTCCCTGGTTGCGATTCCGGTCTCGGCGCAACGGGATTTCAGCAACGTGGAGGTGATTCCCCATCACGTGGCGGGGAATTACTACTACCTTCAGGGCGCCGGGGGCAACATCGGCGTGTCAATCGGTGATGACGGCGTGATCATGGTTGATGACCAGTTTGCGCCGTTGACAGACAAGATTCTGGCAGCAATCCGCACCCTCAGTGACGGAGCCATCCGGTTTGTGATCAATACCCATGTGCATCCAGACCATGTGGGAGGCAATGAAAACCTGGGCAGGATGGGGTTGCTTATCCTGGCTCGCGATGAAGTGCGGGTGCGGTTGCAGGATCAGTTGCCGGAGGTGGCGCTGCCGGTCCTGACTTTCAGTGAGGGTATTACGATTCACCTGAATGACGACGAGGTGACCACTATCCCGGTGCCTCCCGCCCACACCGATGGTGACAGTTACGTCTATTTCCGTAATGCCGACGTGATTCATGCCGGCGATGTGTTCCGGACTGTTGCATTCCCGGTTATCGACCAGGGCAACGGCGGTACCCTTGACGGCACCATTGACGCCCTGGCAATCCTGGCCGGCATGGCAGGTCCGGACACCAGGATTGTTCCCGGGCATGGCGAGGTTTCGACACGTGAGGATGTCATGGAGTTTCGCGACATGGTGGTGGACGTAAAGTCGCGGGTTGCGGGCATGGTGGCGCAGGGTATGAGTTTTGAGCAGGTCATGGCCGCCGGCCCGGCGGCGCAGTACGAAGCCAAGTGGGGTGACCCTGAACGATTCCTTACCGCGGTCTACTCCGAGCTTTCCGGCGACTGACAGCGGCCCGGCCCGGGACCGGCAGGACCTCTCGCGGTCCCGCACAGCCGGGCCAGGTTCACCAGAGTCGCCCCGGGCGGGAGGCGGGAGATTAAGCACCCGCCCTCGCCACTTTTTATTGTAGAATCTGCCGCTCAGGCCTGCGGGGCCGAAGTCACGTCGAAATTCTGGGTTGTAATTCCTGTTGAAAACACAATTTCTCGGCAAGACCCTTTCCGGGCCTTTTACCATTCCGTCAGGCATCGTGACCTGTTCCACCTCTATTATTCAGCGGGTGATGGACACCATGCCCGAAGTGGGAGTGCTGACCACCAAAAGCATCGGCCCCGAGCCGCGGTTGGGGTATCGGGAGCCTGTCCTGGCCCAGTACAAGCCCGGGAGTTTCGTCAACGCCGTGGGGCTGACGAATCCGGGGGCGGCCCGCTCGGCCGAGCTGCTGGCGGCCCTTGAAGTGCCTGAAGACAGGTTTTTGCTGATTTCCATTTTTGGTGGCAGTGTTGAGGAGTACGTGGCCGTTGCCAGGCAGCTGGCGCCCCATGGCGACGGGCTGGAGTTGAACCTGTCCTGTCCCCATGCCAAAGGATACGGCATGGCGATGGGTCAGGATCCGGAACTGGTGCGGGAGATTGTCAGCGCCGTCAAATCCGCGGTTGATGTCCCGGTAATTCCCAAGTTGACCCCCAATGTGCCCAATATCGCCGAGATTGCCAGGGCCGCGGAAATGGGCGGCGCGGACGCCATCTGCGCCATTAACACCCTGGGCCCGGAACGATATACCGCGTTCGGGCACGAGGTTTTGAGTAACGGCAGGGGAGGCATGTCGGGCAAGGACGTGCTGGACATGGCGCTCAATTGTGTCCGTGCAATTAGCGGTGCTGTGCGCTGCCCGGTTATTGCCTGTGGCGGCATCAGCAGTGCGTCCAACGTTCGTGCCGTCCAGGAGGCGGGCGCCGCAATCGTCGGCATCGGTTCGGCGCTGGTTGGCATGTCTACGCCGGAAATCGCCCGTTATTTCCGCACCCTCGACGCCGACCTCGCCCGGGGTACGGACAGCGCGGAAGACCTGGTGCGTTACGACGTGGACATGAGTTTCCGTCCAGTCACCCTGGTCCGCAACCAGCGCCTGACCGATGACATAGCGATTCTCACATTCGACCGTGGGGTCAATGTACAGGCCGGTGAGTTTATCTTTCTGTGGATACCGGGGCTGGGGGAAAAACCGTTCTCGGTACTGGTCGATGACCCCTTCCAATTGGTGGTAATCCGACTGGGTCAGTTTACCGGGGAACTGATGGAACTGGCGCCGGGCACCGAAGCCTATGTCCGCGGACCCTACGGCATTCCAGTGCAGCCGCCCCGGGGCAGCCGGATCATGGCGGTTGCGGGTGGCACCGGCCTTGCGGCGGTGTACCAGATTGCCCGGGATTTCGGTAATGGCGAAATTTTCATGGGGGCGAGAAGCAGCGAGAGGCTTTATTTCACTGATGAATGCGCGGCGGTGGCACGGCTGCAAATTGCCACCGACGACGGCAGCCGCGGACATCACGGGCTGGTAACCGAAATGCTGGAAAAGCGTCTGCAACAATTACCCCGGGAGGAACTGGAGCGCCTGGTTTTTTACAACTGCGGGCCGGAGCCGATGGTGCACGCAGCCGAGGCGGTTCAACGGCGGTATTGCCACCCGAAGCAGATCTACAATGCCATCGATTACCTGACCAAATGTGGCGTCGGCATCTGTGGAGCCTGCGGCTCACCCGACGGCAGGCGCCTCTGTGTCGACGGGCCTTTCCTGCAGGCGCTAGAGGAGGGCCAGGGGGCATCTGTCTAGGCCCTGCGGCGTCTCGCAGTAATGCCCGAACCCGATAGGCCCGGCACTGGTTTTTGTGCTACACAGCTGATGTGCTATGGCCTCCGGTCTTCTGTCAACAGCTTCTTCCCATTGACCCTGCGGTTGCGACGGATCTCCCTGCTGGCAGTCGAACCGTGGCATTTGCGGATCATGGCTTTCGCTGATTGGTCAGGACAGGCTTTCAACAGGGCATTAATCTGGTATCGTTGTTCTCTGGCAATAAGCGGTTAGGGAAGGGGGGAGCGGGGGGGGGAGGTAACGAGGAGGGGGGGGGGGGGAGCTCTGCAAGGTGCTCCGCTTGCCTGGCGGTTGGAGCAAGCCGTTAAAAGTATCGCGAAGATCAATAGTGTTGCAGAGGTTCCCTAACACCATCAACAGGATTCCGACATGACAAAAACAGTGTTGATTTCGGTTCTGGCTGCGCTTTTTTCCGGCTACGTATCCGGTGCGGATGAAGACAGTCTTGCCGCGCTGGTTACTGATTTCTGGAACGCAAAGTCCGCAGAAGAAAGGGCTGAATCGCAACGGCGGCTGCTGCAAAGTGACGTGGACATCAACAGGCTGTATCGTCGGTTCAAAGCGGGGCCACAGTATTCCTCAGATGTTCCTGTCGGTTACCAGGAGTTGGTAAGGGAAGCCGCGGACGGCACCCGTTTTCCTTACGTACTGCTGGTTCCAGAAAGCTATGAGCCGAGCCGCAGTTACCCGGTGGAATTCATGTTGCACGGGGGCGTCAGTCGTTCCTTTCCCACCGAACCCGGAAGCTGGTGGCGGCGCGGCTACGATGCCCTGCGCAGCGAAGAGAAAATAGTTGTGGTACCGGCCGCCTGGAACGAAGCCTTCTGGTGGTTTCCCAATCAGGCCGATAACCTGAGCGCCATCCTGCGTGAGGTGAAGCGCCTCTATAATGTGTCCGACAATCAGGTCACCCTGACCGGGATTTCCGATGGCGGTACCGGTGCCTATTTTTTTGCCTACAAGCAAAACACCGAGTGGGCCGCCTTCATGGCCTTCATCGGGCACCCGGGGGTGCTGAGGAATCCTGCCGGGCGTGCCAGCTACCAGCTGTACTTCGAGAACCTGATGGCCAAACCGTTGTACATCGTGAACGGCGAGGAGGATCCACTTTACCCCGCTTCCACCCTGGTGTCATTTATCGAAGTGCTGCGTCGGGCAAACATTACCCATGTGTTTCGCGTGATCGAAGGCGGAGGACATGACACCAGCTGGCTGCCCGAAGAAAACGCAGCCATCGAAAAATTCAAACTGGACCATCCGCGGGATCCCCTGCCGGACAGTATCCGCTGGGTTGCTGACGCCGAAGGATTGTTCAACCGCAGTCACTGGATCATCGTAGACGACCTGACACGTGACGAGGAAGCGGGCATGGTACGGGCGACCCGCGACGGAAACCTGATCAGTGTCACTACCTCCAACGTGGATGGTTTCACCTTGCTGCTGAGTCCGGATGAAATCGATTTCTCCCGGCCCGTGGCCATCTACGTCAATGGTTCGGTGCGTCGCAGCGAGAGGCTGCTGCAGGATCCGCAGACATTGCTGAAATGGGCGGCCCGTGATCTGGACAAGTCAATGCTCTTTACCGTGGAGCTGAACCTGCGGGTCGGCGAGTAAGTGAAACGAATCCGGGAATATGGGCGTGTTCCCCGGCAGCCGCGAGTCTCTCAGGGGATCCTGGCCAACAGATCCAGCCAGGCCCGGGGTGCCCGCGTGACCTTGCCTGCGGTATCGGTCCAGACGTGGCGTGTGAAACCCTGAACAAGCCGTTTTCCGCTATTGCTCGACAGGAGTTCATAGGCGAATTTCAGCTGGCGACTGCGGGACTCTTCGACCCAGGTACGGATGATTACCACGTCGCCATAAGCGACACCCACCGAATAGCGCAGGTTGGCTTCTGTAACAGGCAGGCGGAATCCGCCCGCTTCAATGGCCGCGTAATTGCTGCCCAGGGTGCGCATGTAGTGACTGCGGCCTTCCTCAAAATACACCAGGTAGGCGGCATGATGAACCACGCCCATGGCGTCGGTCTCGGCGTAACGCACGTGAACCTCGGTTTCCACCACGTGCGGTTTGGAGTCTGACATGGGTTTCCTCGTCGGCGTTACGGAGAGGCCGGGAGCCCTGACGAAGGCGGCGTCACGGCAAAAATGGAGCGGGCGACGAGATTCGAACTCGCGACAACTAGCTTGGGAAGCTAGGACTCTACCAACTGAGCTACACCCGCTGTGAGTGTGACTGCCTGTGCAGGGATTGTAGCCGGCCGCTGCCTAAAACTGAATCGCTATTACACAATCGGAGCCGGACGCGGCGATCAGAAACTGTAGCGTTCCCCCTGGGCCGGCATTTTACATTCCATCCCGTGATCCCGCGCCAGCTTGTCAGCCAGGGTCTGCATGGCCTCTTCTTCACCGTGCACCAGAATTCGGTGCCTGGCGTCTTCAAACCGCGTCATCCAGTCTATCAGGCCCTGCTGGCCCGCATGGGCTGAAAAACCGCCAAGGGTTTCAATGTTCGCCTTGACCGCGAACTCGTCGCCAAACATGCGGATTTTCTTGATTCCGTCGACCAGTAGCCGCCCCAGTGTTCCCCGGGCCTGGAACCCCACGAAAATGATCGTGTTGCCCGGGTGCCAGATCCGGTGCTTGAAGTGATGACGAATCCTTCCGCCGGTGCACATGCCGCTGCCGGCGATCACCAGAGCACCCGACTCGATCTTGTTGATGGCCATGGACTCCTCCGGAGTGACACACAGATTCAACGTCGGCAGAAACTCTTCCAGGCAGCTGCGATTGGCGTCGCTCAGCTTCTTGACGTCGTCGCGATCCATGATCTGCAGCCAGCTGTCGTAAACATGGGTCACTTCGATGGCCATGGGGCTGTCCAGAAATACCTTCCAGTCGTCCAGTAGACCCTGGTGGTGCAAATCGCCCAGGTAGAAGATGAGTTCCTGGGCGCGGCCTACGGCAAACGAGGGGATGAAAACATTGCCACCCCGCTTCCAGGTGGTGGCCAGAATCTCCTGCAACTCCTTGAGGGTGTTGACTTCATCGCGATGATCACGATCGCCATAGGTGCTTTCCATCAGCACCAGATCCGCTTCCCTCAGTTCGGCAGGGTCGTTCATCAGAATACTGTTGCGCTTGCCGAGGTCCCCTGAAAATACCAGTTTACTGACCCTGGACTCCTCAACCAGGTCGAGCACAACGATGGATGACCCCAGAATATGGCCTGCGTCGTGGAACGTCAGGGTCGCCCGGTCACTGATGGAAATCGGTTTCCGGTAACGTTCGGTGCGACAAAGGGAGAATACCTTTTCTACATCCTGTTCCGTGTATTCGGCCGGCTCCGGCTCCATACCGCGCCGTTTCAGTTTCATGTTGTCCCGGTCCAGATCGCGCTGGTAAAGTCCCAGGGCATCGTAGAGCAGAATACGGAGCAGATCCCGGGTGGCGGCAGTGCAATAGATGGGCCCATCGAATCCCTGGCTGACCAGTTTCGGCAGCAGTCCGCTGTGGTCCAGGTGCGCATGGGACAGAATTACGGCATCGAGAGTGGCCGGGTCGAACGGGAAATTATCCTGCCTGATACGCTCGGTGGCATCGCCCCCCTGGTGCATACCGCAATCGAGAATAAGCCGTCCGAATGCCTCGGATTCCAGCAGGTGGCAGGAGCCGGTCACTTCGCGCGCAGCACCCAAAAATGTCAATGTGGCCATGTCTTGTTTTCCCTCGGTTTCGCAAGCGGCGAATGATAGCGAAACTTTCCGGCAGACGCACAGTCCCATGACAACGGACAACGGACAACGGACAACGGACAACGGACAACGGACAACGGACAACGGATTCCCCTGCGGGCGGGCATCTACATCACCGACATGAAACGAAGCCGCGGTCGAAGTGGCGGAAGAAAGAGTGTCTAGCGCCGGGCCAGCGTCGACTGGTAGGCCGGGTTCGACTCCATCAGGCTCAACAGCTCGCGCGGCCCCATGTAGGCGCTTGCCGGATTGGGTTCGGCGGCAGGGTCGACGCCGAAACTGGTGCGCAGAAACAGCGCATGATCGTAGCGTTGCCAGCCGAGGCCGTGATCGATGGTGCGCTGGTCGGTGTCGCGCTCAAAGCCGTTACGACAGCTGCTTAACTGACAGACGGCGTCGGCAAGGATACCGAAGAAAGAGCGGTCGAGGTAATAGACGGTGTGGGCAAGTTCATGACCGATGACACCAGTCTGTGCGTTGAAGGGCTGGTTTTTCAGCAACAGTTCTTCCCGATTGCCGTCCCGCCGGGAATCGATAACCACCAGGTAGGTGCGTCGGTCCGCAGAGCGGTGCAGGGTGGCCCAGTGGGGACGGGACGACAGCGGTATGGTCACATCGTCAACGATAAACTGTATGCGGGTATCACGCAGTTGCGGATAATGACTCAGCGCCAGCAGGGCCTGCAGTTCATAGCCCTCGGGGAGTTCCTTGTTGCGGCCGAATTCGGCCATTAATTGCCGGTAGCGCGGCAGTTGTTCGACTTCACTGTACTTCCGTACCACGTTCACCGGCAGGGACCGAGTTTTCTCCGCGCCCTGGGCCGGGTGCTCATTACCCGGCCAGAGCCAGGCCAGGGTGAGCAGGGCAGTAACGGCAATGACA
The DNA here is from genome assembly GCA_942492445.1 of uncultured Gammaproteobacteria bacterium. GTDB lineage: Bacteria > Pseudomonadota > Gammaproteobacteria > Pseudomonadales > Pseudohongiellaceae > NORP240. The sequence continues at coordinate 81,669 of CALOEW010000033.1, forward strand.
GTTTGGTGGCGCATTGGTCCATTCTAGTGATTAAGAGCCTGCTGGCAAGCTCTTCTGAGTGGCAACTAGCCCAGCGCGGTCCGTCCACTGCAGGGAGGAGCCGGTTGCACAGGATTTTTCCGGGCAGGCGTATGCGCTCGCTTTTCGTTCAAATCGGGACCGATTTGTTTTATCATTCCGCCGATGAAATGGCCTATTCGATTCATCTTCCTGGTCCTGGTTGCGGTGCCTTCGCTGGCTGTTGCCCAGCAACAGTCCTTTGCACAATGGCTTGCCGGCCTGCGAGCCGAGGCGCTGGCCGAAGGAATCAGCGAAACAACTCTGGCCGCGGCCCTGGATGGACTGGAGCCAGTGGACCGGGTGCTGGAACTGGACCGCAGTCAACCGGAGTTTGTACAGACCTTTACCCGCTACACAAACCTGCGCATTTCCCAGCAGCAGATCGACCGTGGGCGCGAACTGTTGCGGGAACACGCAGGGCTGCTGGACCGAGTTCAGCGCCGTTACGGGGTTCAGCCCCATTATCTGGTTTCTTTCTGGGCTCTGGAAAGCAACTACGGTCGGGCGACGGGCGGGTTCACGGTCATTGAGGCGCTGGCGACGCTGGCTTATGACCCGCGCCGGGCTGATTTTTTCCGTCAGGAACTACTGACGGCGCTGCGAATTATCGATGAGGGTCACATTCCCGCGGACCGGATGACCGGTTCCTGGGCCGGAGCCATGGGGCAGTTGCAGTTCATGCCCTCGACTTTCGGTCGTTATGCTGTGGACGGCGACAATGACGGCCGTATCGACATCTGGAACAGTCTGCCCGATGTTTTTTATTCTGCGGCCAATTTTCTGTCGCAGTCAGGCTGGCGGGGCGACGAGCGATGGGGGCGGGAAGTCCGCTTGCCGGCAAACTTTGACTATTCCCTTTCGGGAACCGGTGTCCGCAAACCGCTGATCGAATGGCGCGAGATCGGTGTGACGCAGGTGAACGGTGCACCGCTTCCCCAGGTGGATATGGACGGCTCCATTGTGATTCCTGCCGGCGCGGAAGGCCCGGCGTTCCTGGTATACAATAATTACCGCACCACCCTGGTGTGGAATCGTTCGACGTTTTATGCGATCTCTGTCGGTCACCTGGCGGATCGGCTGGTTGGTGGGTTACCTATCCGTCACATGCCCGAAAACGAGCAGGCACTGAGCCGCGACAATGTTCTGGAGCTGCAGAAACTTCTGAATGGAAAAGGCTTCGACGCCGGGGCCGTGGACGGCATCCTGGGCGGCCAGACCCGCAGTGCCATTCGCGAGTATCAGCAGCAGCGGGGAGTTGCTCAGGATGGATACGCTTCCTTTGCGCTGCTGGAATCGTTGCGCAACTGATTGATCGGCGGGTTTTTTACCATTGTTCACAGAATACGCCAGCATCCGGAGCAACCACTGTTCCGCAGACTGTATTCCATCCAGGACTATACTCACCCAGGGTAAGCTGCCATGATTGAGCAGGATTCAACGACACTTCGACGCTATCGCCGGTTCGCCTGGGTAACCATAGCGGCGGTGTATTTTCTTATACTGGTGGGGGCAAGCGTGCGCGCCTCGGGAGCCGGAATGGGGTGCCCCGACTGGCCAACCTGTTTCGGGCAATGGATACCGCCTACCAGCGAAGCGCAGCTGCCGGCCAACTACCAGGAGATCTATGCCGAACTGGGTTATGCCGACAGTCGCTTCAACGTGGTTAAAACCTGGACGGAATACACCAACCGCCTGGTCGGGGTGACAATCGGATTGTTGATCTTCCTGACCGCCCTGTTTTCCTGGTCTTGCCGAAAACACGATCCATGGATCTTTCGGGCGTCCGTTGCTGCCTTCTTCATGGTGGGATTCCAGGGCTGGCTGGGGGCCAGGGTGGTGGCCTCAAACCTGCAGCCCGGCATGATTACACTGCACATGCTGATGGCGCTTGCCATTGTTGCAGCCCTGTTGTTCGCGCTGGCCCAGTCGCGCCGTGGAATCATGGCATCTCAAAGCATTGCGGGTATCGATCCCCGCTTTGAGAAAGGGTTGTACGTGGTTATTGTACTGGCCCTGGTGCAGATCAGTATGGGCACCCAGGTAAGGGAAATGACCGATATGATCAGTCGCGCCCAGGGCGAGGATTTGCGCTCCAGCTGGGTACAGTTCATGCCGTGGTTTTTTTATGTGCATCGGAGTTTCTCTGCCGTGGTGCTGGTCTCCAATCTGTGGCTGCTGTATCTGCTCTTCCGTTCACTGGGGTGGCAGCACAGCCTGACACGATTCACCGTGGCATTGATTGCGGTGACCGGGCTCGCTGTCTTATCCGGTGCCACACTGGGCCATCTGGGTATGCCGGCCCTTGTACAGCCCACCCATCTGCTGGCGGCTTCGCTGTTGTTCGGTCTGCAGTTTCTTATCTGGATGGGCTACCGTCATTCCCGGGACGCCGATAAATCGGTACCTGATCGATCCCGGCCTGTGCCGGTCCGACCGTTTGCGCCGAACCCCGAGTGACGCAATGAGAACGCTTCTTGGCTTTGCTGTGCGAACAGGCTAAGCTCTCGTCCCTCGGTTACCTGATTTCGGACAAAAACAAAAATAGCGATGGCACTGATACCCGGTCACAGGTAGTTCACAAGGCTGGTCCTCAGTTTTTTGAGCCGTAGGACGGTCTGGCAAAGAGACAAAGCTACGGGAAGCAACATTGTCCGATCCAGTTCTGCTATTCACAATTCAGTTGATCGCCATCATGTCTGTCACCCTGCTGGCTATCGGCTACCTGAAGGCCGAGCCGCGTGCGGCGAGCGCCAGGGTCTTCGCTTTGCTCGCCAGTTTTGCCATTCTTTATGTGATCAACGGCATGTCGGCGCCACACGTGGATCCTCTTTTCCGGATCGATCTTTCCCGCTGGGGCCTGCTGATCAACACCGCGATCGCAGGAATTCCCGGTCTGTTCATGATCTACAGTTTTCTGGTGTTTCAGGAGCAGCGGCAATTTCCGCTGGCACTGGGCATTCTGTTTGCCATACAGATCGTGCTCGAGGCCACCCTGTCCCTGGTAGGTGACACCGGTGCCCGTCTGGCACTGGGAGTACTGGCTACCATCCTTGACGTCATGCAGTTGCTGTTCGTGGGGTTTGCCATTTACTGGACCGTGAAGGGGTGGCGGTCAGACCTGGTAGAGGACCGGCGCGCCCTTCGCTGGATGATAATTTCTCTCCAGGGGGCACTGATTTTCTTCGTGGTGCTGGTCGAAAACTTCCTGCTTGCCTACGGTTCCATCGATGCCGCACAGGCACAGTTGGTGCTGGTCTCGGCAATCGCGGTGCTGGTGACCGCCATGCTGATTGCTACCATGCAGTTTGATTATGTCTCCCTCAGCAACGTCATCCGCAAAGTCAGTGTGCTGAAGGAGGATCAGGAAACGGAGAATGCGGCTGAATTCGATATCGAAACATTCAACCGCCAGTTCCGGGATGCCGGCCTTTACCGGGAAGCCGGTTTGACCATTGCCAGCCTGGCCAAAAAGCTCAGCCTACCGGAATACAGGCTGCGTACATTTATTCACAAGACCCTTGGTTACCGCAATTTCAATGCCATGCTGCACCAGTACCGGATAGGCGATGCCTGCGAAGCGCTGGCCGATCCGGACAATCGCGGTGTGCCAGTTCTCACAATTGCACTCACAGTCGGCTATCAGTCCATTACCCCCTTCAACAATGCGTTTCGGGAAATTATGGGCGTAACACCCTCCGAGTTTCGCAAGCGCAGGTTGAACGGAGATTAGGCCCGAACGGGCCTTCTCCTCGACTTTGCATGGAAGTGTGGATTTGAACACAGTGCTGGGGTATGCTTTCCAGTGGTGCCGGACCAGAGTTTGATCAATCTCAATGTCGAGTCTGCTTTTGCTGGTATGTTGCATCAGGCGAAATAAATAAAAGACGGAATAAAAACAGGGTCGCCAGGTTAACCGCCTCCGGCAGGCCCACACTAATAATAAATCGAATCAGAAGGGGAGGTCACCCAGGGTGAACGAGCTGTTATACAACTTTGCCGTTTGGCTTGACACGCACGAGCTGAGTACCCGGCTGCACGAATCCTATTACATGTATAACTGGGTCGAGTCGACCCATGTTCTGACCCTGATGTTGAGTCTGGGTATGCTGTTTCTCATCGACCTGAGAATGATCGGGTTTGCCTTTACCAACGTCCCTGCCAGTGCTATCGCCAGGCGCCTGAACCTGCCCATGTTTGTCGGTTTCGGTATCATGGTGGTCACGGGTCTTGCCCTGTATTATGCGGTTCCGGTCAGAAATACCCAGAGCATCTGGTTCCGGGTGAAAGTGGTTCTGCTGATTGCCGCTGCAGTGAACGCCTTTCTGTTTCACCGCAACATGCTCAGGGCTGCCGGGGACTGGGATACCCAGGCCAAGGCGCCGCCCAACCTGAGGCTGGGGGCGACCCTGTCACTGGTTTTCTGGATGCTGGTTGTGATCTGCGGTCGGTTCATCGCCTACGACTGGTTTGATTGCGAATACACGCAGCCGGGAATCATGCAGACAATGTCCGGGTGTGTACCGGGCCAGACCATCTATTAAGAAATCCAAGCTGACCGGAGTCTTTAGCGGAATCCGGCACGGGTCAAGGAGTTAGCAATGACAACAATTGCCGTATCATCAACTTTAGGGGCATATCGTCGTACCATTACGGTTGCCGCACTGGTGCTTGGCGCACTGATTTTCTCACTGGTGCCAATGTGGCCCGCCCAGGAATGTGTCAACGCCGGAGGAACCGACTGCCTGATTACTTTGAGACGCCATATCTGGGTCAATCTCTACGATTTTTTCCTGTGGATGGAAACCACGTGGTTTGGCGTCATCGGTAAGACCTGGGGCGCTGCCTTTGCCCTGGTAGAAGCCTTTCACCTGCTGGCCATGGCGCTGCTGGGCGGGGCTGTGTTCGTCGCCGATGCGAGATTGCTGGGAATAGGATTCAAGGAAGTCCCCGCCCAGGAAATCCTCGACAAGTCGCACAAAGTGTTTGTCTGGGCGCTGGGTGTGGTGCTTTTCACCGGCGTCTTCATGGCCTGTGGCGTGGCAGGCAAGATCTATTTTCTGCCGGTGTTCTGGTACAAGATGCTGGCCCTGGCAACCGGAATTCTGTTCGTTTTCTTTATCAAGCGGCCACTGTTGGCACGGGGCCTGGAAAACCTGAGCCCCAACACAGTCAGGCTCATAGCCGTGTCATCGGTTCTGGTGTGGGTCACAGTGGCTGCCACCGGTCGCTGGATTGGATTCGCCGGAAGCTGATCCACATTGTTGATCCTCCGGGGTCTGTGGAACTGGAAACTGAAACACTGCTTAATAAGAATTGAATGAACCAATCGACAACGTATTAATCACAGCAGTTGCTGTGAGTTGCCCGGAGTGGGCAGCCGGTTGATCGGTTAATCGGAGAACCTCATGACTGAGCAAGGTAATACTGGAAACAAGCGCGACGATCTGGAGACGGCTGCCCTGGCCACCTCGGCAACCATCATTGTATTTTTCATTGTGTATTGGGCGGTTCAGATTGGTAGCACCTATTCACTGCTGGCCATGGCCTACGAGTGGTAGCCATTGTGGCAAGTCGGGAAGCGCCGAGCGGAAACCTGCCGGATCTTTCCGTGTGTCAGTGCCTCTCAAACACGGCGAGCTGTAATGAATGCAGTACCGCCGAGCGGCTGACTGAGCTGTGTAACTGGAAACCGCACTCGGCAAAATATTGACTCACCTGTGCCAGTGAATCCGGATACTGCTTCAGGGGCCTGCCGGTGAAACGCCGTCGGATACGCCGCTTGATTGCAGTCACTGATCGGGGCGAAAAATAGGAAATAACCACGAACCGGTTGCTGACCCGGCACAGTTCCCGGATGAGGTTTTCCTTGTCGCGGGTGTCCTGGAAATGGTGGAGTAGTCTGAAACAGACGCTGCAGTCGAACTGCCGGTCGGCAAAGTCCAGGGCCATGATGTTCCGGATTTCGAGTTGCGCCGACAGCCCGCGCTCGTCAAGGGCTTCTCTGCTCAGTTTGACCGCCGCTTCCCCAAGGTCCACTCCGGTGACCTGATATCCCCTTTGCGCCAGCCAGACACAGATTCTGCCGACACCACAAGGCGCGTCGAGTACCGACTTCACGGAGTTTTCCGGCAGCGATTCGAATGCTCGTTTCAGCAGTTGCATTTCCGAGCGATGCTTGCCTGGCTTGCGGTGTGTATAGAGCCGGGCACTGACCTCGTCGGACTTGACGCGATCGCTGTTGGACAACACAGCGGGCGTCGCTGGGTTCTGGTCACTTTGCATAATACTGATCAATTGCCTTTTCCGTCAGTGCCGGATAGCAGCGACGGTGAGATTCCAACAGGCTTTCCACTGCATTCAATGGCAGATTGCCGGCCCTTTTCAAAAACTGGGCCAGGTCTCTTTTAATCGCTGACCTGACTGTCAGGCAGCGCCGCGACCTTTCGAAGTCTATCAGAAAAATTCTGCCATCGGTTTGATTGAGGTAAAGATGGTCCGGATAGAGAGCGCCATGGCTGATTCTATGTCTGTGCATATCAAGAATCATGCTGCCGGCGTGGTGAAGCAGTGGCTCAAGCCGGTGCCAGTCCGGGGCGCTGGCCTGCAACTCTTTCATCGATCGTGCGGGGACTTCTTCGGTGATCAGAATTCCCCGCAGATTGTCGCAGGATCGTTGAAAGCCGTAACCGACAACGTCGACCGCCGGCAGACCCAGACCGTAATTGCGCTCTATGGCCTTCAATTCAAACTGGTAGGTGAGGGCTCCGAAGGGCCTGAACCAGTCTCGTCGTACCTGGTTTTCCTGACGCTTCAGGAAGAACAGTCTGGGACCGCCTCTGGTGTCCAGGGGCAGCCTGGAAACCCCGCTCCAGCCACCGCGCCGTTCATTGATATCATCGACGTAGATTTCCGGCAGCTGCCAGAAATCTTCAAAGCAGGCGAAGCCATTGCGGTTGAAATCCTGTTTCAGTCCCGCCTGCAGATGAAATGCTGCCGGATCCGGAAAAATTCCGGCCGCGCTGTTCCTGACGCGTGTTGTGAAGGAGAAAGCCATTCAGGAACTCAGCCTGTTCAAGGATTGCATGATCACCCGCAGTGCATAGCAGTACTTAATCAGAAATTCCTTAAGTAATGCTTAAGGAACGTTCTGATAAGTCCCGTAGAGCGTTGTGGTACCTAACCAGAGTCTCCTTATACAACCTTATCCGGTTTCGGTTTGCCCGAAATGTACTTCGGCAGTTAACTGAACAGGGAAGGTAAGAATCCGGCAGAACAGTCAGGACGGTAACATCAGAATTCGAATTCCAGCAGAAACCGGTAGGTTGTATCCGGCGTGGTATTGTTGAGGGGAAACAGTACGCCGACCTCCCAGTAGAACTTACGGGCAATACCAAACCGCTCGACCCCCTGAAACACCGGGCCAGCGGCCGAGGTAAACTCATCTTTGTAATATTCCACAGAAGGTTCAAAGCGCTCCGAGAAGCGGTAACGCAGTTGCGCCGCCACATCAAAGTCCCATTCGTTTTCGATGTCGGAACCAAACTCGTATTCGGTGCCAAAGTTCAGCGTAGTGATCCAGAAAGGGGTAATCTCTTTTTCCATCAGGATTACCGCTGCAGCCTCGGTGATACTTTCGCTGCGCTCCCGCTCGTATTCGAACAGAACCCCCCAGTCAGCCCAGAATTCACCCTGCTCGGTGAGTTGAACCCGGGTTTCCAGCTCCCAGCCGTCCAGACGAAAATCGTCCTGAGGCGTTTCCTTGCCGATCAGGTAGGCTTCGACGAAAACCCGATCTGAAATCGCCCGGCCTATTGCGAATCGGTGCATGGCCACGCCGTCCTCCAGTGGATTGCCGTCAGTCTGAAGCACTGAGCGGTATTCGATCTCGGTTTCCAGAGGTTGGACATAAGGGTGGTACACCTTGTCTACGCCATTGTGCTGGAACGGGTTGTCCGCCCATGCCAGGGCCGGAGCCATGGCAACCACGCCCAGCGTCAGGCGCAGGGAGCGGGCAGACAGCGATTGTGTGAAAAATTTCAAGTCAGACATAGGTTGCCGAATTTTTCCCGCCGGTGCCGACAAGTCGGCTTACCAGCAGCATCCCCAGCAGTATCAGAGTTATCGTGGCCAGATAGAGGCCAACCTGCAGAGGTGTCGGAGTCGCTTCGTAGGAAAACAGAGCGAACAGCAGTTCGCCGATAACAGAATTTTCCGGGATCACGGTTGAGGTGTCCCAGAGTGGATTCTGTGACGGAAGTTTGTCAGCCTGTATCAGATAGTTGACTCCCTGCAGGACCATGCCGGCACTGACGGGAACCAGAATAATACTGCTTACCAGGAGGCTCAGGCGCCGCTCCAGGGTGCTGACCGCGTAATAGATAAGGGCACCCATGCTCAGGCCTATACCGGTGCCGAGGGCGCCACCGATCAGAATCGGCTGCAAGGGTTCCGCGGAAAGCAGATAACCGGAGATGTAGATGTAGATTTCGGCAACTTCCCGGGTTATCGCCAATCCGATGCTGCCACATAATGTGACAATGCCGATCCAGAGAGGGAAGAGCGGCGTGGCAGGCCTGACCTGACCGACGAGGAACAGATTGAACAGCCCAAGGCACAGGCATGCGCCGAACAAACTCACGGCATTGGTCAACTCCTGCCCGACTCCGTCAAAGGCATCGGTGATCGCATCGAAGAACAGGGCATAGATTCCCGCACCTGCGAGGCCGATAAGAATCGCTGCCACTACCCAGCGGCGATTCATACCGATGCTTCCCGTGGCGGCCATCAGCAGGCTGATGATTAGCATCGCCTCGACCACTTCACCTAAAATGATAATCAGCGCACTGGTCATGTTGGCTGGTTGTTCCGGAGTCAATCCTCGTCCACTACGATAATTTTCCCCTGGGCTGTTTTCGGATAAAACTCGCCAAAGAACGGGTACTCACCCGCTTGCAGGGGGCCTATGAAAACCGTGCCGGAGCGTCCTCCACGAATGACTTTTTCCCGATTCAATTCGTAACTTTCGAATTCTTCGGCCGTCTCATCAGTATTCACGATTCGCAGCTTGATTTTCATGCCACTGGGAATTGTCAGTTCCGAGGGATAAAAAAGGTGGTCTCGTATTTCGATGACGTATTCGGGGGTCGCTGCCTTTGAATAACCGGCTGCTATTAAAAACAGGACAGCCAGTGCAGGGGCCGGGTATCTGCGGTTCACTCTAAGGATCCTGTACAGGTGTCTGAAAAACTACTGTAACACAAAGTCCGGGCCCTGAATCCGGGCTTGACAGCGTCATGCTTGCCCGGTGCAGGTCCACGATGTGCTTGACGATTGCCAGGCCAAGTCCACAACCCGGTTGATCACTGGCGTGACGATCCTGGCCGGAGCGATAAAACCTTTCCAGAGCGCGTTCCTGCTCCTGTTCTGGAATGCCGGGGCCGTTGTCGCTTACCTTGAGAAGCACGCCGTCAGTTTCGCTGCTGACCTTGACTGAGATTCTGCCGTCGGCCTGTGTGTACTTGGAGGCATTGCTGAGCAGGTTCTTCAACAGGGTACTGACGGCAAACCTGTCACCTTGAATCAAAGCTCTGTCACCCAGCAATTCAAGAGTCTGATTCTTGTTCATGAACTGTTCATAGGAATCGCTGACTACCTCCCGGCACAAATCGTACAGGTCCAGCTTCTCGAATTGTGCCATGTACAGGTCCGGCGAAGTTTTATTCAGATCAAGTATCTGCTCAACAAGGTGCCCCATTCGATCAATACCAACTTTGAGCTGCTGTACTGAAGCCGGTGGGTTCTGCGACTCTTCCAGCAGATTATGGACCTGGACCTTGAGGACGCTGATGGGGGTGCGCAGTTCATGTGCCGCGTCGGCTGCAAAGCGTTTCTCCCGCTCGAAAGAAGCTTTCAGTCGGGCCAGCAATTCGTTGGTGGATTTCTGCAACGGGGCCAGTTCCCGCGGTGACGCTTCAAGGGATACCGGGGACAGGTCCGTGGCTTCCTTGCGCTGCAATTCCCTCGCCAGTCGCGTAACCGGTTTTAGGCCCATTCCGATCAACAGCCAGACGATGAAGCCGGCCAGCGGAATGCTCAGGACTATGGGCAGTACTGATTGCAGTACCACCTGCTCTGCCAGCGTATACCTGATATCGTACCGTTGTGCAGTGATGATCCAGCGTTGATTGACTGTATCCCGGTAGGTCAATGTGTGCCAGCGATACCCATCGAAATTGACATCCCGGTATCCCGGTTCGAGGGTGGCCACGGCGGCTATCGCCTCGGTGTTGAAATTGAACGTCAGGTTTCCCTCGCCGTCGATGACCTGAATTACCAGGGTGGACTGAAATTCCGGAGAGTTATCCATCTGCGGATTGAAATTGAAATGGGGTGGAACCGTCTTTTCACCGGAACTGTTTCCCGCGGGCAGAGTGGCACTGATCAGCAACGCATATTCCAGCAGCTGCTCGTTGAACAGGATCTCCGCTTCCTCCATGCTTTGGCGATACCCCCGCACCGACGACAGGAAATTGACCAGCGTAATGATGGAGATGATGGTCAGAGTCAGGAACAGGCGAATGGATCGCATCGGCTCTCAGTGGGAGGGCTCCGGCTTGGGAGTTCTGATGATATAACCGACGCCGCGAACTGTCTGGATAAAACCGGCAGGCAGTTTCTTGCGCAGGTGGTGAATATGCACTTCCACTGCGTTGCTGCTGACTTCCTCACCCCAATTGTAAAGCTTGTTCTCCAGGGATTCCCGGGTCTGGATTTTATTGCCGCTTTCCATCAACGCCTTTAAAACCATGTACTCCCGCCTGGCAATGTCCACAGGAACGCCGTCCACCTGGAGCTGATGGGTATGGGTGTCCAGATTGACACTGCCAAGGGTGATGATGGCACTGGAGGTCTTGCTCAGGCGTCGTTCCAGTGCGCGCAGTCGGGCCAGCAGTTCGTCGGTGTCGAAGGGTTTGGGCAGGTAATCGTCGGCGCCGCTGTCCAGGCCCGTAACCCGGTCTTCTATGGAATCCCTGGCCGTCAGGATAAGCACTGGGTTGGAAAACCCCTGGCTGCGAAACTTGCGCAGTACTTCGATACCGTCCATGTCCGGCAGGCCCAGGTCCAGAATCACGATGTCTGGAGGTGTGGTTCTGGCAACCAGCAGCGCATCCTTGCCATTGCTTACCCGATTGATGGCAAAGTTGTGGCGTTTCAGGGCCACCAAAACGGCTTCCGCGAGGAGATTGTCATCTTCTACCAACAGTACTTGCATGATGTTGATGATAGACCCTGGAGCTGTTTAGGAAAAGCTGGCCGAGCGGGTTTATTCCAGAGCGGCGAGCGCTTTTTCGATGTCCTGGTGGCGGCCCTGGTCTGCCAGTTCCCGTCCAGGCCGCGCCGGCGCCGACTGTGCCTTCAGGTAATACGCCCTGGCAGTATCGTATTCCTTCTGATTGCGTTTGAACTCAGCATAGAAGTAGTTGGTGTCGATGCCATCAGGATTGATTTCCAGTGCTCGGGCCAACAGTTCTTCCGCCTTGTCGTCATTGCCAAAACCGACGGGCCAGCCGGGAACGCTGTAATACAGGGTGCCGAGGCTGGTATACGCCGAGCCGTTCATGGCATCGGCATCGATGTCCATGGCTTTCTCAAGGTCTCGACGGGCTGCCTTGGCCAGCGACAGGGCGCCAAGGCCGCCCCTGGCACCGGCATAGGTGGATTTGATGATTCCACTCCAGATCCAGGCTTCGGCTGAATCGGGAAGCCGGCCGGTCACCTCTTCAGCCCGACTGACCAGGATTTCAAAGGCTTCCTGCTGTGCCTCGCCGGACAACTGGTAATTGATTTCGGCCCAACGCTTCTGCAGCCCTATCACATCGGCATTGGTCTGTGCGGCCGCGTAGCCGCTGAAGAACAGTGTCGACAACAGTGCGAAAAACAAGGAGTGTGGTAGTGATTTCATAAGTTGTTACCTCCGCAAGGTAAGTGCATCAGTTGGCCGTCGGTTTTTCGACGGGTCGCGGCTGGGAGGAAGCGAATTCCTCTCGGGCAGCAGATTCGATCAGAGTCAGGTTTTTGAAAAAACTACGATCAACGAGGCGGGGAAAAAGCGCATTGATCTTGACGAAAAGCTTTTCCGGCCAACCAACGCAGTACTCACCGAAGCGATCGGAACCGATACGTTTCACCAGCAACCTGGCAACGTGTTCGGGGGAATCGGACTTATTGCCGAGTTTTTCGTTCAGCGCATTGACGGCCGGCGAATTCATCCCGGTTCTGACTACCCGGGGATTGAGATGCAGCACCTTGATCCGGCTATCGGCCAGTTCCCGGCGCAGTGTTTCACTAAAGCGGGCCAAACCCGATTTGCTGGCGCAATAGGCACCGTAGCCGGGATTGCCGATGGCACCCAGTACCGAGCCGATGTTGACGATTATCGCTTCATTGCGGGCTTTCAATTGCGGTAACAGCCTGGCTGTCAGCATCACCGGGGCTACCAGGTTGACCATGAACAGCCTGGCCGTGGCCTGGTAGTCGTGTTGTTCCAGCATGGCGAAGCGATTCAGTCCGGCACTGTTGACCAGCCCGTCGATACCGCTGGGCAGCTCCTGACAGAACTGCACCAGTTCGTCGATTCCCTGTTCCCGGCTCAAATCCAGATCGAGGGGGAAATGGCTTGTTTTGCCGTTGCCCAGATCCCGAGCCAGGTCTTCCAGTACATTCTGACCGATTCCCACCAGCACCAGCCTGGCACCGGCACTGGCCAATTGCCGGGCAATCGCCTGGCCCAGGCCGCCATTGGCGCCGGTCAGAACCACGGTTTTGCCATCCAGATTCATTTTTTCACCTCGCTTGACCCACGCCGTTCCTTATACTTTCAAAGACGCCGCGATACAGTCGATAAAATGTCCGAGCGGAGTGAATGATCAGCTTCTGATCCTCCGGGTTTTCAAAGCGGTTAATCAGATTTTCCAGGAACTTGATGTGCTCCTGGTCGAGACTGCCGTGGGAGCGCAGGTAACTGAATGCACGCTCCGGCAGATTGAGCACGCTTTTTATGCGATCGGCGGCCGAATCAGCGAGATTGACACTGGTCCCTTCCAACACCAGCACCATACCGAAAAACCCCACCGGATTTATCCGGTTTACCAGGTCATAGGCGTAGGCAACCATCACTTCGGTTTCGAAGTTCGGAGCGCTGCTGCGTACTGTTTCCTTGTCGTATCCACAGGCGGCGATGTCATTGAGGATCCATTCCTGATGGCCGATTTCCTCCTCGATATACTCGGCAACTGCGGCACGTAACCATTCCTTGTCGTCTCCAAGCCGTGCGCCCACCGACATCAACAACGGAACCGTGTGCTTGACATGGTGGAACGCCTGGCCCAGAAATCCGACATAGTCCTGCAAGTCGATGTTGCCACTGAATGTCCGGCGGATCATCTCGGTGCCGGTCAGGGACTGACGATCCCTTTCAGTCGCGGTTTGCAGCAGTTGATAAAAACTCATAGGTGGTGCTCCGATATGACAGCCCGTGGACCCGGATTTGTTGCGGACCCGGACTGTTCATCTGAGAGGGGAAACAGGGCATCGACCTCGCTCCGGTACCGGGTCAGGATTCGCTCGCGCCGTGGTCTGCCGTTTGCCGTCAGGGTGCCCTCGACAATACTGAAGGGGTTGTGGATGCGTTGCCATCGCCCGATCCTGGCGTAGTCGGGCAGTGACGCGTTGACGGTGGCGATCGCCTCCTCAAGTTGTTCGTCCTCCAGGGCCGGCGTGGCGAAAAGCAGCGCGCCCAGATACGGTTGCGAATCTCCCGCCACAAAAACCTGCATCATGCCGGTAATGGTGCTCAGCTCGGCCTCGATCCATTCAGGGGAAATGTTTCTGCCGAACGAGGTTATGAGAAGGTTTTTCCGACGCCCGCTGATATACAGGTAGCCATCGTCGTCCAGATACCCCAGGTCACCGGTGGCCAGCAACCCTGGCAATGTTTCGCCACCCGTGTAGCCAAGGCAACGATGCCGGTCTATGTGAATCTCTCCATCCTTGATTTCAACGGTTATGTGGGACAGTGGTTTGCCGACACTGCCGGGGCGATTTTCCCCGGGCAGGTTGAGGCTGACGACAGAACCACACTCGGACATTCCGTAGCCCTGGAAGACGGGCAGACCCAGCTCGTCAGCCTCCCGTACCAACACAGGACTGACTTTGCCTCCGCCCACGGCGATGAACACCAGGCTGTCCGGAGGTTGCCAGCCTGATCGACCTGCTTCCACAAGGCAGGTCAGCAGTTGCGGAATCAATATCAGGCTGTGGGGTTTGATTGTTCCAATACCGGCTAGAAACCGCTGGGGGTCGAACCGCGAACTGCCCCGGAACCCCAGCGTTGCCAGATCCGGGACACAAATCTCGGCACCTTGCAGCAGCGGTACGTAAATCCCGGCGATATTCTCCAGCAGTGTCGCCAGTGGCAGGACGCACAGATGCCGTTTTGCGCGTAGATCCCGGGTGGCGTCGGCCAGCGTAGTCGCCACCGTGGCAATCTGCATTTCACTGAGGCAGACGCCCTTGGGATTTCCTGTGGAGCCGGATGTATAGGTGACCTTCAGGGTACCGGCTGGAAGCGGCACGGCCTGCCGGTCTGACTGTCGTTGCCAAAGTGCAAGCTCACCGGTTTCCGGCAATGGATTGAGCAGTTTGTAGCGGCCAGGGAGCTGCGCATTCAGCGGCGCAATGAGAAAGCCGGCACCGGCATCGTCAAGGGCGTGTTCCCGTTGTTCCGGGGAAAAGAAGGTGGGGAGCGGGATCAGGCAGTTTCCGGCGGCCAGCGCTGCCAGGTCGGCAAGGACCCAGTCGATCCCGTTCGCTGCCAGCAGTCCGATCGGCCCCGTGTCCGGCGCCAGGAACGCATCCAGTTCCACAAGATACTCGGCCAGTTTCCCGACGCGTTCACAGAGGTCGGCGTAGCGGACCCGTTGACCTGTGCCAGGGTCTGAGAGGGCAATCGCTTCCTGGTGTGCCAGAGAAAAATTGCTGATCTGTCGCCATAATCCCTGCATAGGAGGATTACCTGTTAACGGTCCTGATTGCGCAGGCGAAGGTTGATGAGTTCCAGCGCCAGCTTTTCAATTTCAGCCTGGTGAGCGGCCAGAAGAGTCCGTGCGAAACGGCTGCTCCGCAGGATGTTCATGCCTTCGGCAACGCTACCAGCCTGAACCATGGGCTGTGACTGGTAATAACTGCCCCAGACCTGTTGTTTGTTGACCAGCCGAGCTTCATTGGCATCACACAGGGTGAGGGGATGAAAATCCAGCCGTGCCAGCAACGAGCGCACCTGGGCAGTGGCAGTGAAAACCACCCATTCGTATCCTGCCCGGTCCAGTACTGCGGTGAGCAACATGAACATGAACTGATTGCCGGATCGGTAGCTGGAGGCCAGGTTGCCGATCTCCATCAGCCTGTCTCTTGCCACTTCGAGTCCGCTCTGACGAGCGACTGCCTGCTCAAGAGCACAGTCAAGATACTGCTCCAGGAACAGGGGACGGTCAGTGCCGGGGCGCAGACCCACTACCGAGGACAGATGAGAATCGTCACTGCGGGACAGCAGAAGCGGGAAGAACTCTACGATGGAAGCGCCATAGACCGCGTTGAACTTGTCGGCAATGAATTGCTCGAGTCTGGTTCGCTGGCCGGAATCAGGGGAATTGAGAGTAAACTGAGTGGCTGCGGATCTGTTAGCAGCTTGTGATGCAATCACCGATTCCAATGGTGAGAACTGGTTAATCACTTGCTGAAACTCAATGGCTGGGATGGACATGTCGGTTTCCTGTTGCTGACTTCACAATCGCTAACTTACGGAGTCAAGATTAAGAAATACTTAAGGGACTTAATCAGAGGTTCTTTAAGGTTCGGAAATTTTGCTTCAGATCAGGCTGAGACAACCGACCCGGGTGCAGTCAGTGGATCGAGCGGCAATGGCAGGGTGCTAAATAGAAGGCGGCCCATCGTTATCACTGGAGGCCGCAGAGTGCCAGGCAATTAATCAGAGGCTTTCTGGTTGGCGCCGTCATCCTGGTGGCTGCGCAGGTCCAGCAGGCGGGCCACGATTTCTCCGTAGTCAAGCAGTGATTCACGGGATATTGTGTCCACGTAGACAATTTCGCTGAGATTGGGACCGCTGGCCTGCCAGCGACGGATGAAGCGGGCGTTATTGGTGCCGGCAAATACAGTGAAGGTTCTGATACCCTGCGCTGCCGCAATGTGCTGACAGGCTGAGTCATAACCGATGAACTCGCTGCTGTTGGCTATCAAGGCTGCAATTTCCGCCACCGAGCACTCCACGCCCAGCAAGCGGGTATCGGGCAGCAAACGGTCAAGTTCCGAAAAGTGCAGGGCCTGTACTTTATGTCCTCTGGCCGCTGCGGATCGCAGAATGGCTTCGCTGCGCTGTCTTTCCTCGGCACCGAATCCAAGGTCGAGTACAACCCGAATATCGGGATTCACAAGTAACGCCACGACCAGCATCGTTTCAAATTCAGCGCCGACCATTTTTCGCGCGTTTCCCCCGACCCCAAAGTTGACTGAAACGATTGTCAGTCTACCCACGGGATTCAGCCTGGTGATCACGCTATGCGCCCTGGCCAGGCTGACAGAATCAGGCCAGACCGCCGGGAAACAGAAATCGGAGCGTTCCAGAATATTGTCCAGCCACTCGTTGGCAAGTTGGGAAATGGAGGCTTTCACCGCGTACCCCGGTTTGCCCCGGCTGTTGAAAAACCGATAGTTACGATCGGGCACCAGCGGCAGCACGCCCAGTTGGGTAAGCCGGGAATCGGGGTCAAGCACCAGGTATTGGTGATCGGACAGCCCCGCCAGCTCGTGGCGCACTTCCCGAAGCAGGTCCAGCCACGCCAGGAATCGTTGCAGCAGGCCGCCGCGGCGGGCGTAATGAAGCTCACGGATGTTGACACCGGCTCTGTCAGAAAAAACTTCCCTGAGCCTGGCATTGCCGACGATGGTTATTTCAGTCCGGGGGAAAGCACGGGCAATGCGTTGACAGATTACACTGGTTACAGCCACGTCCGCACCAATGGTGACCCGTGAGAGAATTACCACCTTGACCGGTTGAATCTGCTTTGCAATACGCTCGTCCGGACTGAGTCGAATGGATTCGATTCGCTGATACAACTGCTCCTCGGTATTCAGGTGGAAGCTATTCAACTCCCGGTCCAGCTCCTGTCCGTCCGGTAATTTGCGCAGGTAGCCCACAACCTGGCATATCAGTCGGTTGTAAGTCTCGGTCTGCAAATCCTCGAAATCATCGCAGAGTCGCTCAATGACAATGCCGAACAGGGCACTGGCGGCGATCTGATTCAGGCCTTCATCTTCAAAGTGGGTCGCCATCTCGCACAGCAGCTGGATATATTCCGCGTTGTACTCATCACTGTAGAAATAGCGGTCCACGAAGGTGGAGGCCACCCGTTGTGCCAGAGAATCCACGGATTCCCTGTCGGGGGCCGTTTTAAGGCGCTTCCACTTGTCCTGGTAAAAGGCGGGTCTCACGGACTCGGTTCGACCAGGGCCCGGGTCGCCTCCAGCACGGCATCAGGGAGTATCTCCCGCATGCAGGCATGATGCCCCAGGGGGCAGGTTTTTCTGTGGCAGGGGACGCACGGGAGGTCCCGCTGCAGGACCCGTGTCAGCCCCAGGTTGGTGGCTGTATAGGCAGCATTGGTGGGGCCCATAAGGGCAACTGTAGGGACATCAAAAGCGACGCCATAGTGCCGGGGTCCGGTGTCATTCGTTACCAGCGCGCTGCAGCGTTGCACCAGTGGCTTGAGAAGGCTGAGATCGACACGGTCCGGAGCGGTGTTGATCAGATCCGCCCGGCTGTCGGCGACTATCTGTTGCGCAATAGACTCCTCCCCGGGCCCCACCAGCAGTAGCAATTTGCACCGGAAGTGCTGTTGCAGCAGCTCCGCCAGTCTGGCGAAGTATTCCGGCGGCCAGCACTTGGACGAGCCGAAACTGGCACCCGGATTGATTCCGATCACGGTGTCCTGCTCATTGATGCCATAGCGCTTCAACAGTTCGGCACCCCGGCTGCGAAGCTGGTCTGAAAGGTAGAGGACGGGTTTCGGATGGAGCGGAACTTTCATCTCCAGAAAGCGGCACAATTCCAGATAATATTGTTGCATCGGCAGCGGCTTGTAGGTTCCGCCCTCCCTGACGGGTTCCGGTCCGCCGGTGAGAAACGGCTTGCGCAGATTTCGGCGGTAACCATAGATACTGTGAATTCCCGCCAGCCTGAATGTCAGAAACGAGTGGGTTGTGTTGGTGAGTAGTAGGCCGGCCTGGGGCTTCCGCAGTCGAAGTTCGCGGACGATTTCTCGCATCCCGCCCACGGTTTTATCCTGGATGTTCAATATTTCGTCAAACCAGGGGCTGTCTTCGAGAATCCCTCTGGCATAGGGCCGGACACAGGCTATTATTCTGGTGGAGGGCAGGTTGTCACGCAGGCACTCGAAGGTGGGAGTGGCCATGACGATGTCTCCAACCCAGTTGGGGCAGCGGACCACCAGGCTGTCGAGAGATGGCAGCGGAGAGATCATCGGCACCGGTCTGTCGCAGTGGCGGACTGATCAGCTCTGATCAAGCGTGTAGGCGACCGCTTCGGTTTTATCACCGGCGGCCATCTGTTCCCGCTCCTGTTTGATATAGTCGGAGCGCACGCCCATGACATTGGAGTAGCGGATTGTGTAGTGAATCTTGTCCTGGGCCATCAGTTGTTCCGAAAGATCCCGGTCGTAGGCTACCAGATCATCCCGTTCACGTAGCCAGGTTTCCGTATCCATGGCTTCCACTTTGTCCACCAGGTTGCGGTAGATCGGAGCACACTCCCAATCAGTTTCAGCATTGACGTACCAGTTACAGAGCTTGCCCAGCTTGTCGAGAAACAGATCGTGTTCGGGGCCGAATTTCAGGCAGGTGCCATCGAAGTAGTTGCCCTGGTTTGCGATCTTGGATTCATCGATGAGCGGTTTGGCAATCTCGTACCCGGCAGTGCCTTTGAACGGAAAAAACAGCGCCCAGCGGAACCTGCCCATCTTCACCTTCGCGCACAGGCGCAGGGTTTCCATAATCTCTTCCCGGGACTCGTAGGGCAGACCGAACATGATGAAAGCGGAGCTGTGCAGCCCATGGGAGTGGGCTGCGGTGAATGAACGTTCAATCTGATCATTGCTCATGTACCGGCGGAGGATCTCTCTTCGGACCCGCGGGGAACCACTTTCAAGGCCGAATTTGACGATGATACAACCGGCATCCTTTAGCGCTTTCGCGGCCCGCTTTTCAAAGCAGTTGACGTGACCGTTGACCACGAAGGGCACTCCCACGTCGTGCTCTATGTAGGCCTGGCAGAATTCCTCGACGTAGTCGGTGTTGAGTGTGAACAGGTCGTCATCGAAGATAAAGGTGTTGATCTCCGGATTCTCCCGCAGCAGGCGCTTCAGGTCCTCCATCATGACGTCGACGGGGAAGTGCCGGAGAAAATCCTTGACGTTCTTGGCTGCGCCATCCTCGATGTACTGGTCTACGATCTCGATATTGAAACAGTAAGTGCATTTGTAGGGGCAGCCCCTGGAGGTGAGAATGCCCATCCAGCCACGGGTTTCCTCCATGACCGCTTTCATGTCAAACACGTTGTAATCCAGGGGCGGCAGCTTTGCCAGGTCCGGAAACGGTGCCACTGGATTGGAAACAGGCACATCACCCATCCAGGATCGGAAATTGGCCAGGGTATGGGGTCGCTGGCCCTGCTGCAAAGCGTTCATCAGCTCCAGCAGTGCCCAGTCACCCTCGCCAACGCAGACATAATCGAACAGTCGCGACTTGTGAACCTCGTCGGGAACCATGGTGCAGTGGACGCCGCCAATCACCTGGACCAGATCGGGCATTGCCTTGCGGATTGCCCTGCTTTGTTCCACCACCCACTCGTACTGCTGCGACATCACCGAAAAGCCCACGAGTCCGGGTCTGGTGTTGCGGATGTGGGCAATAATGTCCTCGCTACCGGGAACCTCACCGCGTTTTTCCGATACGTGCATGAGGTCCATCTCGTGATCGTTCGCATGCAGAACCCCGGCCAACGAGGCGATACCGTGATTGGTGCCTAACGGCGCATCGATTTGCGGATAAATCATGAGTATTTTCATGGATTCTGACTCTGGACTGTGTGTATTTGTGTTTGCAACCGGACTCTGGGGAACCTCTGATTAAGTCCCACAACGCTCTGCGGGACTTAATCAGAGGTTCCCTGGCAGCAGATGTTAGCACCGATTGCCACTCAGGCTAAGCAAACGGGCTTTTTTCACGGCAACTCAGCGTGCTTTGCCACTTTATTGTAGTATCGGCACCTCTTCCCAGGTCCTCAGTTCGCGGCATCCGCTACCCTGGCAGCTACGGTTGACGGTGCCAGCCAGCCACAGAAACAGCGGGCGCCCCCCGATCAGATGCCTGAGCGAGACAGCGCGTTGCGGGGTTGAATAAGCCGACTAAAGCTGTAAAGTACACAAGGGAAACTCTGAAAGTTTGCCGGTTGCCTGGAGCGGGCCCAAGGTCACGAGGCTCAGCCCGAAGGAATTGGTAACCGCAGCAATTGGTGATTGTGGCTGAGTCTGGAAACAGAACACGCCCGCGCAGCAGTGCCATTGTTAATCAGAGGATCCTTAATCAGAGGTTCCTTTAATAAGTGGTCATGCACCCATGTGGAAATCGTCCACCGCAGTAGGTTTCGGACTCCTGCTCTTCTATGGCGA
The DNA here is from genome assembly GCA_942492445.1 of uncultured Gammaproteobacteria bacterium. GTDB lineage: Bacteria > Pseudomonadota > Gammaproteobacteria > Pseudomonadales > Pseudohongiellaceae > NORP240. The sequence continues at coordinate 102,548 of CALOEW010000033.1, forward strand.
GCTTTCCGCCCAGTCCGCCACCACTGAGCAGGCACGGGCCACTGTCAACAATTATCGCACCCGGCTTGAAGTCATGGAACGGCGGGAAGGCCGCTACGAACCTGAATTGCTAGAGGTTCTTGAGCGCCTGGTGGACGCGTACATAGAGCTCAATCAGTTCGACGAAGCTGACGCTATACTGGATCGATCGATACAGATAGTTCGAATCAACGAGGGCCTGTTCACCGATTCCCAGTTTCCCTTCCTGGTGCTTTCTATCCGCAACAATGTGCGCCGGGAGAACTGGCGCGCTGCCAACGAGACCCTGGAACACCTGGTATGGCTCTATACCAAGGTGCCGCGCCAGTGGAATGAAGCACTGGTAGCCGAATTGCAGCAGCTCAGTGACCTGCATCTGGAAGGTGTGGCCGGAGACGCCGTTACGATGACAGGCGCTCATTTCCGGGCCGCCGATCGTATAAACCGGGTTGCCATACAGGTCGCTGAGACCATCTGGCCTCAGAGCGATCCGCGGTTGATCGGTCTTTACTATCAACAGGTAATTCAGAACCATATTAAGTACGTGGCGCTCAACCAGGGAGGTACTGAGGCCAGCCACTTGCGTCAGGTTGCGCCGGGATCAGGTTTATTGCGGCCCAGGCGGACAGTTCAGGACAGCTATTATCGTCTGGGAATGCAAATGTTAAGCCGCATGCGTCACGTTTTCGAAGCCGCCGAATCACCGGACCTGGAAGCCCTGGCGATGGTCGATCTATATCGAGCGGACTGGCAGGTGGTGTTCAACGAAGGGGAGCCAGAAGCAACCTATGCTGCTGTGTATGAAAACTTCAAGCGGGCCGGCGTGGAGGAGCAACTGCTCGGGGAGTTCTTCAGCGTCCCAAGAGTGCTACCGGTCGCGGATTTTTATCCGGGAGTGAGTGAGGCGATGCAGGCTTACAGCGCGGCAGCGGCTGTTCAGGGGGGCTCCGCGTCATGGGATATCGCCGCCCGTTTCGTGGAATGGTCGGGCACGACCCCCAATATCCAGGTGCCGGTCGAAAATCCGCTGTTGTTGCGGCAACAATTTGAAATAATGAACACGGTCTGGATCAATCTGAATCTGAATGGAGTCGAAGCTGTAGCGCGCTGGGTGGGAGGGCGTCGGGTACGCCACATCAGCGTCACCGATGGCTTCGATCAGCTGGAAAGCGCCGGGGAGATGAACTTGAGTGAAAGAGCGCTGGCGGATCGGCTTCACTATGTCAAATTCCGACCGGTACTCGACGGGGGGGTGCCACAGGTGTTTCAGGGCCTGCTGGAGTACCGCTATTTTTCAGTTGACAGCAGCAGGTGACGGTTGGCAGTTGCTGGTCAACCTTCGCCAGCAGACGATGGTGCCGGTTCGTCATTGAGAATGTTCTGGTCCATGGTCTGCGACGGCGATTCGGTGCAGGGTTTTCCGACTACCCGGGCGGGGACACCCACCACTGTTGTGTGCGGTGGCACATCGTTGAGGACCACGCTACCGGCGCCGACCTTGGCGCCAGCACCGATTTCAATATTGCCCAGCACCTTGGCTCCCGCTGAAACCAGCACCCCGGTACGTATTTTGGGGTGACGATCTCCCTGTTCGTTACCCGTACCACCCAGGGTCACTTCCTGCATGATGGAAACGTTGTCCTCGATCACCGAGGTCTCGCCAATTACTATCCCGGTAGCATGGTCGAACATGATTCCCCTGCCCATGACACAGGCGGGATGGATGTCCACGGTAAACACTGCCGAGTTCCTGCTCTGAATAAATAGAGCCAGGTCCTTTCTGTTATTTTTCCATAAAAAATGGGCCAGCCGATGCGCCTGAATTGACTGAAATCCCTTCAGGTAAAGGATGACCGGCAGGTACGAGCTTATTGCGGCATCCCGGTCGAAAACGGCGCGGATGTCACTGGCGGCGTACTGGATGAGTTCCGGAGAATTTTCAAAAGCGTACTCGAAAAGCTCTCGGACCGTGATCGCCGGCATCACTTCGTCTGATACCTTGTTGGCAAGAATGAAGCTCAGCGCCGACTGCAGGCTGTCATGGTTGAGTACACAGGCATGCACGTAACTGGCCAGCAGGGGTTCGCGATTGACTACCTGTCGGGCCTCTTGAGTCAGTTTTTCCCACACTATATCCGGCATGCCTGTTTTCCTGATTCAGGGCCTGCCGATACTGAAAGTTCGCAGACTCTGGTATTGACGCTGGAGTGGCCAGCACACTGCACTGTCGTCGACCACAGCTGGTCCCGACGGCGAGCTATGGTAGCAGTTAACGGAATTCAGAACAAAAGCGGAGGCGTCGGATGGTGCCTGAAGATTGCACCGTGCCGCGCCGGTTGTACCCGATGGTGCTGTTGGTTCATACTTGTCAGTGAGTGTTGAGGTCTCCCGGTATGCGCCCGATTGCGAATTTTTGCACCGTATTGTCAGTGTTGCTGCTGGCTGGGGATCTTCGCGCCCAGCAGGACGATGAGCACTACCGCAACTGGCTGGAAGTGGCCGAAGCGGACCGGGAATTTTCCCGCGCTGCCACCGAGAGGGGGCGTACCGAGGCATTCCTGGAGGTGCTGGCGGAGAATTCCGTCCTGTTCCGCGACGGTCCCGTAGACGCCAGGGCGCTTTATCAACGTAATCAGTCCCTGTACAGCCTGGATCAGCTGTACTGGAGGGATCACTATATCGATGTCTCCCGGGCCGGCGATCTTGGCATCACCGTGGGTCCCAACAGGTTCACAGCCATCCAACCGGGTCAGAACGGGGAGGAGGGGCAGCAGACTTACGGTTATCTGGTCAACGTCTGGAATAAGATCGATGGCCGATGGCAGTTGCTTGCCGATATGGTGGTAACGGTTCCCGGATTTCTCAGCATGGACGTGGAGCCCGATTATGAGGACACCCTGGCGGCAATGGAGGAGACCGCACATCCTGGGCTGACCGTGAGTAACACCATGGAAACACTGGCGGCGGCGGATAACACGCTGGGCCAGTCGATAAATTTTCGTGGTGGCCAGCGGGCCATGATCCGTTTCGGCCTGCGGAATCTGCGCGTCTATCTGCCGGGGACAGCCCCCGGAGTAGGCATGGAGCCGGCCAGTCTGGCCTACGGCAAGTACCTGGACAGCCGTGTTACCACCATCAACCCGGTGCGCGTGGAGCATATGGGCGGAGTCCTGGCGGAGTCGAAGGAGCTAGGCGTGACCTACGGCATCGTGTCCACAACCAATGAGGGGAGCAGTTCCGGTTTCCGGGCCAACTACCTGCGAGTCTGGCGTTACAGCCCGGTCAATGAATGGAAAGTGGCGATGGAATTTCTGCGGCCATTCTGAACGATCGGAACCAGCCGGGCGCGGCGGCAGAATCGACCTGCCCGGCTCCCGCAGTCACGAGATCTGCACCACTTCTATCAGGTTTTTCGGCACCACCCGGGTCGACAGTCCCTTGAGCCGGTAGATGAACAACAGCAGCCCCAGCAGCATGCCGCTCACCCACAGTGCCGAGAACAGCGGGTGCGCCGCAAACGTCCCCAACTGGTAGATGGTCGTGGCGGTAATGTAGGCCAGTCCCGTACTCCAGCTGAAAACCAGCAATGTCCAGCGCAGGCCGGCCTCCTTGTTGATGGCCCCCAGCACGGCGACACAGGGTGCGTAGAGTAAGACGAACACCAGGTAGCAAAAAGCGGCAAAGGGGCTGGTAAACAGACTGGCCATGTTTGTCAGGGTCTGTGCCTCCACTCCCTGTTGCGCCGCTATCGCGGCGGTATCCGATACGTCGCCGATGGAAATGCCAAGCGGGTCGGTGAGTGTTTCTCCGATGGCCATCAACTCGCTGCCGATGGAGCCGAAGGCTGCCCCTGCTGCCGCCAGCAGATCCGGTGCTGTTGCGGGTCCGGATGTGGTGCCCGGTTCGCTGTACAGGGCGTCCAGTGTGCCCACGATCGCCTCCTTGGCGAACATTCCTGTAAACAGACCTACCGTGGCTGGCCAGTTTTCCTGTTCGATTCCCAGCGGAGTGAAAGCGGGAGTAATGGACTTGCCGATCACGCTGAGTACTGAGTTTTCAGTATCCTCGTTTCCAAACGAGAGATCAGTGCTTATGGAATTGAGAAAACTGAGCACGACGACCACGCTGATGATGGTCCTGCCCGCCCGCAGCATGAAACCTTTCAGCCGGAACCACGTGGTGATCAGAATGTTGCGCAACACCGGAATGTGGTAGGCAGGCATCTCCTGAAACGAGGGGGTGATCTCGCTGGTGAACAGTTGCCGGCGAAAAATCCAGCCGGTAAAAACTGCCAGGCCGATACCAAGCAGATAAAGCAGAAACACCAGATTCTGCCCACTTCGCTGAAAAAATGCGGCGGCAAACAGGGCATAAACGGTCAGGCGGGCGCCACAGCTCATAAATGGCGCCATGGCGATTGTGAGCAGCCTGTCGCTGTCCCTGCCCAGGCTGCGAGACGCCATTACGGCCGGCACGTTGCAACCGAATCCGACAATCAGGGGGACAAAGGCATTGCCGGGCAGACCGATGCCACTCATCAGGCGATCGATGACAAAGGCTGCCCGGGACAGGTAGCCTGAGTCCTCAAGAATCGAAAGACACAGGTACAGGAAAGCAATTACCGGGATAAAAGTGGCAACCAGGGTGATTCCACCGCCGAGCCCCTGCGCCAGCAGGGTGACAATGAACTGTGGTGCGTAAATCTGCTCCAGTACCCAGGCGGTGCCGTCCACCAGCACGGCACTGAAAAGGATATCAAAAAAATCGATAAACACGGCGCCCAGGTTGACCGCCACCGTGAACATGAGGTAGATCATCAGCAGGAAAACCGGAAACCCCAGCCAGCGGTTGACCAGCACGGCATCTATTTTTTCCGACAGTGAATCCCGGGTGGGTGTCACCTCGACCGCCCCGTCCACCAGTTGTCGGGAGCGATGGTAACGGCGCAGCAGTTGCTCCTCACTGCCTGCGGACAGCGCATCGGTCGTCTGCTCTCCGGCGATGCTGACGGGATTCTTGACAGGGTTGTCCAGCGAAACGCGCAGGTGGCGGTACAGCTCATCCATACCACGTCTGCGCGACGCCACGATGGGCACGATTGGTACGCCCAGATTCTCGGTCAGGCTATGGACATTGATGTGGATGCCCTGCTGTTCGGCCACGTCCAGCATGTTCACGACTACCAGAACCGGATGGTCCCGCTCCATTAACTGCTGTGTCAATACCAGGCTTCGTTCCAGATTGGTGGCATCAATGATGTTGATGACCAGATCGACATCGTTCTGGCGCAGGTAGTTTTGGGCGATTTTTTCGTCAACGCCCTGGGCGGCCTGTTCCAGCGAATAGATGCCTGGCAGGTCGACCAGTTCGATGGCGTGGCCGTCCACATGGAGGTTGCCGAATTTTTTCTCCACGGTGACGCCAGGCCAGTTGCCGACCTTCTGATTCGCCCCCGTCAGCAGGTTGAACAGGGTAGTCTTGCCACAGTTCGGATTGCCTATCAATGCCAGTTTATACATGGGTCACTGTACCTCGATTGCTACCACTTCAGCCTCGGCCTTGCGAATGCTGATGTAGGAGCCTCCAACCCGGACCTGCATGGGATCTCCGAGCGGTGCGAATCGCATCACTTTGACAACGGAACCGGGAATCACCCCAAGGGAGTAGAGTCTGCTTTTCAATTCCGAAGGCTCCGGGCTGATCTCCAGCACCAGACAGGAATCACCGGATGTGGCCTGAGCTAAAGTGGTTTTGTTCATGGGATATCACGTTTGGCAGCGGGTTAGTGGTGTCCGGATTCCCGCAGCGAAAGTCAGTATCCGGTAACGGGAATTGTCAAGGCACGTTAACAGAAATAAATGTTGTTGACAATCATTCTCATTCAGATTTACACTGGCAGCCATTGTGAGGTGAAGCTTATGTACGTTTGTATTTGCCGCCAGATTACCGATCAACAGATTCGCGATCTCTGCCGTGATGGTGGGGTCAAGCTGGCCGACGTCCGGGCCAAGCTTGGCGTAGCCAGTGAGTGTGGCAAGTGCGGCCAGCACGCCCGCTCTATTATTAGCGAATTCAGCAATCCCCTATCCTGCATCAACGCCAGTTGATCCTTCGAGTCGCCTGCGTAGTTCCGGCCCGCGGCGGCCGCGGCCAGTTGCGCCAGGGGGAATGAAAATGGGATTGCTTTTCATTTATATTTTCAGTAAATTCAGAGGGTTAGAATCGACCTTCCTTGACATGCCAGGACGTAACGGCGATAGTTCCCGGATCGAATACAGGAGGAGTGTATGAAGTCCGATAGCACCGTGATCAAGCACCTGAATAAAGCCCTGGCCAATGAACTCATTGCCATCAACCAGTATTTTCTCCATTCCCGCATGTACAAGGACTGGGGGCTGACCAGCCTGGGCGACAAGGAGTACGATGAATCCATCGACGAAATGAAGCATGCCGATCAACTGATTGAGCGCATCCTTTTTCTTGAAGGGCTGCCTAACCTGCAGAATCTCGGCAAACTGCTGATTGGCGAGAATACCCGGGAAATGCTGGAGTGCGATCTGAAACTGGAAATGCTGGCCTGCCCGGATCTCAAGGAGGGGATTGCTTACTGCGAGTCGGTGGGGGATTACGTGAGTCGCGACCTGCTGGCGTCTATCCTGGAAAGCGAAGAAGAGCATATAGACTGGCTGGAAACCCAGCTGGACCTGATAAACAGGGTTGGATTGGAAAATTATCAGCAGTCGATGATGTGACAGGTTTTCCCTCGAGCAGAGGTTTCCCGGTATAACCACTGGAAGTGGCACCGTGAGTCACTAGGGTGGTTGTGACCCGGTCCTGCTGTGGCTGAACAAGCGAGTTGAGCTGGTTAATGTACGCGTGTATCGACCTTGGCTCCAACAGCTTTCATCTGCTGATTGGAGAATGGATTGATGGCAGGATTCTTATCATCGAGCGCTGCAGCGAAAAAGTGCAGCTTGGCGAAGGAGTGCCGGCCAGTGGATTGATATCACCTGCTGCTTTTAAACGGGGGCTTGACTGTCTGCGCAATTTTGAAATGCTGATGGCCCGTCACGGAGTACTGCGTTACTGGGCGCTTGGAACCAACACCTTCCGGATTGCCAGCAATGCCGACCAGTTCATTCAGGCTGCGGCAGATATCGGGCTGGAAATTTCCGTAATCAGCGGGGTGCAGGAAGCAGTGCTGATCTTTGCCGGTGTCCAGACTTCGCTACCAGCCGATCATAGCAAGCGGCTGGTGATAGACATAGGTGGTGGCAGCACGGAACTGATCGTCGGAAGCGGTCACCAGCGGCTCATTACCCAGAGCTTGCCGGTTGGCTGTGTGACCTGGCGGGATCGGTTTTTTAGCGATCAGGAAGTGGCGGGCTACACACGGTTGGCACAGTCTCTCGACCAGGCTAGCGCTGCCGCCTACAGTGTATTCCAGGCCATAGCCCCCGGGATCAATCACTACGACTGGGGCGATGCCTATGCCTCGTCAGGTACGGCCAAGATGCTCGCGGCCATCTGCCAGTCGCAGGGAGGGGAGGAGGGACAGATCGAACTGACCCTGCTGCAACAACAGCGGACGCTGTTGCTCGAGACCATTGTCAGTGGCAATGACCTTGCCGGTTTGAAGGACAAACGCCGTGACCTAGTGTTGCCGGGGTATGCAATCATGGAGGGATTGATGCGGGCCGTTTCCTGCCGCAAAGTCTGTTTCAGCGAGACTGCCCTGCGTGAGGGGATGCTCGATTTTATCGTGCGTAGTGGGGAGGCCACGCATTTGCTGGACCCTTCCAAGCTACCCGATGTGAGTGAAGTGGGTTAAGGCAGGTCGTAATTCTGCCCCAGGGTTTTCAACAGCCTGACCTGTACGTTGTCGGTCACGTCAGCATCTGCCGCCGGTTCGAGTTTGTGGTAGTCTCCATCCGGCTGCAGCTCCCAGCTCTGGCCCTTGTCCTCCAGGTACATTGTCAGTTCTTCGATGATCCGGGAGGCATGTTTTTTTCTGAGAATGGGAAAGCAGACTTCGATGCGGTTGACGAGATTGCGTTCCATCCAGTCCGCGCTGGAACAATATACCTGTGGCGAGTTGTTTTCGAAGTAATAAACCCGTGAATGTTCCAGAAACCTCCCCACCACGGATTTGACACGTATGTTGTCGCTGACCCCTGGAATTCCGGGCCGTAAACAGCAGACGCCGCGAACGATCAGGTCAATCTGCACTCCCGCGAGGGACGCTTCGTAAAGGGCACGGATGATATCGGGGTCGGTCAATCCGTTGATCTTGGCGACAATTCGTGCGGCCTTACCCTTAAGGGCAATCTCCCTTTCGGCTCGAATCATTTTCAGCAGGGATTTTTTCAGTTTGAACGGGGCATGCAGCAGGGCATCGGGAGAAATTTTCTTCCCCATCCCGGTAATCTGCTGAAACACTTTGTGGGTGTCGCCGCAAAGAGTCTTGTCACAGGTAAGCAGGCTGTAATCCGTGTAGATCTGCGAATTCTTGCGGTGGTAGTTGCCGGTGCCGAGGTGTGCGTAGTACTTCGGACTGCCATTTTCCCGCCGGACAAAGAGCAGCATCTTGGCGTGGGTCTTGTACCCAAGCACGCCATAGACCACGACGGCACCTGACTCCTGCAGGATACTTGCAAACTGAATGTTCTCCTCTTCGTCGAATCGTGCCCGCAGTTCAATGACAACAGTCACCTCCTTGCCGTTCCGGGCGGCTTCGGCAAGCGCCTCCACCAGTTCCGAAGATTCATTGGTTCGATAAAGGGTCTGCTTGATCGAAAGCACCGCCGGATCGCGGGCTGCCTGCCTGACCCAGTCGATTACCGGTACGAAGGACTGGAACGGGTGCAGCAGCAGCTGATCTTCCTGGGATACGGCAGCGAAGATACAGCTGTCCTCCTCCAGGCAGGCCGGCACGCCGGGTGAAAATTTCGGGAAACACAGGTCCGGTCTGTCGACCATGCCACGTATAGTCATCATACGCTGAAGGTTGACCGGCCCGTCCAGGCGGAACAGCTCTTCGTCAGCCAGGTTGAAGCGATCAAGCAGAAAATCTGTCAGGTAATCGGGACATTCACTGGCAACTTCCAGTTTTGTGGCTGCACCAAACCGCCGCCCCGGCAGTTCTCCCTGCAGCGCGCTTGCCACGTCTTCGGTCTCCACATTGGTCATTTCCAGATCGGCATTGCGGGTAACCCGAAACTGGTGGCATTCCTTGACACGCATGCCGGGAAACAGTTCGGCGACATTTGCATGGATTATGGAGGAAAGGAAAACGAAGTTATCCCCTTCGGGAAAAATCGCCTTGGGAATCTTGATGAGCCGGGGTAGCGAACGGGGAGCCGGCACGATAGCCAGGCCGCTGTCCCGGCCGAATGCATCCTTGCCCTCCAGGGAGAGGATGAAATTCAGGCTCTTGTTCACCAGCCGCGGAAAAGGGTGTGCCGGGTCCAGGCCCAACGGGCTGATAACCGGGAGTACTTCGTCGTGGAAATAAGCGCTGGTCCATGTCTTAAGGCGGTCATCCCACTCGTCGCGGTTCAGTATGAAGATGCCCTCAGCCCGCAGGGAAGGCAGCAGGTCATCATTGAGAACCCGGTACTGGTCATCCAGCGCAGTCCTGGATATCCGGTGAATCTGTTTCAATACCTGGTCCGGGTACCTGCCGTCCGGCCCCTGTTTCTGCCGACCTGTTTCCAATTGCTTTTTCAGTCCTGACACGCGGATTTCATAGAACTCATCCAGGTTGGAACTGAAGATAAGCAGAAACATGAGCCTTTCCAGAAGAGGATTGGCCTGGTTTTTGGATTCCGCCAGTACCCGAAGATTGAACTGCAGGTGACTCAATTCGCGATTGTGGTAAAACTCACTGTTGCTCAGGTCCGGTGTCGAACTGTCGTCCCGTGAGGCGACGCCGCCAGGGAATCTCGGATGCTCCTCATTGACGGCCCGCGAGAAGTCCGCGGCGGGACGTGCGGCTGACGGGGTTTCCTGATTGTGCTTGCTCATACTCTAAGTCCGGGACTCCATAGCCTGGAACTGCTGGCAATACCACCGTGGCCGGCAGGCGCGAAACCAAGGATGCATCAGTATCGGCACCGGTCTCGTGGCAATGGGGATCTGGCGTGACAGAGAAGTCAGCCTACCACAGCATCAGGTAAATTTCGCGGTACGCTTCGAACATTCGGCACCGGTATTTGTTACCGCTTTGTCATATATCTGCAATAATTCGCCCCTATAGTGAGGGGCGGTCATTTCAGGCCCCGATCACGAACACCTCTGGAGAACAGCATGAACCCGCTTCGCGCATTGAAATTTTCCAGCCTGCTGGCTGTCGTTACCTGGTGCAGTGCCGGCCTGGCACAGGATGTTGACCCTGCTCTGCCCGTGTATGAAAGGGTAGGTGGCATAGCGGGAAATCTGTCCAGCGTTGGTTCCGATACCCTGGCCAATCTGATGACTCTGTGGGCTGAGGAGTTCAACCGGGCATACCCCAATGTGAATATTCAGATTCAGGCGGCAGGGTCCTCGACCGCGCCGCCTGCGTTAACCGAGCGCACTTCCAATTTCGGTCCGATGAGCAGGGAGATGCGCGACAATGAAATCGAAGCGTTCGAGACCCGTCTGGGTTACCGTCCCACGGCCATCCCCGTCGCCATTGATGCGCTCGCCGTATTCGTGCACAAGGACAACCCCCTGGAGGGCCTCACCCTGGCACAGGTAGACGCGATTTTTTCTTCCACATTACGCTGCGGGTTCGACCACAGGGTTACCACGTGGGGGCAGGTCGGCCTGACCGGACCCTGGCAACGCCGTGATATTCAGTTGTTTGGTCGCAACTCGGTTTCCGGAACCTACGGTTACTTCAAGGAGACTGCCCTGTGTGAGGGTGATTTCAAAAACAATGTCAACGAGCAGCCCGGTTCCGCATCGGTGGTACAATCTGTGAGCACTTCCATCAATGCGGTAGGCTACTCGGGAATCGGCTACCGGACTTCGAGCGTCAGGACTGTCCCTCTGGCCCGTTATGAAAACAGCGATTTCTTCGATGCCACACCGGAAAACGCGATATCCGGCAATTACCCGCTGGCACGATTTTTGTGGGTCTATGTAAACAAGGCCCCCAACCAGCCGCTGGCGCCTCTGGAGCGCGAATTTATCAAACTGGTGTTGTCCCAGACTGGCCAGGATGTGGTCATAAAAGACGGTTATATTCCACTTCCGGTGCAGGTCGTCGAGGCCACAATGAGAAATCTTGGCATGTAGCCGGGACTTTGCTGCTGAGGTAAAATCCGCCCGCAAGAATCAGCTCCGCTCGGAGCTGATTCGTTTGTACCGGCCGGAAAATAGCAAGTTACAACAAGCGGGGCAGTTGATTTCAGGCGATTGGGGCCAGCGCCCGACGCCGACAGCCTCCCGTGGATGAGGCGACTACTGACGATGAGTGAAACCAGCGACGGGCGGGATGCCAACAGGCAAACTGCCCCCCCCGGAACGCAGGATGCGGAACTGGAGAAGATTCTGGCGCGACAGTCGTTCAGACGGCGCCTGCGCTACTTCAATGACCAGCTTGCCAGGGTCTCCATCGCCGCCGGGGGTGTCGGTGTCATCATTGCCATCCTGCTGATCTTCGTGTACCTGCTTTTTGAAGTCATTCCTCTGTTTCAGCGTGCTGAAGTAAAGCATCTGGCGGAATACCGTCTGCAGGGTGCCGATGATGCCGCGCTGCTGCATCTCGCCGTCGAGGAACAATCAGAAGTCGGGATGCGGCTGGATGAAAAAGGCGTGATCACCTTTTTCGGGGTGGCTGATGGCTCACTGATTGAACGGCGACAATTGGCAGTGCCTGCCGGTGCATCGGTCACCGGGTTTGCACTGGCGTCAGAAGAAAGTGGTCTTTTTGCCCTGGGGTTCAGCAGCGGCACGGCGCTGATTGCACAGTACAGTTTCCAGACCCGCTTCCGCCAGGACGATACCAGGGAAATTGTCCCGGCCATCAACTACCCCTTCGGTGAAGACCACTTTGTCCTTTTTGACAGCAGTCCGATCAGTCGGCTTGCCATCAGCGAAAGGTCGGATATCCTGCTGCTGGCGGCCGTGAATGCCGCCGGCAGTACCAATGTCATTCGCATCACTCAGCAGCGTAACCTGTTCTCGTCTTTTAATCTGGGAGGCGGGGCACCCGAATTCGAGGTTGAATCCCTGTCGCTGTCCATCACTCTTGGCGACGTGAACCAGCTCTTTATCGATGGTAACCAGCGCTGGATGTATTTCATCACAGCAGGCGGCCGACTCAGCCTGGTGGACCTGCGGCCGGCACTCAGGGGTCAGGCATCGAGTATTTCTCAAGTACTGGAACTGGTGGCGGAGGGGCAGCGGCCCACCAGGATTGCGTTGCTGCTGGGGGATATTTCCCTGCTCGTCGCCGACGATGCCGGCAACGTGTCGCAATGGTTGCTGATTCCCGAGAGTGAGGGGCAGACTTCCCTGCGACAGGTGCGAAAATTCGAAGTGGGAGAAAGCCCCGTTATCGCACTGTCACCGGAACAACGTCGTAAGAATTTTGTGGTCGCCGATGCTGACGGTCACGTCGGTCTGTACAACACAACGGCGCACCGGGAAGCCTACAATGCACCACTGTTTGACGAAGTGCCGGAGGCGCTGGCAATTTCTCCTCGAGGCGATACTCTCGTTGCAGAACTGGGCAACGGGCGGCTTTCGGTCTGGGATGTGCACAACGAACATCCCGAAGTCTCCTGGTCGGCTTTATGGACCAAAGTCTGGTACGAAAGCTACAGCGAGCCCGCCTATATCTGGCAATCGTCGGCTGCCAATAACGATTTCGAACCCAAGTACAGTCTGGTGCCGCTGGCATTCGGCACACTGAAAGCAGCGTTTTATGCCATGCTGTTGGCGACACCGCTGGCAATCTGCGGAGCGATATTCACGGGCTATTTCATGGTGCCCGTCATGCGCCAACAGGTTAAGCCCCTGATCGAACTGATGGCCGCGATGCCTACCGTGGTACTGGGATTCCTCGCCGGGTTGTGGCTGGCACCCTTTGTGGAAAGCAACCTGCTGGGCGTGTTCAGTGTGCTGGTCGTCCTGCCGCTGGGAATTCTGACCGCAAGTTTCGGCTGGGCACAGCTTCCAGATTCCATCCGCCACCGCATCCCCGATGGGTGGGAATCAGCCCTGCTGATGCCGGTAGTCGTGTTGCTGACTTATCTGAGTTTCAGCTTTTCCACCGCCATCGAAAATCTGTTTTTCGCCGGCGACATGCGTAGCTGGATTACCAACGATCTGGGCATCACCTACGATCAGCGTAACGCCATGATCGTGGGACTGGCCATGGGATTTGCCGTAATTCCCACCATATTTTCTATCGCCGAAGATGCCGTATTCACTGTCCCCCGGCACTTGAGCTATGGCTCACTGGCGCTTGGCGCGACTCCCTGGCAGACAATGTACCGGGTGGTGCTGCCCACAGCCAGCCCGGGGATTTTTTCCGGCGTGATGATCGGATTCGGGCGGGCGGTTGGAGAAACCATGATCGTGTTGATGGCAACCGGCAACACACCCATCATGGATATCAACATCTTTGAGGGCATGCGCACTCTTGCCGCCAACATCGCGGTGGAGGTCCCGGAATCCGAAGTGGACAGTACGCACTACCGGATCCTTTTTCTGACTGCCCTGGTTCTGTTCTTATTTACCTTTGTATTCAACACCTTCGCTGAGATAGTCCGGCAGCGACTACGCAACAAGTACAGTACGATATGAAGCAACGCCTGCAACGCTGGATAAAATCCGGTTCTCCCTGGATCTGGTTTAATGCCGGAGCGGTGACCATCAGTCTGGTAATGGTCATCGGTCTGCTGCTGTTGCTGGCGGTCCGGGGGATGGTGCATTTCTGGCCCTCGGACGTGGTCCTGGCGTCCTACACCGTGCCTACAGCCGGTGGTGAACCCCAGACCGTCCGGATCATGGGCGAGATGGTTGAGAACGAGATAATTCCCGCCAGCCAGATAATCGCCTCGGGAATACCGGTGGCGGAGAATACGTCCGGATACGAGCGAACCCTGCTGAAACTGGGCAATCGCGACCTGACCGGTGCGGATTTTCGCTGGGTGCTCAACGATTTTATTCATGATGTCGGTTACCCGTCTCATGCGGTGGTCCTGGAGCGATTCGAATGGGGTAATTTTTACGGGTTTTTACGCGGAATTCTGCAGGATGGCGAGCCGGTGTCGAGCAGTGGCGACGTTGCTGACGACACGCTCTGGCAGGAGTTCAGGACGCGCCTGCAGCGGGCGCTGCAGCTGCATGAAGAGATTGTCGAGCTGGAAAATGACGGGATCGGCAGCATCAACTACCAGATGGAAAGGCTGCGCCTTGCTGAGCGGAGCCTGGAACTGGAGGACGAAGCCAGCCCGCAGGCGCTCACCGAACTGGCGCGACAGCGGGAGGAACTGGATAGCGAATACGCCATCCTACAGGCGCAACTGGTGCAACTTTACAACCAGGTTAACCGGGATACGGTGGAATTCGAGACCGTCGACGGGCAACTGACGGAATTCAACATCGGCGACGTGGTTCGTGCCTACCGACCCAATGACCTCGGAGTGGTCCAGAAGCTGGGAATTTATTCCGGAAAACTCTGGGAGTTTCTGTCGCAGGAGCCTCGTGAGGCCAATACCGAGGGGGGCATCTATCCGGCTATATTCGGTACCGTCATGATGGTTATGCTGATGTCGGTTTTCGTCACGCCTTTCGGGGTGGTTGCCGCGGTTTACCTGCGGGAATACGCCCGGCAGGGTATTCTTACCAGAACGATAAGGATCGCCGTCAACAACCTCGCCGGCGTACCCTCGATTGTGTACGGAGTTTTCGGTCTCGGCTTCTTTATTTATTTTGTAGGCGCCGAGATCGACCAGGCGTTCTACCCGGAAGCGTTACCCGCCCCGACGTTCGGCACGCCCGGTTTGTTATGGGCCTCACTGACACTGGCACTGCTGACGGTGCCGGTGGTCATCGTGGCCACTGAGGAGGGCCTGGCAAGGATACCGCGGAGTGTGCGGGAGGGCAGCCTGGCACTGGGAGCAACCAAGTTTGAGACACTCTGGCGTGTGGTGCTGCCCATGGCAAGCCCGGCGATGATGACGGGGCTGATCCTGGCGGTGGCCAGAGCAGCAGGGGAAGTCGCACCGTTGATGCTGGTGGGAGTCGTGAAGCTGGCCCCGTCATTACCGTTGGATGGCAATTATCCTTATCTGCATCTGGATCAGAAGTTCATGCACCTGGGCTTCCATATCTACGACGTGGGATTTCAAAGTCCCAATGTCGAAGCAGCCCGGCCGCTGGTGTACGCCACCGCCCTGTTGCTGGTGATTGTTATTGCGATTTTGAACCTGAGCGCGGTATCGATTCGAAATCGATTGCGGGAACGATACAAGTCACTTGACATGTGAGCGCAGAGAAATATCTGGACTAGGCTGAGGAATGGGCGAATTTGCGATGAATGGACAAATTGAATCCAAGACTGTGGATGTTTCACAGGCGGTGAAGAAAAGTACCGGAGAAAGGTTTGAGTCCCTTGAGGAATGTCTGGCGGTCAGAAATCTGGACCTGTTCTATGGTGACAAGCAGGCACTGAATGAAATCAATCTGTCCATTCCACGAAAGCGGGTTACTGCGTTTATCGGACCCAGTGGTTGCGGCAAGTCGACATTGCTGCGGTGTTTCAACCGTATGAATGATCTGGTGGATGGCTGCGTCATCAAAGGCGGGATCGAATTGGACGGTATGGACATTTACCAGAAATCGGTCGATGTGGCGGACCTGCGGCGAAGGGTAGGGATGGTTTTTCAGAAACCGAATCCGTTTCCCAAGTCTATCTACGAAAATGTCGCCTATGGGCTGCGTATTCAAGGGGTCAACAAGCGTAGAGTTCTTGACGAAGTGGTAGAAAAATCACTGCGCGCCGCGGCACTCTGGGAGGAGGTTCGGGACCGGCTCCACGACAGTGCGCTGGGGCTTTCCGGCGGACAACAGCAAAGGCTGGTGATTGCCAGAACTGTCGCAGTGGAGCCGGAAGTGTTGTTGCTGGACGAACCCGCATCGGCACTGGACCCTATCTCAACACTGAAAATCGAAGAGCTGATCAATCAGTTAAAAACCAATTACACTATCGTCATCGTAACCCACAACATGCAGCAGGCGGCCAGGGTGTCTGACTTCACGGCGTTCATGTACCTTGGCAACATGGTCGAATTTGACAAAACAGATAATATTTTTACCAATCCTGCCGAAAAGCAAACTGAGGACTACATAACAGGTCGATATGGATAAACTGTGTAATATATGGCCTGGAAAGCGGTCCTATTAACTTGGAAACATCCGAACAGGGTCCGCAGTGCCGCGACCCTGTTCGGATGTTTCATCGTATCAGTAACGACCGGCAGCCTTACAGCCTGCCGGTCAGGAAATATTCTCTATGATCCAGGAAGTGGAAAACCATAGTCATCATATCTCGCGTCAGTTCAATATTGAACTGGAAGACGTGAAGACCCGCATGCTCGAGATGGGCGGTAGCGTGGAAAGGCAGTTACATGACGCCATTGCTTCGCTCACCAATCTCGACAGTGAGCTGGCCCAACGCGTCCGGGACCAGGACAGTCAGATCGATTCTCTGGAAGTTTCCATTGACTCGCAATGCAGCCGGATCCTGGCACTTCGACAACCTGCGGCAAGTGACCTGAGGTTGATTCTGGCCATCATCAAGACAATCCGCGACCTGGAGCGGATTGGTGACGAGTCAAGCAAGATCGCCAAAATGGCTATCCAGCTCAGCCAGGACGGCGACCTGCCCAGGGGCATCGGTGAGATTCAGCACATTGGTGAGCAGGTATGCCACATGGTTCACAATGCACTGGACGCCTTTGCCCGCTACGACACCATTTCAGCGGTTGCGGTAACCGACGAGGACGAGGATGTGGATGAGCAGTACAGTACTGCTATCCGGGTCATGGTTGACTGGATGCAGGAAGAGCCCGCCAAGATTGATCGATTCCTCAACCTGATCTGGGCCTTACGGGCCCTGGAGCGAATCGGCGACCACGCCAAGAATATTTCCGAGCACATCCTGTACGTGGTGCGTGGCACCGACGTCAGGCATGGGGGACTTTCCAGATAAACCCCCAGGCTCACTGACCCGGCTCATCCCTGCCGGCCGCGTCGCTCGAAGCCACGACTAACTAACAGGCCTCCAACGGATGGGAACTAAATCGCACTCTTACTGATTAGTCACAATCAGTGAAGTTTTGTTGTAACCCGGAGGCCGCACCGCCCCAGGGGGATCTGATCCTCCGCAACTTGCACCCCTCCGGGATTCCCTCCCTCACTCGGTCGCAAGCCCTGGAATACGGTCTTGCCCGGACGATGCTGCGTTTTTATCGCTCCGTCCTCAGACTCCACTGGACCGGTGATCAGTGCCAGAATTCAAAGCTTGTGGAAACCGGTAGGGCTATAACTGAAGATGGTACCATTGAAACTTCCGGGCCTCATTCAGAACCTGGATGCACAATTCGAGGTCACCTATCCTGTTCAACCCGTCAACCCGTCAACCCGTCCAATCCGTCAACCCGTCAACCCTCCAATCCATCAGAACGAATAAGCACGCTAATCCCGCACTCTATCAACGCGTGGCCGGCAGGCACCGGTTCCGTGAAACCCGCCAGTGGTGGCTGAAGGAGGAGAAATCCTACCGGTAACCCGGAAAATCTTCATCCACAGGTCTCTTGTGTACAGAGAAGCCCTGTCTTTTTTCAGCAAGATAGGTACTTCTTTACCAATGTGGGACAACAATGCCGGTCGCGCAAAAGTCTGAAGGCAGGCTTCAGCCAGTCAACTGTGTCAGTTAAGTTACCCGAGTGTCATATTGTCATGAAACTGTAATATTTCTGCAATAGAGTGCCCGGTACTAACCAGAGGGAACCAATACCCGATAGAAGTCACGTTTGTCCGGAGAAAACCCCATGAACCTGAACAAGGGAGCCACCAGGCTACAACAGCTCATTCTTGCCGCGGTACTGTCACAATCAACTGTCGGCACTCAGGCTGCAGACCGGGAGTTGTTGGATATTCTGCTGGAAAACGGGGCGATAACCCAGGAACAACACGACGGATTGCTGCAACGGGAAACCCTGACCAGTGAGGATATCCTGGAGCCTGCCGCTGCCATCGAAGAGCAACCGGAATTCAGGGAAGCAGTGGCGGCTGAGGTCTCCCGCCAGATTAATGATCAGCTTCCGGTCCGAGCCACTCATGGCAACAATGGATTCCGCCTGGAAACACGGGATGGAAACTTCCGGACCGAACTGCAGTGGCGGGCGCAGATGCGGTACACAGATCCGTACCGGTCCGACCCGCGGCAACTTTCCGATTTTGCCAGTAATGAACAATCTAACTTTGAGGCCCGCCGATTGCGGATGAAAATTGGTGGCCACGGATTTCAACCCTGGATCCAGTACTATTTTGAGGTGGATCTGATGCCATCCCGTGATGTGGACGACCCCAGTGAGGCTTCCAGTGCCAGAGTGATCGACTGGCGCATCGATCTGGCCAAATGGGACTGGGGTGGCATTCGTATCGGTCAGTGGAAAGTGGACCTGAACAGAGAGCGCGTGGATTCTTCCGGGCGGCAACAGTTCGTGGAGCGTTCCATCGCCAACCGTGTATTTACCATCGATCGTCAGATCGGTGTGCAACTGCGCGGGCATCTATTCCAGGATACGGCAGCTGACATGCGCTACTACGCAGGTGTCTTCAACGGCGAAGGCCGCGGCGTAAACAATGCCGACGACAACCTGATGTACATGGCGCGGATTCAATGGAATTTTCTGGGTCGTGACCTGTCCTGGCGACAGACAGACGTGGAATTTACCGAACTGCCAACCGGAAGCCTGGCCATTGCAGGTATGACTCACACCGGCAGTTGTACACGCTGGTCTTCCTCCGGTTGCGGCAGCCTGGACGGATTCACATCACCCGCCAAAGCGGCCTCAGACCAGTACGACATCCGCCAGGTGGTGCAGGAATTTGCTTTTAAGTATCGCGGTTTTTCCGCTCAGCAGGAGCTGCACCGGAAACAAATACATGACCGTCTGAGCGGAACCCGCAGTGAACTGACCGGAGGCTATCTCCAGGCCGGCTATTTTTTCCATAATCTGTTTCCAGCAATACCGGCCCCGCTCGAACTCGCCGCCCGCTATGCCTATGTGGATGAACCCAATGCGGTCATTCGGGGTTTCGAGAACGAACGCCGCGAATTCACCCTGGGCGCCAACTGGTTCTTTGCCGGTCACAACAGCAAGCTGACACTCGACTATTCCCACCTGACCCTGGACGACGCATACCAGGGCCAGGACGAGGGTGACAATCGGTTGCGTTTTCAATTGGATGTCTCGTTCTAGGGCCTGTTCATACTAATCTGATTATCGCTGCAGGGGGCCATTTTTGCCTCCAGCGTTTTTGGAATGCGCTTATTTGGAGGTTTCTTAGGTGTTGCTGAAGCGGCAGGTAAAACAGCTGCCATTGCCGGGGCTGCTTTCAACGTGCAAGGTGGCGCCGTGGCGTGCCAGGATGTGTTTGACTATGGCCAGTCCAAGACCGGTGCCACCCGTAGAGCTGGAACGGCTGACGTCCACCCGGTAAAAACGCTCAGTCAGGCGTGGTATATGCTGGGCGGCAATTCCGATTCCATTGTCTTTGACCGCTACCTCTATGCCGGTGTCAGTACGCGTTCCACGAAGTACGATTCTGCCACCAGCGGGTGTGTACTTGGCAGCGTTGATCGACAGGTTGGAGATGGCACTGTAAAGTTCGCCTCGATCTCCGGTCAGCATGATCTCTTCGTCACACTCAACTGTGATAGAGTGATCCTTATCTTCAAAAATATTCAGGGTGTCACCCCGGATCTCATTCAGCAGGGAATGAACATTGACCGGCTTCTGGCCAATTGAAATCGCCCTGGTTTCGAGCCTGGAAAGGATCAGCAGGTCACGCAGGATGTTTTCCATCCGCTGCGATTGCTGGTGCATTTGTTCCACAGCCTTTTTCCATTTTGGCTCCAGGAACTGGCTGTTGTCCAGCAGGGTTTCCAGGTAGCCGCTGATGACAGTAATAGGAGTTCTGAGCTCATGGGAAACGTTTCCCACAAAGTCCTTGCGCATCATTTCAAGCTTCTGAACCTGGGTCACGTCACGCACGATAACCAGTTTTTCGTTTTCACCGAACAGGGTGATGTTGACTTCAAGGATGAGGTTATTGTTGACCGGTGAGTTAATTATGAGAGGGTCGGTGTATTCCCGTTGGGAGAAAAATTGAGTGAATCGAGGGTCGCGAATCAGGTTGCTGGCGTTTTGTCCGCGGTCATTGGGGAAGTGGATCCCGAGCAGGGCTTCTGCCTTGATGTTCCACCATTCCAGTGCATTTTTATAGTCAATGAGTATGAGGCCGATATCGAGCGCCGCTACCGATTTCTGCGCCCTGGCAAGAGTGTGCTGAAGTTCTTCCTGGGCCTTGATACTGTCCCGGTGCAGGCGGTACACATTGTCGAACAGCAGCCCCCAATAACCAATTCCGTCCGGAGGAGGCGCCTGAGAACCCTCTTTCAGTTTCTGCAGCCAGTGGTCGAGTTTGCGCAGCTGCATGAGGCAGAACCCCAGGTAGATCAGTGCTGCAAAAAACAGGAACAGGGGAATGTTGCCGAATAGGAAGCCGAGCAGGCCTCCTGCCAGCAGCACCAGCAGAATGCGGTTGATTTCCAGTCGCCAGTCTTGAGCCAAGATTCAGACCTTAATGGGTAAATTTTGCGGCACTATAGCCAATACCCGGGATGAAATAAACGGTGAATCACCGGTAATCCGACATCTGATGGGTCTGCAGTCAGGAAGGCTTTACAGAAAACCGGTAGCCGGCCCCGCGCACGGTCTGGATCAGCTTGGCGTAATTGATGCTGCTTTCAATAGAGCCCAGTGCTTTCCGCAATCGGCGAATGTGAACGTCGATGGTACGTTCGTCCAGGTACACGTTGCCGCCCCACACCTGGTCCTGAATGTTGTCACGGCTGAAAACCTTTTCCTGATGAGACATGAAGAACTTCAGCAGTCGAAATTCCGTGGGTCCCATCTCAACGGGTTTCTCTTCGATGGTGATGCGGTGGCTGGCGGGATCCAATTGCAGATCGTAGACCCGCAGCACCTTGTCCTGCTGTTTGCCCTGGGAGCGACGCAACACGGCCTTGATCCGTGCTACCAGCTCTCTGGGGGAGAAGGGCTTGGTGACGTAATCGTCGATGCCGGCGTTCAACCCCTGGACCTTGTTGTCTTCACTGGCTTTGGCCGTCAACATGATAATCGGGATGTTCTCGGTCAATTGCTCGCGTTTCAGGCGCCTCGCCAGTTCGATGCCACTGCCACCGGGCAGCATCCAATCCAGCAGTATCAAGTCCGGCTTGCTGTCAACGACGGCCACATGCGCCTGATGTGCCGATTCAGCAGAAATACTGTCGTAACCGGCCAGGTCGAGCGTGATGGCAATCATGTCCTTGATAGCCGGCTCGTCTTCCACAATAAGGATCTTTGCATCCGCCATGGAAATTTACTCGGGGCAACATACCCTGTTGATTTGCGGAGTATTTTACTCGCGTTAATATGACAAAACCATGACAATCGTCGCCACCGGAACCTCACCGGCCCGGGGGAATCTGATTCTCCGCACCTTGCACCCCGCTCGAAGCCACAACTAACTGACAACCCTCCAACCCCGAAAACAAAACTGCACGCTATCTGAGTTTCAAATTCAGTACTTGCTGACTTATCACCCAAGGAGTTTGAGCACACTGCAGGCATCAATTCCGTGAATCCCGCCAGAAATGGCTGAAGTAGGAAAACCCTTCTCGGGAAGCTCGGAAATTTGTCATCCACAGGTCCCTTGAGCCCAAAGAAGCCCTGTATTCTTACTGGCAAAATTGAAACTTCAAAAAAATGTGGGACGACAATGCGAGGTTTCCTAATGTTATCTACAGGAATATTTCGTATAATTGCAAATCCGCTGAGGCGGTGATCAAGGTAAACTCATTCACTCTATTTCTGGTGGAAATAATGCGTAGAAATTTTCCCAAGCTGTGCACGGCCGGTGCACTGGCAGTATTGATTTTTCAGTCAGGCAATCTGACGGCAGCAGAAGGGCAGTTTTATATTGCTCCGGGAATCCAATGGATGGATTTCGACAATCAGTGGCAGCTGGATAACGATACAGGCTATTTTTTGGGTCTGGGATATGACGTCACAGACCGATGGAGCGTGGAATTCAATGTTGCGGGCCTTGATCCCAGCCACGCTAACGGTTCCGATCAGGATGTCGATCTGTGGAAAGTGGATCTGCTCTATGGACTGAATCTGAATATCGGACCATTCCAGCCGTTTCTGGTGACTGGTATCGGCGAGGTCGATATAGCGGGAGGCGATGAAAGCCTGTGGAATTATGGCGGTGGGCTTCGCTACGACTTTACCGACAACCTGTCACTGCGTGCCGGGGTCAGGAATTTTCTAATTCAGGACAGAGACCATGAAGACAATGAGCTGGGTATCGAGACCACATTGATATTCCGCTTCGGCGGGAGTGGTCGTGGGGCCTCCACACCGTCACCCGCCGTTAGCGAGATGCCAGGCTCCCGGGCGCCCGCTTCGGCTCCCGAACCTGACGCCGACAGCGATGGTGTTCCCGACAGCCGTGACGCCTGCCCGGACACTCCACGCAGCTATGCGGTGGACTCCCGTGGTTGCCCGATACCAATCGAAGAGGTTGCGCGGGTTGAACTGGATGTAAAGTTCGAGTTTGATCGCTCCGAGGTGAGTCCTCAGTACCTTCCTGAAATTCGACAGGTCGCTGAGTTTATGGATCAATACCCTGACGTGATAGTGGAACTGGAAGGCCATACTGACAGCTCGGGCCCTGAAATCTACAACCAGGGTCTGTCCCAGCGGCGCGCCGATTCAGTCCGACAGGTGTTGATCGACCAGTTCGACATTCAGGCCAGTCGTGTTACCGCCACCGGTTATGGCGAGTCACAACCGGTCGCCAGCAACGACACCCCCGCCGGTCGGGAGCAGAACCGCAGAGTGATCACGGTTATTATCAAAACCCTGCAAAACTACCGACCTCGCTAATGCCGGATTCAGTTGCCGGCCCGGTTCGGGCCGGCATTCTGTTGAAGCCGCCCCACCTGACATCAGTCAGTTCCCAACTGGATGCCTGTAGATAGAGATAATCGCCGGTGTACGTACCCGCTATCAGCGACCGTGACCTTTCCTGGAAAGGCTATCGACAGGTTTTTCCCAGGCCATCTCACGAGTGGCGGGACTGGTTGCTGGACCCTGGCTCCCTGACCGAATCCCTTGTTGCGCACAGTGGCGGGAATTTCCGTGTTCAGATTGTGTCCCAGTGCTGGTGGCAGGGACACTCTCCTTATCTTGTCAGGCTCCTGGGCTCCAGACTTGCGAGGCAGCGCATGTGGTCGCGCAAGGTAATCCTGAGCGGGAACGATTTGCCCTGGGTACTGGCTCACACGCTGGTTCCCCAGGTCAGCCTCATGAGCCCGCTGGGCCAGGTAAAAAACCTGCGAAACAAGCCACTGGGCGCGTTTTTATTTTCTCATCCCGGACTTAGCCGTAGCAGGCTGGATATCGCCCCGGTCGGCGAATTCTGGGGCCGTTGTTCACTGTTTGAATTGTATCTGCGGCCGATCCTGGTGGCGGAATTCTTTTTACCCGCCCTGCTGGATAGTCACCCTTTGCTATCCCCGGTTGCGACCTGATTGCCACCCCGCCCTTGGGCCTGTCTGGTCTGGCGTACTCCCTGTCTCTGACTATACTTGAATGTGCTGGCTATGGATCGCCAGCCCGAGTTACATGCAACAGTAAACTGCCAGGGATGGAGAATCGATGAAACATTCTAAACATGGCGAAGTGGCCGATGCCCCCTTTGCTACCTACCAGGCTCTGCAGGCTGACGAATCCTGGGCCGATACGCAATCCTGCCCGGATGTCACCCGACTGTACCTCAGAGAAATAGGCGCCTCTCCACTGCTAAGCGCCAGCGAAGAAATTTATCACTCCCGGCGGGCGCGAGCTGGCGACGATGCCAGCCGCAACCGCATGATTGAAAGCAATCTGCGCCTGGTCGTAAAGATTGCCCGCCGCTATCTCAATCGGGGCATGTCACTGCTCGATCTGATCGAGGAGGGTAACCTCGGCCTGATCAGGGCGGTGGAGAAGTTCGATCCTGACAAGGGGTTCCGCTTTTCCACCTACGCCACCTGGTGGATCCGGCAGAACATTGAACGGGCACTGATGAATCAGGTTCGAACGGTTCGCCTGCCGGTGCACGTGGTCAAGGAGTTGAATGTCTGCCTTCGTGCCCGACGGGAATTGCTGCAGCAAAAGGCCAGCGAGCCCAGTGCCGAGGAAGTGGCCAGGCAGGCGGCCAAACCGGCTTCGAAAGTGAAGCGACTGTTGGCACTGGATGAAAGGATCACGCCACTTGACGATCCGCAAAATATCGATGCCCTGTCCAGTGAGGACGGCGGTCCGGTGGCAGAGCTGCCACGTGAACCCGACGAATTGATTCAGGACCACCAGATCGCCGAACGGCTGCGCCAATGGTTGAATGAGCTGCCGCCGAAGCACCGTGAAGTTCTGATTCGTCGTTTCGGGCTGAACGGTCACGCAGTTGACACTCTGGAAAACGTGGGTGCCGAGATAGGCCTCACCAGAGAGAGGGTCAGGCAGATTCAGATCGAGGCGCTGCACCAGTTGAAACAGATACTGGGCAGGGATGGGGTAGGCCGGGATATCATGTGTGAAACCTGACCGGGTTTTTCTGTCAGCGGGCAGTCGATCAATGCCAATGCGCAGCCGCCAGCTGCGGCCGTCCCAGGCCTGGTTACAGTCCCCGCTTCCCTGAACTCGTCAGTCGCAAGTTTCATTCCTCTCCGCCTTTTCACGGGAACGATGCGGTCCTTTACATCGGCGTAAACCGTGACAAGTGGTTCATTGGCCTGGGTCTGTCACCGGGCCAGGCGTGGGCCGTACCGCTGAAAATGTTGGGCAGGCCGATAGTCTGGTTGAGAGTTTCAGGCCCGGCGCCAGGAAAAGTAAGATCGGGGATACGTGGTCGCCGGATTGTTGGCAGAAGACATAGAAATAAAGATAAAAATAATAAAAAACAATAAGAAAAGAGTAATTCTTCAGGCATATTATTCTCGTTTTTCAGACTGTCAGAAAACGCTTGATTCTTCGTGTTTAGGTGTTATAGTGTTGTATAACACCTGGAGTGAGACCTGCTGTGCAAATTTCCTGGAACGACAAAGAGCCGATTTACCTGCAACTGCGGGATCGGCTGGTGGAGTTGATTCTGGACGGAGTATTGACTGAGGGGGAAGCGTTACCTTCAGTCCGCCAGATTTCCAGTGAACAGCGAATCAATCCAATTACAGTTTCCAAGGCCTTCCAGTTGATGGTGGATCAAGGTCTGGTGGAAAAGCGAAGGGGGCGTGGAATGTATGTTGTTACCGGTGCGAAAGCAGGACTTACCGATCTGGAAAGACAGCAGTTTCTGGAAGTGGAGTGGCCGGCAATTTTACGCCGGATTGCACGACTCGGGCTGGCGGTTGATGAACTACCTGGCCGCGCGGCAATTGACCCTGACCCGAATTCTGATCACAGCTGAAGAAAGCATAATGGAAGCCATTGTCAAAGCAAGTGCGACGGTAAAGTCGGCCTGGAAGGTTCGAAGCCCTGGACAGGATTGATCTCCGAAATGCCAGCGGCGCCATTATCGGCCTTATCGGACCCAACGGTGCAGGGAAAACCACCACCTTGAAGGCGCTGTTGGGTCTGTGTGATTTCGAGGGCGGGCGCTTTCAGTAGTGGGTCGTAACCCGCAGGTTGCCAGACACCGGCTGATGGAGGAGGTCTGTTTCATTGCTGATGTTGGGATTCTGCCCCGATGGTTGAAGGTCTGGCAGGCCCTGGAATACGTCGAGGGAGTACATCCGCGTTTCAACCGGCAAAAAGCCGAAACGTTTCTCGCGACTACACAAATCAACCCTCGCAGCAGGATAAAGGCACTGTCCAAAGGAATGGTTACCCAGCTTCATCTGGCCCTGGTTATGGCCATCGATGTACGGTTGCTGGTGCTCGATGAGCCAACGCAGGGATTGGATATTATTTACCGCAAGGAATTCTATGATCGCCTGCTGAATGATTACTACGACGGCAAGCGGACAGTGATCATCAGCACGCATCAGGTCGAGGAAATTGAAACGCTGCTTACCCACCTGGTGTTCATCGATCGAGGGCGAATTGTTCTGGACGCGATGTACAACA
This sequence comes from uncultured Gammaproteobacteria bacterium, assembly GCA_942492445.1. GTDB lineage: Bacteria > Pseudomonadota > Gammaproteobacteria > Pseudomonadales > Pseudohongiellaceae > NORP240. The sequence goes on from CALOEW010000033.1 coordinate 129,034, forward strand.
GCGTGGTTTGCAAGTTCTGGTCCGGGAGGATCTGGAGGACGCCATGAAAGTACGAGACCGTCTATACCGAAACCTGTTGGGTAAGAAGGCCTGTCTGTTTGAAAATCGCTCCCGGGAGGAACTGGCTCGCTTCGGTGAATTACATACGCCGGGAGTATCGGACCTGTTCGTAGCCAAACTGAGATCACTCAATGTTTCGGCGGAGGCGGCAGTCGATGAATAGAACTCTGTACAGTCAGTTTCCAATGCTGCTCAGACGCGAGATGTGGGAGAGCCGTCATCTGTTTGTAGCATCGCCACTGGTCCTGGCCGGATTGATGTTGATCGGTATGCTCTGGGCGTTGTTGCAGGTGCCTGAAGGAGTGAAAGCAGGGGCAACCGAACTACTGGGAAGCCTATTGCAAAGCGTAGAACCGCATCGACTCATCATGACGGCAGCAATCCCCTTTGTGGTCGTGCTGTATATCTGTGCATTGATCTATCTGGTCAATAGCTACAACACGATCGTCGGGATGCCAATGTCCTGTTCTGGCAGAACCGTGCCGATTTCAATCAGCGGCCGTCCTTTTCCGAAGTAGTGACAGTCGACTTTGTGGCGCCGGTGTTTGCCACCGCCGCGAGCGGCGTGTTGATTCTGTTTTCAATAGTGGCGGTATCCATGCTGGGAGTCAGCTACGACACGGAAGTCGCGAGCCTCTGGTCTCTTGTTACTGCCGGGTTGTACAGCATAGTGCTCATCTATCTGACCTCGGTGCTTGGTGCTCTGTGGTTGTTCCCTACAATCGGCTGGATTCTCCTGTTTTCTGCTTATGTCCGCAGTCTGCCTTATCTGTGGACTTTTGGGGCATTCATCCTGCTGCTTTTCCTGGAAGAATTTATTTTTGGAACGCAATTTCTTGGAAACTGGGTACAAAGTCGAACCAATAATTACAGTTATATCGTGTTCAGCCTGGGAGATTTTTTTCAGCGTCTGTTCAGTTATGACATGTTGGTCGGAATGGCGTTCGGTTCGCTTCTGATTGCTGGGGCCGTGAACATGCGTCGTTTTGCGGATTGATAGGAGGTTTTCGAGGAGTGTCTGAGAAATGAGTACGGTAAAGAACAGAATCCGCGGAGCTCTACTGAAGAGTCGACACAGTCTGTTGTTGGCGACCATTACGGCTTATATTGTCCTGGTGGTTCTGGAAGGCCAGGTAATGGACCGGCAACCCAGAATATTCACGTTTGAGAATCCTTATTTTGATCTGAAGATTAAGGAACTTCCAACTAATTAGTTAATCAGAGATTCCTTAATAAGAGCCTCCTTGATCAATCTCTCAAGTGCTTATGCTGTTCATGGAAATCCCTCCCAGCTGTGCGGGTTTCAATCAACTGAAGCTGCACTGTAGCTAAGCTCTCAGGTGACGGGTCTGTGGTTCCTGAATGTGAGGTATCAGTTAAGGTGCGGGTTTGTTTTCTGTGGTGGAAGGGCTGACAGTAGTTCGTGTGTATGTGGCTTCGGTGAGTGTGGCCGACAGGGGTATCCTGGGGATGCAATAGAGGATCAGCGCCGGGGAGGAAAAAATGACCGCTTTCCAGAGCATTTTTCTGAGTGAGGGCACCGCGGAGGGGCGCGGTCCGCAGCACCAGGATACCCCTGCCGCTTCTCATTCGTCTGAATTCCTTGCACAGTGGCGCAAGATCCCGCACGTTAGTTGCGGGCAGAGAACGCCATCGTTCAACAACATGACGCTTCAAGCATGCTTCTCCCGGTTTTCCTGACTTTGAATTCAGGTGCACCCACTGTGTTTGCGGCATTGTGACGAAATCAGCGAATCCAATGGGAGTCTTCAACTCGTTAAGAAAACCAGATTTACCGGAACCTCAGGTTGTTGCCGCAGAACATCACGATGATAATCAGAGGTTCCTGAGAATCATCCCGGTGCAAGAGTCGCCGGGTTCGGGTCCATCAGGGGCCGGCAGAATTTGTCTGAAGGCCGAAACGTTGTGGGACATAATCAGAAGTGCTTTGGATGAAACAGGGATTACACCAGGCTCAAGCAGCATCCTTGCGGGCTCGTGCGGCAATCATGCCGCGTGCGGTCTGTATCGCGCGTGGATCGCCTGCGCCATGACGGAGACCCTGGAAATTAAGTAGTAGAAAGAACTCGGCGAACGAGAAACCTCCAGGTGTCACCGACACCTGGAGGTTTTTTTTTGCTCCAGAGCGAGTAAAAACGGTAACCCTATTGGGTTGGAGGTGAACAAATGGACTGTATCGAAGCGGAAGATCAGTACGGTATCAAATTCTGTGATCGACAGAAGGTGATTATTGAACGGGGCCAGGGCACCGAGGTCTGGGACCCTGAAGGTCGCAGGTATCTTGATTTCACATCCGGTTGGGGGGTTACCTGTCTTGGGCACAGCAATCAGGTGATTATCAATGCGTTGATCGATCAGGCAGGGAAGGTGTACAGAATCCCAGTTAAGGATTCGCCTACTCGCCTGTGGAGGCAAGTTGTTGTCGATTGCTTGTGCCGCTTCTTCCTTCGGGTATGGACAGGCTGAAATTTCTTCGTCAACAGTGGAGCGAAGCCAACGACCTGGCTCAAGCTGGCCAGGAAAATCGATGGTGGCCAGGTGATTTCAACCCTGGAGCGGCTACTGGTGGACCTTGAACACGCTTTCGGTTACCGGTGGGCTAACGAAATTTTCAACGGTTGGCAGCCAGCCACTGGCGACCGGCTTCGTCTTGCTTCAGGGATTTCACCGCTCTGAAGGGCAATTGAATTTTGAACTGCTGCGGTGATGGAGCCCGATGCAGGGGAGAGCGTACGTATCCACACCGCCGGGCTATCTTGCCGGAGTGGTCAATGGCAGGAGCAGGCAGTGATTCTTGTCATTGACGAGATTCAGACGGGGTTCTGCAGAACCGGTAAATTGTTTGCCGTCGAACACGGCGAAACTGAAGTCGAGGCGGATTTTATGTCCATGGGCAAGGGCATGGCCGGGGGTGTGCCGATGGCGGCTCTGGCGGTAAGTCATCAGATTGCGCAACAGATTCAGACAGGGGATCACGGGGGGACATACTGCGGAAATCCTTGGGCTGCGCTGTGGCCGGAGCAGTTGTCGTTGAGTTTCTGACAACTCACAGAATTGGTGCGCGCACGTACACGGGGCACGGCGTTATTGCTGGGCGGTCTCAAGCAACCTACAGTTGCGTTACCCCAACTGATTGCGGATGTCCGTAGCAAAGGTCTGCTGATCGCGCTGGAACTGTATGATCAACAGGGGTTCAGGGGTTGACTCTGGCAGCCCAGTAGCACGGACTAGTGGTGACACCGACCCGTACGCAATCGTCAGGCTGATACCGGACCTGCTGGTCGGCGGTGAGCATATCGACGTAAGGCGTTGCACATTTTGAATCTGGCACTCACTCGTCTTCGTCGGCGGGTTTCTGCCCTGCTTCCTAAGCTGGGATAGACTGCGTGTCGAAACTCTGTATTAGGGAGAAATAATGAAGAACACCCGCGTATTGCTCGCTCAAGCGCCCGGTCGGCGAACCCGATGACAGCTGTTTCAAGATTGAGCAGGTTGAATGTCCCAGCTTCAGGATAACCAGAGTACTGGTCAAAGTTCTCTGGTTATCCCTGGATCCCTACATGCGTGGACGGATGAATGATGAAAAGTCTTATGCGGATCAATTACGGATTGGCGACGTCATGATGGGTGAGTGCGCGGGTGGTGTTTTTCTGATCCACCTTTCCCGATTTTCCGCCAGGTGACTATGGGTGCTGCCCATGCAGGCTGGCAGACCATGCTGGTAATCGACGATACCTCGCCGCGACTGATGAAGGTCGATCTGAATAACGGCACGTTACAGGCCCACCTCGGAGTGGTAGGCATGCCTGGCAGAACTGCCTATTTCGGTCTGCTGGAACTGGGCAGGCCAAAGGCCGATGAGACCCTGGTAGTCGCAGCGGCATCGGAGCTGTTGGTTCGGTTGTGGGCAGATCGCTAAAATCAAGGGCTGCGCGTGGTGGGTATAGCCGGGGGGCAGGAGAAATGTCGTTATGTGCGGGAAGAACTGAAGTTTGACGATTGTATTGACTACAAGTCTGACAACTGGCAACAGCACTGAAAAATGCCTGTCCGGATGGAGTGGATATTTATTTCGAGAATGTAGGTGGTGACGTGACTCGTGCGGTAGCGCCTCTTTTAAATGAGGGAGCACGAGTACCAATTTGCGGTTACATATCAAATTACAATGATGAGAATATCACCGCCGCCGAAACTCCCTTTCGACATTCTTAAGAAGCTCGACCCGGTTCAAGGCATCGCTTTTTCGTGGTCACAGAATGGATTGATCGCTGGTACAGGCAACCAGGCAGCTTGGTACCTGGGTCAGTGAAGGTAGGTAAATACCGCGAGTCTATCGGTGTCAGCGTAGAGAACGCACGGAATTATTTGCAGAGCTTATTGAAGGAAGAATTCCGAGTAAGCAGCTGGTCAAGATCGCTGAAGAGTAAACGCCATGCGGGACAACTTCAGTATTGAAAATCATTTCAGTCGCAGGGAAAAGAGCTCTGATTACCGGTGGTTCCAGCGGCCTTGGATTAACCATGGCAAGGGGCCTGTTGCAGAACGGTGCACTTGTGACTATTTCGTCCCGCAGCCAGAAAAAGTGCGATCAGGGCTCTGGCTGAACTGC